>CANDCP010000022.1 GCA_947383215.1 uncultured Roseburia sp.
AACTCACCCATCAGCTTCTTCTCGCCGGTAGCCGGATCTCTTGTAAATGCAACGCCGGTACCACAGTCGTCGCCCATGTTACCAAACGCCATACTCTGTACGTTGACAGCGGTTCCCCAGGAATATGGGATATCATTGTCACGACGGTATACGTTTGCACGAGGGTTGTCCCAGGAACGGAATACAGCCTTTACCGCACCCATCAGCTGCTCCTTCGGATCGTCAGGGAAATCCTGTCCGATTTTCTCTTTATATTCAGCTTTGAACTGTCTTGCAAGCTCTTTCAAATCGTCGGCAGTAAGTTCAACGTCCTGCGTCACGCCTCTGTCGGCTTTCATTTTGTCAATCAGCTCTTCAAAGTATTTCTTACCGACTTCCATAACTACATCGGAATACATCTGAATGAATCTGCGGTAGCAGTCCCAAGCCCAACGCGGATTGTTTGACTTCTCAGCAATTACTTCTACAACCGTCTCATTCAGACCAAGATTCAGAATCGTATCCATCATACCTGGCATGGAAGCTCTTGCGCCGGAACGAACGGATACGAGAAGCGGATTCTCTTTGTCTCCGAATTTCTTGCCCGTAATCTCTTCCATCTTAACAATGTACTCATTGATCTGACCCTGAATCTCATCATTGATCTCACGGCCGTCCTCATAGTACTGAGTACAAGCCTCCGTCGTAATTGTGAATCCCTGAGGAACAGGAAGACCAATGTTTGTCATCTCAGCCAGATTCGCACCTTTACCACCAAGAAGCTCTCTCATGTTAGCATTACCTTCGCTAAAAAGGTAGACCCATTTGTTTGCCATTTGACAATTCCTCCTAAAATTTACTTTGTTTTTATTGATATGTGGAAATTCCCGCAAAATGAAAGCAGGCTCCACAATGTCACCAACTCGTCGCACTGTTTAAGCGCACACATTTATTTTATCATAAATCAGGATATAAGCAACCATTTTTTCACAACATTGGAAAAAAATGTTGATACAACAACAAGGCGTTTTGTATGATACGAAAAAAGAGATGCAAATTCTGGCGCACCCCTCTCTTCTCCTCTATTTAATATTCAAATTTTTTCATAAAATATGCATCGAGCTCATCAATCTTTATCCGCTCCTGTTCCATGGTATCACGGTCGCGGACAGTCACCGCCTGATCATTCTCGGATTCAAAGTCGTATGTCACGCAGAACGGCGTTCCGATCTCATCCTGACGACGATAGCGTTTACCGATATTCCCTCTGTCGTCAAATTCACAATTGTATTTTTTGGAAAGCTGTGCAAAAACCTTCTCAGCGCCCTCGTTTAATTTTTTAGACAGCGGCAGCACGCCGATTTTCACGGGCGCGAGCGCCGGATGGAAGTGAAGCACCGTACGCATATCCGGCTTCTCCTCGGTCCCAATGTTTTCCTCGTCATACGCGGAGCATAAAAATGCGAGAACCACGCGGTCTGCGCCGAGGGACGGCTCGATGACATACGGAATATATTTTTCATTTTTGACGTCGTCAAAATAAGTAAGATCCTGTCCCGATGTATTCTGATGCTGGGTCAGATCGTAATCCGTCCGGTCTGCGATTCCCCAGAGTTCTCCCCAGCCAAACGGGAATAAGAATTCGATATCAGTCGTACCCTTAGAATAGAAACAAAGTTCTTCCGGCGAATGATCCCGAAGCCGCATCTCCTCCTCTTTCATTCCAAGATTCAAAAGCCAGTCGCGACAGAAGCCTCTCCAGTACTGAAACCATTCCATATCGGTTCCCGGCTCGCAGAAAAATTCTAACTCCATCTGTTCAAACTCCCTAGTTCGGAACGTAAAGTTTCCAGGCGTAATCTCGTTGCGGAATGATTTTCCAATCTGCCCGATCCCAAACGGAATTTTCTTTCTCGAAGTCCTCTGTACATTTTTGAAGTTGACAAAAATCCCCTGCGCCGTCTCCGGTCTTAAATAAACCGTATTTTTGGCATCCTCCGTCACGCCCTGAAACGTCTTAAACATCAGATTGAATTGGCGGATATCGGTAAAATTATGTTTGCCGCAGGTTGGACATGAAATTTTATGCTCTTCAATAAAATCTCTCATCTCCTCCTGTGTCCATCCGTCGACAGACGCCTTTAATTCTATATTTTCCTCCTCGGCAAAATCTTCAATCAGCTTATCCGCGCGAAAACGCTCGTGACACTCCTTACAATCCATCAGGGGATCCGAAAATCCGCCGAGATGGCCGGAAGCAACCCAGGTTTGCGGATTCATCAAAATGGCGCAGTCCACGCCGACATTATACGGATTCTCCTGAATAAATTTCTGCCACCAGGCCTTCTTTACATTGTTCTTAAGCTCTACGCCAAGATTCCCGTAATCCCATGTATTCGCCAGCCCGCCGTAAATATCCGACCCCGGATAAACGAAACCTCTCGCCTTTGCCAGTGCAACAATCTTTTCCATTGTCTTTTCCATCTTCCCTCATCCTCGCATTCTATTTATATACAATATAGCTTAAACCCTCATTTCGTGTTGTCACCGAAGCCGTTTTCTTATCCTTCACCGTCACGCTTCCGGCAGATACGTAACAGATCTGCCCCTTCACAACTACGTCCGTATCCTCATTGAGAACGACAACCTTATAATCCTCGTTCGAGGTCACCTCACTGACGCTTACCGCGCCGGCCGCCGCTTCGGACTGCTCCGTATCAAAAGGCCCTCCGACGAGCGCTCCGTCCTCTACTTCCACAAAATCCGTGTCAAAGCTATAACCCGCTGCAATTGTCTGCACCACGGTTCCGGCAAACAACTCGCGGCCGTTAAAATCTTCGTAATTTTTGCAGCTGTCATACTTCATCATCAGCTTTGCCGTTCCCTCTTCTATCTCAAAGGACTTCATTTCTACGCCGCCGTCTTCGTGCTCCTCTTCGTACGCCTCAATCGCGGCAGTAATAAATTCTTTTAGCTCCTCCTCGCTGTAATAATCCTTTTCAAAACTCTCTACCGTTGCCTCCTGCACAGATCCATTTTTCTGTATGTACACCGTATCTGTATCCGGATAGCTTGTGGAACAGCCGCTTAACATCATAAATAACAGCATCGCAAGACAAATACTGTATATCTTTTTCATAATATGCCTCCTGTCTCTTCTTTTTTCTGTACATAATCAGATGTGATTCGATTCAATGCTTGATATTATACTATTTCTTCCGGTTCATTTCAACTATTTTTCATTTCGGCTGTTTTCCCCGCGACTTCCTTATCACAGAAGAAACTGTTCCGACTTAAACGTGTGAGCCACATATTTTTTAAAGAAACCGTCCATAATTTTTTCAAGCTGGCATAGAACGTCCTCAGATACGGTAAAGGTGTAAAGGCGTTTCATTTCTGCGGTAACAATATACTGAAGCGTATATAACGTCGAGCCCTCCACCTTTGTTACCGGCTTCTCTTTTTGGCATTCGCGGCATATCATGCCGGCGTTTGCAACCGAAAAACCCGTTAAGTCCGTTTCTCTGCCGCAGCAGTGACAGGTAAAGACGTTTGGATAAACGCCGTTGACCACAAGCAGCTTTAACTCATAAATTCTGCGGACAAGACGGTTTGAAAGCGACGTGCGCTCAATCGCCCTGAGCGACTGATACAAAAGCTTTAAAACCTCCTGCTCGTCATTATTTTCCTGCGTCATATAATCCGCGACCTCAAGAAAATAAAATCCGTAATATGTATTTTCCAAATCCTTTGTAAGCTCCCTGAAATAATTCTGAATCTCCGCTTTGATCACATTATAAGAGCTTTTTCCCTCGTACAGCTCGAAGTTTCCAAAGGCAAAAGGCGCGCTTGCCGCAAGAAGCGAGCTGTTTGGACGTCTCGCTCCTCTGGCAAATGCCGTAATCTTTCCGCGTTCCCTTGTCAGTAACGTAATTCTTTTGTCGTATTCACCAACAGGCATCGTCTGAAGCACCATCCCGGTAAGTACAACACTCTGCGCCATCCTTCGCACCTCTCTCTTTTTCACGCTCATTTTCTTCTTCCGAACGTCTATATTCCAGATAGTCCTTAACCTGCCCCGTTATCATAAATGTTCCCCAGCAATCCGTCTTCATCCGCAAATCCCTCCATTTGTATAACCGATAATTTTAGGATTTCCCTTCCGCTTTCTGATATACTGGAACAAAGTGGCATCTTATGAATCCTCGTCGCGGTATCCGAAATTTTTGATCAGATAATCGCTGTCCCGCCAGTCCTTTTTTACCTTCACCCACAATTTCAGGTTTACCTTCTGGCCTAAGAGGCGTTCGATCTCAAACCTGGCATTGCTGCCGATTTTTTTTAACATCTCTCCGCCCTTCCCGATGATAATGCCTTTATGGGAAGATTTCTCGCAAATAATTGTCGCTTCAATATCTACCAGCGGTTTCTCTTTTCGCTGCCGCATTCGCTCGATCGTAACCGCGATGCCGTGCGGAATCTCCTCACTTAACGCGTGAAGCGCTTTTTCTCTTATCATTTCCGCCACAATCTGACGCTCCGGCTGGTCGGTAATCGTCTCGGCGTCATAAAAGCAGGGGCCGTAAGGCAAATATTTAAAAATCAGGTCGACGATTACATCCGTATTTTGTCCCCTAAGCGCCGATGCCGGAACAATTTCCGCAAAATCACAGGCCTCACGGTATGTGTCGATATACTTTAACATTTCCGTCTTATCGGAAAGAGTATCCGCCTTATTGATCACAAGAATAACCGGCGTCTTTACAGCCTTTATCTTTTCGATGATATGCCGCTCTCCCGCCCCGATATACTCCGTCGGCTCCACCAGAAAAAGAATGACGTCTACATCCTTTAGCGTGCGCTCCGCCACATTTACCATATATTCGCCCAGCTTATTTTTGGCCTTGTGAATCCCGGGCGTATCCAGAAAAATAATCTGTCCACGCGCTTCGTCGGTAAGCACCGTCTGAATCCTGTTCCTCGTCGTCTGCGGCTTATTTGAAGTAATCGCAATTTTCTGGCCGATCAGATGGTTCATCAATGTGGATTTACCGACGTTCGGCCTTCCTACAATCGTTACAAATCCCGATTTGAAATTTTCTGTCATGTTCTCTCCTCTTTTAGTATAAATCCTGCAGGGTTTCAAACATCTCCCGCTCTGAACGAAGCGCTTCCTCCGAACCAATAACGCAGAGATTGTTATCTGCCAGCACCGCGCTTACAATTCCGGAAAGATCTCTGATATCCTTTACCGTAGCCCCGATAATCTCTTCGCGTTCTTTCTGCGCCATCTCTCTCGTCAGACCGGACAAATACGCGGAGAGGGACCGATATCCCTTTGCCGAAGGGGTCAACGGCGCGTCAAGCTCACTTATCGTTCCGATAATATACTTTGTCATATCACGCTCGTCGATCTCAAAATTTTCAAGATATTCCGTCGTTTTTTCAAAGACCTCATTCGTCTTTGCAAGATTCGGATCGCGGTAAGAAGAAAAATAGCAGTCGCCCACACGGGAAAAGCCGCTCATACAGCCATAGGCGCCCCCCTTCACCCTGATATTCTGCCACAGGTAATCGTAGCTTAAAATTACCTTTAAGACGCGAAGCGCTCCCGTGTACGAGTAACCCTTTGTCGTAAAATTCCCTGCCCTCGATACATACTGTACCGCGGAGGCGTCAAGGAATCCCTCGTTTTTCTTCTCACAGGTAATCACGCAGCTCTTTTTCTCAACCGGCTGCGTATAAAGACACTGCGCAAAAGATTTCATCTGCGCGCGCACACTGTCAATCCCTTTCTCCTGCGCCGTCACGCTTACCATCAGGTTCTCGCGCCGGAATATTTTTATGAAAAGCTCCTTTATTTTTTCACGAAAGCTTTCTTTTTTCTCCTCAAAATTCTCCTCAATCTCCGCCGCCAGACGATACAACGCAATCCCGCCTGTCATATCGTTATATTTTGCAGCCTTCGAAAAATACGACATGGCGCGCAGCGCCGATACGGAATGTCCCGCCGAACTCAACATCATCTGCAGCCTGGATTTCACCTGCGCGACAATCTCATAAAGACGCTTATCATCGGAGAGCGAAGAGCCCGTAAGAATTTCTTCCATTAATGAAAACGCTTCCTTCGTCTTCTCCGGTAAAAATTTCCCCCGGATTTCAAATTTTGCCGTAAACTCCCCGTAATCTTTCAGGCTCTGATAAATTGTAATATACGAAGAGATACCGCCCGTATTCAGATTGATTTCATTTGCCAGATCTCCGTATGAATACCGCCTTGTATCGACGTACCCGAGAATCGCTTTTAACAGTCCAAGATACGCCACATCCTCCTGCGGAATGGTTTCCAGATCGAACAGAAGGCTGACATATACGATTCCCCCCGTATACATCTCATGCTTTAACATAAGCGTACGGTCTACATACTCCTCCTCATTGATAAAATCGGCCGCATTTTTCTTTAAATCCTCACGGGTGAGCATTGGAATTTTTTCCAGATCTTCCCGTGCGGAAGGCTCGTCCTGAAATTGTTTCAGCCGCTTTGTATCTTCCACAAGGCCGGCGATTTCCTCCGCGCTTAAGCTTTCCTTGTATGCGGAAAGCTTTGCCCTCAGTTCTTCTTCGCGCTTCGCATTCAGCCCTTTTTCAGGCAGAATACAGACAATTGACGCGTGGGTATTGTTCAAAAGATACGTTTCAATCAAATCTTCGAAGTACCGCCCCTTTGCCTGCTCCTTTAAAAAATCAAACTCTTTTAGCGCCTCTAAATGCGCAAACGGGTCGCGTTCGTCGTAGAGCCATGTTTCCATACAGTCAAGGCCATAAATCAAGCCCTTCGGATAGGAACCAAAATCGGCTTCACGGAACCGAAATTCGGCGCTGTTAATCCCCGCCATCAGCGCTTTTTTGTCAAGCCCGTTTTGTACCTGGTCGCGCAATGTCTTGCGTATAATCTGCATAAAACGGTCTTTCTCTCTATAATTGGTATTTTTTGCGACAATAGAAAATAGAGGCTGCAAGGTACTGTCGTCAAAAGAACCCATAATATCTTTTCCGATCCCCGCGTCAAGAAGCGCTTTCTTAAGCGGCGCCCCGGGGGAATTCAGCAGAACATAATCGAGCACGTCAAACGCCATACAAAGCTTCTTGTCCAATGCGTTTCCGATTACCGTATTATACGAGATATAGGCGTTATCCTCCTCTTTTTCCGAACTTGAAATCGAATAATACTTTGTGACCTCCACCGGTTTTTCAAAAGGTTCCTGCGCGCAAATTTCGGAATCAATTTCTGTTTTTTCATACTGACTCAAATATTCTTCGTCGAGAAACCGCAGTTTCTCTTCAATATCCATATTTCCATACAGATAGATATAGGAATTCGACGGATGATAATACTTTTTATGGAAATTCAGATAGTCCTCATACGTCAGTTCCGGGATTACTTCCGGATCTCCGCCGGACTCGTGGCGGTATGCGGTATCCGGAAACAGAGAATTTAAAACCATTCGGTCTAAAACGCCCTCGGGAGAAGAGAAGGCCCCCTTCATCTCATTATAAACGACGCCGTTGATCGTAATCGGAGATTCGAAATCCTCCAGCTCGTAATGCCAGCCTTCCTGCTTAAATATTTCCTGTTTTTGATAGATATTCGGATGGAATACTGCGTCCAGATAGACATTCATCAGATTTTCAAAATCTTTATCATTGCAGCTAGCAACAGGATAGACGGTTTTATCCGGATACGTAATCGCGTTTAGAAAAGTATTTAACGATCCCTTTGCCAGCTCTACGAAAGGATCTTTCACCGGAAATTTTTCAGAACCGCAGAGTACCGTATGTTCAATGATATGCGTCACGCCCGTGCTGTCTGTCGGCGGCGTGCGGAATGCGATATAAAACACCTTATTGTCATCCTCATTCGACACAATGCAAATCCGCGCGCCGCTTTTTTTATGGCGCAGCAGATATCCGACGGAATTGATATCCCCCAGTTCCCTCTCTTCGATTCGTTCATATGAATCCAGCTCATTTAATCTCAAAACCTTGTTCCTCCAAATCCTTTTCTAGTATTATTTCCCAAAACCACTCCTAGATTATACGCCATTTTTTTCCAAAAAGAAAGCAAAAAAGGATGTAAGACTACATCCTTTTCCGGTTATCACAGATTTTCTGAAATTGTTCTATATGATTAAGCCAAACGACTTACATTCGCTGCCTGAGGTCCTTTTTCACCTTCAACAACTTCGAACTCAACAGCTTCGCCGTCCTTTAACTCCTTGAAGCCATCCATATTCAGTGCAGAAAAATGAACAAACACATCGTTACCGTCTGCATCTGAAATAAATCCATAACCCTTCTTCGCATTAAACCACTTTACAGTTCCTTGCATAAAACTTTCCTCCTAAAATCACCAAAAAGTGCACAATTTTGTGCTGATCTACGCATTATAATCTAGCACATTTCCCAAACTTTGTCAATCGATCGAACGCATTTATTTCCAATTTTACCTTATTTTCACATCAAGCTGCGGAAACGGGATTTCAATTCCGTTTTGATCCAGCGCAAGCTTTATCTCCTCTGTCATCCGCCATTTTACTTCCCAGTAATTCTCTGTGGGCGTCCAGATGCGAACGCCGATTTTCACACTGGAGTCCTCAAGCTCTGACACAAATACGTTGATCTCCTCATTTGCCAGCCGCTGCGGCTCCGCCTGCGCCAGCTCGTACAGGATTTTCTTCGTTTTTTTCAGATCCGCCTGATAGGAAACGCCGACATAAATATCGACGCGCCGTTTTTCACTTTCGGTCGCATTTGTCAATGAAGTGTTGGCAAGCGTTCCGTTCGGGATCACAATAATCTTGTTGTCCACAGTTCGGAGTTTCGTATAAAATACGGAAATCTCATGTACCGTCCCCTCGTTCTTGCCGGAATCCTCAATGATATAATCGCCCACTTTAAACGGCTTTAAGAGCAGTATCAGAACGCCCCCGGCAAAATTGGAAAGGCTTCCCTGCAAAGCAAGTCCGATGGTCAGCCCCGCGGAGCCAAGCAGCGCAATTGCCGATGTGGTCGCCACGCCAAACACGGATAGAATGATCATGATTAAAATAAAATAACAGATATATTTCGCGAGCGTATCAAGGAATTGCTTTACCCCAAGGTCCGCTTCCCGCCTGGTAAGCCAGGAACGAAGCAATCTGCGCAAAAACCGTATCACCTGCGTACCGATCACGTACACCAGGGCGGCTACCGCAAGCTGAATCAGAAACGCGACGATATCCGGCGCCAGTCCTTTTAAATAATTCTGGATTACGCCCGGATTCACTTTTTTCAAATTCTCGATATTCTGAAACACCTCCGTGGCGTCCATCTCCACAGAATCTGCAAGAAAAATCATACCCGGCCTTCCTTTCCCAAAATATATGATATTTTATTCGGACAGCGCATGGATAAACAGTCCGCTTCGCAGCTTTGGTTCAAACCAGGTAGATTTCGGAGGCATCAGGCGCTTCGCATCCGCCACGTCGAAAAGCTCTTCGATCGAAGTCGGATACATGGCAAACGCTACCGCACAGTCCGTACGGACACGGCGTTCTAACTCTTCCATCCCCCGGATTCCGCCTACAAAATCAATTCTCTTATCTGTTTTTGGATCGCCGATTCCAAGTACCGGCGAAAGCAGCACGTTCTGAAGAATCGACACGTCAAGCCCCTCCACCGGGTCGTCGCTCTTGTCCGCATCGGAAATTTCACAAAGATACCAGCCGCCTGCAAGATACATGGCAAACGTTCCCTTTTTCTGCGGCTTAACCGGCTTCGCGCCACACGGCTTCACAGAAAACAGCTCCCGCATTTTTGATAAAAAGACGTCTTCCGCCATGCCGTTCAAATCCTTTACGACGCGATTGTAATCCATAATCATAAGCTGATCGTGCGGAAACAACACCGACAGAAAATAGTTAAATTCTTCCTCCCCGCTATATCCGGGGTTTTCCTCGCGCCGCAAAAGCCCGACCTTTACGGCGGAAGCCGCGCGATGGTGTCCGTCCGCAATATAAATTTCCTGTATACGCGAAAACGCATTTTCTATCGCGGAAATCTCCTCCTCTTTTTCAATGAGAAACACGCGATGGCGCACGCCGTCGTCCGCCATAAAATCATAGAGGGCCTCCCGGCTTTTGGCATCGTCCACAACCCGGTTGATGATTTCATTTGATCGGTATGCAAGAAAAATCGGTCCTGTCTGCGCATCGCAGATATTGACATGGTTTATGCGGTCCTGCTCTTTGTCGGCTCTTGTATTTTCGTGCTTTTTGATAATCTCATTCTGATAATCGTCGATCGACGCGCAGGCCGCGATTCCGGTCTGCACTCTGCCCTCCATGGTCAGCTCGTAAACATAATAGCAGCGCTTCTCTTCTTTTACAAAATGCCCCTGCGCAACCATATCCCAGAGCAGATCATGCGCTTTCTCATAAACCTCCGGCGCATACATATCCTGCGAATCCTCAAACTGCGTCTCTGCGCGGTCAATATTCAAAAAAGAAAGCGGATTTCCCGCAACCGCAGCCTTTGCCTCCTGACGGTTATAGACGTCGTAAGGCAGCGCCGCAATTTTGTCCGCCTCCCCCTCTTTTGGCCTGATCCCTAAAAATGGTCTGATATCTGCCATATCCTTTTCCTTCCTGTGTTTTTTCATGATAAAGGCTGTCACGGATTACTTCCGGGCAGCCTTTGCAAGTATTTGTCCAGTATGTTATTTTACAACGCGAACCTTCAACACACCTTCAATTTCATTTAATTTTCTAACGACTTCTTCTGTCGCCGGCGCATCGACGTCCATCAGCGCACACGCATAATCGCCTTTGCTCTTGTTTGTCATGTCCGAAATGTTAATTCCGGCGTCTCCGAAAACAGTCGTATACTGGCTGATCATTCCTTTGACATTTTTGTGCAGGACTAAAATTCGGCCCGCGCCCATACATCCGCCCATATTGCAGTCCGGGAAATTTACGGAGTGCGTAATATTGCCGTTTTCCATGAAATCACGGATCTCCCGGACGGCCATAATTGCACAGTTATCCTCGGACTCCTCCGTAGACGCTCCGATGTGCGGCGTTAAAATTACGCCCTCGGCGCCGACCGTCGTCGGATTTGGGAAATCCGATACGTATTTGCGCACCTTTTTCTCCTTTAACGCTTCTACCATCGCCTCTTCGTCTACAAGAAGATCTCTCGCAAAATTCAAAACAACGACGGTATCTTTCATCATGTCGATCGCTTCTCTGTTAATCATCTTCTTCGTAGAATCAAGAAGCGGTACATGGACGGTAATAAAATCACACTCGCGGTAAATGTCCTCGACGGCGCTGACATGTTTTACGCTTCTCGACAAATTCCAGGCCGCATTGACGGAAATATACGGATCGTATCCATATACCTCCATTCCCAGATGCGTCGCCGCGTTCGCAACCAGCACGCCGATCGCGCCAAGGCCGATTACGCCTAACTTCTTACCTGAAATTTCCGTTCCGGCGAATGCTTTCTTCGCTTTTTCCGCATCCTTTGCAACAGTCTCCACGCCGACCTGGCTCTTTACCCAGTCGATACCCCCTGTGATATCGCGGGAGGCCAGAAGCATTCCCGCAAACACAAGCTCCTTTACGCCGTTGGCGTTCGCTCCCGGCGTATTGAACACAACAATACCGTTATCGGCGCACTTCTCGAGCGGAATGTTATTGACGCCCGCTCCCGCCCTGGCAATCGCGCACAAACTTTCCGGCAGCTCAAGATCATGCATTGCGGCGCTGCGGACAAGAACCGCCTGCGCGTCCTTTACCTCGTCTACTTTTTTATAGTCGTCTGTCAGCAAATCCAACCCTACGTTTGCAATCGGATTTAAACATGTATAATGAAACATTACGCATTTTCCTCCTCAAATTTTTTCATGAAGGCTACTAACTTCTCAACGCCCTCCTTCGGCATTGCGTTATAGATCGACGCACGCATACCGCCGACGGTTCTGTGTCCTTTTAAATTTACAAATCCTGCCTCGGCGGCTTCTTTTACAAACTTCGCGTCCAGATCGTCGTTTCCCGTGACAAACGGTACGTTCATCAGAGAGCGGTCTTCTTTCGCGACCGTACCGGAGAACATCTTGCTCTCGTCCAGAAAATCATAAAGAATCTTTGCCTTCTCCTCGTTATGGCGCTTCATCGCCTCAAGGCCGCCCATTTTCTTTAACCACTTAAACACCTTGCCGCAGATATAAATTCCGTAGCACGGCGGCGTATTGTACAGGGAATCGTTGTCCGCCTGTGTCTTGTATTTTAACATTGTCGGAGTTCCCTCAAGCACGTCGTCTGTAATCAAATCCTCACGGATAATCGCGATCACAACGCCGGCAGGCCCGATATTTTTCTGAACGCCGCCGTAAATCACACCGTATTTCGTCACGTCCACCGGCTCTGACAAAAAGCAGGACGACACGTCGGAAACAAGGATGTGTCCTTTGGTGTTCGGAAGCGTCTTAAATTTCGTTCCGTATATGGTATTATTTTCGCAGATATACACATAATCCGCATCCTCCGGTATGTCAAGATCGGAACAGTCCGGTATATAGGAAAACGTCTTATCCGCCGAAGACGCGACTTCCACCGCCTCTCCGTACATTTTCGCTTCCTGATACGCCTTCTTCGCCCACTGACCGGTCACTATGTAGGCCGCCTTTTTATTCTTCATCAGGTTCATCGGAATTGCCGCAAACTGCTGGCTTGCGCCTCCCTGCAAGAATAATACCTTGTAATTATCCGGAATATTCATCAGATCTCTCAGATCGGCTTCCGCCTCTTTGATGATGTTGTCATAGACCTTGGAACGATGGCTCATCTCCATAACGGACATTCCGCATCCCTTGTAATCCAACATCTCATCTGCCGCCTCTTTCAATACTTCTTCCGGTAATACCGCCGGTCCTGCAGAAAAATTGTATACTCTGCTCATTTTCTTCCTCCTCGTTCTCTTTATTTTCTCACTTCTTTACATCTTGCCACTTTAAGAGCGTTCTGTCAAGACGCGCGTCCGAAATTCCTATCCGTCCCGTCTATGCTTCACTGCCGTCAAGAATCTCGGAGATCGCCGCTCCCGGGGCCACCATCGGCCATACCTTATCGTCGCAGTCAATGATACAGTCAATGACAACCGGCAGTTTGCTCTCCCTTGCCTTTTCTAGCGCGTCCCGAAATTCTTCTCTTGTCGTCGCGCGATAGCCGACGGCTCCCATTGCCTCGGCAAGCTTTACAAAATCAACGCCGTCGTCAAGGACTGTCGCGGAGTAATGTCTGTCATAAAACAGCGTCTGCCATTGGCGAACCATTCCAAGCACATGGTTATTGACGATCACTTCTATCAACGGCAGCTTCTGTCTGACTGCCGTCGCTACTTCATTCATATTCATCCGAAAACAGCCGTCTCCCGCAATATTGATAACCTGTCTGTCAGGGTTCGCGCTCTGCGCGCCAATCGCCGCGCCAAGTCCATACCCCATAGTTCCAAGTCCGCCCGAAGTCAGAAATGTCCGCGGCCTGGAATAGCGGTAATACTGCGCCGCCCACATCTGATGCTGTCCGACCTCTGTGACAATCAGCGCGTCTCCGCCTGTCTGACGGTAGATCTCTTCAACCACATAGGGACCGCTCAACCCCTCCGGCGCATACGACAGCGGATATTTCTCCTGGTAAGACGTAATGCAGGACATCCATTCCCCGTGCTCCATCTGCTCTAACTTCGGATTGAGATGATTTAAAATATCCCGGATATCCCCGATCACACTCGCGCTCACAACGATATTTTTATTGATTTCGGCAGGATCTATATCGAGCTGTAAAATCTTCGCCTGTCTGGCAAACCGTTTGGCATTGCTTAACACGCGGTCGCTGAAGCGCACGCCCACCGCGATCAAAAGATCGCACTCGCTGACGCCGTAATTGGAGGTTTTTGTCCCATGCATTCCGAGCATCCCGGTATAACGCGCGTCGGTTCCGTCAAAGGCTCCTTTCCCCATCAGCGTATCACAGACAGGCGCATCGATCTTTTCGACAAATTCCTTCAGCTCTTTACTCGCGCCTGAAATTACGGCTCCGCCCCCGACAAATACATACGGCTTTTTTGACTTTTTGATCATAGAGACCGCTTTTTCAATCTCTTTTTCGGAGATCTTTGGAAAGGCCGGAGCGCAAACCGCTTTCTTGGGTTTATACTCTGTCTTATTTGCCGTGACGTCTTTTGGAATGTCCACAAGCACCGGTCCCGGCCGCCCTTTTCTTGCGATATCAAAGGCCCTCCTTATGGTATCCGCCAGATCTTTTACATCTTTTACAATAAAATTATGCTTCGTAATCGGCATCGTAATGCCCGCAATATCGATTTCCTGAAAGCTGTCCTTTCCAAGAAGCGCGACGCCTACGTTACAGGTAATGGCCACCATCGGCACAGAATCCATATACGCGGTCGCAATTCCGGTCACCAGGTTCGTCGCTCCCGGTCCGCTGGTCGCAAAACACACCCCGACCTTTCCCGTACTCCTGGCGTAGCCGTCCGCCGCATGGCTGGCCCCCTGTTCGTGCGAAGTAAGTACATGCTTTATTTCCTCTCTATGTTTATATAATTCATCATACAGGTTTAAAATCGCACCGCCCGGATAGCCGAACACCGTATCCA
Source organism: uncultured Roseburia sp. (assembly GCA_947383215.1). GTDB lineage: Bacteria > Bacillota > Clostridia > Lachnospirales > Lachnospiraceae > Roseburia_C. The sequence goes on from CANDCP010000022.1 coordinate 14,698, forward strand.
CACCCTGCTCTTTTAAACACTCTATCACAATTTCCGCACCCGTAAAAAGCATGATATGTCCTCTCTTTCTAAATCCTTTTCGCAGCCAGGCTGCCGTTTTCTATTTCTCCGCCTTCGGAAATTCTAAAATTGCCCCCCGGTTTCCGGAGGTTACCATCGACGCATAGCGCGCCAGATATCCGCTCGTCACCTTCGGCTCCCTTGGCTGCCACTTTGCCGCTCTCTCCTTTAACTGTTCCTCCGTGAGATCCACATTCAATTTCAGATTCGGAATATCAATCTGAATGATATCCCCCTCTTCTATCAGCGCGATCGGCCCGCCTACCGCCGCCTCCGGCGAAACGTGTCCGATCGACGCTCCGCGGCTCGCGCCCGAAAAACGGCCGTCCGTAATCAGGGCTACCGAGGATCCCAGTCCCATCCCGGCGATCGCCGACGTCGGATTTAACATCTCGCGCATGCCGGGTCCGCCCTTCGGCCCCTCATAGCGGATTACAACAACGTCGCCGGCCACAATTTTGCCGCCCTTGATCGCCGCAATCGCATCCTCCTCGCAGTCAAACACCCGCGCCGGACCTTCGTGCACCATCATCTCCTGTACAACTGCCGAGCGTTTTACCACGCTGCCGTTCGGCGCAAGATTGCCGCTCAATACGGCAAGCCCGCCTGTCTTGCTGTACGGATCATCCAACGGGCGGATTACGTTTGGATTTTTATTTACCGCGTCCTTTATATTTTCTCCGACCGTTTTTCCGGTAACCGTCATACACTCCGTATAGAGAAGGCCTGCATCCGCCAGCTCTTTCATAACCGCATATACGCCGCCCGCCTCGTTCAGATCTTCCATGTAAGTCGGTCCCGCCGGAGCAAGATGACACAGATTCGGCGTCTTTTCACTGATCTCATTCGCAAACGAGATGTCAAAGTCAAAACCGATCTCATGGGCAATTGCCGGGAGATGCAGCATACTGTTCGTAGAACAGCCAAGCGCCATATCCACAGTCAACGCATTCAGGACGGCTTCCTTTGTCATAATATCTCTCGGACGGATATTTTTGTTATACATATCCATAACCGCCATTCCCGCATGTTTTGCGAGACGGATTCTCTCAGAATATACCGCCGGGATCGTTCCGTTCCCGCCAAGTCCCATGCCAAGGACTTCTGTCAGACAGTTCATGGAATTCGCCGTATACATCCCGGAGCACGAACCGCAGGTCGGACACGCCTTACTCTCATATTCGCGCACGTCCTCCTCTGTCATGGCGCCCGCCGCATAAGAGCCTACCGCCTCAAACATGGACGAAAGGCTTGTTTTGTGGCCCTTTACATGCCCCGCCAGCATCGGGCCGCCGGATACAAATACCGTCGGAACGTTGACTCTCGCAGCCGCCATCAAAAGTCCCGGAACGTTTTTGTCGCAGTTTGGAACCATAACAAGCGCGTCAAACTGATGCGCCAACGCCATGCATTCCGTTGAATCCGCAATCAAGTCCCTTGTCACCAGAGAATATTTCATTCCGATATGCCCCATCGCAATTCCGTCGCAAACCGCGATTGCCGGAAATACCACCGGGACGCCCCCCGCCTCCGCAACGCCGAGCTTTACGGCATTTACTATTTTATCCAGATTCATATGGCCCGGAACAATCTCATTGTAAGAGCTCACAATGCCGACCATCGGTTTTTTCATTTCCTCTTCCGTAAAACCAAGCGCGTTAAATAAACTTCTGTGCGGCGCCTGCTGCATACCGCATTTTACATTTTCACTTTTCATCGTCTTTGTCCTTTCTGTTTTTATATGTTACCTTCTTATACCCTGTCTGCAATTAAATCGCCCATTTTCTGACATCCGACCTGTGTAAACGCTTTCTTCTCTTCGGCCTGCTTCGGCATGATATCCACCGTACGGTATCCGTCTTTTAACACCTGCTTCACAGCCGCCTCAACCGCGTCCGCCTCCCGGTCTAAATCGAATGAATAACGAAGCATCATTGCCGCGCTTAAAATCGTCGCAATCGGATTGGCGATGTCCTGTCCGGCGATATCCGGCGCGGAACCGTGGCTTGGCTCATACAGACCGGATTTTGTATCATTCATGCTGGCCGAGGAGAGCATACCGATGGAACCGGTTACCATGCTGGCTTCGTCCGATAAGATATCTCCAAACATATTCTCCGTCAGAATCACGTCAAACTGAGCGGGATTTTTTACAAGCTGCATTGCGCAGTTGTCCACCAGCATATGTTCGTAGCTCACCTGCGGATAATCCTCCGCCACCTGCTCGACAACCTTTCTCCACAGTCTTGAGGAATCCAGCACATTGGCCTTATCCACGCTCGTCACTTTCTTTCTTCTCTTCATTGCAATTTCAAAACCCTTAACGGCAATCCGGCGAATCTCATCTTCGCTGTATGTAAGGGTATCTGTCGCCAAAAGCTTACCGTCTACCTCCCGCGTACTCCGCTCCCCGAAATACAAACCGCCCGTCAGCTCCCGCATAATGACCATATCAAATCCTTCCCCGATGATCTCATCGCGAAGCGGACACGCCGCCTTTAACTCCTCATAGAGATAGGCGGGACGAAGATTCGCAAACAGATTCAGGGATTTGCGCAGCTTCAACAGCCCTGCCTCCGGCCTTAACGACGGTTCTAACCGATACCACGGCGACGTGCTTGTGTCGCCGCCGATCGATCCCATCAGTACGGCGTCTGCAGCTTTTGCCTGCCCGATCGCATGGTCCGTAAGCGGAACGCCCGTCGCGTCAATGGAACAGCCTCCCATTAAAATCTCTTCATATTCAAACGTATGGCCGTATTTTTCTCCGACCTTATCTAACACTTTTTTTGCCTCTTTTACGATTTCCGGCCCGATTCCGTCGCCCGAAATCACTCCAACATGATAATTCATGATTTCCCTCCTGGTTATAAAATATTGTCCCCGCTCTTATTCTGACTGCGTGAAAGATTCGAATGTGTATATCATATATCATTTATCGTCAGATTTCAACTGGATATTTGTGATTACGCCATACCAAAAGGCGCGGCGCTTTCCCGGATATTATAGAAAAAAGGTATCAATACCCAACGTATTGATACCTTTTGATACAGAAATCTCTTTACTTACTCTCTACCGCGTCTTCCGGCTTTTCGACCGCCGCGACGGCCTCGCGCTGCATGGAAATACGGCAGTTTCTGTTGCTGCCAAATTCTACAATCAATGTATCTTCACTGATATCAATAATCATTCCATAGAATCCGCTTGTGGTAAGTATTGTATCGCCGACCGCTAAATCCGCCAGCATCTGGTTTTTTTTCTTTGTCTCCTTTTGCTGTGGACGTATCATAAAGAAATACATAAATGCAAACAACAATACCAATGGGATGAGCATGGATCCCAGCGCTCCCGCCGTCGATCCCGCCGCCTCTGCCGCCAAAATATTCATAAAAATTTTCCTCCTGATTTCAATTATCATTTTTAACCGCTTTTACCATTGTACACAAAAGCCTTCTTTCCCACAAGACCTTTTCCGATATTTATGGAAATTTTATGATTTTATCTTACTGTTTCTCCCGCTGTATCTGTCCCATCCGAAAGATTTTATCCTTTTTATACGCCGCAAACACTCCGCCGTCAAGCGCGTCTCTTATTTCTTCCATCATCGTATTATAAAAATAGAGATTGTGAATCACGCAGAGACGCATTCCAAGCATCTCCTTTGCCTTTAAAAGATGACGGATATAGGCCCTTCCATAGCGGCGGCAGGTTGGACACATGCATCCCTCCTCTATCGGACGCATATCTTTTTCATATTTCCGATTAAACAGATTGATCTTTCCCTGATTCGTATAGAGATGGCCGTGCCTCCCGTTTCTCGTCGGATAAACGCAGTCGAAAAAGTCGACGCCGCGCTCTACCGCCTCCAGTATATTTACCGGCGTCCCCACCCCCATTAAATACGTCGGCTTATTTCTCGGCAGGTACGGCACGGTCTCCTCGATGATATGGTACATCTCTTCATGGGACTCCCCGACCGCAAGCCCGCCGATTGCATATCCGTCCAGCTCCAGCTCGGCAATCCGCTTCGCGTGCTCCGCTCTGATATCCGCAAAAATCGCGCCCTGATTGATGCCAAACAACATCTGTTTTTTGTTAATTGTATCCGGCAGTCCGTTCAGCCTCGCCAATTCCGCTTTGCAGCGCTTTAACCACCGATACGTCCGCGCCACAGAATCTTCTACATAGGAACGCTCCGCCACGCTGCTCGGGCATTCGTCAAACGCCATTGCAATCGTAGATGCAAGATTCGACTGAATCTGCATACTCTCCTCGGGCCCCATAAAAATTTTCGCGCCGTCCACATGAGAATGAAAATATACGCCTTCTTCTTTTATCTTTCGCAGCCCCGCAAGCGAAAACACCTGAAACCCTCCGGAATCCGTTAAAATCGGCCTGTCCCATACCATAAATTTATGCAGCCCGCCCAGCTCTTTGATCAACTGATCCCCCGGTCTCACATGAAGATGATATGTGTTTGACAATTCCACCTGCGTTTTAATCTGCTCTAAATCTTCCGTAGACACCGCTCCTTTGATTGCCGCCGCCGTCCCTACATTCATAAATACAGGCGTTTGTATATCGCCGTGTACCGTATGCAAAACGCCGCGCTTGGCGCGGCCGGACTCTTTCAATATTTCGTACATACTTTTCCTCCGCCTCTTAAAAATTTACCGCTTTACCCATTATAGCAGTTGTCGCGTTTTATGCGCAACATCCAAATCTATATCTTTATTGGTTGTCATACCCGGCACAATCTATTATAATAGCTAACAGAGCGTGTTCCTTAACGTCTAGCTCAATGGCGCATTGAACTAAAACGGAAATTTACGCAAAATATGGAAAATACGGAGGATGTTATGGCCGGTTCAACGTTTGGAAATATATTTAAAATCACTACATGGGGAGAATCCCACGGCAGGGGCATCGGAGTTGTCGTCGACGGCGCGCCGGCAGGGCTTGCGCTCGATGAGGCAGATATTCAAAAATACTTAAATCGAAGAAAGCCGGGGCAGTCAAAATTTTCTACCCCGCGCAGGGAAGACGACGCCGTAGAAATTCTTTCCGGCGTTTTTGAAGGGAAAACTACCGGAACGCCGATATCCCTGATTGTTTACAATCAGAATCAGAATTCAAAGGATTACAGTGAAATCGCATCTTATTACCGCCCCGGACATGCGGACTACACCTTCGATATGAAGTACGGGTTCCGCGATTACCGGGGAGGCGGACGCTCCTCCGGAAGGGAGACGATCGGACGCGTGGCTGCCGGGGCAATCGCCGCAAAAATCCTGCAAACGCTTGGCATTACGCTGCTTACATACACCCGCGCGATCGGCCCCGTGGAAATCAAAGCGTCCCCATGCGAATTGCTGGCGCAAAATCACGCCGAAATACTCGCAAAGATTTCGGAAAATCCCCTCTATATGCCGGAGGAGGACGCCGCAGGGAGAGCCCGGTCTTATCTGGAACAATGCATTAAAGAACAAAACTCTGCCGGCGGCATTGTAGAATGTCTGGTTACCGGTATGCCGCCCGGAATCGGCGAACCGGTTTTTGAAAAACTGGACGCAAACCTCGCAAAAGCCATGCTCTCTATCGGCGCTGTCAAAGGATTTGAAATGGGGGACGGATTCGCCGCCTCCGCTTCCACCGGGCTTGCCAACAATGATATGTTCAGCATCAGCGAACAGGGAAGCGTCGGCAAACAGACAAACCATGCCGGCGGTACTCTGGGCGGAATAAGCGACGGCTCCGCGCTTATTCTTCGCACAGCGTTCAAGCCGACGCCCTCGATTGCGGCTATGCAGCAAACCGTCAACAAAAGCGGTGAAAATATAGAGATTCAAATCCACGGACGGCACGATCCGATCATCGTCCCGCGCGCCGTCGTCGTCGTCGAGGCAATGGCCGCCGTTACTCTTGTGGACGCCCTCTTCGTGAATATGAGCGCCCGGATAGACGCCGTGCAAAAGTTTTATCTCAAATAAAAAAATTCAATTTTCTGTGACAAAAAACGAGCTGCCGCGGCTCTGCCGGACAGCCCGTTTTCTCTGACCTACGGGAGCCTGTGAATATAAACGCAATTCGGTTTATCCACCTTGATCGGCCTTCCTTCCATCAGAATGTATTGATTTTCATAATCCACTTTAAATGTCGTGATCTCATTTGTCTCGTGGTTGAGGCTTATAAAATGAGCGCCGTCCGGGAATATCCCAAGCATCTTCGGATAATCGCCGCTGATTTTCTCATTGCATACCGCGGTCAGCATACCGGTATTTTCATCGATCCGATAAATTACCGCCGAGTTTACCCCGGCATTGCTGCAGAATAAATATTTGCCGTCGGCGGACACCTCCATACCGGACGCGGCGCAGACATCGTCGTCTTTTGGCGCCATTGTCGTAATACTCTGGATTTTTTCAAACTGCGGCTGATCGTCCTTAAAATTATAAGAATAGACATCCACCTGGTTCAAAAGCTCGTAGAGCACATACGCAAATCTGCCGTTCCTGGAAAAACGTATCATATGCGGAGCGGACTCCAGCGGGCTTCTGACAATATCCACCAGATTCATCTTCCCCTGTTCGTAGTCGAGCGCATAGATCTTTATATGATCAAGCCCGTTATCTACGGCGCACAAAAACTTCTGATCCGGCGTCAGCTTTACACAATCGACATGCGGTTTGGAGCTTCGCATCGCAATGCTTCTTCCCATCCCTTTATGAAAAATCCCGTCCGCAATTTCACCTATACTTCCGTCTTCCAAAAGGCGCATCATCGTGACTTTCCCGTCGTGATGTCCCGCCACAAAAAGATAACGGTTCTCGTCGTCCACTTCCAAATAACAGCCCCTCATACCGCCGATCCACTTCTTGTTTATCGGTTTTAAGTCTCCGTCCGGCTGTATATCAAACGCCTCCACGCCCTCATCCGCGATTGAATACAGAAACCTTCCGTTTTTTGAAACAATCAGATCCGACGGATTATTAATCGGTATTACTTTGCGCTCTGTCATGCCGCCGTTCGCCACATCCAGATCATACAAATGAATCCCCACGCTATTCTCATGCGTGTATGTCCCAACATAAGCCACATACTTTCCCTTCATAGATCATTCCTCCATCTCTTCTCTTCGTAAAATATCATAAGTTTCCAATGGCTGTCCCAAATCTATATACAAGATCTGCTTCGGGTGCGGCGCAAAAGCCATATCGTTTCCGTTTTCATCCGTAATCCGCTTCACCAAAACAGAAATATTCTCCCCGTTCGGCTTCATCACCTCAATCTTCTCCCCCACAGAAAATTTATTCCGCTGCTCTATCTGATACAGCCCGGCCTCGTTTCTGCCCCCGACAATGCCAAGATATGTATACTCCCTTACATAGGTGTTATTATCGTATATCTGCGCCTCCTCCGACGGTTTTCCAAAGAAAAAACCGGTCGTAAACTGACGGTATGTACAGTTTGAAATCTGATCCAGATACCAGTCCATATTCTGCCTGTACAGATCGGGAGATTTCGTGTAATCGTCGATCGCCTTTCGATACGTTCTTGCCACCGTCGCCACATAAAGAGCCGTTTTCATTCTGCCCTCGATCTTAAACGAATCGATTCCCGCGCTTATAAGCTTTGGAATATGTTCAATCATACACAGATCTTTTGAATTAAAAATATAGGTCCCTCTCTCATTTTCATACACCGGAAGATATTCGCCCGGACGTTTCTCCTCCACAACCGCATATTTCCACCGGCACGGGTGCGTACACGCCCCCTGGTTTGCGTCCCGCCCGGTAAAATAATTGCTGAGAAGGCATCTGCCGGAATAAGAAATGCACATCGCGCCATGGATAAACGTCTCAATTTCCATCTCGCCCGGAATCTTTCTTCGAATCTCGCCGATTTCCGCCAAAGAGAGCTCCCTTGCCGAGACGACGCGCTTTGCGCCCTGCTCCCACCAAAAACGATACGTCGCATAATTCGTATTGTTTGCCTGTGTGCTCACATGCCGCTCAATATCGGGACATACCTCTTTCGCAATGGCAAATACGCCGGGATCGGAAATGATAAGCGCATCCGGTTTCAGCTCTCTCAACTCCGAAAAGTAGTCCCGCACGCCGTCCAAATCGTCGTTATGGGCCAGGATATTCGCCGTAACGTAAACCTTTACGTGATGCGCATGCGCAAACGCAATCCCCTCCTCCATCTCCTTCCTGGAAAAGTTCTTTGCCTTTGCCCTAAGCCCAAACGCTTCTCCCCCGATATACACCGCGTCCGCCCCGTATATTACTGCAATTTTCAGTACCTCCAGGCTGCTTGCCGGTACCAGCAATTCCGGATGTCTCATAATTGTCCCTCTCTTTTTCAAATATATTTAACATTTTACGCTCAGCGCAATCCCGTCCCCGACCGGAAGCACAGATGTTCTTAAACATTCGTGATGCGTCAGCAAATACAAATATTCCCGCATCCGTCTGTGAATGGAGCGGTTCCTGCGGATGACAAGATAGCGGGACTCGATAATTTCCCCGTCCTGCAGCACGTTGTCCGAGAGCAAGACTCCGCCCGTTTTTAAAAGCCGTAAGACCTCCGGCAGAAAATAAATATACTGCGCCTTCGCCGCGTCCATAAATATAAAATCAAACTCCTCGTCCAGATCTTTCAGCACATTTGCGGCGTCTCCCTCCACAAGGGTAATCTGTCGTTCTTTTCCCGCCCGTCTGAAATTTTCTCTCGCGATCGGAATACGCTTTTCATAATTTTCAATTGTTGTAATCCGACAGTCCGCCGGATTGTACTCAGCCATCAATATCGCGGAAAATCCGACCGCCGCGCCCACCTCTAAAATTTTTGCTGGCTTATGTAAAGCCAGCAATACCTTTAAAAAACTCTGCATTTCTCTGCGAATAATCGGAACGTCAGAAGCCAAAGCCTCTTTTTCTATCTGATTGAGAATCTCGGTATTCTCCTGTGCCAGCGTGTCGATATAAACCGCCAGTCTCTCGTCAATAATCACTGTTTTTCCCCGCCTTCCGTTTCCTGTGCGCCCTTCTCTGTCTCTGACCCGGCCTGCTCTGACGACGGCTTTTTGTCCTCTTCCGTCTCAGTCTCCTCCTCGGCGCCCGACATTACCTGCATCATCTCTTCCGCGCGCATCGCCGTATTTAACGTATAGATCCCGGGCTTTATCTTTTTACTGTATGCGGAGAGCTTAAGCTGCAGAAAAAAGAGATACTGGTCGCGGATCAGCCCTTTTTCCTTTAAAAGCGCCCCGACGTCGCCTGCGCTCATTCCCTCCTCGACGGAGACAATAACGTCTTCCCCCTCATCCTCCGTATCGGCTACGGCAGTCTCCGTAAACACACGGTATCCGAAATGATAAGCATAGTTCCCGGCCTGTGCAAACGCATATACAAGCAGTACGATCACTAAAACAGAAAAACTGACGCTTACAACCTTCATGACGATTTTTCTAGCACTCATACCAGCTCTCCTTTACTCATTTCCAAAGCCAACCTCAAAATCAAGCTGCTCGATCAGCATCCAGTTAATCCGCTGAACGATACGGCAAAATGCAAGCTCCGAAGAAAGATACGCTTCCACCACCGGTTTGCGCCGAAGATCGGTATTCTCCCGCTCGAGCGCATCGACCTCATCAAAAAGATTCACATTTCCGCTGTTTTGTATCTGGTAATTTTTCTTACGAAATTCATGAACGGTCCGCTCAAGCTCCGGCTCCTTATGCAGCTCTTCCCTCGCCTTCTGATAGCGCATATACTCGGGACTTTCCTTTATCGCACGCACCAACTCATTTAGCGCTGTATCTATCTGGCTCATCTATTATTTTATACCTCCATGATAATTGGCATAATCATCGGTCTTCTCTTCGTCTCTTTCCAGACAAATTCTCCCAATGCATCTTTGATCTCTGTCTTTATCTTACCCCAGTCGGTAATATTTTTATCCATACAGTATTCCACGGTTCCGTCCAAAACCGCCCTCGCCTCGTCCATCAGGCTCTCGGCGCCTCTAACATAGACAAACCCTCTCGACACAATATCCGGGCCTGCGAGAACTCTTCCGCTTCCGCTCTCTAACGTAAGCACAACGATAATGATTCCCTCCTCCGCAAGCCGCTGACGGTCGCGCAGAACAATATTTCCTACATCCCCGACTCCAAGTCCGTCCACCATCACGTCGCCTGTCTGCACATGCCCCGTTACCTCGGCCGACTCCTCGTCCAGCTCAAGCACGTCGCCGGACTGAAGCAGGAAAATATGATCCTTCTCAATCCCAAGCTCACTCGCAATCTGCCCCTGCGCCTTGCGGTGCTTAAATTCCCCGTGTATCGGAACAGAATACTTCGGATGTACCAGCGAGTAGATCAGTTTAATATCCTCGCGGCAGGCATGTCCGGAGACATGTACGTCCTGGAAAATAACTTCCGCTCCCTTCATAGAGAGCTCGTTGATTACGCGGGTTACCGCTTTTTCATTCCCGGGAATCGGATTGGAGCTGAAAATAATGGTGTCCCCCGGCCCAATATCGACTTTTTTATGCATACCGGAAGCCATCCTAGACAACGCGGCCATAGACTCGCCCTGACTTCCCGTAGTAATCAATACCGTCTGCTCGTCCGGGTAATTTTTCAGCTGCTCAATGTCAATCAGGGTATTCTCCGGTATCGCAAGGTAGCCGAGTTCGGAAGCAATCTGAATAATCGTCACCATGCTCCTCCCCTCAATAACAACCTTTCTGCCGTATTTATTCGCCGAATTCATAATCTGCTGTACACGGTCCACATTCGATGCAAACGTGGCGATAATAATCCGCGTATTCTTATGATCCGAAAAAATATTGTCAAACGCCTTACCGACTGTCTTTTCCGACATGGTAAATCCCGGCCGCTCCGCATTCGTACTGTCGCACATCAGCGCGAGCACGCCCTTTTTGCCGATCTCGCCAAACCGCTGCAAATCAATCGCATCTCCGAATACCGGCGTGTAATCCACCTTGAAATCACCGGTATGGACTACGATACCCGCCGGCGAATAGATCGCAAGCGCGGCCGCGTCCTGAATGCTGTGATTTGTACGGATAAATTCAACCCGAAAACATCCAAGATTGATATGTTGTCCATATTTCACAACTTTGCGCTTCACCTTCGTAAGCATTTTATGCTCCTCGAGCTTATGCTCGATAATACCGTTCGTCAGCTTTGTCGCATAAATCGGAACATTGACTTCTCTTAACACATACGGAATCGCCCCGATATGATCCTCATGCCCGTGCGTAATAAAAAATCCCTTTACCTTGTCAATATTGTCACGCAGATATGTGATATCCGGTATGACAAGATCTATGCCGTACATGTCGTCCTCCGGAAACGACAGACCGCAGTCCACAACAATAATACTGTCCTCATATTCAAAGGCAGTTATATTCATTCCGATCTGCTCTAATCCGCCCAGCGGAATGATTTTCAATTTTGAGTTTGATCCTTTCTTCAAACCTGCACCTCCATTTATTTTTCTTTGATCCGTTCCTATTTTGCATTCAAAAAGCAATCCCAGAACGCGGAAACTATACACATCCTCTAAAACTGTATGTCTACATCCTCCATCAATTCTGCGAAAACTTTGGCAATCGCTTCTAATTCCTTATCATTATCCACCATTTTATACGAAGCCTCCAAATCGCTTTCGCCCGGCAGCTCCTTTAAAATAAACGCGTCCGAATCCCCCGATTCATCCAGCGTCGCTATCAGATAATTTACTCCCCCGATTTTCGTTTGTTCCAACACATAAAATTCCACACACTCGCCGGTGTCCGGATCAATAAATTTGACTTTGTCCATATAAACTCCCATTTACCAATTCTTTTCCGTCCTATTCTCGAAAACGGCTTTCATTTCATAACGAATCAAGATAGCCCTGTAAAATTAAAACTGCCGCTATCTTATCCACATAATTTTTGCGATTTTCTCTTCTTACGGATGCCTCCATCACCACACGGTCTGCCGCAACCGTGGTCAGACGTTCATCCCACAGCTCGACGGGCAGTCCCGTCCTTCTCTCAAGCATCTCCTTGAACTCCAGTGTCTTTTCACAACGCAACCCTTCTGAATTATTCATATTCTTCGGGTAACCCAAAACAATTTTTTCCACCTGAAATTCCCGTATCAGTTCTTCAATGCGCGCCAGCGACTGACGCAGCTTCCCCTCCGACTTCCTGCGCACGGTCTCAACGCCCTGCGCGGTAATCAGAAGCTCGTCGCTCACGGCAACTCCAATCGTCTTAGAACCGAAGTCCAGTCCCATGATACGCATATTTACCCCTGCTTCCAGGAATTATTGACAATATATTCCCTCAAAATTTCTTCTACGAGTTCGTCACGTTCCACTTTCATAATCAGAGTCCTTGCATTATTATGGCTGGTAATATACGTCGGATCTCCAGACATAATATATCCAACAATCTGATTAACCGGATTATAGCCTTTCTCCGACAATGCCTCATAGACAATCTTCAAGACATCTCTGACTCTGATCTCCGGCTCTTTTTCAACTTTAAAATATTGTGTGTTATTTATGTTCTGCATTTTGTCACGCCCTTATTTTGCTCTTTTGTTCTTTTGAATGAAAAAGCATCGCTTATTTTATTTTAATATACGTTGTCCGAAATTTCAACCATAAGATATATTTCTTTCTTTAATTTGTCGGAAATCTTTCCTTTTACAATATGATTTTCCAGATTTCCCGCCGTGCGGATGGCAACTTTTACATATTCTTCCGTATAACCCGTAAAATATGTCTGTCCCTCATAAGCTATCTTCTCCTCCAGCAAAACGGTCTTTTCTCTTCCGACATAGTATTCCCTGAATTCCTCCGACATCTTCCGCGCCATCTCAAGCAAAACGGCGCTCCTCTCTGCCTTTACCGCCTCGGACGTCTGCGCTTCCATTCCGGCAGCTTTTGTCCCCTTGCGCTTCGAGTATTTAAAAATATGCATTTCATAAAAATGGATTTTTTCCAAAAATTCTTTTGTCTGCGCAAATTCCTCTTCGGTTTCCCCCGGAAATCCCACAATCACATCCGTCGTGATCGCCGGATGCTCATAATATCTGCGCAAAATTTCGCATTTTTCTTCAAACATACGGGTGTCGTATTTTCGGTTCATCCTCTTTAACGTGGCGTCGCAGCCGCTTTGCAGCGACAGATGAAAATGCGGGCATACTTTTTTCAGCCCCGATATGGTCTTTACAAACGCCTCTGTGATGATATTCGGCTCCAGGGAGCCAAGTCTTATCCGGTCAATCCCCTCGATCCCGTGAACCGCGCGAATCAGCTCCAACAAATCTTCCCCGTGATCGAGCCCGTACGAGCTCAAATGGATTCCCGTCAAAACAACCTCGCGGCAGCCGCTTTTTACAAGCGCCGTAATCTCCTCTGTCACCTCGCTGATTTTCGGGCTTCGAATACGTCCTCTCGCGTACGGTATGATACAGTAGCTGCAAAACTGATTACAGCCGTCCTGAACCTTTAGAAACGCGCGCGTATGCTCCGCGGTCCGCTCAAGAGACAGCCGCTCGTACGCTTCTTTCCCGCTATTGATGTCACGGACAAAAATATTGTCCTCCTTCTTTTCGTCCTCCCGGCCATCCATGTACTCTCTTAAAATTTCCACGAGCTCATTCTTGCGGTTATTTCCGATTACGATATCAATCGCCTCATCCAACGCGGCGTTTTGCGGCGATGTCTGCACATAACATCCCGCCGCCACGACCACGCTCTTGGGATTTTCTTTTTTGGCTTTATGCAGCATCTGTCTGGACTTTCTGTCCGCCATATTGGTGACGGAGCATGTGTTAATCACATATACGTCCGCGTACCCGGTAAACGGAACAATTTCGTATCCCGCTTTCTCTAACATCTGCTGCATAGCCTCTGTCTCGTAAGCGTTTACCTTACAGCCCAAATTATGCAGCGCCGCTTTTTTCTTCAATTTCTTTTCCTCATTTCTTTTCTACTTTTCCCACAAATGGTTGACTTTTCCTATAAAAAAAGTTACTATGTAGAAAAAGATTTTATAGTAGCCAAGGAGGTCTCTGTATGAAAACAGTTCAAATTTCTTTAAATTCAATTGACAAGGTAAAGGCTTTCGTAAATGCCATCACACAGTTTGATTTTGATTTCGATTTAATCTCCGGCAGATATGTGATCGACGCGAAATCTATCATGGGTATCTTCAGCCTTGACTTATCCAAGCCGATTGATTTGGCGATTCATGTTGAATCAAACACAGATGAAATCATGGAGGTTTTAAAGCCTTACCTTGTATAATATAGGCGGGGTAAAAGGATTGCAGACGCAATCCTTTTTTTATTATCCGTAGAACAGCCCTGCCGCTGTAAAATACGAAAGTATGGCATTTCTTGAAACCGCCCCCCCTTTACGCCTCGACTTTTATAACCTCGGCGGTCTTAACCGCCTCTTCCACCAGCCGGTCGATCTTCTCTTTCAGTTTTTCTTCTGATTTCTTTATCACATTAAGGCTCGGTTTTGTGACCGGATGTTTTGCGACAAAAATTGTACAGCAGTCCTCAAACGGCTGAATTGAGGTTTCATAAGTTCCAATCCGCTCGGACACCTCTACAATTTCCTGCTTATCAAACCCAATCAGCGGACGGTACACCGGCATCGAGCAGACTTCATTCGTCGCCGCAAGCGACTGCATGGTCTGGCTCGCCACCTGACCGATGCTCTCACCGGTAACAAGGCCGAGGCATTTCGACTGCTCTGCAAAATGCTCCGCAATCTTCATCATATAACGGCGCATGATAATCGTCAGTTCCTCATGCGGGCACTGCTCATAGATATAAAGCTGAATATCCGTAAAATTCACAATATTCAGATTTATCGGTCCGCTGTAACGGGCGACGATTTTTGCAAGATCGATTACCTTCTGTTTTGCGCGCTCGCTTGTATACGGCGGCGCGTGAAAATATGTCGCTTCCAGGGAGACGCCGCGCTTTGCAATCATATAGCCGGCGACCGGACTGTCAATTCCTCCCGACAACAGCAGCATCGCCTTCCCGTTAGAACCGACCGGCATTCCCCCCGGTCCCGCGATTTCTTCAAAGTAAATATTTATCTGACTTCGAATTTCCACAGACACGACAACCCCCGGCTTATGCACATCCACAGAGACTTCCGGAAACGCCGCAAGGATCCTCTCTCCAAGCGCCGCGTTGATCTCCATCGAATCCATCGGGTAATCCTTCCGCGCGCGCCTCGCATTCACTTTAAATGTAAAATTCTTATCCGCGTACGCCCGGTCCAGACACCGAATGACGTCCTCCGCAAGCCTGTCAAACCCCTGGTCCTCTACCTGTATGACCGGACAAAATCCCACGATTCCAAAAACGCGCTTCAGCGCGTCTACGGTTTCCTCATAATCATACTCCGATTCCGCCTGCACATAAATGCGTCCCTGCTCCTTGCGCACCTTAAATTCGCCGTCTACCGGTTTTAGCGCGCAGACAATCTGGGATATCAGCATATTTTCAAAGATAAATCTGTTTTTTCCCTTAACCCCGATTTCCCCGTATTTAATCAAAAAAGACTGATACATCGTCGTTCCTCTCCTAACGTCTCGTATATTTTCTGCGAAGCTCCAATATTTGCGGCAGCTCTCCCAGCACATATAAAATTTCCTCTTTTGTTGTGCGCACGCTGAAACTGAATCTGACCGTGCTCTCCAGCAGCTCCCCGCGCACACCGATCGCCTTTAGCGTAGCGCTGGCCTTTTTTTTCGTATTTGAGGAACATGCCGACCCGGCGGACACGTAAATCTGCCGCTGCTCCAGGTCATGAAGAAGCACTTCGCTTCGAACGCCTGCGAAACTGACGCTCACAATATGCGGCGCGGCCTCCCGCCCGCTTCTGCCGTTTACTGTCGCTCCCTCGATCTGCCCGATCCCGTTAACAAATAACTCTTTTATTTCGTACAGACGACGGCTCTTTTCCTCAAACGCCTCATAACATTCGGCCGCCGCCGCCCCAAGTCCCGCAATCGCCGGTACGTTTTCCGTGCCGGAACGCATTCCTCTCTGCTGTCCTCCGCCAAAGATAACGGGATTCACTTTTGTCTTTTCTCTGATATATAAAAATCCGCTTCCCTTCGGCCCATGAATTTTGTGTCCGCTGACAGAGAGCAGGTCGATCCCCGTCCGCTTCGGATTTATTTTCATTTTTCCGTAAGACTGTACCGCGTCTACATGAAACAATGCCAAAGGATTCTTCTTTTTGATACATTCCGCGGCCTCCTCAATCGGTTCAACCGCGCCGATCTCATTGTTGATCTGCATTATGGACACAAGGATCGTATCTTCTCTGACCGCCTCCCGCAAATCCTCAATGGAAATAATTCCGTACTTATCTACCGGTAGATACGTAACCTCAAACCCCTGCCCCTTTAAATATTCCATAGCGTTGCGCACAGAAGGGTGCTCGATGGCCGTCGTCACCAAATGCGTCCCTGCGCGCCTGTTTGCCATCGCCGCCCCGATAATTGCAAGATTATTGGACTCTGTCCCGCCGGAAGTAAACACAATCTCTTTTTCATCCGCCTTTAAAGTCCGCGCAATCTGTTCTCTTGCATTTCGGATATACCGTTCCGCCTCCAGTCCCTTTAAATGAAGGGAAGACGGATTTCCGTAATCCGTCGTTAATATTCTCATCATCAGCTCGCAGGCCTGCTTCCCGCATTGCGTCGTCGCAGAATTATCTAAATATGCCTCCATGACTTTTCCTTCCGTATATTATTCATCCGCCGCTCTCTCAAGCGCCAACATTACCAGCGACATGGCTGTGATCGCCGCCGTATCTGTGCGCAGAATGCGCTTTCCCAGCGAAATCACATCCATGGTGTCTCTGACCGCCGCAATCTCCTCCTCGGCAAATCCGCCCTCCGGCCCGATTATGATACCGATGGAACGCCCCGGCTTTATCTTTTCCAGGACCGCGGCCGTGCCTGCCATCCCCGCCTCATTCTCGTACGGCACAATACAGACGTCCAGATTTCCTGCATACGAAATCGCATCCCGGTAATTCATTACCTCGCGGACATGCGGAATCATACTGCGCTTTGACTGCTTTGCGGCGCTTATTGCAATCGACTGATAACGTTTCACTTTATTTTCCGCTCTTTTTTTATCCAGCCTGACCACACAATATTTCATCTCCACCGGTATGATCTCATAGACGCCAAGCTCTACCGCTTTTTCAATCACGGTCTCCATCCGGTCTCCCTTCGGGAGCGCCTGAAAAAGATAGATTTTTGACGGCAGCTCCGTCCCTTTTGTATCCTCCGAAACGATATCCGCCTGCACAAACGCTTCGCCGATCTTAGCTATTTTGCAGAAATAATTCCCTCCGGTCCGGCTGCTTATGCGTATCGTCTCCCCCGGTTTCATACGCAGCGCATTTTTTATATGCCGCACGTCCTCGCCGGTTATTGTTACATTTTCTTTTCCAACCTGGCTATCCTCTACAAAAAACTGATGCATTCTATTTCCTCGCAGTTATATTGACCCACTCGCCCTGACGGTTCGTCTCCAGTATCTTAAACCCCGCCCGTTCGATCGCAGTCTTTACCTCATGTTCTTTAAAATCTATAATTCCGGAAGTGATAAAAATCCCTCCGTCCTTTAAGCGCGCCGGAATGACAGGCGCCATAGGAATTATCACGTCCGCCAAAATATTGGCAACGACAATATCGTAGTTTCCCCCTACCGTCTCCTGCAGTTTTACATCGTCGATCAGGTTTCCAATGTAGAACTCGCCCATAGACTTATCGAGATGATTCACCTTCATATTCTCACGGGTAGATTCCATGCAATTCTCGTCAATATCCGTCCCTGTCACATGCGCCGCGCCGAGCTTTAACGCCGCGATCGAGAGAATGCCGCTCCCGCAGCCCACGTCAAGCACCCGCGCGCCTTTTGTCATATATTTCCCAAGCTGGCGGATACATAATTGAGTGGTCTCATGTTTTCCGGTTCCAAAAGAAACGCCCGGATCGATCTCTATCACAAGCTTATCCCGGTCCTCCTCCTTCCGCTCTTCCCAGGTAGGCTTGATCAAAATATTATCTATATAGAATGGGCGGAAATATTGTTTCCAGTTATTCATCCAGTCCGCATCTTCCGTCTCTCCAACCGTAATTGCGCCGCTTCCCACATCCGTCATCTCGCGCAGCGCTTCTATGCCGGCTTTTACGTCCGCCAAAAGCGTTTCCTGTTCGAAAGACGCATCCAGATAAAAACTGATACGGCTTGTCCGATCATCCTCGGCAAGGACAGGCGGAAAATCAATAAACATCCCCGCCTGCTCTTCCTTTGTCAACGGAACATTATTTTCAATCTCAATTCCCTCTATGCCAAGCTCGCCTAACATCATACTGACAAAATCCTCTGCCTCTGTCGTCGTATGAATCGTGTATTTATTCCATTTCATGATACATTCCCTCTTCTTCATATCCGCTAATCCGTGCGCTCTTGCGAAACTGCGCATGAAATCATATTAGCATAGAATTGATTTTTCTGCAAATATTATAATCAAAGGAGTGAATGAATCTATGACATTTGATGAACTTTATAAAAAAGTGATTACCGCAAAAGCAAGAAATGAAAAGCTGGTCCTCCCGGAAGGCAGCTATGACAAAGGACAGCTTGATTGCCTGCTTCATCCGAAAGAGCACCCTCTCATCCGGCGAAAGCACGACTGCAACTGTGAAGATCCGGCCTGTGTTTCCGCCTGCATTTTTCAGGCAATGCAGGTAGAAAACGGCGCGGTTACTATCCGCTCCGACCTGTGCAGCGGCTGCGCGGAATGCATTAAAGCCTGCAAGGATGAAAATCTTGCCCTGAGTAAAGATACGGTCACCGCAATCGAGCTGCTAAAAGACGAAACGCATCCGGTTTACGCCCTGATGGCTCCCGCCTTTGTCGGACAATTCGGGGATGACGCCACGCCTTCAAGAATCCGCCCGGCGTTAAAGCAGATGGGATTTACCGGTATGCTTGAGGTTGCAGCCTTTGCGGATATTCTTACCCTGAAAGAATCCCTGGAATTTACCGAAAACATGCATTCCCCGAAGGGGTTCCAGCTTACGAGCTGCTGCTGTCCGGTCTGGATCGGGATGATACGAAAAGATTTCTCAAAGATTGTCTCCCACCTGCCCCCTTCGGTCTCGCCGATGGTCGCCTGCGGACGGATCGTAAAAGAGCTGCACCCCGACTGCAAAACTATATTTATCGGTCCGTGTCTCGCAAAAAAGGCCGAGGCAAGAGACCCAGAGCTTGCGCCCGCGATCGACTGCGTTTTAACTTTCGAGGAATTAAATGATTTATTTGAAGTATTTCAAATTGATTTTTCTGCTATGGAGGAAGAAAAAAGGGAGCATTCTTCCACCGCCGGGAGACTCTACGGGCGCACCGGGGGAGTCAGCAAGGCTGTCGGCGAATGCGTAAAAAGCCTGCATCCAAAATACTGTTTTTCTCCGGTCACTGCAAACGGCGTGGCAAATTGCAAAGATCTGCTCTCTAAAATTCTTTCCGGGGATATCGACGGCAATTTCTTTGAGGGAATGGCCTGCGAGGGCGGCTGCGCCGGCGGGCCTAAGCGTGTGATTCCCACCGAAAAATGTACGGAATATATCAACAGTTATGCGTCCCAGGCCCCGTTTCACACGCCCGCGGAAAACCCTTATGTCGCGGACTTAATGAAACGGCTCGGGTTCGTTACCGTGGAAGATTTTGTGGAAAAAAGCGACATTTTAACAAGAAGCTTATGATTATAGAGAATCCGGCCAAGCCGGATTCTTTATTTTATCGCGATTGTCACCTCTGCCTTCCGGTCTGTCCCATCGGTCGATACGGCCATAACCGTGACGCGTCTGCCCTTTCCCGCTTTTTTCGCCTTCAGCTTTCCGGATTTGCTGACTGTGGCGTACCGGGGATTCGAGCTGATCCATTTCAGCGCTTTATTTGCCTTTTTTCCGGTCGCCCTTACCGTAGATTTTAGCTTCATAGTTTTCCCGGCCTTCAGGCTCTTTTTCGGCGCCGTAATCTTTACGCTTTTCACGGCGTTTTTCATAATGGTGATTTTGCAATATGCGCTTCTGCCGCTGCCGTCGTTCGCCGTAGCCGTAATCGTCACCTTTTTCCCTGCCGCGGTCTTTTTCAGCCTGAGATTCCCCTCCCTGTCAATCGTCGCGTTTTTATTTGACACGCCCCAGGTGACGCCGGAATCTGTCGCTTTAGAAGGCGTAACCTTTGCCTTTAACTTTATCCGTTTGCCGGCGGCAAGCTTTTTAGACGGCAGCCGGATGGAAACCTTCTTCACTTTTATCTTTTGTTCCTCATCCGCTTTCCCGTCTCCCTCCTCCTTTTTTCCTCCCGTATCCCCGCCTGTGTCCGGCTTTTGCACAGTCTCCGTATTCTCTCCCGGATTTTCCGTATCCTGCGGTTTCTGCTCTCCGTTGTCCCCGGGATCCGTCTCCATTCCTCCTCCCTCTCCGCTTGTCCCGTCGTCTGTAACAAACCACGCTTCGGACGACTTGTCGATGCGGACAACGGGCGCGCAGGCATTATTGTTATCATCCACATAATCTCCGTTTCCGCCCAGGTATCCGTAATTATGAACCGACAGAGCGCGTTTTTCGTCCCCGCCCTGCGTGCGCAGCCACCAAAAACAATTTTCATTTCCACCGGTATAACTGTCTCCGTAAGCATAAACGCCCATTGCATGCGCATAATCACTCGCCTGTATCCAGCGGCTTACCGACCACACGCCGCTTTTTTCACAAAAACCGTACGCCGGATCTGTCACTTCCTTTGCAGAAAGCAGCCCTACCCTGCAATTTCTTTGAGCCTGCCCTTCCAAATCCTTCACATACGGCAGCAAAACAACGGCGTTTTGTTCCTTTTTGCTGAACGCCGTCTCATAAAAATCCTGGTTCAGCCATTTGCTAAGCGTAGATTCCTCCCATGTGACAGAGACGTATTCATCGTGATAATCCTTACAGTCGAGCGCTCTGTCCGCCATCATATAAAGCGTATTTCCGTCGTCTTTTAAGACTCTCCATCTGATTCGCTCCCATCTGAAGTAGCGGTATTCCCCGTCTCCGAAATACGCGTCGTAATTGGCGTCGCTCCTTTGAACTCTGCGGTATTTCTTACCGTTTACCCATGCATCGTGATTCGCGTCGTATGCGGCCCCCGCAATTTCCGTGGCAAGCGCGGACTTTGTAACCTCGGTCTGCGGATAGCTTCCAAAATAGACATATTTCCAGTCGGTAATATCCGTTCCGTCATTTTTTCCCGTGCAATGATGGATTGGATCTGCCGGTTCTTCTTTTACGGTTCCTGCTATAACCAATCCGCTTTGTATGGCAAACAGCGCGGATAACGCCATCGGCAAAATCCGTCTACCTATCCTTTTTCTTTTCATTGTTCTCCCTTTCTGTTCCCGTATTCTCATCCGTTCCCTGCAATCTTTCCTCTTTCGTCTCATTATACTATAATTTCATTGTTTCGAACAGATATGAATCTCTAAATAAAAAAGAACGATCGCACAAAATGATATTTCATGCAGCCGTTCCTCTTTACAGACATCATCCCAATTTTCTTTTCAGTTTATCGTATTCCCGGTTGATTTCCTGTATTGTCCCGGTATCGCCGGCAAGATTGTCGGGATGATAGATCTTTATCAAATCTTTATAACGCCGTTTTAAAGACGACTCATCCGAAACGCCGATGAAAAACAGCTCTCCTCTGACAATATTCGAACCGCCGCCGCACGGGCCGCCGTTCTTCTGATAATCGTCTACTCTGCTGTAAAACTCCTTCTGGCGCTGCAGCTGCTGTCTCTCCTGTGCAAGTTTGGCAAGCTCCTCCTCTAAAATCTTCCACTTCATATCAAAAAGCTGCTGCTGCTGTTTGATCCGGGCGTCCTCGCTCTCGCGTCTGCGGAGCAGCGCGCGTCTGTCCCATTCAACGGAGCGCCTCTCGTCCTCGACTTTTCTCCGCTCATCCTCAATCTCTTTTCTCGCATCTTCCAGCTTCTGTTTCGTATGTTCAATCTCCACGGTCTGTTTGAAACACCATCGCTCGAACCGTTTTCTCTCATCCTGTTTCTCTTTTATCCTCACAGGCTGTTCCATAAATCCAGCTCCTTTATCCTCGCATATGACTATCTACATATGGTGCAAAAAAACAACGAATCGCACTTAGTATACAACATATGGTTTGGTTCTGCAAGCAAAAACGACAATATTCGTAAAATTATTTCAGGCCGTGCGGTTTTATTCCACTTCAAATATCATCCAGCGTCTCTTTCAGCTTATCCATAAAGCCCTTTTTTTTCTTTTTTTCTTCCCCGGACGTTTT
Organism: uncultured Roseburia sp.; assembly: GCA_947383215.1. GTDB lineage: Bacteria > Bacillota > Clostridia > Lachnospirales > Lachnospiraceae > Roseburia_C. The sequence continues at coordinate 37,211 of CANDCP010000022.1, forward strand.
TGTCCGCAGTGTATTGCCGGTCTCCGCGTCAAACGTGCGCAGCGCCTCCTTCGCCGCCTCGTTCAAACCTGTCGGAACCTGAACGACTAGCGTTACATAATGGTCTCCGCGAACCGATTTATTCCTGAGAGACGGCACGCCCTTCCCCTTCAGACGAATCTTGGTGTCTGTCTGGGTTCCCGGCTTTACTTCGTATACGATATCTCCGTCCACCGTATTGATCTTTACCTCGCCGCCAAGCGCCGCCTGTACAAAACTGATCGGCGCGGTAGAATAAATATTCATATCCTGCCGCTGGAAAATCGGATGCCTTGACACAACAACCTCTACCAGCAAATCGCCCCTCGGACCGCCGTTTACTCCCGGCTCCCCTTTTTCTCTGATACGGACGCTCTGCCCGTTGTCTATTCCGGCGGGGATACTGACCTTAATCCGCTTTCGGTTCGCAACGTAGCCCGAGCCGCGGCAGTCCGAACATTTTTCTTTTACAATCTTTCCGGTACCGTTACACTCCGGACAGGTCTGCACATTTTGTACCATGCCAAACAAGGATTGCTGCGTGTACATCACCTTCCCTTTTCCGCCGCATTTCGTACATGTCTCAGGCGAGGTTCCCGGCTTCGCGCCGGTCCCCTTACATGTCTTGCACTCATCCTTCAGGGTGATTTCTATTTCCTTTTCACAGCCGAAAACCGCCTCCTCAAAGGTAATTCGCACGCTGGCGCGAAGGTTTGCCCCCCGCATCGGCCCGTTGCTTGCACGTCTGCTTCTTCCTCCCCCGAAGAAATCTCCGAAAATATCTCCGAAAATATCTCCCATATCCATGCTGGAAAAATCAAAGCCGCCCGCTCCGCCTGCGCCTCCCTCAAACGCCGCATGGCCGAATTGATCGTACTGTCTTCTTTTATCCGCATCGCTTAAAATGGCATACGCCTCGGACGCCTCTTTGAATTTTTTTTCAGCTTCCTTATCCCCCGGGTTCATATCCGGGTGATATTTCTTTGCAAGGACACGGTATGCCTTTTTGATCGCCGCTTCGTCCGCATTGCGGTCTACTCCCAGGACTTCATAATAATCTCTTTTTTGCTCTGCCATGATTTATTCCCTCTTTTATTTCCCGCCGTTTTCTCTTCTATACACAGACTTGAGGTCAACGCCCCCGCTGCAAACAGCGGGAATGTTGACCTGTCGGTATCTGCCTACACCTCTTTGTAATCTGCGTCGACAACGTCATCAGCTCCGCCTGCATTCATATCCGGACCCATATCCGGACCTGCCGCTCCCTGTGCCGCCTGTGCGTTCTCGTACATCTTCGCAAACACTTTCTGTGCGCTCTCCATCAATTTCTCTTTTGCGGCTTTCATCTCAGCCACCTGATCATCCGACATGTTCTCCGCCTCCGGATGCGCCTCCACCAGCGCTTTCAGCGCGCTTAAGTCTGCCTCTACCGCCGTCTTATCGGCAGGATCAAGATTTGCTCCGACTTCCTCTAACGCTTTCTCCGTCTGGAATACAAACGCATCCGCGTCGTTTCTCGTATCAATTGCCTCTTTCCGCTTCTTATCCTGCGCTTCGTACTCCGCAGCCTCTTTTACCGCCTTGTCGATGTCTTCATCCGACATATTGGAGCCGGCCGTAATCGTAATATGCTGCTCCTTTCCCGTTCCAAGATCCTTTGCGGATACGTTTACGATACCGTTCGCGTCAATATCGAACGTAACTTCAATCTGCGGAACGCCGCGGCGTGCCGGCGGGATCCCGTCAAGACGGAACTGCCCGAGCGATTTGTTATCTCTCGCAAACTGTCTCTCGCCCTGTACAACGTTGATGTCTACGGCTGTCTGATTATCCGCCGCGGTAGAGAAGATCTGGCTCTTTTTGGTAGGAATTGTCGTATTTCTCTCGATCAATCTTGTCGCAACGCCTCCCATAGTCTCAATAGACAGTGACAGCGGCGTTACGTCCAGCAGCAAAATTTCTCCCGCGCCCGCGTCTCCGGCCAGTTTTCCGCCCTGGATAGACGCGCCGATTGCAACGCACTCGTCCGGATTCAGCGATTTGCTCGGCTCCTTGCCCGTCAACTGTTTTACCTTATCCTGCACCGCCGGAATACGCGTAGACCCGCCGACCAGCAATACCTGACCCAGCTCGGAAGCCGTAAGTCCCGCATCTTTCAACGCATTCTGCACCGGCCCTGCGGTCCGCTCTACAAGATCATGCGTCAGCTCGTCAAATTTTGCTCTTGTCAGGTTCATATCAAAATGCTTTGGTCCCTCAGCCGTCGCCGTGATAAACGGAAGATTAATATTCGTCGTCGTCGCGGAGGACAATTCTTTTTTCGCCTTCTCCGCCGCTTCTTTTAATCTCTGAAGCGCCATCTTGTCTGCGGACAAGTCCACACCTTCCGCCTTCTTAAATTCCGCGATCATCCAATCGGTAACCTTCTGGTCAAAATCATCTCCGCCAAGTCTGTTGTCGCCGCTTGTCGCCAGAACCTCGATGACGCCGTCTCCGATTTCAATGATGGATACGTCAAACGTTCCGCCTCCAAGATCGTATACCATAATTTTCTGTTCTTTTTCATTGTCAAGTCCATACGCCAAAGCCGCAGCCGTCGGCTCATTGATAATACGCTTCACGTCAAGTCCCGCAATCTTACCGGCGTCCTTTGTCGCCTGGCGCTGCGCGTCGTTAAAATACGCAGGAACCGTAATTACCGCCTCCGATACTTTTTCACCCAGATATCCTTCCGCATCCGCTTTTAACTTCTGAAGAATCATTGCGGAAATCTGCTGCGGGGAGTACTGTTTTTCATCGATACTCTTTTTATAGTCGGTTCCCATATTTCTCTTGATGGATGAAATCGTCTTCTCCGCGTTTGTAACTGCCTGACGCTTTGCCGGCTCGCCCACCAGACGCTCTCCTGTCTTTGTAAAAGCTACGATAGAAGGCGTTGTTCTCGCACCCTCCTGATTTGCAATAACGGTTGGCTTACCGCCCTCCATAACTGCCACACAGCTATTCGTCGTTCCTAAATCAATACCAATAATCTTACTCATAATTAAGACCTCCTGCTTTTATTTTCCAAAATTAATTTGCAACCTTTACCATACTGTGGCGCACGACCGTGTCGTGATACATATAACCCTTCTGAAACTCCTCGACGATCGTATTCTCCCCCGCCTCCTCAAGCTCCACATGCATTACCGCGTTGTGGAGATTCGGATCAAATTCCTTTCCGACCGCCTCGATCTGCTCGACGCCCGCTTCCGACAACATGGATAACATCTGCTTATAAATTTTATCCATACCGTCTACAAACGCATTGTCTCTCTCCTCCTGCGGCACTGCCGCAAGCCCTCTCTCAAAATTATCGATAACCGGAAGAATCTTTTCTACAATGCTCTTCGCTCCCATATCGTACATCTGCGATTTTTCTTTGTCCGTACGCTTTCGGAAGTTATCAAACTCCGCCATCTGACGCTTTATCTTGTCATTCAGCTCTTCAATCTGTTCTTCCCTTTTATCTTTCTTCTCTTTTTTCTTAAATATACCTTTTTTTCCCTCTCCTTTTTCCGTCTCCTCCGACGCCTCCGGATTTCGCTCTAAATCCTCCGCCTCCGCTTCCGGCTTCAGATCGGCCGCCGGCTCTTCCAGCTCTTTTGTCTCTTCCGACGCCTCCTCCAAAATTTCTTCCAATTCCACATCCTTTTGCGTATTCGATTCTGACACCTTACAACCACCTTTCTAGCTCTTCGGTTTCTTCCAGATACCGTCAAGCTGTGCTTTTAACGTTTTTAAATTATCCATGACGTTCTCGTAATCCATTCTCTTCGGACCTATAATGCCGATGGTTCCCTTAACGCCCTCCCCAAGCTCATATGTGGCTGTCACGATACTACAGTCTTTCATTGTCTGAATTGGGGCTTCATTTCCTATATAAACCTGAATACCGGTATTCTCCTCCTCTGAAAAACGATCGGTAACCAGACTTACCAACTGATTTTTTTCCTCGAACTCGGTCAGAAGTTCGCTCACTCTTCCGGAATCGGATAATTCCGGGTATTTTAAAATGTTCGTCGCTCCGCTTGTATAGATCTCCAGATCTTCGTCCTCGCTGATCGCCTCGGCCACGGCGTCTAAAACGTCGCTGATAATATTACTGTGTATCCCTGCTTTTTCTTTTAATACGGCAATCGTCCCCAGATTTATCTGATCGATGGAGAGCCCGGTCAGATTCGTATTCAAAAGGATATTCAGCTTTAGCATCTGCTCGTTATCGATCGGTTCCTCCACATCGATGATCTTATTTTTTACAATGTTGCCTTCCAGCACAACTACTGCAAGAATATGAGACGAATCTACATTTGATAACTGCAAAAACTTTACTTTATTTGCGTGAACCTGCGGAGCCGTAATTATACTTGCATAATTCGTATTGTTTGCCAAAAGCTTCGCCATCTGCTTGAGCACGCGCTCCATCTTCTCTGTGTGCTCAATCACAAATTCTTTCATCTCGGAAACTTCTCTGTCCTTCTGTTCGATCAGATGATCCACATAGAACCGATATCCCTTATCGGACGGAATCCTCCCGGCCGAGGTGTGCGGCTGTAAAATATATCCGAGTTCCTCCAGGTCCGCCATCTCATTTCGGATTGTGGCAGAACTCAAATTCAAATCCGTATACTTTGAAATTGTCCTTGAGCCGACCGGTTCGCCGGTTTCCATATAATTTTTGATAATCGCATGCAAAATTTTCTTTTTTCGTTCATCCAATTCCTGTTCGCTCATTCCATCGCTCCTGAAATCAACGTTTGCTTTCCCGTTTCACGCATTTCGGTCAAATCAATGGCGTGAAAGGAGAGTTTTGTTAGCACTCGTTTTAAAAGAGTGCTAATTTGTATGTAAATAAGATAGCACCAACATTTTTTTTTGTCAACACCATTTTTCATTTTATTTTTAAATTTTTGTCAATTCATCAAAAACTGGGACAACACATAGTTGCTGATATCCATTCCACGGTCGGTCAGTTTTATCGTTCCTTCCCTCCGCTCGATAAGGCCTTCCCCCGCCAGACGCGAAAGAACTTCTCCGTAAACAGCTTCGATCGGCATATGAAAAGCTTCCTCAAACTCTTTTCTCGTAATCCCCCGCGTCATTCGAAGCCCCAGAAACATGAATTCTTCCATCTGCCCGTTCCGGTCAATCCGATCCGCTTCATCGTGCAAATTAACTCTTCCGATTCCACCGCTCTCCTGTTTTTCCTCCCCGGTTAAAATTCTTTGAATGCGTTTCGTTTCTTCTATATATATATCGAGATTTCTGGTATTTAAATAGCGGACGTTGTCGATAAGCGAGGCCGCCCCGACTCCAAGTCCCAGATAATCGCTGCGCTTCCAGTATCCGATATTATGCCGGCATTCAAAGGACTGCTTTGCGTAATTTGACACTTCATAGCGCACATATCCGTTTGATTTTAAGGTTTCTTTTGTCTTTTGAAACATTTCATACTCAGCCTCCTCGCTCGGAAGGCATTCCGTCGGCATACCGGCTTCCCTTCTTACGACGTCAAATTTATATTTGTCGTAAAACAGGGTCCCCTTCTCAATCAACAAGGAATATACCGATATGTGCTCGGGCTTTAACGCGGCTACCTGCCTTAACGAAGTCAAAAACTTGCCGACCGTCTGATACGGAAGGGCGCTCATCAAATCTACATTGATATTATGGCACCCTATCTCCCTCGCCAATTCATAGTTTCTTACAAACTGTTCGTACGTATGCACCCGCCCTAACAGTTCCAGCTCCTCATTTAAGGTCGATTGCAGTCCTATGCTAAGCCGGTTTACCCCGCAACCCAGATATGTCAAAAGTTTCTCTCTCGTCAGCGTCCCCGGATTGCATTCAATACTGATCTCGGCATCCTGCCGTATCGCGAAGCTCACCCGAAGCTGCTTTAAAATCAATTCCATATAAACCGCCTGAAGCCAGGACGGCGTTCCTCCCCCTATATAAATTGTAGAGACCTCTCGGTCCCTACATAATTCTCCATAATACCGGATTTCGCGCAACAGCGCCCCCACATAATGATTCTGCGTCGTCTCGTCTGCAGGAGCCGACAAAAAATCACAATACCCGCATTTTTTCATACAAAACGGTATATGAACGTAAATTTCCAGTTCTTTTTTCATCCGCGGCTCCCCCTATTTGTCGTCCAATTTCAGCACGCTCATAAACGCCTCCTGCGGAATTTCTACATTCCCCACCTGACGCATTCTCTTTTTTCCTTCCTTTTGTTTCTCCAAAAGCTTGCGCTTACGCGTAATATCGCCGCCGTAGCATTTGGCAAGCACATCCTTACGCATCGCTTTGACGGTTTCCCGCGCAATCACCTTACTCCCGATCGCCGCCTGAATCGGAATCTCAAACAAATGTCTCGGGATCTCCTCCTTTAATTTTTCACACATCTTTCTGCCCCGCTCATAAGCCGTATCCTTAAACACAATAAAGGACAGGGCGTCTACCGCTTCCCTATTAATCAAAATATCAAGCTTCACAAGCTCGGATCTCTCATACCCCTTCATTTCATAATCAAACGACGCATACCCCCTGGAACGCGACTTTAACGCATCAAAGAAGTCATAGATAATCTCGTTCAACGGCAAATCATACTTGATCAGCGCGCGGGTCTGTTCGATATATTCCATACTGATATAAATCCCCCGCCGTTCCTGACACAGATCCATGATCGCACCGACATATTCGCTGGTCACCATAATTTCGGCCGATACATAAGGTTCTTCCATAAATTCAATTTCCGACGCATCCGGAAGATTCGACGGATTGGTCAGATCAATAACGGCGCCGTCCGTCTTGTGCACTTTATAGACAACCCCCGGCGCCGTAGTTACAAGATCCAGATTATACTCTCTCTCTAACCGCTCCTGCACAACCTCCAGATGAAGCAGGCCAAGAAACCCGCAGCGGAAACCAAACCCCAGCGCAATCGACGTCTCCGGCTCAAACTGCAGCGCCGCATCGTTTAGCTGAAGCTTTTCGAGCGCATCGCGCAGATCCGGATACTTTGCCCCGTCCGCCGGATAGAGGCCGCAGTATACCATCGGATTAACCTTTTTGTAGCCGGGCAGGGGCGTATCGCACGGATGATCCGCGCTTGTTACCGTGTCGCCGACCCGCGTATCCTTTACATTTTTTAAGCTGGCCGTAATGTACCCGACCATTCCCGCCGACAGTTCCTCACACGCAATAAATTGTCCGGCGCCGAAATATCCGACCTCGACAACATCCGCGACGGCGTTTGTCGCCATCATTTTAATTGCCAT
>CANDCP010000023.1 GCA_947383215.1 uncultured Roseburia sp.
TTTTATACTACCACCGTATTCCAGTTTTGTCAACACTCTTTTGACATTTTTTTCGTTGTTCCTCCACTTTATAAGAAAAAAGCGGGCAGAAACGGGAAATAAAATTAATTTAATTTGTAATTTTAAGCTATATTGACATATATATGCTCATTTGCTATACTTTTTTTGGGCATATTTTCACTGACGTATGAATTTCGCCCAATCAAACTATACAAATGGAAAAGGAGAGTTCTATCATGGTTCAACAAAAAAACATTGCAGTATGTATTATCTTGTCAATTGTCACTTGCGGTATCTACGGCATTTACTGGTTCGTCTGTCTGACAAACGACACAAATACGGTATCGCAGACACAGGGCACTTCGGGCGGAATGGCTTTTCTTCTCACAATCATCACCTGTAATATTTATGGTCTGTACTGGGCCTACAAACAGGGTGAAAAGATTGATATCGCAAAACAGAATCACGGAATGCAGTCTAGCAACAGCGGCATCCTTTATCTGATTCTCTGCTTATTTGTCCCGGTTGTGGCATGGGCATTGATGCAAAACGAAATCAACAATATCTGCGGTTCCGGTTCTAATAATTACTAAGGTACATATCAGAATGAAAGAACGGTGTTTCCGTGTCTTATCTTCGGCGCTGTTTCTTACTGCGGCAGGCGTGGCATACGGGCTCTTTTTTCTCTACACCGGAATCGGAGTCGCGTGCCCCGTCAATTTTCTGACAGGCTTTCAGTGTCCGGGGTGCGGCGTCACCCACATGTGCACGGCATTGCTAAAACTGGATTTTGAAAGCGCATTTGCCGCCAATCCCGTATTGCTGCTGTTAAGCCCGGTTCTTTTCCTGGTTTTTCTGAACTATATTGCAGGTTATGTAAAAACGGGACGCTTTGAAATGAAACTGTGGCAAAACATCTTGCTGTGGATATGTATTGTAATCCTGATTTTATACGGCATATGCCGGAACATTTTTTAATTGCGTCCTGAGGGACGCTAAAAGAGCCGGGCGGCTATCGTTGACGATACTGCCCGGCCTTTGATTTTACAATTGCCTGTTAAAATTTGACAGATTCGTAAATCCGCTGGAAAATGTAATTTCAGAAACATTTTTGCCCTCCGTTCTCAAAAGCTCGCAGGCATACTGTACCCTGAGTTGGTTTATGTAAGCGCCGGCCCCCGTTCCGACATATTTTTTGAACATCCCCATAAAATAACTTTTTCTCATGTGTGATTCATCGCCGTTTTGACAACCGGACGCAAGGGCCTTATCTGCATCCCTTCCGGAAATCACGATATGGACAGACTTTCCCGCACAGTCAGCGGCGATAAGCCAAAGATCGCTTTTGCATTTCTCCTGTCAATGCCCGGCGCCCCGTTTATCTACTACGGCGACGAAATCGGTATGCGCTATATCGAGAATCTTAAATGCGAAAGCGGGATAAGACTTTTTTAGCCTTATCCCGAGCCTGTCAAAATCAAAAATATGCCATTGCCAGATATAAAACCGGATTATTGTGATACAACCACATCAAAAATCTGCTTTGATTCACATAAGATATCATCATCATTCCGAACGGACTTGTGCAGCAAACCGTTATCAGGTAAAAGAAAATCCATATAAAAATCATTCCCTGCACTCCGCCGGCCAGCACTCCCAAAAAATGATTTACATTTCTGATCAGCGGAAGCCTCGCCACAAGATTTACTACCCTCGCAATCAAAAACAGTGCGGTCGATATCACAATTAACGCGACAAAATACGCAATTCCATTTACAATAAAATGCGCCATATTCTCGGCCAGCATCTCATACAAGCCTGCCTGCTCCAACGCGTTATCCGTAACGCCGATCCCTGCGTCGATCAAGTCCTCCCATATTCCGTCCGGAAGGCTGACGCCGGCGTCATTGAGCTTCTCTCTATTTTCCTGCGCCTCCCCTTCCATATTTTTTTCCGCGGCCGCACGGATATGTTCCAGACATTTTTCCTGAAGCGCCGCCTGTATTGTCGTATGTTTTTCAATAAAATCTGAAATATACGGCGTCGTGATTGTCACAAAAATAATCGTCGCAACGACGGCGAGCAGCGAATACAAAATTCGTAGAAACCCTTTTTTGTATCCCCGCGCCATACTCACAATTAAAACCATCAACACAATTACAAATAACCAGTTCACTTTAATTTTACCTTTTCTATTTTTCCTTCCAGTACAAACGTGTAGTCGCGGCTTGAGCGCCCGGACAACACCTTAAACAGCGGCGTATCATACGTATAAGAAAAATGCTTCACGCCATATGTATTATAAATCTGACACTCCTTTTCATTGCGGATGCAGATTTCGTTATTCGCCAGAAATTCAATCGTATCATAATCCAGAGCAAAATCCTTGCTCAGCACATGTCCCCCTTTTGTATCATAGATTTCCATGTGCCTGGTATTATTTTTATCCTCATTGTTATTCACCAGCCCAAAATAATTCTGATTATAAAATACGCTTTTCATTTCCGTCTGCAAATCAATTTCTTTTGACACGGTCGGTTTTTGCGTCCCCTCAAAAATCAACACCTTAGAATCGCCAAAGGCAATCATTCTGTCGTTCGAAATAAAATCAATCTGGGGAATCACCATATTCGAATAAGAATATGTCCCAACCATATGGTCAATCTCATTTTGACCGACAGAGCCAAAATTGTAAAACGCAATCATCGACTTGATGTTTCCCTCGTTGATATCGAGCATTGTCACGGCCATTTTTATCGCGTCGTTCGACAATGCGATGTCCAGAGGATACCCTGCGTTTTCTACTCCGATCTGACCTCCCGCAAGATTTTTCCCCTCTTTATCGTAGAGGCGGATATAACTGGTCTGATCCTTTTCCATGAGAATCGCCACGGTCCCCTGGTTCGCAACCCGGACGGCGACAATTTCCATTGTCGTCTCAAAGCTCCCCTGAAGCTTTTGCGAATTCAAAATATAGACGTGGTTCCCTCCCTTTTCCGCAAACACTACGTAATCCTCGCACTCGTCGACAAGCGTATCCTGCATTTCAAACGTCTGATTCCAGACAAGCTCCTCCGAAGCGTTCGTATAAGTGGCCCCGTCGTTGCTGTATTTTATTACTCCGCCGCGAAACGCCAAAAATCCCGCCGTCAGCGTATCGGTCTGCTCCGTCTCCGACACCACCTCATAAGAAGTATATTCCCGAAGCCTGAGCATCAACATAAAGCCTGCCGCGATCAGCATAAGAACCGCCGACGCAAGGAGGATGCGCTTTAATATCTTTAATCTGTGTATCCGGATCTTTTTGTCAAGCTCCTGTGAATTTGTCTCTGTCGTACTTTTTTCTACCGTCTTAAATTTCTGTTTCTTTATTTCTCTGTCTGCCATCGTATCTATTAACTTTCCTGTCCTGCTCTGCCATCAAATGACCCCGGGCTCTTTGCGCTTCGCCGCCCTCGTTTCACTCATTGTATCACAAACTTGATCCAAACTCTACTTTTTTATGGAAGAAGCAATTTCTGACCGGCATATATCTGATTGGAATCGTCAATTCCGTTTTTTTCGCAAACTGCTTCCATATTGCTGAGGTCGCCGTATATTTTTCGAACGATCGACGCAAGGTTCTCGCCTTTCTGTATAATATAATATCCCTGCAGGCGAATCGTTTCCGCCTCTGACAGCTCCTTCGCAGTCTCCGCCGTCTCATTGTCCGCCGGCTGCTGCCCGTCTCCGCTGTCCGCTCCCGGCGTATTCGTATTTGTCACTGGAGGCGTATCGGTTCCTTCGCCCTCCTGCGCCCCGTCCGCAGATTCTGCGGCCGGTTTTTCCGTGTCCGTTTTCTCCGGCTCACCCTGATTTTGTCCGCCCTTATCATTTTTCTGCCCCTGGCCGTCCGCCGCGTCGCCGTCCTGCCCGCTCTCTTTTTCCGTGCCCTCATTCTGCGTCTGCTCCTCCACCTTTTTTACGTTTCCGTCGACGCTCTTAATAATCACGCGGCTTCCCTGCTCCTCGGACTCCTCTTCCTCGCTCTCTGTCTCAACCGAATCCGAAAGCACCGATATGGCTCCCTCTAATTTACGCATTTTTTCATAATTATTCAGCATGTTGACCCCAAGCACGCACACGGTCAGCACGAGCAAAAACGCAGTGGAATAAAATGCGAGATGCAATCGGCGCGGCTTCTCCTCTTCCTTTTGCAAAAGCATTTCCCTGTAATTTTTCAGCGCGTCGTCCACGACCTGCTCCGGCTTTACCGTATTTTCCGTATGCTCCCGGCTGCCGATCATATACTCCTGCATCGCCGGGTTCTTCTCATAATAAATATAATACCCTTCCTTCTGCCAAATCGCATTGTTGTCGCAGGCGAACAGCTTTTCCTCCCGATTCAGCGAATCGGACAGAAAGAATATCTTGTCCCTGCCGCCGAAAAAGTTTCTGTGTATACGTTCCAGCTCAGGCGTCAATTTCGGAGCGCTTCCTTTCAAATCCAGATACCATCCCACCAGATAGCTGCCGTCAAAATGCTTTTTTATTAACGTGCAGATCTCCTCCCTGGTCTTTTCCAAAAATACCGGCGTCGTCCCGGCAAATTCCAGCTCAGACAGCTCCACCGCTCCGCTCACAAATATGTAATGTATATCGTCCTCCTTTTCTATTCTTCCGAGCAATATGCAAACTCTCATTTCCTCCGGCGATTCAAACATCGGATGCAGATAGGTATAAACATAATCTTCAATATATATTTTCTGCTTCCCCTGGGGCGAACCTATCTGCCGGAAGTTCTTCGGCTGACAGGATACCGTTCTTTCTTCCGATTCTTTTTTCTGATTTTCCTTTTTTCCGCCTTGCTTGATTTCTATCATCGCTGTCTTCTCCCGCCTTTCCCTTTCTACGCATTTCTTTGCTTTATGCAGATGCGAATCTGTTCTTCACCCGCTTTACGGACAAGCTTATCACAGTATGCCCGATTTTTTTGGCGGTTTCTGATAGCGGTTTTGAGTTTTTTCCGACAGCAATACACAAAAAAGCTGCCGCTTCTTGGCGACAGCTCTCTTTCATTGTCTCTTTTACGCTTCTTTTACAAATGTTTTGACTTTTTTGTAAATGCTTTCTGCGTCCAATCCGTATTTTTTTATCAATTCCAAAGCCGGGCCGGATTCTCCGAATACATCCTGCACACCGATTCTTAAAACCTTTGCCGGCGCGCTTTCACACAGGCATTCGCAGACTGCGCTTCCCAGTCCTCCGATGACGGAATGTTCTTCCACTGTCACAGCCCTCTTTGTCTTTGACACCGAAGATATCACGAGCTCCTTATCGAGCGGTTTGATCGTATGAATGTTGACCACCTCCGCCCGGATTCCATCTTTTTCAAGCATCTCAGCGGCCTGAAGCGTCTCGCTCACCTCAAGGCCTGTTGCAAATATCGTCACGTCACAGCCCTCTTTAAGGACAACGCCCTTGCCGATCTCAAACCGGTACGTTTCTCTGTCGTTGATAACCGGTATCGCGAGCCGCCCGAACCGCAGATAAACCGGCCCCACATAATCGTACGCCGCTTTGACCGCCGCTCTCGCCTCCACGTCGTCGCACGGATTGATGACTACCATACCCGGAATCTCCCTCATCAGAGATAAATCCTCGAGACACTGGTGCGTCGCTCCGTCCTCGCCGACAGAAATTCCGGCATGTGTCGCCCCGATTTTTACATTTAAATGCGGATATCCGATGGAATTGCGAACCTGCTCGTAAGCTCTGCCCGCGGCAAACATCGCGAACGAGCTGATAAACGGCGTCTTCCCGCAAGTAGAAAGTCCCGCGGCAATCCCCGCCATATTGGCCTCCGCAATTCCGCAGTCCAAATGACGGTCCGGAAACGCCTTTTTAAATTTATCTGTTTTCGTCGCCCCGGCAAGATCCGCGTCCATAACGATTAAATCCTCATGCTCTTTCCCCAGTTCCACCAAAGCATTGCCATAACTCTCTCTTGTCGCTATTTTCTCCGTCTGTCTTATCTGTGACATAATGCTTCACCCGCTTTCTGTAAATCTGCCATAGCCTCGGCAAACTGCTCGTCGCTCGGCGCTTTTCCGTGCCAGTCCGCTACATCTTCCATAAAAGATACATTTTTTCCTTTAATCGTCCTCGCAATAATCGCCGTCGGCTTTCCCTCTACGCTCCTCGCCTGCGCAAACGCCTCTTTTAGCTCCTCCATACTGTTTCCGTCCGCGTTAATCACATGAAAATTAAACGCTCTGAATTTTTCGTCGATCGGATACGGCGAACAAACCTCCTCCACCGTTCCGTCTATCTGAAGATTGTTATTATCCACAATAACAGTCAAATTATCCAGCTTACGCGCGCCGGCCCACATTGCGGCTTCCCAGATTTGTCCTTCCTGTATTTCACCGTCTCCCAGAAGCGCATAGACCCGGTACTGTTTTTGATCCATTTTTCCCGCCTGCGCCATTCCGACCGCGCAGGACAGGCCCTGGCCAAGCGAACCGCTTGACATATCCACACCCGGTATCTGTTTCATATCCGGATGCCCCTGTAAATAAGAGCCGGTATGGCGCAGCGTCAGCAGATCCTCCACCGGAAAAAAGCCCCTGTGCGCCAGCGCCGAATAGTACGCCGGCGCCACATGCCCCTTCGAGAGCACAAAACGGTCGCGATCCTCCATTTTCGGGTTTTGGGGATCAATATTCATTTCCTCAAAATACAGATATGTCATAATATCCGCGGAAGAAAGCGACCCTCCCGGATGCCCGGATTTTGCGGCATGTATTGCCTCTACAATGCCTTTTCTGACTTCATTCGCCTGCTTTTCCAACTCTAAAATCGTCATTGCCTTTATCCTTTCCTGTTCCGTAACGCCGCGCTAAAGCTCTATCCTGCCCTCTAAGGCGCGAAGCAGCGTCACCTCGTCTATGTACTCCAAATCCCCTCCCACCGGCACTCCGCTGGCAATTCTTGTCACCTTAATCCCGGTCGGTTTTATCAGTTTGCTGATATACATTGCCGTCGTCTCCCCCTCGAGACTGGAATTCGTTGCTATTATAACCTCTTTTACTTCTCCTTGCAAGCGCTGCATCAATTCTTTTAAACGTATATCGCCCGGTCCGATTCCAAGCATCGGGGAGATTGCGCCGTGAAGTACATGATACACGCCTTCATACTTGCCCGTTTTTTCATATGCCGCCAGATCCCTCGTATCTTCCACAACCATAATGATCCCGTGATCCCTGTGAACATTCCCGCAAATCGGACATAGCTCGCTGTCCGTAAGCGTCAGGCACTCCCGGCAGTAACAAATTTTCTGCCGGGCTTCTATAATCGCCCCGCCCAGTTTTTTTGCATTTTCTTCCGGCATGTTTAAAATATAAAACGCCAGGCGCTGCGCCGATTTGGGTCCTATCCCCGGAAGCCCTGACAGCTGCTCGATCAGACGGCTTATCTGACTGCTGTAATATTCCATGTGACACCCTCATCTCTGTTTATTTCCCCGTAAACGCTAGAACGGAAATCCGCCGCCGAGCCCTCCGGTTATCTTTGACATCGACTGCTGAGAAAGCTCCTCCATCTGACGAAGCGCCTCGTTGCACGCCGCCATAATTAAATCCTCAAGCATCTCCACATCATCCGGATCCACAGCTTCCGGGTCGATTTTTACATTTGTAATTTCTTTTTTTCCGGATACCGTCACTTCCACAACCCCGCCGCCTGCCGCAGCCGTAATCTCCTTTTCCTCCAGCTCTTTCGAAGCCTCCTCCATCTGGCG
Source organism: uncultured Roseburia sp. (assembly GCA_947383215.1). Taxonomy (GTDB): domain Bacteria; phylum Bacillota; class Clostridia; order Lachnospirales; family Lachnospiraceae; genus Roseburia_C. The sequence goes on from CANDCP010000023.1 coordinate 7,781, forward strand.
CTGCATTTTCTGCGCCTGCTTCATAAGATTGCCCATATTTCCGGGCATACCGCCGGAAAATCCGCCTCTCTTTGCCATATTTGTCTCCTTTCCAAATAAGCGCCTAAACGCTACTCTTCAATTTCTATCTCCATGTGAATCAACTGCTCCAGATCGACATAAGTCTCCTCAAACGGCCGCCTGGACGAATTTAATTGTACCGAAACCTCTACCTCCCGGTCAATACGGTCCGATATAATTTTCTCAATTTCTTTTTTGTGGTCTTCTCTCCCAAGCAGCTCAAAGGCCACCGGATCGTCAAGCACAATCATCAAACGGTTGTCTCCCCCAAGACTCAAGCGCGCCTGCTTTAAGTAAACTTTTATCATCCCCGGCATATCCTGTAAAATCGAATTCCAGCTTCTGACAATCTGCTGTACCTCCTGTGAAACCGCCTTCGCAAGCCGCGGCCCGCGCACGTCGTTTTCCTCCTCCGCCGGATGCTCCGCAGCCTGTACCGCAGCGGGGATTCCCTCCTCCATGCGCCTCTCCAGCTTTGCAAGCCGATCGTTTACGCTGTCGGCATTCGTCTCCATCTCAGGTTTGCACAGCTTAATTAACGCAACTTCAATTAAAATCCGCTTCTGGGAAGAGTATTTCACCTGGTTTGACAATTCTGAAAATACCCGGATATAGCGTATCAGCGCATCCATCCGCGTCATTTCGGCCTCTTCCTTTAAAAGCGAGAGATTTTCGCTGGAAATGTCGAGCACATCCTCCATCTCGTCGCATCCCTTTAACAGCAGCAGATTGCGCAGATACCAGGTAAAATCATTGACAAACTGACCCAGCTCCCGGCCTTCCATCACCATTTCTTCGAGCAAACGTATTATTCCCGCAACATTTTCCTGCAAAACAAAGCGCAAAAGGCGTGAAAATACCTCCGCGTCCACCGCCCCGAGCACCTCTAACACCCTGTCATATGTTAAATCCTGTCCCAGATAAAACGCGATGCACTGATCCAGAAGACTTAAGGCGTCGCGCATAGAACCGTCCGCCGCCTTCGCAAGATAACGGACCGCCTTTTCTTCTATGGTCACACTTTCCCGTTTCATAAGCTCCTGCAGACGCTGTGATATCGTATCGACAGAGATCCGGCGAAAATCGTAACGCTGGCAGCGCGATAAGATCGTGATCGGTATTTTGTGAAATTCTGTCGTCGCCAGTATAAAAATGACATAAGACGGCGGCTCCTCCAGGGTTTTTAAAAGGGCGTTGAAGGCGCCTATGGAAAGCATATGCACCTCGTCAATGATATAAACCTTATATTTCCCCTCGGTCGGAGAATACGTCACTTCCTCGCGTATCTGACGGATATTCTCCACACCGTTGTTCGAAGCCGCGTCAATTTCTATCACATTCATAGAAGTACCCGCCGCAATTGATTTACACGTCGGGCATTCGCCGCAAGGGCTGCCGTCAACCGGATGCTCGCAGTTGACGGCCCTTGCAAATATTTTGGCTATGGTTGTCTTACCGGTTCCCCTTGTCCCGCAAAACAGATAGGCATGTCCGATCCTCTCTGCCTTTATCTGATTTTTCAGCGTTGTCACAATGTGTTCCTGCCCTTTTACATCTTCAAACTCCTGCGGGCGAAATTTCCGGTACAATGCCGTATAAGACATATGGTTTTCCTCTCTCTACTGTTAATCTCCAAAGCTGATGCCGATCATCTTTGCCTCTTTTATCATCTGGCAGCCCGGATCGACAATCTTAAGTTTGCCTGCAACCTCTCCGAGAGGCACGCGCTTTGTCTTGCCGTCTACCATGGCAATCATGTAACCGTAATCTTCGTCTAAAATTGCCTTTGCCGCGGCGGCGCCCAACCTCGTGCAAAGCGCTCTGTCATACGGGCACGGACTTCCGCCCCGCTGCGTATGGCCCGGCACGGTCACACGCACCTCAGTACCTGTAACCTTACTGATTTTCTCTGCGATTTCGTAGGAAACAGACGGATATTTTGTCTTTTTCATCTTCTCCTTGTATTCCTTTTTCGAAAGCTTCGCATCCTCCTTGGAGATTGCTCCCTCCGCCACCGCAAGTATCGTGAATCCTTTTCCTTCCTGGGTACGTTTATTGATGGCGTCGACAACCTTATGAATGTCATACGGTATCTCAGGCAGCAAAATAATATCCGCGCCGCTTGCCACCCCGGCATAGAGAGTCAGCCATCCGACCTTATGCCCCATAACCTCTACAATAAACACACGGTTGTGAGAAGCCGCCGTCGTATGAATGCAGTCAATCGCGTCGGAAGCCACGTTGATTGCGCTCTGAAACCCGAACGTCACGTCTGTTCCGTAAATGTCATTGTCGATGGTCTTTGGCAGATGAATGACATTTAATCCCTCCTCGCGCAGCAGGTTCGCGGTCTTCTGCGTGCCGTTGCCCCCCAAAATTACAAGGCAGTTCAAATTCAGCTTGTAGTAAGTCTGCTTCATCGCCTCCACCTTATCTAAGCCGTTCTCATCCGGAACTCTCATAAGCTTAAACGGCTGGCGGGAGGAACCCAATATTGTGCCGCCCTTTGTGAGGATACCCGAAAAATCTGCCGACGTCAGCAATCGGTAGTCGCCGTAAATCAAACCTTTGTAGCCATTGTGGAATCCGTAAACCTCCAACTCATCCATGTTGTTGCTAAGTCCTTTTACCACGCCGCGCATTGCAGCATTCAATGCCTGACAATCTCCGCCGCTGGTCAACATACCAATTCTCTTCATAAACATTCCCTTCCTTGCTGTTTGCTATTTACATTTTAACACCTCAAGTATATACTCCCATACACGCCTTGTAGAAGATATACTTAATTTTTCTTCCGTCGTGTGAACCCCGACCATGTCCGGCCCAATCGATACCGCATCCAGCCCGTCTAACTTTCCTGCGAGGATTCCGCATTCCAGACCCGCGTGGATCGCCTGTATTACCGGCTCTTTTTGGTACATTTCACGGTAAATGCGCACCATATCCTCACGCAATGCGGAATCTTTTCTGTACTCCCATGCCGGATAATCGCCGCTTATCTTGATTTTACCGCCCATATATGCCACCAGAGCCTCCAGCTTATCCGTAAGATGCTCTTTCGCCGTCCCCACGGAACTTCTCACCGCATATCGCAGGGAAAGCGCTTCCCGCGACAACTTCAAAACGCCCAGGTTCAGCGATGTCTCAACAAGCCCTTCAATGTCTGCGCTCATTCGCTGGATTCCGTTTGGCAGAAGTGTGATCAGCAGCACCGCCTTCTCGGCCGTCTCCCTTGTCAGCACAAATACGGTCTGTTCTCCCTCCGTCTCTGCCTGAATGCAAATACCCGGATCACTGGTAGAATATTCCGCCGCCGCTTTTTTGGCAACGGCTTCTATCTGCGCCAGTACTTTAGAGACGTCTCCACTCTCCACGAGGATTTTGGCCTCGGACTTTCGCGGGATCGCGTTGTCCTTGCTGCCGCCACTCATAGAAATTATATCATATTCTGCAATTTTTCCAATATCCATTAACGCTCTTGCAAGCAAAATATTTGAATTGGCGCGCCCCTTATCGATCTCCACGCCGGAATGCCCGCCAAGCAGGCCGCTTACCGAGATGTCGACGACGACGCCCTTCTTCTCCTCCCACGACACGAAAAGCTCGCACTCGACGCTTCTCCCTCCGGCGCAGCTTGTCAGCATATAGCCCTCTTCCTCGGAATCGATATTCAAAAGCTTTCTGCCTTTTATCATGGAAACGTCAATCCCCGACGCGCCCTCCATTCCGACCTCCTCGGATACCGTAAAGATGACTTCCAGCCTCGGATGTGAAATCGCGTCCGAAGCCAGAATTGCAAGCGCGTACGCGACGGCTATTCCGTCGTCACCGCCCAGCGTCGTGCCCTGCGCGGTGATATAATCTCCCTCAATCGCAAGCTTCAGTCCGTCGGTCTCAAAATCAATCGGACAGTCCGCCTCTTTCTCACAGACCATATCGAGATGCCCCTGAATAACAATCGGGGGCTCCCCCTCGTATCCCTCCGTCGCCTCTTTTATAATAATCACGTTTTTCAACTCATCCTGAAACACGCTCAGATTGTGTTCTTTTGCAAATTTTACACAGTAATCGCTAAGCTTTTCTTCTTTGTAGGACGGATGCGGTATGCTGCAAATCTCCTCAAAATAGCGAAATACCTCTTTTGGCTCTAATTCCGATAATACTCCCATCTTTTCACTTTCTCTCCTTTTTCGTTTTTCATTATTCTGACCGTTTATTTTTTAATTTATTTACATACACGACAAATCCATTCCCGTGAAGGATTTTCATAAATTTACTGAGACGCTCATATAACGGCTCGGCCTCTTTTCCAAACCGCTCCCTAACCGCCGCCCCCATCTCGTAAATCGACGTCTCTCCGTCTATGCGCTCCCATATAAAGCTGCCAAAATCATCCAGTTCAATATTGCTGTATTTCGGACGTTTAAAAAAAATCTGGGCGATCTTATTAAACATGCCCTTATTTTTGACCTGAATCTCAACTCTCCCCTGTTTGTTCGTAGTATATTCATACAATGAATTATGCTTCGGTATATAGTCCAGATAGTTTTCTTTTTTTGCCATAATAAATTCCATTCTCTGATTTTTGAAATGTCTGCTCCCTCGGTGTGAGAAAGCAGACATTTTCTGATATCGCTATTTTATTTTTTTCTTGCCGACGATTACTTTGACAAGCGTCGCCGAAAGCAGTGCAAATACGAGCAGTCCGCCCCAGTTTCCAAGATTCAGGCTGCCGGAAAGATCCAACCACTCTCCCAGCGATTTATCGCCGATTTCTATAATTGCGAACACCGCAAGAAGGATTCCTACGATTCCCTCCCCCGCAATCAAGCCGGAGGAGTAGAGGATTCCTTTTTCAATTTTATCTTTCTGCTCTTTATCCGACCCGGCTCCTTTCTTTCTCTCAAAGAACCATTTAATCGCTCCGCCGACCATCATCGGGGTACTCAAGTGAATCGGGAGATACAATCCTACCGCAAACGGAAGCACCGGTATCCGCAGTATCTCTACTACAATCGCGATCCCGACGCCGACAAACACAAGCGTCCACGGAAGATTGCCGCCCATTACGCCTTCGACAACCATCTTCATCAAGGTTGCCTGCGGAGCAGGAATCTCCGTCCCGCCGTACTCCCAGGCCCTTCCCAGAAGATACAAAACGCCGCCGATCGCCAGTGCGGAAGCGACAACTCCGATTAATTCTCCAATCTGCTGCTTAATCGGCGTAGAACCGACAATATACCCTGTCTTTAGATCCTGCGAGGTATCGCCGGCAATCGCGGCAATAATACAGATCACGGAACCGATCGCAATTGCGGCTACCATCCCCGATATTCCGATTGTTCCCGTCGCTTTTAACAAAATCGTCGCAATCAAAAGCGTAGCGATCGCCATTCCGGATACGGGATTATTGGAACTTCCGACGAGACCTACCATACGGGAAGATACCGTTGCAAAAAAGAATCCGAACACAATAATGATAATCGCTCCAAGAAAGCTTACCGGCACCGCCGGTACCAGCCACATAATAATCGCCATGACGCCGATCCCAAGAAGCACAAACTGCATCGGAATATCCCTGCTTGTCCGCCCTGTTCCGTCGGCCTTTACGCCAAACCCTTTTACCGCCTGCTTAAACGTCCTTATAATCAGAGGCAGCGACTTAATCAGGCTTAAAATTCCTCCCGCCGCAACAGCTCCGGCCCCGATATAGCGGATATAGTTTTTCCAAATTCCCCATGTGCCCTGTTGGGCAAACAATTCGACAACCGACACATCCGCCGGATAAAGCACGGCGTTCCCGCCAAATAACACGATTAACGGCATTAACACAAACCACGCCACCGTACCGCCCGCCAGCAAATACGACGACACCTGCGGTCCGCAGATATAACCGACGCCCAAAAGAGCCGGAAGCACGTCCATTCCGATTCCGGATCCTTTATAGCTGTCAATCTGGAAGTCCACCTCACTCGGAAATACTTTCAGACCGTCGGCGACAAACTTATAAGCGGCGGCAAGTCCGAGACCTTTAAATACGAGGCCGGCTTTGGCTCCGCCTTCCTCTCCCGCCATCAAAACCTCGGCGCACGCTTTTCCCTCCGGATACGGCAGGACGCCGTGCTCCTGCACAATCAGCGCAGAGCGCAGCGGAATCATAAACAACACGCCAATAACGCCGCCGACCAGGGCGATCAAAGAAATCTCTACCAAAGAAGGCGCTTCCGTCAATCCGTCGCTTGCCCACATAAACAATGCCGGCAATGTAAAGATCGCCCCCGCCGCCAAAGATTCTCCCGCCGAACCGATGGTCTGCACGATATTGTTCTCCAAAATCGAATCTCTCCGCAAAATTATGCGAATCACGCCCATAGAAATAACCGCTGCCGGAATAGATGCCGACACGGTCATTCCAACCCGCAATCCCAGATATGCGTTTGCAGCGCCGAACACCACCGCAAGAAAAATACCAAGGATTACTGAAACCACCGTCAATTCCGGCAGATTCTTATCTGCCGAAATAAACGGCTTAAATTCTTTCTCGTTGCTCATTGCTAAATCCTCCTCGTTTATCGTCAATTTTGACTAATATTAATATCAATTATAACGAACAATTGTATTATCTGTCAATCAGGATTCGCAATGCGTTATTTTTATTTTTATCGCACCGGTCTTGCCACCATTACAATATTCCCTCCCGGATAATACGGATAAATCGGCTTTTCAAGGCGATTTCCGTTTCCGTAGTACATTGACACATGATAAATACCGCGATAACGCCCGTTCGGCTTGTTCCCGTAAAAAATCAAATCTCCGGGCAACAGCTGCGACACATCCACGGAACCGTTTGAAAGAACCTTTCCGGTCTGCGCCATATGCTGCGCCATGCCTGCGGCCGTCGGAGCCCACGAGGAGATCCCGCCGATCAGCGACGTATTTTTCTTGTATGCGCGAAAGACGAGCGAGCTGCAGTCGTAATACCCCTGCGACATCCGAAACGCCTGGCTGTACGTCGAGGAATACATAATGGAATGCGCTTCTTTTACCGCATTGAGCGCAGCCTGCGGCGCAACTTCAACGAAATAGCTTAATTTCTTTCCGTCCGCGCTCACCGTAATCTCGGTCTTGCCATAGCCCCTCGCTTTTATCTTTCCTTTTGCGCTGACTGTGGCCGCGGCCTCGTTCGAACTCTGATATGTCACGGTACTCTTAGAAGAAAGCCCTTTTAACGAAATCTTCGCGCTCTTTCCCGGCGCGAGCGCCTTATAATCCGTCTTCAGGCGCGGATTGCTGACATAAATCTGACATGTCAAAACCTGCCCGTCTACCGTCGCCTCCACCGTCGCCTTTCCTTTTTTGCGCGGAACGACCGTCCCGTCCGCATTGACGGCGACTACCGATGATTTTTTGCTCCTCCACTTTATGATACTGTACGTGTTTGTCCCCTTGAGCTGTACCCTCCGTTTTCCCTTAAGCGCCACCGTAAGCTGCGCGCTTTTCATCTTCGGATCCGACACTTTCATCTCCGTTGTGTAGGATACCGTTCTTCCGTCCTGATATACGGCCTCCGCCGTTATCTGAGATGTCCCCGCATTCTCCCCCTTTAATAAGCCGCTCGCAGTGTCTATGGAGGCGACCGTCGGGTTCGACGACGACCAGGCAACGCTCTGTATCGTCTCCTCTCCGACATTCACAAGGCCAAGCTGCTGCGTTTCATTTTTCGCGATCGAAAACTCCTGTCTGGAAATCCCGGTATCTACAACTTCTACCTTAGACACCTCGCTCCAGCTCACAAGATTTCCCTCCACATAGGTAGAAAAGCTTGCTCTTATCGTCGCCTGTCCTTTGTGCAACGCTGTTATCGTGCACTCATTCCCATCGGACTTCAAGCTGACGCAGCCGTCGGAGTCCTCCAGATGAAACGTCGGTTCCCCCTCGTCTCCAAGCCCCTTCACATAAAGGCTTCCCGAGTCCTCCACCATAAGCGTCCGCTTTTCAAAGTTGAGGCTGTACGGATTCTTCAGCACTCTTACGGTACACGTCGCTTTTGCCCCGTTTACATATGCCGTAATCTTTGCCTTTCCGGTCTTTCTCCCTGTGACAACACCGTTTTTATCTACCCTGGCAACTTTGGAGTTGGATGATTTCCACTTTACCGCCGCGGCCGGACTCGCCAGAGCAGAAAGCTTCACGCTGCTATCCTTAAATACGGCAGCGTTCGTATTATAAAATGAAACGGACGGCGCCTTTACCGTAACGCGGCACTTCTTTGTCACACCGTTCGCTTTCGCCGTTATCGTAACCTTTCCCTGCTTTTTCCCGGTCACAACGCCCTTTGTAGTTACCGTCGCTATCTTTTTGTCGGAAGAGGACCATTTGATTCTGCGCGCCGGAAGCGCCGTCGCCCCGAGCGACTGCGGATTCCTTATGTAAACGGTCGCCCTTGACTTCAGCTTAAGCGTCGCCTTCTTCACCGTCACCTCACACCTGGCGCTTAAACCGTTCGCAACTGCCGTAATTGTGGCATTTCCGGCTTTTTTCGCCGTTATATTTCCTGCCGCGTTTACCGACGCGACGGAAGAATTTGACGACTGCCACGTTATATTCCCCGCCGGCAGAGACTGCGCCGTGATCCGCTCGCTGCCTCCCGCGTAAAGCGTCAGACGATCCTTGCTTACGGTCAGCACATTCCGCACCGTAATCTCGCACGTCGCAGATACTTTATCCCGGTAACGCACGGTAATCACTGCCCGCGCGCTTCCCGCCGCCTGTCCGCTGACCGCAGTCACCACCCCTTTCGCGGAAACCTTCGCAACCGCCGGATCGGAAGATTCATACGTCAGCTCGTCGACCGGCGCGTCGGTAGATACGCTAAGTGCGGTCGTCTCGCCGGGCGTTAAGACGTTTTTTTCACATTGGATACGGAGACTGTAATGATCCTGCTCCGGCACATCTTCCGGACGGTCATACGCCCGGATATCCGACGGCAGCTCCCTGTTTGTCAGAATCCGGCGCGCCTCCTCTTTTGGCATCTGTGTATCCGCCTGTGCTCCGTATACCGGCGCCGTCCCCGCCAACAGCATAAACGCCGTAAGCAAAGACGCCGCTCTTGTCAATTTCTTCATTTGTTTCTTCCTTTCTATTCCCTGTCTTTCTGCTACATTTAATAATAATCCATCCTGTCAGGATTTCAAGTTTTTTTGGGAAATTGGAAAAAATTTAATATTTTGTTGCAATTGCAAAATTTTATGCTATAATTTTCTTGTTGCAAAAATTTTATTTGGAGAGTTGTCCGAGCGGTTTAAGGTGCGACACTCGAAATGTCGTGTACCCAAAAGGTACCGTGGGTTCGAATCCCATGCTCTCCGCTAACTAATATCCTATAATGTAACAGAGCGGCCAAATCCCTCCTTTGGGGGAATTTGGCCGCTCTGCCGTCTCAAGCCGTCTGCCCGCACTTCCGTTTCTCTATTTTCTGATATGTACCACAACGTATTCGCAGTGCTTCCCGGTTCGCACCGGATATCCCCAGCCGGCCATCCCGGACGATACGATAACGTCCAGATTTCCAACCTGTCTCTGCCCATAATTTATCGTTCCCTTATCAAACAGCGACGTGATCAGCCCGACCGGCCAGATCTGCCCCGCGTGCGTGTGCCCGGAAAGCATCAGATCATACCCCGCCTTCTCATTTTCCTCAAACTCCCGCGGCTGATGATCCGCAAGGATATGGAAGCTATCCCGATCCGTATTTTCCAAAAGCGCGGATGACGGCCGCCTTGCGGCTTTAGACATCGCAGCGTCCGACCGGTCGCGTCTTCCGGTCAGCGTAAGCTCGTCCCCGAGCAGATACGTCTCATCCTCCAAAACTACGACGCCTCCCTTTCCCGCCGCATCGAACAGCTCCTCGGGCGTAAAATCACAATTCGCAAAATATCTGCCCTTGTCGTGGTTTCCGCAGACATAATATACCCCAAACGAAGTCTTTGTCTGTCCGAGTACGCTAAACGCCTCCCTCACTTGGTCTAACGTCGTGCGCTCATCCACAATATCTCCGCCAAGAATCAGCGCGTCCGGCTCGTTTTCCTCTATCCTTGCGCAGTATTTTTCCAGCTGTTTTCTGTTCATCGTAGTCCCATAATGCAAATCAGACAAAAACGCAATCTGATACCCTTCTTCCCGAATCTCCTTGTCTGTCTCAACCGTGTAATCCGTCTGTATCACATAGCGCATATTCAGGTACCCGTACCCGAGAATTGCAAGCGTAACCGCGGCCGGAATTATCGACGCGCCGTATATCGCATTCCAGATTCGACTCTCTTTTTTCAACCGCTTTAAAAAGATAAACCGGACAAGTTCAACGATAAGCGAAACGGCTGTAAAATACCAGACCACGACGGCCCAAAGCCCCCAGATATTGGCCGCCGGCAAAACGACGGCCGCCGCGGTAACAGCCGCGATCCATTTTTGTGCCCTTGAATCTTTGTAGACGCCGAATACCCGCGCCGCCCTCTTTATTAAATGATACAGATAAACCGCAACCGGGATCGTAAGCGCCGCCGACGCCGCCATTAAAAAAATCATAGTTCTTTTAATAAACCTCCGAATCCTTCTCTTTTAAAAATATCTTTGTAATAGCTGACCTCGTCAAAAATCAACTCGTCGATCACCTGCATTCCAAGAAGCTCCACCGGCGCCTTGTCGTCTGTCATGCGGTAATCCTTCGCCTGATACGCTTCCATTTCCTCAAGAACCGTTTTCATCATCCCGGAAAGCCTTCTGTCGGAAATACGGGCTACGTTTTTCTCCATGGTCAAGCGCATATCGCCGGAATTTGAGGCGAACAGCTCCCTGTTCGTGGAGCCCGCCACATCCACGGTATAGACGGTATCAAAAACGCCGGAAATCGTATCCGCAAGATACTGATTGATATTTCCCTCCTGTCCTCCCCGCATATTCATATTTACCACCATAACGCCGTTTTCCGTCAAGTGTCCTTCTACAAGCGTAAAAAATTCTTCGGAAGACATCTGAAACGGAATGGTGATATCCTGATAGGCATCCACCATGATAACGTCATACTTTTTATCTACGGCATTTAAATACGCCCGCCCGTCATAAGTATAAACCTCTATATCTTTTGGAAGCTCAAAATATGTCTTCGCCAGCTTCGTAATTTTCTCATCAATCTCCACGCCCTCGATTTCCACATTCTTGAAATACCGCCTGCACTGCGCGGCGTATGTGCCGGTTCCCATGCCGAGAACCAAAACGCGCATAGGCTCCTTTTCCCCGGCATCCGCAAGATACGGCGCAGCCAGAGCATAATCGTAATACATCCCGGTTAAGCTTTGATCCTTTTTTAAAATAGACTGTACGCCAAAGAGAACATTGGTCGATAAAATTACGCTCGAATCGTCTTCCTTTACCTGCAAATAATTATAGACCGACTCACCCTCGTAGCACAGATCGCTCTCCCAGAACGCAAAGCTGTCGGATGATCCGGCAAGGCAAAAAGCGACAAACAGCGCCGTCCCGGTTACCGCCTTTTTGCCTGACACTCCCGCGCTGACAAAATAAACCGCCGAGAGCAGCAGCAAAATTCCGGCAAAAATCAAAAACGTCACGGAGGTCCCTACCGCCGGAATTGTGACAAACGTCGGCAGAAACGTTCCGAGAATACTGCCAACCGTATTAAACGCGTTCAGCATCCCTACCGTCTTTCCGTTATCCGCAAGACTGTCCACGGTATATTTTACAAGCGACGGCGTAACGGTCCCTAACAGAAACAGCGGAAACACAAAAAGCGCCATACACGCCAAAAATGCCGCCCAGATCAAAAAATGATTGTTGACGGAAAAAATTAAAAGGGCGGAGATTCCTACGATTATATATTTTCCCACCGCGGGAATCGCCGCGATCCAGATTGCCGCAATTACAATTCTTGCGTACAGCCTGTCGGGATTCGGATTTTTATCCGCAGCTCTTCCGCCATAGATGTTTCCCAGCGCCATCGCAATCATAATCGTCCCTATGATAATTGTCCAGACAATCTGCGACGAACTAAAATACGGCGCAAGGAGCCTGCTCGCCCCCAGTTCCACCGCCATAACTGACATGCCGGCAAAAAATTCGGTGAGATATAAGTACGCTTTGTTTTGTAAAATTCTTTTTTCTCTCATACCATTTTCCTCTCAAACATTCCGGTTTCCCTGATTTTTATTCTTTAGTATGACAGAGACCGTTTCCGATTGTCAAGTCGCGCCTTCTCAAATCCGCGCAAAGTTATAAAACGATGCGTTCCGGTATATACTGAAACAGAAACACATTCCCATTTTTCAAACAAGAGGTATCATATGACGGAAAAAACCATCCGCAATTTCAGCGCCTTCGGCGTCGTATTTACATTTGTACTCGGGACCCTTCTGCACTTTGTCTACGACTGGTTTCCCTCCCCTCTGTCCCGCGTCGTCGGCGCCTTCAACGAAAGCACATGGGAGCATCTTAAGCTTCTGGTTTTCCCCATGCTTCTCTTCACAATCGTCGAATACATCGGATACGGCAGAGAAATCTGCGGTTTTTTCCCGATTAAAATTTTCTCCGTTCTGCTTGGAATGTTCGTAATCGTCGCGTCTTTTTACACTTACACGGGCGTCGTCGGCTCCAATTACCTGATCTGCGATATCGCCGTTTTCCTGCTCGGCATCCTTGCTTCTTATTGGTTCGCATATGAAAAGCTTAAGAAAAATCTTCTGCTTGCCAACGAGTTTTCCTGTACGTTAAAAAAGCCGGACGGCTTCTTTTCACATCCGGCTGTTTCTTTCTTGTCGTTTTTGCTTTTGGTTTCACTGATTGTCTGCTTCATTTATTTTAGTTACCACGCCCCGAATCTTCCGCTGTTTATGCCTCCTGAAGGACACTGAAATTATTCTGCGCGGCTGGAATGGCAGACCAGATACAACACCTGGTATTCCTCTCCCAGCCTGTGCAAAAGCCTTTTCACATTGTCTACCCTTGTATCGTCGAGATTGACGAACGGATCGTCCAGTATCACAAACGGCTTCTCCTCCTCAAATAACGCCTCTACGAGCGCAAGACGAATACAAATTCCGACGAAATCCCTGTTTCCTACGCTAAAATACTCGCTGCCCCTCAGCGAAGCGCCCGCTTCTACCTGCGCGTTTAGCTGCACGTCAAGCTGAATGCGTTCTCCCAACGCGCCGCTTATCATGGATGCGTACTTGTGAAATCCCCGATGCATCGTCCCCATATAGTGAGTGGAAAAGCTCTCCTTCGCCTCTTTCAGATACTGCATCGTATACTCCAAAATTCTTGCCCTGTACTCTGCCTGCGCAAGCTCCTCCTTCAGCCCCTCAAACTCCTCCTCCATATCCGGCTGTTTATCCGCGACAACGCTCATGGCGTCCCTGTCCTTGCGGTAAGAGTTTATCTTCCGGTTAACCGCTTCTATCTTCTCTTCCCACTGCTTCTCCTGCCGCTGCAGCTCTTCCAGATCCCATTCTCCCGACGGCTTTTCGCCCTTTTCATTTAAATTCAAATCCGGATTGCTCTTTTTAAACGCCAGAGTTTTTTCCCTGCTCTCCTCCAGCTCTGCCGTCAGACGCAGATACTCTTTTCGATCCTCCGTCAGCGCTTCGCAGGCCACGCGAAAATCTTCGGAGAGAAGATATTTTTCATTGACCGAAGCAAAAAACTCTTTCAGTGAAGCCTTAAGCGCCCCGGCGCGCTCTTCAAGCGCCTCTCTCTCCTCCCCGCGCTCGCTCTCCCTCTCCAAAAGCGCCCGGTATTCCTCCGCCTTCGCCTTTATCTCCAACAGCGTCTGCACCGGACTCTCGGACGCGTCCGAAAGCTCAAACTGGCCGACAAAGGCTTCATAATGCTCCAGCATCTTTTGATACTCTTCATCCACTTTCTCAAGCTGCCCTTCCAGCTCGCTTACCTCCTGTGAAATTACGGCGCCATCCTCCCCGCGTTTCTCTTCCGGCTCCGTCTCCCCGACAGATAACTTCGGCTTTCTCGTCGCCGCAGCCACAATCAGAAACACTGCGAGCGCACATCCGGCAATCCCGGCGATCTTATTTAGGAAAAACAGTGCAACGCCTCCGGCCAGAACGAGAATCCCAAGCGAAAGCAACACTTTCTGAAACAGCAGCGCTTTTTCCTTCGAAGCATTTACGGCCGCCTGCAGCTGCTCGTTTTTCCGTTCTCTCTCCTGCTCTGCCCGCGCCCTCTCCTGCTCCCTGTGCGCTCTCAGCGTACTCAGGCTGGCGGTAATGCGGATTTTTTCGTTCCGAATATCCTCGGCCGCCCGGCTCTCTCCCAGATACATTTCAATCTGCGGATTCTCCGGACATCCCTTCGCAAAAAACAGGCGCAATTCTTCCAGACGTTCTCTCTCCTCCCCGCTCAAACAGGCCGCCTCCCTCTCTTTCAGGAGACCGTCCAAAGCTCTTTGCTCGTCTTCCATCGCCCGAATCCGCTCGTCTCCCGGAAGTCCCCCGGAAAAAATCATGTCATACTTCTTTTTCTTCTCCGTAATTTCCGCTTCCTGGTCTTTTAAGATGCGATAACTCTCCAGCTTCGCCGTCAGCTCCTTCATATTCCCGGCCTTCACAATGGCCTCTCTGACGCTTTCCCGGCTCGCCTCGAGCGCTCTTTTCTGCTCCTTTTGCTCCGCAATCTGCTCCTCATACAGCCGCATTCCGTTATATTTATTTTTGCACTCTTCAATCTCCTCTTCCTTGGCGCTTATCTTTTCCTTCAGCAGCGCGATCTTTCCCCTGCCCCCGGTTTTTTTGTACTCGCGCAAGCGTTCCTCCAGCTTTGCATACGCCTTCTCAAAATTGTTAATATCGTTTCCGTTTTCAAGCAAATTTGAAAGTTTCGCGTTTATGCTGTCCGTCATCGAAACAGTAATTGCATTCTGCGGAATATAGGTGCTCCTCGCATAGGAGGCCGCGTCGATACGAAAAATCTCTTCTCCGATATTTTCCGTGTAATCGGCGCTTGGCAGCCCCGTTTTCCTGTCATAAAGCGCAAAAACGTCTTCCTTATCTTTTTTTCCAAAGTACCGCTGCAGCCTGTACTCTTTTTCCCCCACGGTAAATTCAATGCTTCCGCCGAAGTTCCCGCCCTGCCATGGAAAATATTTCTTCCGCTCATTCTCAGCGGTCTTTTTTCTCGGAGCATACTCCATCCCGTAAAACATCGCCTTGATAAATACGGCGAACGTCGTCTTTCCCCATCCGTTATCCCGGCAGACGGTATTGAGGCCTTCCTCAAATTCATACGAAAAATCATGGAGCGTGCCAAAGTTTTCAATGTAACATCTTTTCAGCTTCATCTTATATCTCCTCCCCCGAAAGCGCCCGTATTCCGGTCAGAATCACATCGTCCTTTTCCTTCTGGGAAAGCTCGGCTTTCTCTAAAAGCCGGATAAATTCGCCCTTTAACGACTCGTCCAGCCGATATTCCTCATAATTAACCGCAAGCCTTGTCTTGTTCACAATTTTGACGAAATAAAATCTCTCCTGATATTTTTTCAAAAGATAGCCGCTGTCACACTCGATATCCATGTCGACTTCCCCGCACAAAACAATTTTTACCAGACTGCTCTCTGCAATCTGACTTGTCTCACGATCAATCCGCCTCGCAATTTCGCCGGTCATCCGGCATCCGGAAATATCGACCGCCGCCTCATAAAGCGTTCGTCCGCTCCACGGAACAAACGTGTGCTTCACCTGACGCCCCTCGATTTCCAACAGCACAAATCCCTTCTCCCCGCATTCGTCGAAGCCCCTTCCCTCCAGACACCCGCAATAGCAATAATTTCCCCGGTTGTCTAATTTCTGATATTTATATTGATGGATATGCCCCAACGCCAGATAGTCGATATATTTGTTTTGAAGCGCGCGGATATGAATGGTCTCCGCCTGATTTTTAACCTCGTACGAAGCTTCCTGTCCGTGCAGCATGACAATATTGACGTCATCCTGTTTTAGCACCAGGGAATCGTAAATATTTTTTGAATTTTCAGGCGTCAGTTCCACTCCCGTAACCGCCACATTTCCGTAGGAAAACTTTGTCCAGGTATCCGAAAATACTTTCAGGTTCGCCGGCACCTCATCCAGGCCGACGAGAAACGAATCCTTTTCGTGGTTGCCTTTCAAATACAGAAAATCGATCTGCGGATGGCTTCTTATCTGGTCCTCCACCATCCTTGCCGCCGTCTTTGTTATGTATGTGCCGTCAAACAAATCTCCCGCGATTAAGATCCCCCGCACGCCATGATCCGACGCGTAGCTTACCAATCTCTCAAATGTCAAAAGAAGCTCTCGTTTTCGTTCTCTCGCCTGTTCTCTGCTCAGGTTTGATTCCATCTTAGAATCGAGGTGCAAATCCGAACAATGTATCAATTTCATATCTCTGGCTTCCTTTCTGTCTATTCATTTCTATCTGTTATAAAAGTTATATAAGGGGAAAATTCCATTTTGTCAAATTCACGTAAGAAACGGATCAAAGAATTTTGCGCTGACCGCAAACTAGATAACGCGCCTGAACAGACGCTGTCAAAACAAATTATTGAAATCCGGGCATTTTGCTTCGAATCCTGACCACAAACGTTACCGCTGCAGTTAACTCAGCCCAGGCGCCCTCACGGCACACAGGAGGTTCTACTTAGGGCTGCTTCATTCCTGACCTGACCCGGTTCATAAATTCCTGTTGCGTAAGACCCAGACGTCAACGCCACTTACAGCGGGCAGCTTCACAATCAAAAATCCTCGGCAAAATATCACCCCAGCTATAGCGGATTGCTGGTTCAAGGTACCGCTGCCACCCCGGCTGCCCGGAGATTTTAGTATAACGTTTTTCGCACGGTTTGTCAATGAATGCCGCCGTTTTTTTCCCGTTTTTTCTTCTCCCGCAGCTCTCTGAAAAAATCGCTCAGCATCTTCGAACATTCTTTTTCCATAACCCCCCGCTCAATCTCCACCTGATGATTAAACTCTGCCATCTGAAGCAAGTTTAACACGGAACCCGCGCACCCCGCTTTCGGATTCATGCTCGCAATGACTACCTTTTGAAGCCTCGACTGTACGATCGCCCCCGCGCACATCTGGCACGGCTCGAGCGTAACGTACAAAACGCAGTCTTCCAGACGCCAGTCCCCGGTCTTTTTACACGCCTTTTTTATCGCGGAGAGCTCCGCGTGGGAAAGCGTATTCTTGTCCGTATTCCGACGGTTATAGCCTCTTGCGATAATCTTATGTTCCCGCACGATCACACAGCCGATAGGGACCTCGCAAAGCGCTTCCGCCTTTTTTGCCTCCCGCATAGCCGCACGCATAAATTTTATATTCTCATCCATGTTACCGCCCCCGCCATATTCTTTTTCGTCCAACGCCAAACACATCTTATCCCGTTCTTCTCCCCGTGTCAACGCAGCATATCATTTTCAGACTTTTATTTGCCTGAGAAATATGGTACGATATGGCTGGCGCAACTGCGCCCGGGCGCGCACGCGCGCTTTTTATCCCGCAAAGTCTGTCTATGAGGTATTTTATGGAAATCCATGGATTTATTAAAACCACACTGTTAGATTATCCCGGTCATGTGGCCGCGACCGTTTTTACCGGCGGCTGCAATTTTCGATGTCCGTTTTGCCATAACAGCGATCTCGTGTTACAACCGCATTCCGGCCCGTTTATTTCGGAAGACGATATATTTACGCATTTAAAAAAACGCGGAAAAATTCTGGACGGCGTCTGTATCTCCGGCGGCGAGCCGACGCTTGAAGCGGATCTGGAAGATTTTATCAAAAAAATACGCGCGCTCGGCTACAAAGTCAAGCTCGATACGAACGGCTACTTTCCCGACACGCTGGCCCGCCTGTGCGAACAGGGCCTTCTTGACTACGTCGCAATGGATATCAAACATACGCCGGAAAAATACAATACCGTCTGCGGCATGAAGCATTTCGACATTTCACGTATCCTCTCCTCTGTCAGCTATCTGAAAGAACGATGCGTTTCCTATGAATTTCGAACGACGCTGGTGAGGGAATTCCATGATAAAGAAGATATGCAAAGACTGGGAGAATGGCTGTGCGGCGCAAACGCCTACTACTTACAGCCCTATAAAGAGTCGGAAAATGTTCTTATGTATCAGATACCGTTTTCACAAAATCAGGCCGCGCATCTCCCCGAAAAGCTTCATGCGCATGACCGTGAAACGCTTATTTCTTTTGTGAACTTATTAAAACCGATGATTTCCAATACCGCGATAAGGGGGGATGATTCCTGTGAATCTTGTTTATGAGACCGATCGTCTTATTTTGAAAGTATTAAAAGCGGACGCCGCCGAGGAGGTTCTCCGCTTCTATCTTGACAATAAAGAATTATTTGAAAAGTACGAGCCTGACCGTCCGCGCCATTTTTATACGGCGGCGCACCAGAAAGCCGTCCTCATCTGCGAGTACAATATGACCGTAAAATTATCGGCTGTCCGCTTCTATGTTTACAGAAAGGAACAGCCGGATAAAATTATCGGAACATTTTGCTTTCGAAATATTACGCGTTCGATTTACCAGTCGTGTGAAGCCGGATATAAATTTGACGAGGCGTACCATCATAAGGGCTATGCTTTTGAAGCTCTGTATACCGGGATTCAAATTATGTTTGACGACCTTAAGCTCCACCGCATCGAGGCAAACGTTATGCCCGAAAACACCGCCTCCGTCCGCCTGCTCGACGCCCTCGGTTTTTCCTGTGAAGGTCTGGTAAAAGAATACGCGCTTATCCGCGGAAGCTGGCGCGACCACTTCCGTTACAGTTTAATCGCCCCTTCCGCCTCAATCTCCTAACCTAAAATCGAATGGCACCAGTATCCAAACATTTCTTTTGGCTCATCCTGTTTTTGCGCCGCTCGATCCGGCAAAAATTCAGGAAATCCAAACAGCGCCGCCATGATGCGCTCCTGGTTATGATAGACGCCCGGGACGCCGATAAAAATCGTCTCTTTTCCCCTCTCATTTTTCTTGCCGAGCAGCAGATATCTGTAATTAAAAAATCCGTGCAGCAAAAAACTGTTGTTTCCCAAATTCCAATGTTGTCTCGGAAGTTCTCTGATATCTCTAAGCTCGATATGTATTCCGCTCACCTGACGTTTTCCCGTCTCGAATACTTCCACATTCTGTTTGCCCTTTTGCAGCCTTAAAAAGGCGTCGAGAAGCGTCTCCTGCGGCACGGCTTCTAAATCCGGAGCGCGCAGCGGAATTGCCGTAGCCGAAACGCTGACGTCCTGCTCT
Source organism: uncultured Roseburia sp. (assembly GCA_947383215.1). Taxonomy (GTDB): domain Bacteria; phylum Bacillota; class Clostridia; order Lachnospirales; family Lachnospiraceae; genus Roseburia_C. The sequence continues at coordinate 27,168 of CANDCP010000023.1, forward strand.
TTTATATTTTCCTCTTCCTGCGGCTGCTGTTCCTCCTCCTGCGCGCTATCCGGTTCTTTCGTCTCTGGCTCCTCCGATATATCTTCGGATAATTCCGTCTTCGCTTCTTCGCGGGCCTGCGGTTCCGGCTGTACCTCCTCTTTCGGCTCCCATATCCTTATGCGATCCCGGTTGATTTCTGTCTCATCCCATTGGCTTGCAAACATATGCGCATCGTCAATCGGGATAAACACTCCTTTCATATCAGAAATATGATACGGCGAGCCGCCGATCGCATCGCTGGAAAACATCCCCCTGTAATCTCCGCTTCCCCCGGCAAATTTCATTTTTCCGATTTCTACCGCATGTATTTCGTCATTATCTCTGGAAAATAAATATATGGAAGAAGCCCCTCCCACTGGAAGCGCGCCTTTTAAATGAATTTCCATCCGGCACTGTCCTCCACGGATTTCGACCTTTGCAAAACCAGTATTATGAAGTTTTTCGCTTCCCTCATACGAATAAAGGTAGGTAACAAAGCGTTGCATTCCTGCCATCTGTCCCTCCAACAGTTCTTCTCCCTTCCATCTTATTCTTTTATTTGAAAATTATTCCTCTTGACATTCCGTCATTCTCATTTTAAACTAATTATAGTAACAATTATTATTATTTATATTAGATAGGAGTTTTTATGATAAAGTACAGCCGTCAACGCGAATCCATCAAAAACTTTTTGACGGATCGCTGCGACCACCCTACTGCCGAAACGGTATACGAAAATATTCGCAAAGAATATCCCAATATCAGTCTCGGCACAGTATATAGAAACCTCTCTCTTCTCTGTGAGCTCGGAGAGATCAAAAAAATATCCGTCAGCCCGGGACCCGACCGCTTTGACGGAAATATCCGTCCTCACTACCACTTTTTCTGCCGAAACTGCGGGAGGGTCTATGATATTCATATAGAAAGTATCGACCATATCAATACGATTGCGGACGCATCCTTCAACGGGTCAGTTGAGGGGCACGTCACCCACTTTTACGGGTTGTGTAAGGAATGTATGCCAAAGGGCAATCACTCCGACTATATAAACTGCTAACCCCAGAGGGTATAAAAAATAAAAAAATGAAAATAGTATTGACAAGCCGATTTTTATGTGATATCTTAATTTCAGTAACAATTACTATTATTAAATTAAAAATATATCAAGAAAGGAATTTATATCTATGAAAAAATTTGTTTGTACTGTATGTGGTTATGTTCACGAAGGAGATTCTGCACCGGAAGCTTGTCCAATCTGTAAAGCGCCTGCCGAGAAGTTTAAAGAGCAGACCGAGGGAAAAACATGGGCTGCAGAGCATGTCGTAGGCGTTGCACAGGGTGTAAGCGAAGATATCATCAAAGATTTAAGGGCCAATTTCGAAGGAGAATGCTCTGAAGTCGGTATGTACCTTGCAATGGCAAGAGTTGCCCACAGAGAAGGCTATCCGGAAATCGGATTATATTGGGAAAAAGCAGCTTGGGAAGAGGCAGAGCATGCCGCTAAGTTTGCGGAATTACTCGGTGAAGTTGTAACAGACAGCACAAAGAAAAACTTAGAGATGCGCGTTGACGCTGAGAACGGCGCGACAGCAGGAAAATTTGACCTCGCAAAACGCGCTAAGGCTGCAAATCTTGACGCGATCCACGACACCGTGCATGAGATGGCAAGAGACGAGGCAAGACACGGCAAGGCATTCGAGGGACTTCTTAAGAGATACTTCGGCTAATCAGAAATGCCGCAAAATCAACGTTTTTGAGTATTTAAGGGTATGTTAGAGTAATCTGACATACCCTTTTTTTGTGCAAGCGGTTGTGTCTGGATGTGGGTTTATATTTTTCACACAAGTTTATCCTTTCCCTGACTGCCCATAAAGGAAGAATTGAGGGAAAGAAAATCTCATAACAAAATATAACAAAGTGTGGTAATCGGGAAACTGTGATGTATGTGCAAATATATTACCGGAGGATTTAATAATGGACAAGTACATTTACGACGAAAGCAACTGTTTATGGTATGAATTGCCTGACACTTCCCGAAGGAGAACACAAGCCTATCGGCATTTGGGGACAGCGGCACAAAAAGTTTTTGAAAGAACACAGGAAATCCACTTACACCACAATACTGATGATGGGAAAACTGAACAGTTATTTTGCTGATATTGACGAACAGGCTCAAGAGCGTTTGGACACGAAAAGCGTTGCATACTCTCCTTATTTTACCGCAATCACTTGACAAATCTGAAAAAGTTGATATAATTCCCGTTATATAACCCGTGTTATGCATTGGAGGGATTTTAATGCCGCCGAGAGCGAAGATTACAAAAGAAATGGTGATTGATGCTGCGTTTGAGGTTGCCCGTGAACAGGGTGCAGAAAACATCAATGCAAGAACAGTCGCAAAAAAACTCAGTTGTTCTACACAACCTATTATGTATCACTTTGCAACAATTGAGGAATTGAAAAAGGCGGTCTATACAAAAGCAGACTGCTATCATTCAGAATACCTGATGAATATTAAAAATGTACAGAATGGTGTTATGCTTGGCATCGGATTAAACTATATCAGATTTGCGTTTGAAGAACCGCAACTATTTCGTTTCCTTTTTCAATCCAATTTTTTTGCAGGAAGCACACTGATTGAAATGATAGATGCTGAGGAACTTATGCCTGTTATTTCAGCAATGCAAGGGGCAATTGGCGGTAGTACGGAGCAAGTGAAAGAAATCTTTTTGACCATTTTCTTATTTGCTCACGGTTATGCAAGTATGATTGCAAACAATTCATTAAAATATGACGAAGAACTGATAAAAACTCATTTAGAACGGGCATATCGTGGGGCAATATTAGCGACACAGGAGGAAGCAAAATGAAAAAATTATATGAGAAGAATGAATTGACTTTTGCGTTAGTTTGGATTGGGATTTATTGCGTACTGCAATCCTTAGCCAACCCCTTAAATGAACGGATTGGGATTAGGTATTCTGCAAGTGCTGTTTTCTGTATTTTGCAGGCAGTGTTGTTATTCTGTTTTCTAACGAAAAACAAGTTGCTTATAAAGTATGGACTTTGCAAGTCTTCTGTACCTGCACACCGATTTCTTTATTATGCTCCGCTGATTATCTTAGCTACAAGAAATTTTTGGAACGGAACTGCTATAAATTTTGGAGCGGTAGATACCATCTGCTATCTTGTGTGTATGCTATGCGTTGGTTTTGTAGAGGAAATGATTTTTCGAGGTTTTCTGTTCAAAGCGATTGCAAAGGACAATTTGAAAAAGGCAATTATTATTTCAAGTGTAACCTTCGGATTAGGGCATCTGCTGAATCTTGTAAACGGTAGCGGTGCCGAGCTTGTGGAAAATCTGTTTCAAGTTGCAGTAGCAATTCCCATTGGCTTTCTATTTGTAATTTTGTATTACCGTGGAAGAAGCATACTGCCCTGCGTAATTACCCATTCCTTAATCAATATGACGGGTGTTTTCACAAATACAACAGGATTAACGATAGAAAGACATATCTTGTTTCAAATAATCATGTTTGTGATTACCATAGGGTACGCTCTCATACTTACAAAAACACTACCTAAAAATCAATCTTTAAATGTCAATGGCGAGGTAGATTGACGATATGGTAAATAAAAGTTCAGAATGGGCACTCCGCCCTGTCTGCGGAAACAAAACAAGATTACCGCATATTTAAACACGTAAAACTAAAGAAATGAAGAAACGATCCGATAAACTTAACAGATACGTTTTTCTTCAAGGAGGTATGAAAAAGATGACGACTGATATGGCGCAGATGATAGACGCAATGGAAAATTCCATAAGACGACAGATTCAGGCAAAGGCTGCGAGACGCGCCGCAGAAGCGGAGCGGGACAAAAAGGAATTTCAGGAAAAGCTTGCGCGCGCCGCTGCCGGCAAAATCGAGCTCGACGCCATGGCGTCAACCGTCAAAGGTAACGACGACGCCGTGCAGCGAGATCAATTGATCGCTTTCATGATGGCCGGATTCTAAACCGCATTTGATTTCCCCGCTTCAGAAGCGGATTTAACAGATCCGCTTCCTTCGTCTTCGAAGAATTACAATCACTGCCCCGATTGCAAACGGCAGCACAAACGTAGCAAAACGGTAGAGCAAAGACGCCGACCCCGCCGCGCCCGTCGTTGTAACCGCGGCAAACAGCATTGTAAATACAAACTCTGTCGAACCGATTCCCGCAGGGGACGGAAGCACCGCCGCCAGCATGACGGATAGCGAAGTAACCGCCATCGCCTGAATTATCGTTATCTTTCCCGTACCAAGAAATACAAAATACGGTATGCCGTACCAGAATGCAAACTTCAGCAGGTTTTTGCAGACAACTCCCGCCACAAATCTTTTATCTCCGAGCAAATCCGCCGCCGCCGATTCCAAAATCTCACACTGTTCCTTCAAATACTGCAGCTGCCCGTCAAATCTACCTTTTCTGTTGAGCTTATCCGCAAGCCACAAAATCAGCCTGTGAAAACGCTTCGAACAGCAGAACAGAATCAGAGCCGCGGCAATCACAAAGGTAACCGCGTAGCCGCCCAGGAGCAGCCAGGTATACTCCCCGTAATGTTCTAACATAAACCTCCGGCTCGCAACGAAAAAGATCGCCGAGAAAATCGCTATTCCCACTTTATGAATCGCATACTCTACCATATACATTCCGGTCCCTTTAGACACCGGAATACCGTTCTCATTAAAATAATATACGGCCGCCACGCCCGCGCCGCTTCCAAGCGTCGCCACGCGGTAAAAACTACAATAAAATGCGCTTTCCAAGCCCATCCGGTAGGTAAAACGGGGATTGTAATGTCTCGCAAAGGAACACGTAATCCACCCTTCAACCATCTCGTATCCGACGGATAAAATACTGATCCCCAAAATTATCCAGACGGACGTTCTTTTCAGCTCCTCTAAAATCGGTCCTGCCGAATCCCGAAAGGTATAAACAATTATCGCGATTAATATCAGCACAAATATCCATTTTAATGCCGTCTTTGTCTGCTTACGAATAAAAATCACTCCTAACTTTACCCTTTGTATTTTGATTTCCGTCTATTATAACCAATTTACTTTTTGCGGTCAACAACCGTATTCATGGAAAAACTTATATTTTTGTAAAAATGAACAAAAAAGGTTATAATAAAAATAATTACGACAGAAGCAGAAAGGAGCATATTTATGCCGGGTTTTGTAACACATTATCTGTTTGGAGTATCCGCCGTCAGACACGCGGACAATCATGATTTTCACACGCTGATCAAAAAACATCACACCGCATACGGATTCGGTCTTCAGGGACCGGACCTGTTCTTCTACTATCTGCCCGGATTCCGGTTTTCGCCAAACCCGGGCTCTATCGCACATAAGCGCCATTCAAACGCCTTTTTCTCCGCCATGTTGAACAGCCTTGCGCTGTGCGCCGACAAAGACGATTATGAGACCACGCTCTGCTATATCTTGGGATTTCTCGGGCATTACACGCTCGACACTACGTGCCACCCTTATATCTACGACAAAACAAACTATAAAGAAGACAGCGCCGCATATTTTGGAAAACACGTATATCTGGAAACGGATATCGACGCCCAAATGCTCTGGCGCCTCAGACGTATGCTGCCTTCGGATTTTCACCCGCAGCGTACGCTGCGCCTCTCCCACAAAGAGCGCCGCGCCATCGCGCGCTGTCTGCATTTCACATATAAAAATACCTTTCCCGATCTGCGCCTTGGATACGCGGATATGTACGCGGCCGTCCTTTTTATGCCCTTCGCTCTCTTGATCCTGCACGACCCTCACGGAAAAAAGAAGGCTTTTGCAAGACGGCTGGAAAAACACATCCTTGGATACGCGTATGTCTCCCCTCTGATTTCATCCGACCGTATACGCTTTACAAAAGATCCTCTGAATCTGCGGCATAAAAAATGGAAAAATCCATGGGACGCCTCGCGCGCCTCCACGGATTCATTTCCCGATTTATATTCCAAAGCAAGAGAACAGTATCTGCACCGCATTGATCTGTTAAAAAATATCATTGACCCGACAAAATTTCACAGAGAAAACCTGAATCAGTATCTGCGCCCGCTTATGCAGTCTCTCGCAAACTGCAGCTACAGCTCGGGACTGCCGCTATGATTTCTGGAGAGCCTTTGCAATTTCTTTCATTTTCTTTTTGTCAAGCACATAAAACCTCATCGAAACAAGGGATAACAGCCAGCCGATCACCGGCGTTATACAGTACAGGAAAATGGTCGTCCATTTGAGCGTAGGCGTCAGGGTATCTCCAATCTGCGGAAACGCGCTGTTATAACCGATCAGCATCATAACAAGGCCCACAAACGCCGTTCCAAACGCCGCAAATACCTTATCCACAAATGAAAACATCGCTCCCATCAGCCCGGGGACAAACCTGCCGCTCCGGTACTCCTCATAATCACAGCAGTCCGCAATCATCGGCACTACCATGTTATTCGTGATGGATTTGCATCCGTTTAACAGCACGTATATCACAATAAAAACAATCGAAATCAAGTTGAGGCTTTTAAAATGAAAGGTTATCGTATTCACATTTTCCTGGATTAACACAAACGCCATCATAATCTGAAATACAATTCCAAGCGCGGTAAACAACACAAGCGCCTTCTTTTGCCCCATCCTCTGCGCAAACCGGATTCCGACGCTTACCACCAACAAGGTAGGGAGCGCCGTCACGACGCCGATCAGCCCTGAAATTCCGTAATCCTCCATCATAATTCCATAAAGCATAACGCCGACCGCCGTATGGCTGTACACGGTCGCCGCAAATTTATCGGTACACGCCGCGACAATCAGCATCCCAATCGGACGGTTATGCCGGATAATATCCCAGTAATCCCTCACCTTAACCTTCTGCGCCCTTTTCGCAATATACACCGTGCTCTTATCTTTCTCCCATATTCCGATAACGGCGAGAACGGTGCTTGCCGCCGAAATCGCCACAACCCAGAAAAGATATTCAAAGTAGAGATTTATATTGGTAAATCCGCCGTACTTCGGCGCCAGATAATTTGCCACAAACAGCGCGCTCCCCCCGTACGCCGCCATCGTAAAGACTGAATCAAAATACGTCGACAGCGGCCTCTGCTTCGGATTATTTGTAAGAACCGTCTGACCCGATTTACTCACAACCGTCTGAAAGGTGTACCCGACGACAAAGAGCGCATAGATTAAAACAAAATACGGCACGCGCACCGCCCGCGGCAGCTGATGCGTCGTAACAAACAGCAGCATTGCGCTGACTGCCATAATCACGTTCCCCACGATCATAAACGGCCTGAATTTTCCGAACCGCCCCTTGGTCTTATCGAGAAAAAAACCGACCAGCGGGTCGGTAACGCCGTCAAATACGCTCAGCGCAGTCAACATTACAGACACAAGCATGACGCCGAACCCTGCCAATGAATTCGCATAGTAAGACACATAGCCCATCAGCGCCAGATATAAATTTGTCGCCGCATTATTTAAAGAAAACAATCCAATCTGATAAAACTTCGCGTTATTGTACTGTACTTCTTTTTTACAATTCCGTTCCATAATCTTTACCGCCATAATTCCTGTAAACAGCCAACTCTATGTGCTCAAATAACGCCTCAGCGCCTCCATCTGTTCTTTTGCCTTCAGATATCCCTGCTCATAAATCCGCTCCAGTACCGCCGGGTCATTCTCGGTTCTCCCCACGTTTTGTATATCATCCGGCGCAATGACAAAGACTTTTCCCTCCCGCTCAAGCCCAAGCAGCTCGCGCATACATTCATTATACTTTGCCGGACGCTCCTTTAGCGCCTGTCCGACCTTCGGATACTTCTTATATAGAAGCGAGGAAATTTTTGCCGCCTGTTCGGCCTTCTTAACATAACCGCGCTCTCTTGTCAAAACGACGATGTTTTTGTCACATCCTTCTTTTATCGCCTGTTTATAGGGAATCGAATCTGCCAATCCTCCGTCGAGGTAGTACTTTTTCCCGATCTTAACAGGCGGGAATAAAACGGGAAGGGAGCAGCTTGCAACCACCACGTCGTAGCTTGTGTTATCCCGCGGAACCTCAAGGTATTCCGCTTTTCCCGTGCGAATATTTGTCACCACCGCCACAACCTTCCCGGGAAAGGCCGCAAACGCTTCATAATCGATCGGAAGAAGCCTGTTGGGAATCTCCCCAAATACGTATTCAATATTATAAAACGTTTTCTTTTCTTTGTTCAGAAGATGTCTTACTCCCTGATACTCCTTTCTCGCCATATATTCTCTGGCAAGCCTTAAATTTCTTCCCTTCTGCTTTGACAAATAAGACATTCCGTAGGCGATTCCCGCCGATACGCCGATAAAATAATCCGGCAGCAGTCCTTCCTCCAAAAATGCATCCGCCACGCCGCAGGAAAAAAGCGTTCTGCTCGCCCCGCCCTCAAATGTCATTCCAAGTTTCATTCCGCCGTCCCTCGTCTATCATTTATTGCTTTACGCGTCTGACAATCAGTTTCACACCGGAAACGGCGACCACCTCGGCCATGGAATCCGCCGGGATAACGACGCCTTCCTTCTCGCTTCTCGCCGTCCACTCCAGGCCGTTCAATACCGCCGTTCCACGCTCGGCCTGATTATCAACCGTTTCCGTAATTCGAACTCTCTTGCCGATCGCCTCCTCATAGTTCGTCTTCACACGCCTCGGATTGATATATTTTACCGCCCACGGCCTTGTAAATACCAGCAATACTACCGATATCACGAAAAACAGCGCAATCTGCCAAAACTCATTCAATCCCAGTCCGCATGCGATCAACGCTGCAAACGCGCCCCCCGCAAACCAGATTGTCGTCAGACCCACCGTAATAATTTCAATAATCAAAAACGCAATGATCAGTCCAATCCAAAATATTACCATAATTACCTCCATTTCCCGCCTTCCCGTCTCTCCATTCAAACGGGTGCGCATCGGGCATTCGTCTCTATATATTATACCAGACTTTTTCTATAATAAAAATGATTTCCTACGGTTCTTCCTGTATTTTCTTTAAAATATTCTCATGCATCTTCTCAAGCAGGCGCTTCAGCGTCGCAATTTCCTCCTCGCTCATTCCCTCTACCAAAAGCTTCTCGGTCATACAAATGTTTTTCAGCGCATACCGGTGTATCTCAATCGACTTATCCGTAAGAAATATTTTTTTTAATCTGCCGTCATGCTCCACACTGCGGCGTACAATCAGCCCTCTTTTCTCCATCAGCTGCAGCATATTCGTCGCGGTCGCGCGCGAAATATCAAACGCCTCCTCAATGTCTCTCTGATAAGTATCCGTCTCCTGCCTCTCATACAAAAAACCGATCACCCATGCCTGGGTTCTGGTCAAATCCCGGTTTATCCGTTTCATATAGCGATCTACATGCGCCCCCATCATATTGTGGATCGTCCTAATCTCGTAGCCAATCCTGTTCTCCTCTTTCAAATCCCGACGCCCGCCGTTTCCATCCATACTTACACCCCTAAAGAAATTTCACACTTTTTTAACCTGAACTTTACAAAAATCTTATTGACAATTATTTTTAATCGTACTATATTTGTTAGTACACTAACATATTTTTCACAAAATAGCAATTCATAATCAAAATTTTTTAAGGAGGAAGTGATGATCTTATGTTAAAAACTTTAGGCTCCCAAATCAAAGAATACCGGCGCGATTCACTCCTTACCCCCGCGTTCATGATTCTGGAGGTAATCATGGAGACAATCATTCCGTTTTTAATGGCTTCCATCATTGATAACGGCGTAAATACCGGCGATATCAGCCATATTTACCTCACCGGCGGCCTTATGGTCGTCACCGCCGCATTTTCACTATTTGCCGGCGTTATGGGAGGCAAATACGGCGCGCGCGCCTCCTGCGGATTTGCAAGAAATCTGAGAAAAGCCATGTTTGAAAATATTCAGACCTTTTCTTTTTCCAACATTGACAAATACAGCACCGCCGGACTGGTCACGCGTATGACGACGGATGTGACCAACCTGCAAAACGCCTATCAGATGATTCTTCGTATGTGTACGCGAGCGCCGGCAAGTTTAATCTGCGCCATGTGCATGGCATTTTTTATCAGTCCGCGGCTGGCCAGCATTTACCTGATCGCAGTTATTTTACTCGGCATCGTTCTGATGCTTATTGTCAGCCGCGCCATGAAGTATTTCAATCAGGTGTTTCCAAAGTATGACGACTTAAACGCAAGCGTCCAGGAAAACGTTTCCGCTATCCGCGTCGTGAAAGCATACGTGCGGGAGGAACATGAGACCTCAAAATTTAAAAAGGCAAGCGAAAACATTTACCGGATGTTTCTCAAGGCTGAAAATGTCGTCGCGCTCAACTCCCCTGTCATGCAGATTACCGTTTACTCGTGTATTCTTATAATCAGCTGGATCGGCGCGAAAATGATTGTGGGTTCTACGCTGCGCACCGGACAGTTAATGAGTCTTCTTACTTATTGTATGAATATTCTCATGAGCCTGATGATGCTCTCTATGATATTTGTTATGATCACTATGAGTATCGCAAGCGCGCAGCGTATCACGGAAGTTCTAAACGAGCAGAGCGACCTTGCCAATCCCGAAAAACCGGACTTCGATGTTTTAAACGGCGAGATTGTTTTCGACCACGTTTCCTTTTCTTATAAAAAGGACGCTTCCGCCCCGGTGCTCTCCGACATTAACTTAACGATACGCTCCGGCGAGACGATCGGAATTTTGGGCGGAACCGGAAGCTCCAAATCCAGTCTCGTAAATTTGATCAGCCGCCTCTATGACGTCACAGAGGGCGCCGTTTACGTCGGAGGAAAAGACGTGCGCTCTTATGATATGGAAACGCTCCGCAACAAAGTTGCCGTCGTCTTGCAGAATAATATTCTTTTTTCCGGCACGATTTTAGAAAATCTGCGCTGGGGAAACAAAGACGCGAGCGAAGAGGAATGCATCCGCGCCTGCAAGCTTGCCTGCGCCGACGAATTTATCCGGAATTTCCCGGACAAATATAACACCCATATCGAGCAGGGCGGAACAAATGTTTCCGGTGGCCAGAAACAGCGGCTTTGCATTGCCAGAGCCCTGTTAAAGGATCCGAAAATCTTAATTCTGGACGATTCGACAAGCGCCGTCGACACTGCCACGGACGCCAAAATCAGAAGCGCGTTTGCGAATGAAATACCGGATACGACAAAATTAATTATTGCACAGCGAATTTCCAGTATTCAAAACGCCGACAAAATTATTGTCTTAGACGACGGCAAGGTAAACGGCTTCGGAACCCACGAGGAACTGCTCGCCTCCAACGAAATTTACCGGGATGTCTACGATTCCCAGATGGGCGGCGGCGGCGATTTTGATGAAAAAGGAGGTGCTTAATATGCCGGGACCAATGCATAAACGCCAGGGCGGAAAGCGGCCGGAGAATCCAATGAAACTGTTAAAGCGCCTGATGGCGTACATCTGCCGGGGCTACACCGTCCACTGTATACTCGTTGTTCTGTGTATTTTTATCAGCGTGATCGCCAATGTGCAGGGAACTCTGTTTATGAAAACCCTGATCGACGATTACATACAACCCCTGCTGTTGTCCGCCTCTCCCGACTTTGGCCCGCTTGCCTCTGCAATCGGAAGGGTCGCCGTTTTCTATGCCATAGGCGCCGCGGCGGCATATGCCTACACGCGAATCATGGTCTATGTCACACAGGGAACGCTGAACCGCCTTAGAATCGATTTATTTTCACATATGGAAAAGCTTCCCATCCGATATTTTGACACGCACGCGCACGGCGATATTATGTCAAACTATACAAACGACATCGATACGCTGCGTCAGATGATCAGCCAAAGTATTCCGCAGCTTTTGTCCAGCGCAATTACGGTTGTCAGCGTATTCGTCTCCATGCTGTTTTTAAACGTACCGCTGACGGTTTTAACGATCGCCATGGTTTTCGTTATGCTCTATACGACCAAAACGCTCGCAGGCAAAAGCGGAGCCTATTTTATGGCGCAGCAGCGCGATATCGGCGCCGTAAACGGCTTCATTGAGGAAATGATGAACGGGCAGAAAGTAGTCAAGGTCTTCTGCCACGAGGAAGAGAGCATCGAACAATTCAACGCGCTCAACGACCAGTTATTTGACAGCGCATACAATGCAAATAAATTTGCCAATATCTTAATGCCGGTCAACGCGCAGATCGGAAATATCAGCTATGTGCTCTGCGCCATTGCCGGCGGCATCCTCGCTTTAAACGGCATAGGCGGTTTTACGCTGGGAGGCCTCGCAAGCTTTCTGACTTTTAACAAAAGCTTCAATATGCCGATTAATCAGGTCAGCCAGCAGTTAAACGCTATTATTATGGCGCTCGCAGGCTCCGAAAGGATCTTTCGTATGCTGGATGAAGAGACGGAGACTGACGACGGCTATGTAACGCTGGTCAACGCCCAAAGAGAAAACGGCAAACTCACCGAGACCACCAAACGCACCGGACTGTGGGCATGGAAGCATACGCACCAGGCCGACGGCAGCGTCGATTATGTGGCGCTGACCGGAGACGTCGTTTTTGACGATGTTGATTTCGGCTATACCGATGAAAAAACCGTTCTTCACAACGTGGAGCTCTTTGCCACGCCGGGACAGAAAATTGCTTTTGTCGGTTCTACCGGCGCCGGAAAAACAACGATCACAAACCTGATAAACCGTTTCTATGATATCCAGGACGGAAAAATCCGCTATGACGGCATCAATATCAATAAAATTAAAAAGGCGGATCTGCGCCACTCTCTCGGCATCGTACTCCAGGATACACATCTGTTTACGAATACAGTCAGGGAAAACATCCGTTACGGAAAACTGGATGCGACGGACGACGAAGTCATCGCAGCGGCAAAACTCGCCAATGCAGATTCCTTTATCCGCCACCTTCCAAACGGCTACGACACCGTTCTCTCGGGAGACGGAGCCAACTTAAGCCAGGGACAACGCCAGCTTCTCGCAATTGCAAGAGCCGCGATCGCCGACCCTCCGGTGCTGATTCTTGATGAGGCAACCAGCTCTATTGACACGCGCACGGAGCGCATTGTGCAGGATGGAATGGACAAATTGATGAAAGGCCGCACGACATTCGTAATCGCCCACCGGCTTTCTACGGTTAAAAACAGCGACTGCATTATCGTCCTGGAACAGGGACGGGTCATTGAGCGAGGCAACCACGAACAGCTTCTTGAAAAGAAAGGAAAATACTATCAGCTGTATACCGGCAACTTTGCTGAGGAAGCATAAAAGAACTATTCTCAATAAGCTCGCCTTCCGGCGAGCTTATTCCTCTTATTATTTTTTTCTGACTGACAATAGAACCATTTATCAGCCCCTGAATCACAATGCCAAATCCCCTCTTAAAATATGGTACTCTGCCATCCGCATTTTACTTACATACAACCGTCTTCGCTTTACTCCACTTTCCATAGATCGGCTGCGGCTTTCCCATCCCGTGATTGTATTTTATTGGAACATTTTTGTAATACCGCACGCGCACATAGTATCTCTTTCCTGATTCCAGGTTCTTCACGGTCTGTTTCGTTTCTTTTGTATTCACTGTCTGCACATTTGTCTTAAATTTCTTATCTGTCGACACCTGGAGCTGATATCTTCCTGCGGCTGTATTTTTCTTTGCGATTGCCTGAATCTGGCCTGCTTTTTTGCTCTTCGCCTCTTTTAAAACGCCTTTTTGCGGCGTTACGGTAAATGCAATACAGTTGTCTCCCCAGAAATAGAGCATAGTATTACGATTTATCAGAAATCCTTCATTGCAGATCAGATAGCGCCCCACCTTCCGCAGCGTTTTTACCTCCTCTCCTGTTTTTCTGTCAATCACACAATCAAACTTAACGCGGGATCCATCAAAATTATATTTTCCTTTTCCTGTTACCCTGACTTTTGGCAGTTTTATCTTTTTACCCGTATACACTGTGCTTGCCTTTTTTAATGATAAATATGGATGTAATATTTGTACACGTCCCATAATGTGGAATCGAATCTCCGGCGTCTTCTCCGAAAACTGTTCCTGATCTGCTTCGACTTTTACATAGTATGTCCCAGGCTCCAAATTCTCATGTTCCGCAACGCAATAGGCATCATCATTCCATATCAATGTCATTATAGGACTGTACTCATCATACGTAAATCCCAAATTTTCACCGCGAAGCGGCCACGCTGTCAATACCTGTCCCCGGCTGTCCAAAAGGCTCACTTCTCCCTTGGCATCTGAGTTGACGTTAAAATCAAAATGGGACATTTTCTTGACGGTAAATTTATAGTATCTCACATTTTTCTCCGCCGTGAAGTTATCGTCATATAACTTAAAATTTTTTAATTTGCACGCCGTTTCCATTGTCGTATTTAACGATTCTATTTTCACTTCCTGATCTTGCGTCTCTGCCGCACAGATTCCCTGTACAAGTGACGTTGTCATAATACAAAGCGCACAAACTATTCCGATCGTTCCTTTTTTCAATCCCTTATCTCCTCTTTTTCCGTAAAACGGCGGAATATAACCGCCATTTTTCATTTTATTTGCACACAACCGTCTTCGCCTTACTCCACTTTCCATAAATTGGCTGCGGCTTGCCCATTCCGTGAATGTATTTTATTGGAACATTTTTGTAATACCGCACGCGCACATAGTATCTCTTTCCTGATTCCAGGTTCTTCACGGTCTGTTTCGTTTCTTTTGTATTCACTGTCTGCACATTTGTCTTAAATTTCTTATCTGTCGACACCTGGAGCTGATATCTTCCTGCGGCTGTATTTTTCTTTGCGATTGCCTGAATCTGGCCTGCTTTTTTGCTCTTCGCCTCTTTTAAAACGCCTTTTTGCGGCGTTACGGTAAATGCAATACAGCTATCTCCCAATGTTCCTATTTGATTGATCATAAATGCTTCATTGCAAATGAAATAATTTCCTATTTTTTTTAGTGTTCTTATTTTTTTCCCTGTTTTTCTGTCAATTACTATATCATATTTTATACAATATCTTTTTTCACTAAATATGTCATAGTCATACTTTTCCTTTCCCACCGCCTTTACTTTGGGTATTGCTATTTCCCTGCCTGTATAAACCGCATTTACCTGCTTTAATTTTAAATACGGTTTCAATGCGCTTACATCTCCCATTGCATGAAAACGTATCTCGTCCTTCGCTTCTGAAAACTGTCCTTTATCTGCAATCACTTCTATGTAATATGTACCGGGTTCTATAACCTCCTCCTCCGCCACACAATAACCATCTGCATCGCTTAATAAAAATGACGGATCATCATCTGTATAAGTAAATCCCAAATTTTCACCTCGAAGATTCCATCCGATTATCTTTTGCCCCTTGTCATTTAAAAGTTTTACTTTACCCTTAGCGTCCGAATTTACATTAAATTCAAGCACTGACGTTTTCTTTGCAGTGAATTTATAATACCTTACATTGTATTCCTGTGTAAAAAAATCATCATATAATTTCACATTTTCTAACTTAATAGCCTTCTCTATTGTTGTATTTAACGGATTTGCCTTCTCTTTCGGCTGTTTCTGTATCTCCGACGCAGAAATTCCCTGTACAAAAGATGTAGCTACAATACACAGCGCACAAAGTATTCCGATCGTTCCTTTTTTCAATCCCTTATCTCCTCTTTTTCCGTAAAACGGC
>CANDCP010000024.1 GCA_947383215.1 uncultured Roseburia sp.
CCTGCGACCTCTGCGTCCCGAACGCAGCGCTCTACCAAGCTGAGCCACGCATCGAAATGACATTTAATAAATTTCGCTTAATTATAATACCATACATGTTGCTGCTTGTCCAGTGTTTTTTGAAAAAGCAGATGACAAAAAAAGAACTACTGAAGTGAAAAGTTTATTTCCACTTTGAAGGGGGCAAAGTGGATTTTAGTCTTTCACCTATTTCCACTTGCTTTTATGCTGCATTTTGTCTTACACTTTATCTGCCGGACAGCTGCCGGAAAGGCAGGCAGCATATGAACAATACAAATACTTTTTCCCATCTGACTCTTGAAGAAAGACGGATCATCCTTACCGGAATCACCAACGGTTCCACAAAAACCGCTATTGCACATACGATTGGCAAAGATAAATCTACGGTCGGCAAAGAAATCAAACTCCACAGGGCTCTTACCCATAAATGTAAGATGCCTCTGGAATGCAGCTGCTACCGCAAATGTCCCTTTAGCCGTCAGTGTACCACCGACTGCCCGGAATATGTGCCCTTCCGCTGCTCCAGGCGCGACCGCTCTCCCGGTGCCTGTAATGGCTGTCCCGACTGGTCCCGCTGCCGTTTTGACAAATACCAGTACTGTCCGGAAGATGCACAGATGGATTACCGCACCACCTTAGTCGATTCCAGACAGGGCGTCAACCTTACTTCACAGGAAGCCAAAGCCATGGCCGGCATCATTAAGCCCCTGCTCAAGCAGGGCCAGTCCCCATTCCAGATCGTGACTGCCCATCCCGAACTGAGCATCTGCGAAAAGACCCTCTACAATTACATCGAAAATGAAGTATTCCATGAGACCGCCGGCATTACCGTCATGGACCTGCGGCGACAGGTATCCCGTAAACTCCCGAAAAAGAAAGCCGTGGAATACAAAAAGAGGGCTGACCGCAGTTATCTTAAGGGACGCACTTATAAGGACTACGGACAATACCTGTCCGAAAATCCCGATGTGTTCGTCACACAGATGGATACCGTCTATAATGACGGGACAGACGGCCCCTTTATCCAGACCTTCAAATTTGTCAGTGCAGGTGTCCTTTTTGGCATTTACCACCATGAAAAGACTGCCCTGGCTATGAAGGAGGGCGTTGACCTTCTGGAATCTATCCTTGGGGCAGAAATCTTCAGGAAATACGTCCATGTCCTGCTCACTGATAGGGGCTCCGAATTTACTGCCGCTGATGCCATGGAAACATCCAAAAACGGCACAAGGCGGACCAGGGTGTTTTACTGTGACCCCATGCAGTCCGGGCAGAAAGGTACTCTGGAAAATAAGCATATCGAACTGCGTTATATTCTTCCCAAAGGCACTGACCTTAGGGGGCTGGGGCTTGTAGATCAGGACGCACTTAACCTTGCCCTCAGCCATGTTGATTCCGCTCCGGTTGAAAAGCTTGGCGGGAAAAGTCCTCTTGACCTGGCTGATTTCATGTACCACGACCTGTATGAAAGGCTGGATGCTTTCGGTATCCGTAAAATTGAGAAAGATAAGGTTATTCTGAAACCTTACCTTCTCAAAAAATAAATATTTACAGGCAGCTGTCAGCATGTATCCATACACCACCATTCAAGTGGACTTTAGTCCTACACCTCGAAAAAGTGACACTAAAGCCCGCTTTTTTGGCATGCAATAAATGACCCCTGAATTCCGTCCGCAAACATACCTGCCAGTTTAATTGTAACATTAAATTCAACTTTATAAAAGAAAAAGATAGCATTTACCCTTTTCTGCAAGAGTAAATGCTGCTTTTTTATTGCTGTTTTCAAAGTGGAAATAAACTTTTCACTTCAGCCAAAAAAAGAACTGCCTGCATGTGGAGGTAATGCATGACGGGCAGTTTTATATGTAAACCTGATAAATCAGGAGAATTTTTTGTCGGAACTGACAGAATAGTAGGCTACCCTCACGACTCAACAGCTCCTTTTGTTTTGATACAGTAATCATAACGGAAAAATGTGTCTAACATTTGACTTTGTTATAAAGATTGTATAAAGAAAATATAGGAAATTATAAAATAATATTTAGATTCGGTGTAAAAATTTTTAAATGCGGTTGACATGGAAGGGCGAAACATGAAAAAATGATCAGAGAAAGAGAGGGAAGGGAGCAGATGAAGAACGGATATATAAGAAGGGGAATATGCATACTGTTAGCCGTCGTTTTTCTTTTTTCGTCCGGGACGGGTGAAGCGTCTGCGGCGGAAATGAGATATAACCGTGCGCAAAAGGAATTGAAGGTGCTGTTTGTAGGGAACAGTATGAGTCGTCTTAAGAGAGGCGGCATTACATACAGCGTAGAAGAGCCGTTGGAAAAGCTGGCAGAGAAGGCCGGGTATTCTCTGGATGTCGAGACAATTTCGCATGGCGGAGCGTGGCTGAAATATTATGCGTCGAAAAAGGGCAAATATAAAAGCTATTATCAAAAGCTTCAGCGGGCGTTAAAGAACAAAAAGTGGGATTATATTGTTTTTCAGGATTATAGCAAGCGTGTGTTGGACAGCGTAAATAAGGAGATGTATCCGTCCATGAAGAAGCTTAAGCGCAGGGTTGAAAAGTATCAGCCGCAGGCGCAGATTTTGCTGTATATGACCCACGGTTATAATAATGGAACGAAGTCAAGGATTAAAGGAAAGCGCCGTCATTTAACAATAAGCCAGATGCAGGAGTATATGGCGCAGGGCTATTTCGACGTGGGAGAGCGTCTGGGAATCCCCGTCATACCGGTTGGGATGCAGATGGAGCGCTGCCGTAAGCTTTATCCTGAGATCAAACTGTATCTCGCTGACAGAAGACACGCTGATTACGCGGGATATTATCTGGCGGCGTGCTGTTTTTTTCAGGCGCTCTATCAGGAAAGGCCGGATGGCAGCGGGATAGAAATTGCGGGCCTGAATTTGTCGAAAGACGAGCGAAAGAAGATAGAAGAGCTGGTGACGGACACGGCGAAAATGAGTAAAAAACAAGTTCGTCTTTCTGTGGGAAAAAGCAAGAAAGTTCGCCTGAAAATGACAGATCGTCACAGTAAAAAAAGGAAGATAACATATAAAAGCCTCAATACAAGCATTGCGCGCGTAAATAAAAAAACAGGCCGGATTACAGCGGTAAAAAGCGGCCGTACATTAGTTTTTGCAAAATCTTCCGGAGGGATGGAGGCGGCGAGCGCGGTATACGTAAGATGCAAACGTCCAAAGCAGGTAAGGGTTGAGAGAGCCGGAAGCGGCAGAGTGCGTATATCCTGGCAGGAGACGCCGGGCGCTAAAAAGTATCGCATTTACCGTTCGAAATCTAAAAACGGGAAGTATACACGGATTGCTACGGTCAAGAGCAACGGGTATACGGACAAAAAGGTGAAAAAAAATAAAGGATATTACTATAAAGTAAAAGCGGTTAACGGATATAAGAGATGTAACAGTAAGTACAGCAGAGCGGTTTATTTTCGCGTCTCGTGAATCAGTTCCTATCACGTCGGTATGAAACAGTTTTTTGTTGCAAAATTTACAAAAAAACAGATAAAAAAGGGACAAAAATTGATTCATATGCTATAATATCGACATAATAGTTCAGAAAGGATGGAAGAAGATGAAAGAAAAGGGAATGAAAACATTGATAAGCCTGCTTTTGGTATTTGCCATACCGGTAATAGTTATTGGGGTGGCGGCGATCCTGATATCAGGTTTAACTGCAGGCGGCAGCATGAGTACGACGACAGCGACAATTATTTTGGTTATTCTCATGGCCGTAATTGTAATTTTGATTTTTATCTGCGCCAAGGTTCTTGCGGGACGGCTTGCAAAGGTTGCCGGCAGTCTGGGCGAGATTGCGGACGGAACGCTTAATATGGATGAGAGCAGTCTTGCGGAGCGCAATGATGCGATTGGGCGGATTATGCGGTCCGTAAATGAGATGGTAAAATCATTTGCCAAAGTAGTGACAGGTATCCGCAAGGCGACGGATTCTCTGGATGTCCTTTCTGATGAATTTAAGGAATCTTTCGCAAATATGACGACAGCGATGGAGCAGGTGAGCGCTGCCGTTGGCACAATCGCTGAGAACACTGTCTCTCAGGCGGACAAGACGGTAGATATTGAAGATAAAGTGATGGAGATTAGCAAAGCGATTGACATTATTGCGGGTAATGTGGATATTTTGACGAAGAGCGCAGATAAAATGAGGGATTGCAACGCGCAATCCGAGAAAATTATGCGTGACCTTGTACAGATCAGCAGTGAGAACGGCGCTGCGATAGAGAATGTCAGGAGCCAGACGGATTTGACAAATCAGTCGGCGCAGGAAATCCGGCAGGCGACCGAAATTATTGCGGGAATTGCAAATCAGACGAATTTGCTTGCTTTAAATGCCAGTATTGAGGCGGCCAGAGCAGGAGAGATGGGAAAAGGCTTTGCCGTTGTCGCCGAGGAGATCCGTACGCTGGCCGATCAATCGAAAGAGTCGTCGGAGCATATCAGTAAAATTGTAAATGATCTTATTGAAAATTCGAATGACAGTGTAGAGATTACTCGAAAAGTATCCGAGGCGTTTGTCCGGCAGAATGAGAAAATTCATGAAACCGAGGAAATTTTCACACAGTTAAATCGGGAAATTACAAGCGTAAGTACGTCTATTCTTGAGATTGGAAAAGAAGTGGAGAGCTTAGAGGAGCATAAGAGCGTGATTAAAGACGGTATCGTGACGTTGTCTGAGGCGGCGGAACAGAATACGGCAAGCACGGAGGAGACGCTTGGCGCTATGAATGAGGTTTCCCAGATGGTGGAAAATTGTAAAGAATACACAGAGCAGATTACAGATGTGACGAAAGAGCTGGTAGGGAATATCGGTAAGATCAATACGGTTTCAGAAAAGGGAAAAGACCTTCTTGGCGCCGGTGTGCAGTAAAGAGACACAGACTGTTTGCAGGAGAAAATCATGAAGTGGAAGGTTGATTATACGCTGTATGTCTGTACCGACAGGCGACTGATGAGCAGCGCCACGGTGCAGGAGTCTGTGGAAGAGGCGATAAAGGGCGGCGCCACAGTGATACAGCTTCGCGAAAAAGAGGTTTCCGGGAGAGAGTTTTACCAGACCGCAATGGCGGTTAGGAAAGTTACTTCCTATTATAATGTACCGTTGATTATCAATGACAGGGTTGATATTGCAATGGCGGTTTCGGCGCAGGGCGTTCATCTTGGACAGAAGGATATACCGGTGCAGGCGGCAAGGGAGCTGCTTGGCGCCGATAAGATTATCGGCGTATCGGCCGCGAATCCGCAGGAGGCCGAACGGGCACAGGAAGCAGGCGCGGATTATCTTGGAGTGGGGGCGGTTTTTTCGACTGCGACAAAAACCGATACGAGACCTGTGACGAGAGAAGTGTTGCAGGAGATACGCCGGCGGACGAAGCTTCCCATTGTGGCGATTGGCGGAATTAATGAGAGCAATGCGATGCGGCTTAGGGAGACGGGCATAGATGGGATCGCCGTAGTTTCCGCCGTAATTGCCAGGGAGGATGTAGCGGCGGCGGCGCGGAAAATGAGACGGATTTTTATGGGAGAGTAAGAAAACAGAATGAAAACGGTTTTAACGATTGCGGGAAGCGACAGCAGCGGCGGCGCGGGCATACAGGCGGATATAAAAACGATTCTGGCGCATAAACTGTATGCGACAAGCGCGGTAACTGCGCTTACGGCGCAGAATACGCTTGGCGTTTATGAGGTGTCAGAGAGTACGCCGGAGTTTCTCGAGGCTCAGTTGAAGAGCGTTTTTGAAGATATTATGCCCGATGCGGTGAAAATCGGTATGGTGTCGTCTGCCGGATTGATAAGCTGTATTGCGGAAATGCTAAAAAAGTATTGTCCTTGCAATGTGGTGCTTGATCCGGTTATGGTTTCCACCAGCGGGAAAAGTCTGCTTGCTCCGCAGGCGGTAGAAGCGTTGCGAGAGGAGCTGCTGCCCCTTGTCGATCTGCTTACGCCAAACATACCGGAAGCCGAGCTGCTTTCCGGCCGCAGAATAAACGGCGGGACGGACAGGGAGGAGGCGGCCGGGCGGATTGCAGAGCAGTTTCATTGCGCGGTATTGATTAAGGGCGGGCACGATGGAGATAAGGCGGACGATCTGCTGTTTCATGAGGGAAAAAGCGTTTGGTATCCCGGAGAGCGTCTGAAAAGTTCCAATACGCATGGGACAGGGTGTACGCTTTCGTCTGCAATCGCCTGCCGCCTTGCGGAGGGAAAAACGCTTGAAGAGAGCGTGGGTATGGCAAAGAAATACCTAACGGGCGCGATCCGGGCAGGTCTGAATCTCGGCAGGGGGAACGGACCGCTTGATCACGGTTATTGGCTTCGAATATCCGAAGAAAATGAAAAAAAGTTTCCTTTCTCCTAAAGGAATGGTAAGGTTTTGACGATAATAGATATAGAGGTGGCATATTATGTGCTTTTTTCGGAGTGTTTGAACATAAAATGCAGGTATAGGAGTGGATTAGTATGTATAAGTACAAGGAAGTCGGAAGAAGAATACTGGGAATGGTGATGGCGGTATGTCTTGTTTTGGGATTAATTCCGCCGGTTCCGGTGCGCGCGGCGTCCACCAATATTGCGGCGACAACGATAACGCTGTATAGGGATCCGGAGATGTCTGAGGTGGTTGACGAGTCTACGTATACGTATTCGGGCAGCAAAATTGAGCCGTATGTTAAGGTGGAGTATGACGGACAGACGCTTAACAAGGGTACGGACTATTCGGTGGAGTATGGGGCGAATACGAATGCCGGAACCGGAAGCGTTACCGTGTTTGGCGGCGGACTTAATTATGAGGGCGAGACGACGGTTAATTTTACGATCAGACGAAAGACGGTTGCGGGAATTAACCTAGTTTTTAAAGATATGGATAACGACGGTCCATACTGCTATTATACGAGTGCGGCAGAGGGCGCGAAGCCGGAGATAACGTCGGTAAGCGTTGAAGAAATGAACGGCGCTTCCGTGTCGTTGGGGCCTTCAGATTATACGATTTCGTATTATAATAACAAGACGGCATGCTCTGATTTGGGGAGCGGCGCGCCGCCTTATCTTACGCTTGCATTGGCAGATACCTGTAATTATATGACGGTTGGGAATACGGCGAAGACGCAGTATTTTAGGATCTTTCATAATATGTCGGCGGTGTCTATCAGCGGGATTGGTTCGCTGGTGTTTACCGGTACGGAACAAAATCCGACCCCGGTTCTGACGAATACGGAGACTGGACAGGAAATTAACGCCAGCAATTATACTTACCGCTGGAGCAATAATACGAATGTAGGAAACGCCACCCTTACAATTACCGGAAAGGGATTGTATAAGGGTACGCTGACGCAGTCATATCCGATCGGTAAGAAGAATTTAAATAGCGCGGATGTCACAGTCGAGACCGACCGAAGTATTTATGAATACCAGGGCGGAGAGAGAATTCCTATCGAGAACAATATTATTGTAAAAATCGGGGATTATACGGTTCCGGCCGGAAATTATACGGTTCAGGATCAGATTAACGGTCCGCGCGGAACGAACCGGGTGAAAGTAATCGGAACCGGGAATCTTGAGGGTGAGAGAAACGTTAGTTTTTTGGTTAAGAGCGCGATTACAACATGTACGACGGATCAGACGGAATATTCTTATACCGGGGCGGAAATTGAGCCGGTATTTACGGTAAAAGATAACCTCGGGGAAGCCGTAGCGTTTACAAACTATGTAGTCAGCTACTATGACGATGAGGATTATACAACAGAACATGCGGGGGCTCCTGTGGGCGTTGGAACATACTATGTCCGCCTGGAAGCAAAAGGCGACAGTTATGTGGGAACGCTTGGAACGCCGGAGGCGCCGATCGCATTTCGCATTGTACCGAGGGATTTCGGAAGCGTGCGGTTTATGCTTGGCGGAAGGCAGATTACAAGCTCGGATGACCGCGGCGATTATTACAATGGCTCTTCTATTTTTAATACGCTTGAGGGGCTGACCGCAGAAGATAACGGAAAAGAACTCTTAAAGAGCGCGGATGGAGATTATACCGTGGCGTACTATTCAGATTCCGCATGTACAAAGGAGATTGAGCCGAAAGCCGATAATTTTAGAGACGTAGGTTTTTACTACATAAAGATAATGGGACATGGGACGTACGAGGGCGCCGAATATGTGGTACACTACAAGATTTTGCCACAGGATGTTACCGGCAGGGTATCCATAGAGGTTAAGCCTCAGACATACACGGGAGATCCGATCTGGCCGGCGAAGTCGGACATTACCGTTAAGGTGACGGTTAACGGCAAAGACCAGGTATTGCGGGATTCCGATTATGAGATTGTGACATGCCAGAATAACGTAAATATCGGAACCGGGGCTCGAATTATAATCCAGCTCACGGGAAATTACAAAACGACGACGAAAACGACGATAAACGGTAAGGTCTGGGAGAGCACGGAGACGACTACATTCCGGATTGCGCCGAAGAAGCTTGCAGAGTGTGAAAAAGAAATTGTGGATCATGTTGTTTATAACGGCCAGGTGCAGAAGCCGGCAATTACGATCCGCGACGGAGATACCACGTTAGTGGAAAATCAGGATTATTCTGTTGAGATTTACTCTTCGAAACAGTATCAGCCGAGCCAGAAAGTCGACGCGATTAAAAATGTCGGGACATATTATGTCAGGGTAGTCGGCATTAATGCCTATGCAAACGATACGGATGACGCACATATTTATTTTGATTTCAGTATCACGAGAAAGCCTCTGACAGCTTCGGGCATTACGTTTGAAGCTTTAAATCATGAATATACGGGTTCGGCAGTCGTGCCGGAGCTTGTCGTAACGGACAATGGAAACAGGCTGTCAAGCGCGGATTATACCGTAGAAGGGTATTATACCGATGAAAACTGTACAAATGCTTCTCCTCATGTGTCAGGCCGGGTTTATGTGAAAATTACCGGAATCGGGAATTATGACGGTGAGAGAACGACAATGTTCTTTATCGGTGAGGATTTTGCGGAAGTTGCAGGCGGGCTTGAGGTGCCGGGTGATTCCATCGAATACAACAGACTTAGTCATTTTAATGAGCTGAATAATCGTATCGTGGTATATAATAAGGCGGGCGAGGTGATCGATAAGACGAGATACACGCTTCATTATTATACAGACGGCGCATATAAAACGGAAATCACAAACGGAGATAACAGCCTGTTTGTGAATGCGGGGACAATTTATGTCAGAGCCGAGGGAACACAGGGATATTACGGCAGCTTTACAGGAACGTGTACGATTCAGCCGAAGAACATAGCGGGAGTAGACGCTGAGGTTCTTGGAACGTATACTTACACGGGAAATGCAATTGTACTGACGATTAACGACGGTGTGAGTTCGACAGGGATAAAATTAAGTTACCTTACGCCGACGGGAGTTTACATTCTGAATGCGAACGACTACGGCGTGCGCGCAAACAGTTACGTAAATAACCGGAATGCCGGAACCGCTTCCGTTACCTTAGACGGTAAAGGGAATTATACGGGAAGCAAGACGGTTAACTTTACGATTCAGAAAAGAAATATAAACGATTTAAGTAATTTGCGCGTTGCGATACCGGAGGCGATTTATACAAGCAGAAAGCAGACGCCGACTGTGACGGTAACGTACGGGGACGCCAATACGGCGTTGACGGCCGGAACGGATTTTGAACTGGACTACTTTATGAACGAGTCTTACACTCAGGCGGCGACGGACGCGGATCTTACGAATAAAGGAAAAGTCTATGTAAGAATAACGGGAATCGGCAATTATGAGGACGTTCTTTCCGTGAACAGCGCGGCGGGATCAAATGTTTTTGAAATCAAGCCGAGAGATATTTCCGCGACGAATGTGGACATCGACGGTCTGAGGTTTACGTACAGCGCGGTACCGACGGATTCGAAGATACCGCCGTATACGGTGCGCTATGAATATGCGTCAGGAAGTAATTTTGAGCTGGAGAAAGACCGCGATTATATCTGTACGCAGGAACAGGGCGGCGCGACGATTGCATATAAAACAGGGCCGCAGCAGATTGATTTTGTGGGGCAGGGGAATTTTACCGGCACAAAAACCATAACTTACTATTATCTTGGAAATATGGATAACAGCGCGAATGAGGTGACGGTTGACGGAATTAATGAATCCTATTCCTATACGCCGAACACGGCGACAAACGGAATTACCTGTTCTAATATTGTAGTAAGAACGAATGCCGGGAGGGAGCTGCCTTCATCCAGCTACAAGGTTGAGTATGAGAACAACAAAACGGCAGGCCTGGCGACCGTTAAGATTATCGGTAATACGGCAAATTACTGGACCGGAACCTATGTGAAGACATTTAAGATTACAGGGTCGATCGCAGACGCCGAGATTACGCTGCCGGATCAGATTTATACCGGAACCGCGTATACGGAAGATACCTTACAGGAGCTTCAGGTCGTATGCGACGGGATGACGCTGACGAGGAATGTAGACTATAAAGTTACGGATATTAAAAATGCCACAAATGCGGCGCTTTCTACCGCAGGGGCGACGGCTCCGTCGATCACAATACAGGGAATCGGGGATTATTTTGCGGGAACACCGACGAAGACGCAGACATTCTCTATTAAGTATGATATTACGAGTGAGAATTTGGTTGTCAGTGAGATTGCGGACGAAATATATACCGGAGCGGAGATTAAACCGGAGGTTACCGTAAGCTATATGACAAATACGGTTCTGGGAACGCTTGCGGCATTGAAAGAGGGGAAGGATTACAGCCTGACTTATCTAAACAATACGGAAGTGGCGTCCGCAAACGACGCAAGAGGACCGCACGTCGTAATTACCGCGCTGGAAGGCGGATTGTTAACGAGCGGATATATAATTGTTCCGTTTACGATTAAAAAGGTCAATCTTGAAGAGGCGGAGTATGGTTTCCGGATTACGGGCCTGGAACCGCAATATATGTACACCGGAAGGGAGATACGTCCGGCTATTCAGGTTGAGAATGCCGACGGAAAGGTTCTGGATGAGAAGAATTATAGTATTTCATACAGTATGAGCACACCAAAGCCGGAGGCGGGAACGGTCGTTACGGTTATGGCCGTGGGAAAAGGAAATTATTACGGAACGCTCAAGGCGACTTTCCAGATTGTGAAGCGCGATATTTCGACCCGTCTTAACAATGTGTCGGCGTCGATTGAGGATCAGACGTATAACGGTGCGCCGCTTACGCCGGCATTCCGCGTGACGTTTGAGGATTATGACGGAAAGACGCAGACCATGACGCAGGGCGTGGATTACACGATCGTAGGATATTATAATAATACGGATGCCGCGGAAGCGGGAGCCGAATCGTACGGGCTGAACGGTTATGAGAACGGACCGTATGTGCAGATAAAAGCAATTCCGGGAACAAGTATAGAGGGAACCAGAAATATTCCGTTTACGATTTTGCCGAAGGATATGGATACGCTTTACTATGCGCCGGTGAAGAATCCGGTATATGAGACGGGACAGACGAAATATGACCCTGAGGTTGTGGTAAAGATTTTCCAAAACAGTGCGGAAGCGCTTCGGGAAGGCATTGATTACCGGATTACTTATGAGAACGACAAAGAGGTTGCGGCGGCAAACGGGGCAAACGGACCGCACATTATGGTAGAGCCGGCGATGAATAATCAGAATCTTGTCGGAAAGCATATGATCGAGTACAGTATACTTCCTAAAGACATTAACTCGGAGAGCGTTGAGATATTGCTCTCGGACGACGATCCGGCAAACCGGTTTGATGCCGAAAAGATGAATTATCCGAGCATAGGCACATATTATCCGACGGTGGAAGTAAGAGATAATTTGGCGCAGGGCTATATGAAGCTAACCCTTGATACGGATTACGCGGTGACGTATACAGACAATGATAAGGTGGGAACCGCGTCTGCCATTATAACCGCAAGAGGCAACTATACGGGACAGCGGGTCGTAAACTTCACAATCGGAACCCTGTTCGACAGGGAGCACGTTACGGTTTGCGCCGGAAACAGCAGTATCACAGAGGTGCCGTCCGTGATTTACAATGGGTCCAGCCAGGTGCCGACCGATCTGAACGTGAAGGCAAATGACACGGCGGAGCTTTTGACGGAGAACGTCGATTACACGATATCATATTATCTGGACGAGGCGTGTAAATATGCCGTGCTTCCGGAAAACATCATAAACGCGGGCACATATTATGTTTCTGTCAACGGTCTGACAACGGCGGGATATATCGGAAGCATTGTACTTCCGTATACGATTCGGCAGAAGAGCTTAAACGCTGCGGATGTCATACCGGATCCGATTGAAGATCAGAAGTTTGCAGGCGGAAATGTCCGTCCGGCAGTTACGTTAAGAGACGAAGAGACGGGTCTTGTGATCCCGGCAGTGGCATACGATGTGTCGTATCGTGATAATAACAGTATTGGAGCGGCTTACGCAATTGTAACCGCAAACGAGAACGGAAATTATACCGGTCAGAGGGAAATCGGCTTCCGTATTGTGGAGCAGGAGATTGAGTCGGCGACGATATACGCGATACCGGATTATAACTACACCGGCGAAGAGATTAAGCCGTCGCCTGCGATTTATTTTAACGGGACGCGTCTCGAGGAGGGCGTCGATTATGTGTTGACTTACGGCAATAATGTATATGCCGGTCAGGCGTGGATTATCATTCAGGGAAGAGGAAATTATAAGTCGACAAAAGAAATCAGCTTTAAGATTCGGGCGAGTCTTGAAGATGCGATTGTAAGCGAAGTGCCGAATCAGGCATACACCGGTGAGGAGGTCAGGCCGACGGTAACGGTGAGCTGTGGAGGGAATAAGCTGGTTGCGGGCGAAGACTATGTGATCTCGTACTCTAATAATATAGAGGTTGGCGACGCTGCGATTATCATCTCTCCGTCTGAGGTAAATCCTTACTATACAAGCTCTAAGGTAGTAGAGTTCGATATCTGTAACAGCGTGGCTTCTGCAACCGTAACGGGAATACCTTCTTCGCAGACGTATACGGGCGCGTTGATTTTACCGGAACCGCAGTTATATCTGGGCGGGAAAAAACTGGTAAAAGGAAAAGATTATACGGTGAAATGGAATAATGCGGTCAACGTAGGAAACGCTTCCGTTGTCATAACGGGAATGGGCGAAGCGCAGCAGGAAGAAGGAGGAGCGGCTCGTCTGTCAGGAAATAAGAGCGGAGAATATGTCGGAACGCGGACAATTGTGTATCGAATTATTCCAAAGAGTATAGCAAGATGCACGATAAGTCATATTGCGGATGTCGTTTATGACGGTATGAGCCATGCGCCGTCAGTTGTCGTAAGAGACGGCAGCAAGATTTTGGCTGAGGGAACGGATTACATTATCTCATACACCAGCAATATGGATATTGGAACGGGTCTTGCAATTGTAACCGGAATCGGAAATTATTCCGGCACATCCGTTGAGAAGTTTTCCGTTATATCGGCGCCGATTACCGGGCTTCGGACGACTTCCGTAAAGACAAAGTCTGTGAAGCTCAGCTGGGCGAAGAAAAATAATATAACAGGATATGAGGTATATACCAATAATAGCCGTAAATGTATTGCACAGACGAAGAAGACCGGCATCACAATTAAGAATCTGAAGCCGGGAAAGACGTATACGTATAAGGTAAGAACGTATACAAAGATCGGAAATAGAACTTACTTTGGAGATTTCAAGAAAATTACATTCGCTACAAAACCGACATCTCCGAAAATTACCGTCTCCTCTTTGACCAGTAAATCGGTAAAGGTAAGCTGGAATAAGGTGAGCGGGGCGAACGGTTATGAGATCTATGCGTCGACCAAGAAGAAAGGCTCATACAAAAAGGTGGCGATTATTTTGAAAGGAAATGTTGTCAGCTATACAAATAAAAAGCTTTCCAGTGGACAGAAATATTATTATAAGGTGCGTGCATATCGCAATGTTGGCGATAAAACCGTACGCAGCGCTTTTTCCGCGGCGCAGTCTGTAACCGTGCGATGAGAAATTTAAAATAAGGCAGATGAATCATAAGTATGGGAGAAAAACATTACAAGCTGGGGAATTATGAATTCGATACCTTACGAGAATATAGGCAGGCTCAGGAAGATTTAAAAAAGATTAAGTATATAACGGATGAGTTGGATATCTATGATCCGGAGGTGGCTCTCCGTCTGTACAACCTGATGCGGAATAAGAAAATAAAATTTAAGAGCGAGGTGGGGAAATCCTTCTTCTGGTGTATATCCGATATTGTGGCCGACAATTCCAAGCATGTGATCGGCAGACAGGGCGGAAGAACAGAAGAAGCGATGGAACCGCTTATAGAAACAAACTGGCAGAAGATTTTGGGAATTGCCTGTATTGTAATTGCGGTTATCTGTTTTAGTTATTATGCAATTTCAGAATGGCAGGATTATCGTTCCGCCAAAAAGCTGGAGGATCTTCAGCAGGTAACGGACGTCAATAATATGATGTATTTTAATGCGGAAGACACCGAGACAGAAGAGACACTTGTCAGACCGGAGCTTGCCTCGGATGACGAGGTGGAACCGCCTCCGATCCTTGAGGAGTACGCTGCGAAGCACAAAGAAAATCCGGAGATGATCGGATGGCTGAAAATTGAGGGAACGCAGATTGATTATCCGGTTATGCAGTCAGAGGCGGATCAGTATGATTTTTATCTGCAGCATGCGTTTGATAAGTCGGAAGACAGCAATGGAACGCTGTTTGTAGATGCAAGGAACAACATTATAAACCGCGATACGAATGTCATTATTTACGGACATAATATGAAAAGCGGGATGATGTTCGGCGGTCTGAAGAAATATCAGGATAAAGAGTTTTTAAAGGAACATTCGACAATTCAGTTCGATACGATATATGAGAAAGGGACCTATCAGATTATCGGCGTATGTCTGGCAAAAGTAAAATATCAGGATGAAGGCGGTTTTCGCTATTATAATTTTTTGAGGGCGAAAAATGAGACGGAATTTACAGATTATTTGGTGAATATTCAGCAGCTGGAGGTATTCGATCAGGCATTAGACGCTTCTTTTGGGGATCAATTATTAACATTATCTACTTGTAATAACTATATAGAAGATGGTAGAATGTTTATAGTAGCAAAGAAAATTTAACCAGAATCGGGAGAGATGGCCATGAGAAAAACGAGAAAGATATTGGCATTGCTCGCTATATTCTGCATGATGTTTTCCATGCATCAGAATACGGTCGTAAGCTATGCCACGGAAGCGCCGGCGGAGCAGCCGGCAGTTGATGAAGCGGCGGCAAATGGATTTTCTATTGACAATACGGGAACGTTGGTGGGATACAGCGGAGTAGGCGGAGACGTAGTGATTCCGTCCACGGTGACATCCATAGCGGCCAATGCGTTTGCGGGGAACACGTCTATCACTACGGTGACGATTCCTGCGAGCGTCGCGTTGTTCGGAAGCGGGATTTTTGCGAACTGCACGAGCTTGACAACGGTAACCATACAGGGAAATATCTCCTCAATTCCGACGCAGACATTTTATAATTGCGGGAATTTAAGAAGCGTGTATGTGCCTGCAAGCGTTACGGCGATCGGATCGGAGGCATTTGCCGAATGCGTCAGCTTATCGGGGATTACATTGCCGGGTGCGGTTGCAACGATTGCCGACAGAGCGTTTTATGACTGTGCAAGCTTAAGCGGAGTGTCGATCCCTGCGACGGTTTCTTCGATTGGCAATAATGCGTTTACGGGTTGCGTGAACATGACGTCATATAATGTAGACGGTTCGAACGGATATTACGCGTCGAGCGGAGGATGTCTGTATAACAAGACCATGACGAAGCTGTTGAGTTGTCCGGAGGGACGCTCCAGCGCCGCGATCGCGGACGGAACGAAGATCATTGGCAGCAATGCGTTTGCAAACTGCAAAGCGATTCGTTCTCTGGTATTGCCAAACAGCGTGACGACAATTGAAAGTAATGCGTTTGCGGGAAGCGGAATCCGTGACATTACGATTATGGCGGGCGTTACCTCTATCGGCTCGCAGGGCAGCTGGACGGCAGATATTATATACGGGGAAGCGAATTCTGCCGCACAGACATATGCGAACAGCAACAGTATCGTATTTCAGGCGCTGCGCTCTTCGACGCCGCCGGAAGAGACAGAAGATCCGGGAGATAATACAGAGAAAAAAGGCGGCAACGGCGGAAAGAAACCAAACGACGGCGGGACAACGCCTGGGAATACAGGCGGCGAAGGTACGACGGGGGGGACGACTCCCGGAAGCGCAGGCGGGACAACCGGAGGCGGTCAGACCAATACTGCGGTACGAACCACCGGAACATCGCCGGTTGCGGCATCCTCGGCATCCCATGAGAAGGATACGACACCAAAGACAGGCGACGGGGTGAATCCGGTATTCTTTTTCTGCATTGCGTTTATGTTAGTGGGTATCTGTCTGCTGGCGGTAGGAAAGAGAAGAGCGATGCAGCAGAGGAGATAAAACTTGAAATTTAAATGAAGGAGCTTTCGGTTTGGTTAGATGATGATAATGCCGAAGATGAACGTTTGAGTTTTTTTTCAGACGTTTATCTTCGGCATTTATTTACATTTGTATTAATTAGAGTTAAAATTATAGAGGATAGGAGGAAAAATTTATGAAAATTTCAAAAGTTTTAAAACACATTTTAGCATGTTCATTAGTTTCAGTACTGACTGTTTCTGAGGTTTCGGCGGCTTTCGGAGCGGAGATAAACGGTTTGGAGAGCGAGACGGAAACGGTTGAAGTAGTGGAAGCCGCAACGGAGACGGAAACGTCGGAGCAGGAGCTTTTAGATGCGGAGACCATAGCGCCAAAGCAGGAGGCTGTGCCATCGCTTGGAGAGCAAAACGCAGACTTGCCGACGATTACGCAGCCGACGATAAGCGCTGAGTGGTATTCGTCATGGGTTGATTTTTATATTTCATACAGCGGGGCGGATTATGAAGCGTGCGAGCTGACAGTGACGGCGTCGGGGACAGGCTCCGTTGTGTACTCGGATCCATATTATTATGGAGATAACATCGACAGCGACAGTTTTTATGACAGCAAGACGGGACTTTATGACGTGGCGCCAGGCGTAACTTACACGTTTACATTAAAGCCGTTCGAAAACAGAGATATTTACGATGAAGAGGCGGACGAGTATCATTCTGAAAAGGTATATGGTGCAGAGAAAGCAGTCAGATGGACGGCTCCGACAGTAGAGGCTGTATCTGCTCTGGCGGTGAAGGAAATGACGCCGTCCGGGTTTGTTTTTTCACACAGCGCGGTTTCGGAGGGCGCGTCTGTGCGCTATCAGTATTCTAAGAGCGCAACCTTTAATGAGAATGCTGCGGAGGTAAACGATACATCTTCTGATACGCTTTATTACAGCTTGTTGGAACCGGCGCAGACATATTATGTCAGAGCGTATGTAGCCCGCTATGGAATGAAAGGGAGTTTTTCTAACGTGGTTTCGGTTACGGCTCCGGTTGCGGAGACATTCATTGAGACAGAAATTACAAATACGGGCGTGACCTTATCGTTAGAGGCAGTTTACGGCGATTACACAGGCTTTCAGATTTTCCGGAAAGAAGGAAAAGGCAAATATAAGAAGCTTACGACTACCACAAACAGTATATTCGCCGATTCGGGCTTAAAAAAGGATACGAAGTATACCTATAAGGTATGCGCTTATTATTATAACGCGGATACAAAGAAGAACATTTATGGAGAGTACGCATTTAAGACGGTAACGACAGGCGCCGCAGTATTGAATTTGAAGGCGGATGCGTCGGGGAAAACGGCAATTAAGCTGAAATGGAACAAAATTTCATCCGCCTCGGGTTATGATATTTATAGATATGCGGGAACTTCTGAGAGTCATACTTTTAAATCGGGTGTGAATAATGATTTTAGCAAATATGAGCTGATCAAATCGTTAGGGAAGAAAAAGACATCTTTTACAAACAAGAAACTTACGGCAGGGGAATCATATGGCTATGTTGTCAAAGCCTACAAGCTTGTAAAGGGGAAAAAACAATATTTTACGGAAGCTTATGCGTCTGCGACTACAAAATTTAGTTTCTCAACAAAGGTCGACGTATATAAGCAGGTACGGAATCCGGGCAACGGCACGGTGAAAATTTCATGGAAGCAGATACCGCAGGCCAACGGATATTTGATTGAGAAGTACGATTCGGCGAGCAGTAGCTGGGTAGTGCAGGCAAGAATTACGAAAGCAAAAACTACTTCATATACGCTTCCGGCGTCGCCTTTAGGTAAGACGACAGAATACAGAATCAGAGCTTATAAAGGAAGTAAGTATTCGCATGAGACAGAGATAAGCGTAACGGGACATATCGCGGTTGTAACGGGCGTGACGGCAAAATCGGCAGGAAACGGTGTGACCGTTTCCTGGAAGCCGGTAGCCGGAGCTTCATTTTACAAAGTATACCGGACAACAAATTCCGCGATCATGTATAATGCGGATATAAAAGTTTATGATTATGCGAATTCTTCGAGCGTAATGCCAAAAGTATTTAAAACGGCAAACATAACGGACAGTTACTATTACACTTTGGGCAACAGCGCTGTAAAGATGCAGTGGGACAGCGAAGCGACGGATAAACTGTTGTATCATATGCCGGGAAAGACAGGCGCATATGCTAGTGATGCGATTGTGGGGACATCTGTGACAGATTATGCGTATGCGTATCATAGCCCAATATTGGGACCAAACGGGATTGCTACGGGCGAGAAGGTGAGGACAAATGGTCCAAAAAGCGATGTGCAGTATTACTATTATGTAATTGCGTACACCGCGCAGAAGGATCCGGCGTCAGATTATTATACGATAGCGTCAAGTTACGGCTCCAGCAAGTCTGCTCCCGTATCGCTGGCAGGTTCGGCCGCGTTGAAAGCGCCGACCGTATCCGTAAAGGCTGGTTCTAAGAGCGCGACGCTTACAATCAAAAAAGTTACCGGCGCAAAGGAGTACGCGATTTACCGCGCATCATCGAAAAAGGGCGCGTACGAGTTTGTCGGCACAACGACAAAGACAAAATATAAAGATAAGAAGCTTACATCGAAAAAGACATATTACTACAAAGTGAAAGCCGTTTCTACCAACAGCCTGGGCGCAGATTCATACTCGGCATTCTCAAAGGTAAAGAGTGTGAAAGCAAAATAACAGCATTTTTACTAAAATTCGGGGCCGCATTGCGGTTCCGAATTTTTTGTATTGACAAAGTTTGGAAAACCGAATATACTTTGATAAGCAAATTGTTTGACTGTCAAACAATCTGTCGAGAAGATCAACCATCAAATAAGAAAAAGGAGATTATCACTATGTTAGAGAAAATGAAAGAAATCATTACGGAGCAGTTGAACCTGGATGGCGTGGAGATTACCGAAGAGTCCAACTTCAAGGACGATCTTGGAGCGGATTCCCTTGATTTATTTGAGCTTGTAATGAGTTTAGAGGAAGAGTTCGGCGTAGAAATTCCGTCTGAAGATCTGGAAAAAATTGCGACGGTAGGCGATGTGATGAATTATTTAAAGGATAAGGGCGTAGAAGTATAGGACTGCGGGGCAAGACGGCCGGAAAAGAGGTAAATTCCATGAATACAAAGATAACAGAACTGCTTGGAATCGAGTACCCTGTCATTCAGGGCGGTATGGCCTGGGTGGCAGAGCATCAGCTGGCAGCGGCGGTGAGTAATGCCGGAGGGCTTGGCTTAATTGGCGCGGCAAGCGCACCGCCGGAAATTGTGAGAGAAGAAATTCGAAAAGCGAAAGAGCTTACGGATAAACCGTTTGGCGTAAACGTTATGCTGCTGAATCCAAACGCCGAAGAAGTGGCGAAAGTAGTTGTGGAGGAGGGCGTAAAAGTCGTAACGACCGGAGCGGGAAGTCCTGCAAAGTTTATGCCGATGTGGAAAGAAGCGGGCGTTAAAGTCATTCCGGTCGTTGCCAGCGTTGCGATGGCAAAAATGATGGAGCGGGGCGGAGCGGATGCCGTAGTAGCCGAGGGAATGGAGTCCGGCGGGCATATCGGTTCGGCCACAACTATGACGCTTGTGCCGCAGATTGTAGACGCGGTTTCGATCCCGGTAATTGCTGCCGGAGGGATTGCGGACGGAAGAGGCTATGCGGCGGCAATGATGTTGGGCGCATCCGCGGTTCAGATGGGAACGCGTTTTGTTGTTGCAGAGGAATCGATTGTCCATGAGAATTATAAGCAGAAATTGATAAAAGCAAAAGATATTGATTCTGAAGTTACGGGAATGAGTACCGGCCATCCGATTCGGGTATTGCGCAACAAAATGACGAGAGAGTACTTGAAAATGGAGCAGGCGGGAGCTTCCTTTGAGGAGCTGGAGTTGTTAACGCTGGGTTCTTTGAGGAAAGCGGTTATGGAAGGCGATGTCGTGAACGGCAGCGTAATGGCCGGACAGATTGCAGGACTTATCCATAAAGAAGAAACCTGTGCAGAAATTATCCGTGATGTGGTTGAGAACGGAGAGAGGCTGTTGCACGGCGCAAATTAGGCGGGCGCAGGAATGGAGGAAGATATGAGCAAGACAGTATTTATGTTTCCGGGGCAGGGAGCGCAGTACATAGGAATGGGAAAAGACTTTTATGAAAATATAGAAGTCTGTAAAAAAATTTTTGAGATATCATCTGAAGTGACGGGGCTTGATATTCCCAAACTCTGTTTTGAGGAGAACGACAGGATAAATATCACAGAATATACTCAGATTGCAATGCTGACTGTCGAGGCCGCTATTTTTGAGGCGTTGGAGGTCAACGGAAAGAAGCCGCAGGCGACGGCCGGTTTGAGTCTCGGCGAGTACGGCGCGCTGATTGCGTCTAAGGTCATGGAGCCGCAGGAGGCGTTTCGGGTAGTAAGGCAGCGCGGAATTTTTATGCAGGAGGCGGCGCCGACAGGCGGGGCAATGATGGCGATTTTGGGACTGGATGCGCCCACAATTGAAGAAATTTGTGAAAAGGCGGAGGGAATTGTATCTGTTGCAAACTATAACTGTCCGGGGCAGATTGTGATTACCGGAGAGGAAGCGGCCGTTGCGGCAGCGGGAGCGGCCTGCAAAGAAGCCGGCGCAAAGAGAACGGCGCCGCTTAAGGTTAGCGGTCCGTTCCATTCTAAAATGATTGCGGGAGCCGGAGAAAAATTGGCAGTTGTCCTGGAGGATACAAAAGTAAATGAGTTCGCCATTCCGTATGTATCGAATGTAACCGCCGATTATGTGACGGATGCAAAAGAAGTAAAACCTCTTTTGATACGCCAGGTTTCCTCGTCAGTTCGCTGGCAGCAGAGTATCGAACGTCTTTTGGCGGACGGATACGACGAATTCGTGGAGATCGGTCCGGGCCGTACTCTGAGCGGATTTATGCGAAAAATAAACAGGGATGTAAAGACCGTAAATATTGAAAAACTGGAGGATTTTAACAAATATGTTGGAGAATAAGATCGCTCTGGTAACCGGCGCGAGCCGGGGAATCGGAAGAGAAATCGCGCTCTCCCTTGCAAAGGAAGGGGCGTTTGTAATCGTAAATTATAACGGTTCGAGGGAACGGGCGGAGGAAGTTGTGCGCGAAATCGAAGAGGCGGGACATAAAGGCGTCAGCTGTCAGTGCGATGTGGCGGATAACGAAGCCTGCGAGGCAATGATAAAAGCATTGATAAAGGAATACGGCCGTGTGGATATTCTTGTAAATAACGCGGGAATCACAAGGGATAATCTTGTTATGAAGATGTCTGAAGAGGAATTTGACGAGGTTGTCGACACAAATTTAAAGGGAACATTTCACACGATCCGTCATCTGTCACGCTACTTTTTAAAACAGCGCGCAGGAAAAATCATTAATATTTCTTCCGTATCCGGGCTTATGGGGAACGCCGGACAGGCAAATTACAGCGCCTCTAAAGCAGGGGTGATAGGGCTGACAAAAAGCGTTGCGCGCGAGCTTGCTTCGAGGGGCATTAACGTAAACGCGGTGGCGCCGGGAATGATAGATACCGAGATGACGGAAGTGCTTTCGGAAGAGGTGAAGGAGCAGATGCTTTGCAATATTCCGCTAAAGCGCATCGGGACCACAAAGAATATAGCGGATGCTGTGGTGTTTTTAGCGTCTGATCGATCAGATTATATTACAGGGCAGGTGCTTGTCGTAGACGGCGGGATGACAATGTAATCGCAGGCGGCAGATTGTCCGTATCCGGATGCGGAACAGACAGTAACGATTATCTGAAATGGCAGAGATTCGGAGAAATTTTAGAGGAAAGGAAACAGGTCATGAGCAGAAGAGTTGTAGTTACGGGAATGGGGGCAATTACTCCAATCGGAAACAGCGTAGAGGAGTTTTGGAAAAGCGTTACCGAGAAAAAAATCGGGTTCGCAGAGATTACACATTTTGATTCCGCCGATCATAAGTGCCATATTGCGGCGGAGGTAAAAGACTTTGATCCGAAGAAGTATATGGATTTTCGTTCGGCAAAGCGGATGGAATTGTTTTGCCAGTATGCGGTAGCGGCCACAAAAGAAGCGTTGGCGGACGCAGACATCGATATGGAAAAGGAAGATCCGTATCTTGTGGGAACCTCCGTCAGTTCCGGAATTGGAAGTCTTCAGGCGATGGAAAGAGAGCATACAAGGCTTGTTGAGAAGGGACCGGGCAGGGTAGGACCGATGTTTGTGCCGATGATGATATCGAATATGGCGGCGGGAAATATTTCTATTCAGTTTGGCCTAAAAGGGAAAAGCATAAATGTGGTGACGGCATGCGCATCCGGGACAAACGCAATCGGGGAGGCATTTCGCACAATCCAGTACGGAGACGCCGACGTTATGGTTGCGGGAGGAACGGAAGGGTGCGTTACGCCGGTCGGTGTGGCAGGCTTTACGGCGCTTACGGCGCTTTCCACGGAAACGGATCCGACAAAGGCTTCTCTGCCGTTTGATAAGAACCGCAGCGGTTTTGTGATGGGCGAAGGCGCGGGGGTTGTGATTTTAGAGGAGCTGGAACACGCGAAAAAGAGAGGCGCAAAAATATACGCGGAGGTTGTCGGGTACGGATGCACTTCCGACGCATATCACATTACGTCTCCGGCGGAGGACGGATCCGGCGCCGCGCGGGCAATGATGAACGCGGTGGAGGACGCGGGTGCAAAGCCGGAAGATATCGATTATATTAACGCGCATGGCACAGCGACGCATCACAATGATTTGTTTGAGACAAGGGCGATCAAACTGGCATTTGGCGATCACGCGGGCGAGCTTAAGATTAATTCCACGAAATCGATGATCGGGCACCTTTTGGGGGCTGCCGGCGCTGTTGAATTCATAACCTGCGTCAAAGAGATAGAAGAGAATTATCTCCATGCGACGGTCGGATATACGACGGAGGACGAAGAGCTTGATCTCGATTACTGCAAGGACGATGTGCATACGCAGGTGCGTTATGCGCTCAGCAATTCGCTCGGATTTGGCGGGCACAATGCAAGTATTCTGATCAAAAAGTATGAAGAGTAGAGGTGAAAATCATGTCCTTATTATCTGC
Organism: uncultured Roseburia sp.; assembly: GCA_947383215.1. Lineage (GTDB taxonomy): Bacteria > Bacillota > Clostridia > Lachnospirales > Lachnospiraceae > Roseburia_C. The sequence continues at coordinate 23,703 of CANDCP010000024.1, forward strand.
AAAACAGATTATGGAAATTATTCCCCACAGGCAGCCGTTTATGCTTTTAGATACGATTGAGGAAATGGAGCCTGGCGTGCGCGCTGTCGGCAGGAAATGTGTCAGCTATAACGAACCGTATTTTGCAGGTCATTTTCCGGGCGAGCCGGTTATGCCGGGCGTGCTCATCATCGAGGCGCTTGCCCAGACCGGGGCGGTGGCGATTCTTTCGCTTCAGGAAAACAAGGGGAAAACCGCGTATTTTGCAGGAATAAATTCCGCAAAGTTTAAACAGAAAGTAACGCCGGGCGACGTGTTGACTTTAGAGACTGAAATTATCAAAATCAAGGGACCGATCGGGGTCGGAGCGGCAAAGGCGACCGTAAACGGTAAGCTTGCCGTGACGGCAGAGCTTGTATTCGCGATTGGTAAAGGTGAGTAGAATGGGATTGAAAATCATTGATAGGATAAGGGATGGGAAAAAGGAAGAGCCCGCGGCGGCGGAGGAGATCAAACAGATCGTCTGTAAATCCTGTGGAAAGACGCTGGACCGGGCCGAGGTAGTCCGCAATAAATACGTATGTTACGAATGTAATTATTATTTCCGCGTAAAAACAAAAAACAGGATTAAGATGGTAGCGGATCCGCAGAGTTTTACACCGTGGTTCGATGATCTGGAGAGCAAAAATCCGCTGGATTTTCCGGATTATGACGAGAAGCTGGCGGCGGTCAGAGAGAAGACCGGTCTGCATGAGGGAGTTACTGTCGGGAAAGGGAAAATTTACGGTGAGGACGCTGTGATCGGCGTCTGCGACGCGAGATTTTTAATGGGCAGTATGGGCCATGTAGTCGGCGAAAAGATTGCGGCTGCCGTAGAGCGTGCGACAGAAGAAAAACTGCCGGTAATTTTATTTTGCTGTTCCGGCGGAGCGAGAATGCAGGAAGGCATCATTTCCCTAATGCAGATGGCGAAGACCTCCGCGGCTTTAAAGCGGCATTCCGATGCGGGACTTTTGTATGTTCCGGTATTGACGGACCCGACGACGGGCGGCGTGACGGCGAGCTTTGCTATGCTGGGCGATATTATTTTGGCGGAGCCGGGCGCGCTGATCGGGTTTGCGGGGCCACGGGTCATTGAGCAGACAATCGGACAAAAGCTTCCGGAAGGGTTTCAGCGCGCGGAATTTCAGTTAGAGCACGGCTTTGTAGACGCCATTGTAGAGCGCTCCGATTTAAAGAAGACGCTGTTTGAAATTTTGAAGCTTCATCGTCTGTCCGTAGCCGACGGCTATGCGAATTTCGAGCCGGCGACCGAGACCGACGGCAGGCCGACAGAATTGATGCGCGAGCGCGCGGCAAAGAGCAGCGTGCTAGAGGCGTGGGATAAGGTGAAATTGGCAAGATCGGTAGACCGCCTTTCCGCGGAAGATTACATCGGTGAAATTTTCGAGAAATTTATGGAGCTGCACGGGGACAGACAGTTTCGCGATGATCCTGCAATTGTAGGCGGAATCGCGTATCTGGACGGACAGCCGGTAACGGTGATCGGCGTCCAGAAGGGAAAAGATATGAAGGACTGTATGCGTCATAATTACGGAATGCCTTCTCCGGAGGGGTACAGAAAGGCGCTGCGTCTGATGAAGCAGGCGGAAAAATTTCACCGTCCGGTTATCACATTTGTGAACACTTCCGGCGCATTTTGCGGGATGGAAGCGGAGGAGCGCGGTCAGGGAGAGGCGATTGCCCGCAATTTGTATGAGATGTCCGCACTGAAAACCCCGGTGCTTACGCTTATGATCGGGGAAGGCGGCAGCGGCGGCGCGCTTGCGCTCGCGGTCGGGAATGAAGTCTGGATGATGGAGAACGCGACGTATTCGGTTCTTTCGCCGGAAGGCTTCGCGTCGATTTTGTGGAAGGACGGAAAGCGCGCAAAAGAGGCCTCCGGAATTATGAAAATAACGGCTCAGGATCTGCAGGAGCTTGGAGTGGTAGAGCGTATCATTCCGGAATACGGAAAGGCGGATGACAAAGCGTTGTCTTCCATAGCAAATTATATGCGAAAATATATGCGAAAGTTTTTGGAGCGTGAAAATAAGAAGAGCGGAGAGGAACTGGCACAGGAGAGATATGACAGATTCCGCAGTTTTTAAAAGGAGTATGTGATGACAGGCAGAATATGTGGAACCGGAAGCGCGCTTCCTCATTTTCGGGTAACGAATGATGATTTAAGTAAAATTATGGATACCTCGGATGAGTGGATTCGAAGCAGAACCGGAATTGAAACAAGATATCTTGCAACAGAAGAAACGACGACAAGCCTTGCCGTTGAAGCTTCCAGGAAGGCGCTTGAAAACGCCGGGGTAGACGCGGCGGAGCTCGACGTTATCATTGCGGCAACTGTTACGCCCGATAAATTATTCCCGACGCTTTCCTGTGAACTGCAAAGCGAACTCGGCGCGGTAAATGCCACGGCGTTTGACATCAGCGCGGGCTGCTCCGGTTTCTTGTTTGCGTTAAATACCGTGCAGGCATATATCGAGAGCGGATGTTGCAGGAAAGCGCTGATTTTGGGTGCGGAGGTTCTCTCTAAAATTATGGACTGGGGCGACCGCTCTACCTGCGTATTATTCGGGGACGGCGCCGGAGCCGCTGTGATTTGCGCTGATGAGACCGGAATTTTGAAATGTGTGCAGAGATCTGACGGCGCGAAGGGGATGGCGCTGCACTGTTACAACCGTCCGGTTAATAATCCGTACAAGAAGAATCCCGCGGACCTGGATTATACCCATATGAACGGCCAGGAGGTCTATAAGTTTGCGGTGCGCACCGTGCCGAAGACAATCAGCGAGATTTTGGCGGCTGTGGACGTGACGCCGGATGAGGTTTCTTATTTTATTTTGCACCAGGCCAATATAAGGATTATAGAGTCGGTGGCTAAGCGTTTACATCAGCCGATGGAAAAGTTTCCTTTAAATCTGACGGAATGCGGGAATATTTCCGCGGCAAGCGTGCCGACACTGCTCGATAAAGTCAATCGCCGCGGCTTGCTAAAAAAAGGCGATAAGATTGTGTTGGCAGGTTTCGGCGCAGGCCTTACCTGGGGCGCGGCCGTATTGACCTGGTAGAGGAGTGATAGAATGGATGCAGAAAAAATCCTGAATACGGATAAGACATTGAATGATATATTGGTAAATTTGTTTAATGATCTTATGGAGATAGAAAATAAATGCCTGATAACCGGAGAATTCTGCAATATATCCAACAATGATATGCATGTGATTGAGGCGGTGGGAATAGAAGAACCGAGGAGCATGTCGGAAGTTGCAAAGAGATTGAACATTACCACAGGGACTCTGACAAAAAGCATCAATGCGCTTGTGCGGAAAAAATATGTAGAACGAGAACGCAGCGAGAAAGATAAGAGAGTCGTACGCCTGTCTTTGACGGAAGCCGGAGTCCGCGCTTATGAGCATCATGCGCGTTTTCATAAAAATATGATAGAAGACATCAAGCAGCAGCTAAATGAAGGCGAGACAAGGATTTTAATTGCCACGCTTGGAAAGCTTGTCGCTTATTTTCAGGAAAAGTATAAAGAGTATCTGGAGGGCAGGCTTTAGGATTATAGCATAAAACTGAATTATATAAATGTAAAACTTGCAAAAATATATAAAAACTGACTTTGATTATTATAAAAATATCCTAAATTTGAAAAAAATATTGTAAAAACTTGCAAGGCATTATACAATAGAAGTGTTGATGTATATACTATATATAAAGGAGATAGATGATCATGAGTTACGTTGATGAAGTGCTTGAGAGAGTGAAAACTAAAAACGCGTCCGAGCCGGAGTTTTTACAGGCGGCAGAGGAAGTATTAGAGTCCCTGAAACCGGTGATCGAAGCGAATGAAGAGCTGTATCGCAGAGAAGCATTGCTTGAGAGAATCACAGAGCCGGACAGACAGTTCAAGTTCCGTGTGCCTTGGGTAGACGACAAGGGACAGGTACAGGTAAACACCGGTTACAGAGTGCAGTTTAACAACGCGATCGGACCGTACAAGGGAGGACTGCGTTTACATCCGTCTGTAAATCTTGGAATCATTAAGTTTTTGGGATTTGAGCAGATCTTTAAAAATTCCCTGACAGGACTTCCGATCGGCGGAGGAAAGGGCGGCAGCGATTTCGACCCGAAGGGCAAATCCGACAGAGAAATTATGGCGTTTTGCCAGAGCTTTATGACGGAGCTGTGCAAGTACATCGGTGCGGATGTCGACGTTCCGGCCGGGGACATCGGTACGGGTGCGAGAGAGATTGGCTATATGTTCGGACAGTATAAGAAGATTCGCGGAACATACGAAGGCGTGCTGACAGGAAAGGGATTAAGCTACGGCGGTTCCCTGGCGCGTACGGAGGCTACCGGCTACGGCCTGTTATATATCACGGAAGAATTAATGAAATGTCACGATATGGATATGAAGGATAAGATTTGCGTAGTTTCCGGTTCCGGTAATGTGGCGATCTATGCGACTGAGAAGGCGCAGCAGATGGGCGCGAAGGTTGTAACGGTATCCGATTCCACCGGATGGATTTATGATCCGGAAGGAATTGATCTTGCCCTGTTAAAGGAAATCAAAGAGGTAAAACGTGCCCGCTTGACGGAGTACGCTGCCGCAAGGCCGAGCGCAGAGTATCATGAGGGACGCGGCGTATGGCAGATTAAGTGCGATATCGCGCTGCCTTGCGCAACACAGAACGAGCTTTTGTTAGAGGATGCGAAGCAGCTGGTTGCAAACGGCGTGACGGCTGTGTGCGAAGGCGCAAATATGCCTACGACGCTTGACGCAACAAAATATCTGCAGGAGAACGGCGTGCTCTTTATCTGCGGTAAGGCTGCAAATGCAGGCGGCGTTGCGACTTCGGCGCTTGAGATGTCCCAGAATAGCGAGAGGCTGAGCTGGACCTTTGAAGAGGTTGACTCTAAGCTTCAGCAGATTATGGTAAATATTTACCATAACATCGATGATGCGGCAAAACGCTACGGTATGGAGGGCAACTATGTAGCCGGCGCGAATATTGCGGGCTTTGAGAAAGTTGCGGACGCTATGCTGGCTCAGGGCGTGTGCTAATCGGCAAATTCAAAGTGAATAAATGATATGGAAAGGTTCTGTAAGCGCGGTGTTTACAGAACCTTTTTTCTGACTGAAAATCCCTTTAGTCGGGACAAAGAAGATGTTGAAATGAGTTTTTTGGGAAACTTTTCAATAAAACATTGCATTTTTCTGATAATTTTCTTACTATTTAAATAGAGTCATTTATTGGACGAAAAGAGGAGGGTGTAATATGAAGAGAAGGACGCGAAGGTTAAGCATCAGGGTAAAGCTTATGCTGATTATGAGTTTTGTAATTGTTTGTCTGTGTCTTGTGATTGGATTAAACGTATATGCGAAGCTGCAAGACGATATGGTTCGTATGGGGGTTGAACAGGCGCAGGTGGCTGCGGGTATTGCGGCCGCGCAGGCGGACGGGGATACAATTGCGTCTTTAAAGGCGGGCGACGAGCAGTCGGAGGAATATCTGCGCGTACAGCAGGCGTTAAAGCGAATGAAGGATGCGTGCGGAGTAAAGTATCTGTATACGCTGAGTACTGACGGAGATAATGTATATTACGGCGTCGATACGGATGAGAGCGAAGGTCATGCTGAAATCGGAAAGGCGTTTGTTTTATCTTATGAAGAGCTAAGAGCGGTTTTTGAGGGGGCGACGTATGTACAGGATTATATTGATTCTACGGATGACGGCGATCTGATTACCGTTTATATGCCGATTATGGATAGCCAAAATCATGTGGCGGCAGTACTTGGCAGCGATTACGACGCGTCCCTTATTACCAGGCGGTTGAATGAGACGAGGAGTAATATCCTCTTGATCGGCGGAGCCGGGCTGCTTGTAGCGCTTTTGATTTTGAATTTTATTGTCGGAAGAATTACGAAAAGCATGCGGATTGTGAATCAGAAGCTTTATGAGCTGGCAAACAATGAGGGAGATTTGACGAAACAGATTCAGATAAAGACCGGCGATGAGATGGAGTTGATTGCCGACAGTGTGAATGAATTGTTGCAGTACATCCGTGAAATTATGGTCCATATTTCAAAGGATTCGTATCGGCTGAATGATTCTTCTAAGAGCGTCGTGGGCGATCTGGTCAGCGCGGGGGAGAATATCGTAGATGTGTCGTCGACGATGCAGGAGATGAGCGCCGCGATGGAGGAGACGACATCTTCCCTGGGCCAGATTAATGAATCCGTTGCGCAGATTTATACGCGGATCAATGATATCTCGGAAGAGGCCGAAAACGGAAATATATTTACGGATGAAATTTCCAAAAAAGCGGCCCAGATTTATGAGGACGCAAAGTCGGGGCAGAGTCAGGCTTATGATAAGACAGAGGAAATGACAAGATCTGTCAATGAAAAAATAGAGACGTCTAAGTCTGTGACAGAGATTGAAGTTTTGACGGAAAATATTATCGGAATAACGGAGCAGACGAATTTGCTGGCGCTGAATGCGAGTATCGAGGCCGCCAGGGCGGGAGAAGCAGGAAAAGGATTTGCGGTTGTGGCCGGCGAGATCGGGAAGCTGGCGTCCGATTCCGCAAGCGCGGCATCCAGGATAAAACAGGTCAGCAGTGAGGTGATCACTTGTGTCGAGGGGCTTGCCGAGGAGTCCAGAGCCATGGTCCGGTTTGTGGAGGAAACCGCGATGGAGGGCTATCGCAGGCTGCTGACGGCCGGAGAGGATTACCGCCGCGACGCCGAGAGCATTCATGACGTTATGGAGCGTTTTGCGGAGGATTCCAGGCAGCTTCGCCAATCAATTGACGGGATCAGGGAGGCAATGCAGGCCGTCAGCACGGCGGTAGAGGAAAGTGCGCACGGCATCGTAAACGTTTCGCAAATGTCTTCGGAGTTGACCGGAAGCGTAAGCAGCATTGAAAAAGAGGCGGACGCAAATAAACAGATTGCGGAGCGGCTGCAGAGTGAGGTAATTAAATTTAAATTGGAGTAATATTGTTTTGAAAGCTAAAAAATAAACACCAATATAAAAAATTATTATGGTATATTACCCTCTCATTTGTTAAGATTTTAAGTATCACGGTTGAGGCAATGGTTGTGAAAGGGGTTTTTATGGAACCAATGATTCGAATGACAAATGTAAACAAAGAATTTAAGGTGGTGAAGCGCAGGGAGGGGGTGCGCGGCAGCATTCTCGATCTGTTTTCCAGAGAGTATCATATGCTGCGGGCCGTCAATGACGTGTCGCTTGAAATTATGCCGGGGGAAATGGTAGGCTATCTTGGGCCAAACGGCGCGGGAAAGTCTACGACAATTAAGATGATGACGGGAATTTTAGAGCCTTCGGCCGGTGAAATTCTTGTAAACGGGCGGGTTCCATATGAAAACAGGACGAGGAACGCGCAGGACATCGGCGTTGTGTTTGGTCAGAGGACGCAGCTGTGGTGGGCGCTTCCGGTGATAGAGTCTTTTAAGATATTAAAAGAAATCTATCAGATTCCGGAGAAGGATTATAAAGATAACCTGGAGTATTATGACGCGCTTGTGGGGGCGGGAGGACTGTACCATAAGGCGGTGCGCGAGATGTCATTGGGACAGAGAACCCTCTGCGACATTCTGGCGGCTTTTTTACATAATCCGAGTGTGGTGTTTATGGACGAGCCGACGATTGGCCTTGATGTTTCGATGAAGACGAAAATACGTCAGCTTGTGAGCAGTTTAAACGAAAAAAAGGGAACGACGGTGATTTTGACGACGCATGATATGGGCGATGTGGATGCGCTCTGTAAGCGGATTGTGATTATTGATAAGGGTACCATGATATATGACAATGATATCAAATGCCTGCAGCAATATTTTGGCGCGTATCGCACTGTGAAAGTACAGTTTTCAAAGACGGTTTCGGATTTTGGAGGCGATGCTCTGGAAAAGCAGTCCAAAGAGGTAGAAACGTGGCTTGCAGAGAAATTCCCGCGCGCAAAATCTACGGTTGTTTCGGTAGAGGACGATTGGATTCAGATTCTTTTGAATGAGGAGGAGGTCCGCATGATGAAAGTAATTAACTGTATTCAGGATAACAGAAGGATTGTGGATATGAATTTACAGGAGATTACGACGGAGAGCGTCATTCGAAAGATTTACGAAGGAGGTGTGGCATGAACCTCGCGGCAAAAATTTCTGTCCGTATCAGGCAGAGCGCGGCCCTGATGCGGGGGAGCATTATGGAGGGCTTAACCTTCCGGACGAGCACGTTCGTGACAATCATAGGGAATTTTATTTATCTGGTGATCGTTTATTTTCTCTGGAGGGCGATTTATGATTCCAGTCCATCGGATGTGGTCAACGGAATGACGTTTTATGACACAATGGTGTATCTCGTGCTTGCGGCGGCGATGTTCAACTTTTTGGATTCCTTTGTCGTGTGGGATATCGGAAGGAGCTATCAGAGCGGAGAGCTTGTAGAGTTTCTGGTAAAGCCGATTGATTATCAGAGATTTCTGTTTTTTGCTCATTCCGGAAACTGTGTTGTCTCGTTTTGCATTACGTTTCTCCCGACGTTTGCGGTTATTTATTTCGTTACCGGCGGAAGCTTTGCGCTTGGTTTGAATCTCGTGTTTTTCGCGGTAAGTCTTGTTCTCGCGCTGGTGATTAACTTTTGCGTAGATTTTATGGTGGGGACAATTTGTCTTTATACGCAGTCGATCTGGGGCGTCAACATTATGAAGGAGGTAGTAGTTTCGCTGCTTTCCGGCGCGACGATTCCGCTTGCGTTTTTTCCCGTGCAGCTGCGTGAGATTGTCGATTTGCTGCCGTTTCAGGCAATATATCATACGCCGCTGCATATGCTGACAGGGGCGAACCTTACGGTTGGGGATTATGCACGGGGAATTTTGCTGCAGTTGTTCTGGGTATTTGCGATGCTTTGCTTAAGTAAGCTGTTTTGGCAGCGTTCGCTGCGGGTTATGACGATTAACGGAGGTTGACGTATGGAGCCGAGAAAAAGAGGGTTTGGTTACTATGCCCATATCTATAAAATGATACTGTTCCAGGACATTAAAAGCAAAATGAGTTACCGCGCTGATTTTATTATATCCACAATAGGGATGCTTTTTACCAATATCGCGGGTTTTGTCACGTTTTGGATTTTGTTTTTGAATTTTCCGGATATTCGGGGCTGGACTTATTATGAGATGCTGTTTCTGTATGGTTTTGCCATGCTTGCGATGACGCCGGTACAGTGCTTTTTTGACAATAACTGGAATTTAAACCGTTCCTTGTATACCGGCGATTTTATCAAGTACTGTTTTCGCCCGGTAAATTTATTTTTTTATTTTATCTCGGAGGTGTTTGACATCAAAGGGCTGGGACAGCTTGCATTCGGATTGGGAACCTTGATTTACGCATGGAATAAGCTGTCGCTGCCGCTTACGCCGCAAAATATTTTAGCGCTTGTCATAGGGGTGCTTTCGGCGTCGCTGTTTATGATTGCCCTGATGAATTTTGCGGCGGCGGCCGGATTTTGGCTGCTTGGCGCGACCAGCGTCATGATTTTTATGTTTAAGTTCAAGGATTACGCCAGATATCCGGTGACAATTTTTAACCGCGCGTTCCGGGTGATTTTCACCTTTTTGATCCCAATCGGGTTTATGGCGTACTATCCGAGTCTTTATTTTATACGGCCGTATGAAGTTCCGCTTTTCACTTTTTTGACTCCTGTGTTTGGGATTGTTTTTTTCTATCTCAGTTATTTATTCTGGATGAAGGGAGCGAGACAGTATACGGGAACAGGTTCTTAAGAGGGAAGGGACATGACAACAATCTATATTATGGACATTTCAAAATTAAATCAGGATGAAGTGTTTGAGCGTTACTTTGCCCGCGTTTCTTTATGGCGCAGGCAAAAGATAGAGAGAGCAAAATTCAGGATGGATAAAAACAGAAGCCTGGGCGCCGCAATACTGCTGGCGCACGGGCTTTTGCCCTATGGAATCAGCGAGAGAGACGCGCTTATTTGCAGGGGAGAATATGGAAAACCGTATATTTCCGCCGTATTAAAGGATGGCAGGGAGGAGGAGGTTCGCGGCATTCATTTTAATCTGTCTCATTCCGGAACTTATGTGGCGGCTGCGTTTGGAGACGTCAGGGTTGGCATTGACATCGAGCATATCAGAGAAAACTGGAAGAAGATCGCGGAGCATTTTTTTTCGGAGGAAGAGGTTCGAAATATTATGGCGCGCCAAAGCGAGGCGGAAAGACGGGACTTGTTTTTGCGCTATTGGACGATAAAGGAGAGCGCGATGAAAGTGAGCGGGGCGGGAATGCGGATCCCTCTGCGCGATATTTTTCTGAAAGAAAACGGTAAGGTTTTGCTGAAAACGGGGAATCATTTTTCTGAATACTTTTTGAAAGAATTTGAAATTGTCTCAGAAAATGATATAATAGCAGATGGGATAAAAAGCGACCGCGGAGAGGGAGGATACCGGATATCCGTGTGCGCGGAGACAGATGCGTTTGCGCAGGAGATGATTTGGGTTGAATAAGGATATGAAGTACGATGCAGTAATATTTGATTTGGACGGAACGCTGTTAGACACATTGGAGGATTTGACGGACGCCGTAAATTTCGCGTTGCGGGAATGTAAGATGAAAGAGCGCGGTATGGATGAGGTGCGTATTTTTCTGGGAAACGGAATACGCAATCTGATGCAGCGGGCCGTAGAGCGGGGGGAGGATAACCCTGATTTTGACAGAGCGTTTGAGCTTTTTCGGAGATATTACAGGGAACATTGCAATGATAAGACGAGGCCGTACCCGGGCATTCAAAAGATGCTTGGCAGCTTGAAGGAGCAGGGGCGCCGTCTGGCCATTGTCTCAAATAAAGCTGATTTTGCGGTGAAAGAGCTCTGTGAAATTTATTTTAAAGATCTGGTGGAAACGGCAATCGGAGAGCGGGAGGGGATTGCGAGAAAGCCGGCAAAGGATACGGTATGCCGCGCGCTTTTGGAACTGGGTGTGACGGGGGAGCGTGCAGTCTATGTAGGAGATTCGGAGGTGGACATTCTGACGGCGAAGAATGCGCATCTCCCATGTATCAGCGTCACATGGGGGTTCCGCGACAGAGAGTTTCTGGCGGAGCGGGGAGCGGTATATTTTGCGGATATGCCGGAGGAGATTTTAAAGCTTTTGGAGCGGGAGTTGTAAAATGAAAGAATCGATTCAGGGAATAAAAAAGACGGTGCGGTCCGTCAAGGGCAGCATGACATACACCCAGATTATAGCGTTAGGATATTTTTCATTGATCTTGTTTGGAACGCTTCTTCTGTCGCTGCCGGCGGCGACGAGAGGCGGGGAGGGAGCAGACTTTCTGACGGCGTTATTTACGGCGACAACCTCCACCTGTGTAACGGGGCTTGTGGTGGTGGATACGGCAACGTATTGGAGCGTATTTGGGCAGATTGTAATTTTGGTAATGATTCAGATCGGCGGGCTTGGGTTTATGACAATGGGCGTAGTGTTTGCTATGCTCTTAAAAAAGAAAATCACATTGTCGGTCCGGGGACTGGTGCAGGAGAGCATGAATGCGAACCAGGTCGGAGGCATGGTGAAGCTGGTGAAAAATGTTTTTTTGGGAACCGTATGTATCGAGGGGATCGGGGCTCTGCTGCTGGCTGTCCGGTTTGTGCCGCAATTCGGTGTGTTAAAGGGGATCTATTACAGTATTTTTCATTCAATATCCGCATTTTGCAATGCGGGTATCGATTTAATGGGCTCCGTTTCCGGGCAATATTCGTCTCTAGTCTCTTATGCGGCCGACCCGCTGGTAACCCTTGTGGTCAGCGCGTTGATTATTGTGGGCGGCATTGGCTTTCTTGTGTGGGCGGATATACGCAAGTACGGGGTAAAATGGAAAAAATATACGCTGCATACCAAAATTGCGTTAAGTGTGACATTTGCGCTGCTTGCCGCGGGGACCGTTTTATTTTATTTCCTGGAACAGGACCATACGCTTGCGGACATGAGCGTCGGAGAGGGGATTCTGGCTTCGTTTTTTGATTCCGTGACCGCGAGGACGGCCGGGTTTAATACGACCGATACGGCGGCGCTTTCCTCGTCTTCAAAGCTTCTGACAATTCTTCTTATGTTTGTCGGGGGAAGCCCGGGTTCGACGGCCGGAGGGATCAAGACCGTTACCATGATGGTTTTGTTTGTATATGTCTGGTCTAATTTGCGCGGCTCAAAGAGCTGTAATATTTTTGGGAGACGTCTTTGGGATGAGGATATTAAAAAGGCAAGTAACGAAATTATTATCAGTCTTACCATGGCGATGGCGGCGGCGCTGGCGATCAGCAGCATGCAGGATATCCCGATGGAGGATATTATGTTTGAGATTTTTTCCGCGATTGGCACTGTCGGAATGACGACGGGAATCACGCGTTCGCTTTCCTTTGTCTCCAGGCTTTTGATTATATTGCTGATGTATTGCGGACGAATCGGAAGTATGTCGTTTGCGCTGTCTTTTACCGAGCGGAAAAAGGTTGCGCCGATTCAGCTTCCGGCAGAAAAAGTTATGATTGGTTAGTTCAAAAATGGGCGTCGAATGGGAAAAGAGGAGAAAAGATGAAGTCAATATTAATTATCGGGATGGGGCGTTTCGGGCATCATCTGTGCCAGAAGTTTGCGGAGCTTAACAATGAAATTATGATTATGGACAACAGAGAAGAGGCCGTTGCAGATATGCTGCCGTTTGTGACAAGCGCTAAAATTGCGGACTGCACGAACGTGGAGGTTTTAAAGAGTATCGGTATTGGAAATTTTGATATTTGTTTTGTATGTATCGGGACGAATTTCCAGAGCAGCTTAGAGATTACGAGCTTGTTAAAGGAAAACGGGGCAAAGCATGTGATCAGTAAGGCGACGCGCGATATTCAGGCGAAATTTTTGCTCAGAAACGGCGCTGACGAGGTGGTTTATCCCGACAGAGATATCGCGCAGAAGATCGCGGTCCGATACAGCGCAAATCATTTGTTCGACTATATCGAGCTGAACAGCGAATACGGAATCTATGAGATTCCGGTTATGAGAGAATGGGTGGAAAAGACGATTGCCGAGGTTAATTTCCGCAGCAGATATAAGCTTAGCATTCTGGGTTATAAACGCGGCGAGGATACGCAGCTTCTTCCCATGGCGGATCATGTGTTTGAGGAAAACGAGCATTTGATGGTGATCGGAAGGAAAGAAGATATCCGCAAGTTTATAGGGTAAGGTTGTTTTTAATTGCCGTCTGCGGGACGGTTATCGGTTTCCCTCAAAACGTCCCGAAGCGCCGCAGGGGAGTATGAGTCCGTTGGAAGAGACGGGCAGTCCGATTTCATCTGCGGTGATTCTCCCGTCAAATTGCTTTAGCTCTGTTCCAAGCAGATATGCGAGTACGGCGGGCTGTAAACCGGTTGTGTAGGAATTGATCAGGAAAAACAGAGGATCGCTTGTTAAAAGCTTTGCGCACAGCGCAACGAAGGGATGAATGGAATCTTCGATTTTCCAGATCTCTCCCTTGGGGCCGCGTCCGTAGGAAGGCGGATCCATAATGATCGCGTCATAGTGGTTGCCGCGGCGAATTTCCCGTTCCACAAATTTTACACAGTCGTCTACAATCCAGCGAATCGGGGCGTCTTTTAGGCCGGATGACGCGGCGTTCTCTTTGGCCCAGGTAACCATGCCCTTGGACGCGTCTACATGAGTGACGCTTGCGCCGGCGGCTGCGGCTGCGATTGTGGCGCCTCCGGTATATGCAAAGAGATTTAAAACCTTTACGGGTTTTTTGCAGCCGCGGATCTTTTCCTGAAACCAGTCCCAGTTGACGGCCTGTTCCGGAAAGAGGCCGGTATGTTTAAAGCTAAACGGCTTTAACTGAAAAGTTAGCGCGCCGTATGTAATGCTCCACTGTCTGGGCAGATTAAAAAATTCCCATTCGCCGCCGCCTTTTTTGCTTCTGTGGTAGTGCGCGTTTTTTTTGTGCCATCCGTTTTCTTTTTTTGGTGTGTTCCAGATAACCTGAGGGTCGGGGCGGACCAGAATATAGTCTCCCCAGCGTTCCAGTTTTTCTCCGGCGGAACAATCTATTACCTCATAGTCTTTCCATTGATCGGCAATCCACATATGATTTCCTCCGTAAACAGCATATTGGTCATTGTATGATATCAGCATTCATTATAATAAGGCAGGCGTCCGTCCGTCAATAAAAAGTTTGCCGTGAAATAGCGTTTTACATCTTGAAAAACAATTGATATCCTGTTAAAGTGTTACCGTAATAAACAAAAAGAAAAGAGGAGTGAAAAGATGAACAGTAATCTGATATGGATTGTAGCGGCGTTCGTGGTGTATATGGCTATAATGATTGCCATAGGGGCAAAATATATGAAACGGACCAGTAATTCGGAGGACTATTTTCTTGGCGGACGTGGATTGAGCGGATGGGTTGCGGCCCTCAGCGCGCAGGCGTCCGATATGAGCGGCTGGCTTTTGATGGGACTGCCGGGGGCCGTGTACGCGTTTGGTACAGGTCAGGCCTGGATTGCGATCGGCCTGTTTATCGGGACGGTCTGCAATTGGATGTTTATTTCGGGAAGGCTTAGAAGATATACGATACGCGCAAATAATTCCCTGACGCTGCCGGAATATTTCAGCAACCGTTTTCATGATAAAAAGAATATATTGTTGTGCATTTCATCTATATTTATTGTGATTTTTTTCCTGGTGTACACGGCTTCCGCTCTTGCGGCGGGAGGAAAGCTGTTCTATGCGGTTGCCGGAATTGATTATACGGCGGCACTTACGATCGGAGCGCTTGTAATTCTTATTTACACGTTTATGGGCGGTTTTATGGCGGTCTGTGTAACGGATTTTATACAGGGTACGTTAATGTTGGTTGCGTTGCTTGCGGTTCCGATTCTGGCGTATCTTGGTATTTCGGGAGGAAGCTTAACAGAGGTGCTTGACTTGAGCGGTGTTGCCGGAGGTCATGCCTCGTTTATGAATCTGTTTGAAAACGGCGGTGAACCGTACAGGGCGATTGATATTATCTCACAGCTTGCATGGGGACTTGGTTACTGCGGTATGCCTCATATTTTAACAAGGTTTATGGCTGTAAAAAGTCAGAAGGAGTTGAATAAGTCCAAGGGAATCGCAATTATCTGGGTTGCGCTTTCGTTGACGTTCGCTTGTATAATCGGCGTTGTGGGGCGCGCATATTTATATCCGACGCTGCTTGGGGTAAAAGGCGCAGATTCCGCTGAGAATGTGTTTATTAACATGATTACGCAGTTGTTTACGGCAGACTATAAGCTGCCTTTTATCGCCGGCATTTTCCTGTGCGGGATACTTGCGGCGATTATGTCGACCGCGGATTCGCAGCTTCTTGTTACGGCGTCCTCGGTATCAGAGGATATTTATAAAGGTGTAATCAACAAAAAAGCGGGTGATAAAAAGGTTTTGATGATTAGCAGAATTACGGTCGTCGTTGTGGCGGTGCTGGCATATCTGATCGCGTTAGACCCGAATAACTCTATTATGGATCTTGTGTCGAATGCCTGGGCCGGGTTTGGTTCTGCGTTTGGACCGCTTGTACTTTTATCCCTATTCTGGAAGAGGACGAATATGCCCGGAGCAGTTGCGGGAATCGTTTCCGGCGGTCTGCTGGTCCTTGTTTGGGATTATATACCGATGATTTCGGACGGAGCCGGCAGTTTGCAGACGATCGGAGCCGCGACAGGAATCTATTCATTGCTGGTAGGTTTTTTTGTAAGCTTAATTTGCATTATTCTTGTCAGTCTTGTCACAAAGGAGCCGGACGCACAGATTGTGAAAGAGTTCGAGGATGTGGCGGATAAAAGCGTAGAGATATAAGAAAGCAAGGAACCAGAGCAGTATACGGAAACAGAAACTTTTGCAGAATTTATAAATAATCATAAATGCCGCAACAAAAATACATTCTTTCCGCACTATATATATGAAAAGAACCAAGAGGGGGATATCATTATATTTTTCGGCAAGGAGGTACAGAAATGAGAAAGAGAAATTTTTGGGTATGTATAGCGGCATTTATGGTGGCGTTTTCGGCCTGCGGGAGCAAAGAGACGGAGCTGTCATCGAGGGGGGAGAACTTAGATACGCAGCGGGAAACGATTGTTTTTGAAGGGACAGAGCAGACTGGGGAAACGCAGACAGATATCGCGACGGAGACGGAAGCGGAAGCGCAGGACAGGCGGATGCTTGTGGTGAACGGCGCGTTGTATGTGGAAACGGATGAGGAAGCGCCGACGCCTACGTGCGGAACGATGGACGGGGCTGTCTTGTCGATTGTGGCGGCCGGAGAGATTCCTTTGGAGGAAGGCCAGGCAAATTTTGGCAATGTCGGAGACGGTTATCAGTATGGCGATCAGGACTGTCTTAGCGTTCCGATTGACGGGAAGTGGATTCGCTTTAGAAAGGACGCGGCAGGCGAAAAGAAGACCGATGATGCGCAGCCGGAACCGGGGGATGTTTTTGAGGGGGAAGTGAATACCCTGGAGGGGGTTTCTATGGTCGTCCTGGAGGCGTCCCCCGTTTCGGCAAAGGTGGAGATCAGGAATGAAACAAGCCTGGATATTCAATTTGGGGAAGATTATGAATTGCAGAAGGTTGTGGATGGAAAGTGGTATCGTGTTCCGTACAGAATAGACAACTGGGCTTTTGAGGCGGTTGCCTATCCGGCGGCAGAGGAAAAGCCGGTTGAATGGGAGACGCAATGGGAGGAGTTTCATGGAGCTTTGTCGGAAGGAACTTACCGGATTGTAAAGAAAGTGATTGATTTTCGGGGGACGGGAGATTACACGGAATATTACCTTGCCGCGGAGTTTTCCGTCTGAGAAAATAGGCGGAGGAAAGGTTGAAGCGGAATGTATGAGGAGAAAGATTATGTACTGCGAATGATCCATGAGGCCGTAAGGATGCTGGCCCGGATTATTCTTCATGTGGATCTTGATAAGGAAGAGCAGCAGATGGATTTTGAGACAGAAGAAAAATGGAGACGTTTGCTGCGCATGCTTGAGGACGGAGAGATCAATGAGGCGGAGAATATTTTGGTCGCGGGTTTTAGGGAACAGGACAACCGGGATTTTCAGATTGCGCTGTTGTTCTATGATTATCTGAACAAAAAGGATGACGCGTTCCTTGCGGAGCATGGATTTTCACGGGAGGAAGTGGCGGACGGTTTAAAATACGCCATTTCTTTCTATGGTTACGGCGATATGGCGGACGCCTTTATGGAAGGGGCAGAATGAAGAAATATTTGTGTATGACGGCGCTTTTGGTTGCCGTTTGTATTGGCGGATGTGCGGGTACGCACGAAGTAAAAAAGGACGATATGCCACTGCGGGCGTCCGAGGCGGCCAAAGAGGAGCCCGAGGAGACGACGGAAGAGAGAAGTGAAAACGTCGCCGGGGAAGAGGCGTTAAAGAGCTTAATTATCCCGACCGGGACGGTATTGGGCGATCGTATATCAACGCCGGAGGGATATCAGAGGGAAGAGGCAGAGCAGGGAAGCTTGCAGGAATTTTTGCGGAATTATCCGATGAAAGAGGAGGGAAGCCCGGTTCTTCTCTATAACGGAAACAGGAAAGGGAACCAAACGGCGCATGCGGCAGTCTTTGATCTGCCGCTGGAGAATGAAGATTTGCAACAGTGCGCAGATTCCGTTATGCGCGTGTACGCGGAATATTTTTGGAAAACGGGACAGTACGAGCGGATTGCGTTTCATTTTGTCAACGGTTTTTCGGCGGATTATGTGAAATGGCGCGAAGGGAGCCGGATTTCGGTAAACGGGAATGACGCGGCCTGGAGTAGGACGGCGTCGTATGATGATTCGTATGATAATTTCGTGCAGTATCTTCGGATTGTGTTTGCTTATGCCGGTACGTTATCCATGGATGGAGAGTCCGAGCCGGTGGATTTAAAGGATGCGAGGGCAGGGGACGTCTTTTTAAAGGCCGGAAGTCCCGGACATGTGGTGCTGATTGTGGATATGTGCGAGAACGGCGAGGGGGAGAAGGCTTTTTTGCTGGCGCAGGGATATATGCCGGCGCAGGAATTTCATCTGTTGAAAAATCCGGGGCATGAGGACGATCCCTGGTATTATGAGAGGGAGGTTGTCTATCCGTTTGTAACGCCGGAGTATACGTTTGACGAGGGGAGCTTGCGGCGGCTGAGCTATTAGGCTGCGAAAATCGGTTCGTTTTTTGTCGTCCACTCCCCGGATTGTGCCAAATAACAGGAAAAACGTAAATTTTATGAAAAAAGACTTGCAATAGATGTTTTCTTCGTGTATACTAAAGTTTGCTGTGGCATTGATAGCTGTGAAGCGCGAGGTTGCTGCCGGTATGGCAGGTTTTCCGTGGAGCGAATGTCAAGTTAGGAAACTGGCGACAAGTCAC
>CANDCP010000025.1 GCA_947383215.1 uncultured Roseburia sp.
CCAGACTCTCTGTAACATATCTAACTACTTACTCTTCTCTTCATAGCCTTTGATATATATTGCGTTATGATACAGCAAATTAATTTATGTGTCAACAATTATTTTTCAAATCTTTACCCAAATCTTTTACTTTGCATCTTTTACTCTAAGAAATATTAAAATTTTCATCATGTTACATTTTTTGTTGTCGTCTGGACATAATCATGCTATAATTGCGCCAAAGAAATAGGTGAAGCATTATGCCAATTATTATGCCTATTAAGGATTTACGCAATACAACCGAGATTTCTAATATCGCACACAAGGAACAGGAGCCTATTTTTATTACTAAGAATGGATATAGCGATTTGGTTGTAATGAGTAGTGAATTATATGATAAATTTGCAAGAATGAACCGCATTGACCAAGCCATATTTGAGTCCGAGCAAGAAATTGCTAACGGAGCAGAAGCAGTTGACGCAGAGATAGTTTTTGCAGAATTGGAGAGGGATATAGAATATGAGCAAAGAACCTATAATCGAGACAGACAGGCTGATTTTACGTCCACTCATGCTTGATGATGCAGAAGCCTGTTACAGTTGGAACAGTGATGATAGAGTTGTGAAGTATATGTCATATTCTACATATACCGATATCAGTCAAACTATTGATTGGATAAAGTCGACTTTCGTTGACGAAGATGAGTGGATTTGGGCTTTTGTTCTGAAGGAAGAGAATAAAGTAATCGGAACAGGGAGTATAGGGCCAAATACCCAAATGAAAGACTATTGGGGTATCGGATATAATCTTCATTATGATTATTGGCACAAGGGATATTGCACTGAAGCAATGAAAGCCATTATTGATTTTGCGCACAAAGAACTTGGCATAAACAAGATTTGCTCAGATCATGCAGTGGATAATCCGCGTTCGGGCAAAGTTATGGAAAAATGTGGTCTAAAGTTCGACCATTACGGAGAATATACAAAGCTCGACGGCAGCCAAACGTTTAAAGCAAAGTTTTATAAAATAGAATTGGAATAAGTTTCAGTTTGTTAAATAAAAGCATAAACAAGAAGTTACTGATGTGCGGAAAGTTCCTTTTCTATGGGGGGTGGAGGGAGGGAAATTCCTTCAAGTCCCATCTTCCGCATTATGAAAAAGGAAACCTTGCGAATGGTGAGGTTTCCTTTCCCTGCTAATTCAAATTCATCGTTCTGTCTGCTCGGTCATAATACCCCAACGAATTCCAAATTTATCGACAAAAACAACTCGGCAGGAACTGTAAGGCGTCGCTTCCATTTGATATATTGTCTTACTTCCTTCTTTCATGATTTCGTATGCTCTTTGCACTTCTTCTTTTGTATCATACATAATAGTGAGAAAATTTGAATAGCATGTTTGAAATTCAATATCCACATGGTCACTCATAATGATTCTTTGATTATCCAACAAAAGTTCCGAGTGATATATATATTCTTTTTGGTTTTCTTGAAGCAACGGAATATATGCCGGGTCATTCGCTTCTCCATATGTAATCATACAATTAATCTTTCCATTTAACGCCTTTTCATACATTTGAATTGCTTCCCGGCAATTCCCGCCAAAATTTAATGTAGGTACAATTTGCATGTCTATTCTCCTTTTCCTCCAATTTCCGATTGTGATTTGATGATTTTTAAGGGAATTGTTAGCTGTTATAGTTTATTATCAAAATCATATAAAACATTATAACACAAAATATATGGGAATGGATAAATTTCCATAAGGAAGTTATACACCAAAACTTTGTAAGCAGCCAGAGGTGGATGATATCCAGGGGGTGATTTAAGCCCAAATTGACATTATCAGTGTTCCAAGCACCATTAGCAAAAGTCCAACAAATGCCTTTTTGCTCAACCTTTCCCCAAATACAATATAAGAAAAGGCAACCGCTATCACAATGCTTAATTTATCAATCGGAACTACTACGCTAACAATGCCATTTTGAATTGCATAATAATAGCACAACCATGAACCGCCGGTTGCAATCCCCGAAAGTGATATGTAGGCAAATTCTTTCCTATCAAGCTGTCTTAGCTGCGTCTGTTTGTTTTTCATAAATACAACCAGCCAAGCCATGACAAAAACAACGCCCGTACGGATTGCCGTACCAAGATTGGATTCTACCCCGGCAATTCCAACTTTTGCAAGAATAGAAGTTAATGCAGCGAATAAAGCTGACAAAATGGCATAAAATTTCCATTTATTACCCTCTCCTTTTTTACAGTCTTGCTTTTTCTCAACCATTAAATAAATTCCTGCCGAAAGAATTGCCGTACCAATCAATTTTATTGCAAGATTTTCCGTTTCTCCAAACAAAATGATAGCAAACAATATAGAAAGTATTGTACTTGACTTATCAATCGGAACCACTTTGTTTACATCACCCAAAGAAAGTGCCTTAAAATAGCATATCCACGAGCCGCCGGTCGCCATGCCAGACAAAGTAAAAAATAACAGCGATTTTGCCGTTAATGTAGAAATAGTGCGGTACGAACCGACTATAAACACCATAATCCACGCAAACATCAGTACAACAAATGTCCTCAATGCCGTAGCTACGTCTGAATCTGTTTTCTTGATTCCGCATTTGGCAAGGATAGATGTTATTCCGGCAAAAAAAGCTGATAAAACCGCCATAATGAGCCACATAAATATCCCCTCTCTTCTATCTCAACACGGTTTCAAATTGGCGACTTTGAGCTATCTCATTCCCTTCTTTATAAAAATCAAACAATATCTCTCCCGTAATATCTTGGTTGTTCAAAGCTTTCCACTTCACCTTTATCCGGCATATTCCACAAACGTTCCGATATTTTTCTGCTATAATTCAGACTCCTTTTCCAGCTACAATAATTGTTGCGCCGTCAGGATTTTCAAAGACTTTTTCAAGCACAAATCCTGCATTTTGCAACAATTCCCTTTCATGCTCCAAGGTCAGTGGAATATCAAAATGAACAAAACTATTGTCTGGTATTGCAAACTGATTTCTCCGTTTTAAGTACGTGCTATACAATAGTTCCTCCTCCTCATCACAACAGGCAATGTAATCTCCCAAAAGAAAAACGCCACCACGTTTTAGACCATTATAGGCGTTTCGGTACAGTTCCTTTTTGCGTTCCGGCAGAAAATGATGCAGACTTTCGAAGGAAATGACTGCATCCCACTTTTCGTATCCAAAATCGTATTTGAAATAATCCTGACATACTACGGTAAGACGCTTATCAGAATGCTTTTTCAGCAGCTTATCCAGCATACTTTGACATAAATCTACACCTGTTACTTCCATGTCCGGATTTTTTTCCCAGATTTTATCTAATTCTAAACCAGTTCCACATCCTAAGTCTAAAATGTTCCGGCAATTAGAGGGCAAAATTTCCGAAAACATTTGATAAGATTTTTCCCAAATAGACATATGTTCCTCATAACCTTCCAATCGCTTCGTAAAAAAATCAGACATTTCTTCCAGCGGGGAATCTTCCGTATCCCGAAGCCATTGTTTTAAATTCTGTAAATATTCTTTCGATGATTGCATAATAGTTCTTTGATCATAAAATCCTGTCCTGGATTCTATGATATTTTCTCCTTCCATAACTTTACCGTAATTAAACTGTCATTCCCTCTGTGGTATAGCGTAACATATTTTAATCGCGTAATTAACATAAATAATTCTCTGTTATGCCCTACCTCTTCACGGCAAACGGGAAGTTATGACAGTGTTTTATTTTTTCTCGTATATGTCACATATTTATATGGAATTTCACCTTCAATTCTTTCATTAACCTCTTTTATAAAATCTCCGTCTGCAAATTGTGGGAAATAAGTATCCCCGTCAATAATTTTATCTATCTCCGTTATATACATTTTTTCCACTATTGGTAATGCTTCTTCATATAATCTCGCTCCACCGGAAATAAAAACGTCTCTATTCCCTGCCAATTTGATTGCCTCTTGTAAAGACCCCGCGGTATAACAGTTTTCTCCTGTAAAGTCTTTCGTATTCGAAACAACAATCGTTATGCGATTCGGCAGCGGTCTGCCTATTTCCTCAAAAGAACGTCTTCCCATGACGACTACATTTCCCGTTGTAAGCTCCTTGAATCGTTTCTGTTCTCCCTTTATTTTCCAAGGAATATGCCCCTTATTTCCAATTACCCGATTTTTAGCAAAAGCCACAATTAAAGCAACCATTCTTCTCCACGTCTCCCAATCGCAATTTGTCTGTTTTTACTTTCTATAATCATTTCTGACGAACGGTTTATCAATTTTCTCATCAATCAGCATTCCATACTTCTTTGGACGCCGATATGCATTTCCGTGTACCTCACTTTTCCGATAATTACGCAGCCGCTCTAAATCAAGTTCCGCAATATAGATTCCCTCTTTTCCGTCTGCCTGCAAAATACAAGTTTCCCTGGAACCCTCCGAAGCAGGAAGGTATGCCACACCGTCAAAAACACTTGAGCCGCCGTTACAGTCAGGTACCGTTTCAGGATAATTGCAGGTAGCAATCGCCGCCATATTTTCATAAGCTCTGGCACGGAGCTGGGAAAGGCGGTTGATTTCCATGGGACAGGCATTCGGGACAAGAATCAATTCGGCGCCTTTCAGCATCAGTATTCTTGCACTTTCAGGAAATTCTCTGTCATAACAAATCATAGCGCCGACTTTTACCTTGCCATGCTCCGTATCAAGGTCAGTGACATAAAAATCATCGCCGGGGGTTAAATTATGCTCTACATCAAAGTCGCAGGTATGTACTTTGGCATAAACAAATTTTTGTTCTCCAAATCGGTCAAAAAGAACCAGCGAATTACGGGGAGCACTTCCATATTTTTCAAGCAGGGTAACGCCAATTGCCATATTCAGGTCTTTCGCAAGACAGCCAAAACCAGTAACAAAATCTCCGTTCACAGAAACGGCTTCCCGTTTCCATTCCTCAACAGGCCTGCCGTAGATACGATATCCATTACTCCACATTTCAGGAAACAAAGCGATATCTGCGCCGCTTTCTCTGGCTTTTTTGCAGTATTGAATTCCCTTTTCGAGATTTTCTTCCGCTGTTTTACAGGGGGAAATCTGCAATAGGGCAATTTTTATATTACAGCCCAAATTTCGAGTCATAATTAATTCCTCCTTGTCGAATAAGAATTTACGATCTTTCTGTTTATATTCCGTTCCCCACGCTACCATGGCGTCTAAGATGGGTTTTAGACTGTATCCTGTTTCCGTCAGAGTATACTCTACCCGCGGCGGCGTTTCCGGATACACTTTTCGGGTAAGTAACCCGCTGTCTTCCATGGAACGCAAATTTGCCGTTAAAACCTTTTGAGATATATTCCCCACAGATTTTTTCAATTCTCCAAACCGCTTCGTACCGTCCAGTAAATCACGGATAATCAACACTCTCCAACGGTCGCTGATAAGCGTTAGCGTAGTTTCTACCGGACAGGCAGGCAATTTTTTTTCCATCAAACCCCTCGTTTCTTTCAAATTGTTTCTTTTTGGTAACTATGGCACAATAAAGTGCGTACTTTACGTTTTTTCAATACGGATTTATTATAATCTTGCAAGCGGAAAAAAACAAGCCGCAGACAAATCAAAAAAACAGGAAGAACAGAGTATAATCAGATGGAGGACGCTATGAAACAGACAGAAAGGCTTGCATTTTTGATAAACGATTTGTTGAATGAAAATAACGAATTTAGAACCATGGAAATTCCTGCACGGGAAACAGAAAGGAAGCGTCTGTTTCGTTCTCTTATGAATATACGCCCGCCTAAGACAGTTTCCAAAGAATTTTTAGAAGTACAGGACGCATATTTACAGGAAGAATGTACCAGGAAGGGCGTTGTTTCGTTATCAGATATTTCACCGGCACAGCCGGGAATTTATCTATGGCAGGGCGATATTACCCGACTTTCCGTAGACGCTATTGTAAATGCGGCCAACGCCGCCATGTTGGGCTGTTTCGTTCCCTGTCATGGATGTATTGACAATGCGATACATTCTGCCGCTGGGGTGGAACTTCGTCTGGAATGTTCCCGTATCATGCAAAAACAGAAGACAAAAGAGCCTGTGGGAAAAGCAAAGATCACAAAAGCCTACAATCTTCCCTGCCGCTATGTTCTTCATACGGTAGGCCCGATTATTTGCGGGGAGGTTACCGGGAAAGACCAGGAATTGTTATCGGACTGTTACCGTTCCTGTCTGGAACTTGCGACGGCATATCAGTTGAAAAGCGTTGCTTTTTGCTGCATTTCTACGGGGGAATTTCATTTTCCCAATGAAAAAGCCGCCGAAATAGCAATACGGACAGTGCTGGACTATCAAAGGAAAAATCAAAATGGTCTGGAGGTGGTTTTTAATGTGTTTAAAGACAGCGACTATCAAATCTACAAGCAGTTGTTGGGATAATATCAAAAAAATAAAAAAGCTAATACAAAGTGTCGATGCCATTGTGATCGGCGCGGGGGCGGGACTGTCAGCTTCCGCCGGATTTACGTACTCCGGAAAACGCTTTGAGGACGCTTTTCCCGATTTTATAGAAAC
Source organism: uncultured Roseburia sp. (assembly GCA_947383215.1). Taxonomy (GTDB): domain Bacteria; phylum Bacillota; class Clostridia; order Lachnospirales; family Lachnospiraceae; genus Roseburia_C. The sequence continues at coordinate 6,574 of CANDCP010000025.1, forward strand.
GTATGATTTTCGGGATATGTATTCGGCAGGCTTCTACCCGTATGATACGTTGGAAGAATATTGGGCGTATTGGAGCCGTTACATTTTTATAAACCGTTATCAGAATGCGCCGAAGGACGTTTATCATGATTTGTACAATCTGGTAAGGGACAAAGACTATTTTATACTGACGACAAATGTAGACCACTGTTTTCAGAAAGCAGGTTTTGAGAAACGCAGGCTGTTTTATACACAGGGCGATTACGGACTATGGCAGTGCTCAAAACCCTGCCACAAAAAGACTTACGACAATGAAACCATTGTAAAACAGATGGTTGTCGAACAGGAAAATATGCGTATTCCGTCCTCGCTTATCCCCCGCTGTCCCGTCTGCGGCGCGCCTATGTCAATGAATTTGCGGGCGGATCATACCTTTGTGGAAGATAACGGCTGGCATGCGGCCGCCGGGCGGTATCAGGATTTTATACGCAGCCATAAAGATCTTCGAATTTTATATCTGGAATTGGGCGTCGGCGGCAATACTCCGGGAATTATCAAATATCCGTTCTGGCGGATGACATATGAAAATCCCGGCTCCGTTTATATTTGTATGAATCTGTCGCAAATCTGCATCCCGGCAGAAATCAAAGACCAGTCAATTTGTATTGAGGATGATATAGGGAATGTTTTGAAGCTGCTCTCTGTAAATTGCTGAAAAAGCAGCGCAGCGGCCCGCGGTAACGGGGCCGCTAAAAGCATACGACATCCTTTTCAAGGTTTTTACATTTTCAGGGTTTCGCTGTGATTTAACACAAGCGTACTGTACAAAAACAGTACGTCGCAATTTTCAAAATCAAGAAACTGCCCAAGATAATCCGGCTGAATATACCGGATATCCGCCAATGTAATTTTAGAATATCCGCTGATAAGCAGCGGCGCTATACTTGAACCGAACGAATCCCGAAATATGACAAGCTCCCGTTCAAAATCTGCTCTCGGATTCTCAATCGAGACAAGGGACAGCGGGCCGGACAGAAACATCTCGTAAGGATCCCTTCCCGCCGCGCTCTCTAAATTGTAAACCGGGATCTGTCTTCTGTTTTGCCAGTCGTATACGAGACAACCGTCAATCGCCTCCCCTGTCAGATAGGAAATAGAATCGGGCGCCACGGGCAGCGCAGCCTGTCCCCGATAGACCCCGTTAAAATCCTGTTTCAGCGTGTGAACCTCATACTCCCCGGAAAGCGCGGCCCCCATTTTCGCGGCCAGCCGCTCTGCCACGTCTGTGATCCGTTCCTGCCGCCAATGCGTATCGGTCCTGTAATAATCGTCTCTCTCCAAAAGGTCTGTGATGGATATATATTCCGCAAAACGGGCTTTTTCTTTCATTACCTTTTCAAACTCTTCATAGTCCATGGAAAGATGTCCGCTCTCCCCCGCCAGAAAACAGTTTTTGTCCGGAATAACCGAGAGGAAGACTCTGTTTTCTTCCGTCAAATATTTTTCACAGACAGCCGCAAAGCGCTGCGCGGCCCGCTCGAGCGAAGATTCGTCCATCGGATATTCCACGGCGCAAAGATAGCCGTCGAAAGCGTAAATTCCGTTGTTATCCCGGCGCCAAAAAACTTTTGTGGCCGTCCATGCCTTAATCGTGCGAAACTGTTCCCGAAAAGGAAAGGCGTCGGTCGCATAAGTTTCAAAATCAGACATAAAACGCCCGCTAAAAAACGCATCCGCCGACAATTTTGGCAGCGCAGAAAGCCTGCGTCTCTCGCTGTCTGAATATTCCTCTTTGGGCATAAAGAGACACAGCAGAAAACCCGCCGCTAAAAACAGCGCAAACAACACACACATTCCTTTATCCTTCTTCCCGGTATCCATCGTCCGCCTCTCCTTAAAATCGAAAATACAAAAATGGGTTAAAAGACCCGTCCACAAGATAGGCCGTCATAACAAGCAGCAACGTCAAAAGCGCCGCAGGCTCCAAAACGTTCCAAATCTTTTTGCACTCCGGCCTCTTTAAGACGACCAAACCGAGCTCTCTCAAAACAGGCGTCGCTCCGACCACGCCGGCCAAAAGCACAATCGCATAGCTCCTAAGCGCATAAAAAGCTTCCTCCGAAACAACCGGAATCCCCCCGGCTCCCCAAAGTCCTCCGATATCGGAGACCGCCTGCCCAAGATCCTGCGCCTGAAAGATCACAAAGCTAATGAGTACAAAAAACAATACATAAATATGAGAAAGTATGCGTCTCTCTTTCAGATGCTTCCCCAGCCATAACTTCTCAACCGCAAGCAGCACGGCAAAAAACAATCCCCAAACGATAAAATTCCACTCCGCCCCATGCCAGAAACCGGTAAGCGTCCATACAAGGAAAATGGCGAACATCTGCCTCCTTCTCCCAAAGCGGCTGCCACCCAGCGGAATATAGACGTAATCCCGAAACCACGACCCAAGAGAAATATGCCAGCGGCGCCAGAATTCCGTAATGCTGGCCGAAATATAGGGATAACGAAAGTTCTCCAAAAAATGAAAACCGAATATCCGCCCAAGACCGATCGCCATATCGCTGTACCCGGAAAAATCAAAATAAATATATAAGGCGGACGCCAGGGCGTAAAGCCAATAAAACAACACTGATTTTTCCTGGGAAGCGCGAAATACTTCGCACAGCTCCCCCAGCTGGTTGGCCAGCAAGATTTTTTTTGCCAGGCCGATAACGAAACGACGGATTCCCTGCGCCGCCAGCTTCCATGAATGACAACGTCTCTTTAATTGTCCCGCAATATCGGAATAGCGGACAATCGGCCCCGCGATCAGCTGCGGAAACATCGCGATATAGACCGCCAGATCAAGGATATTTATCTGCGCGGCCTCTCCCCGGTACACATCTACCGTATAGCTGACAATCTGGAAGGTATAAAAACTAATCCCGATCGGAAGCGCCAAACGCAAGAGCGGGAGATCAAATCCTGTTACGGCATTTAAATTTTTGAGGAAAAAATCTGCATACTTAAAGTACAGCAGAACAGAAAGACTGGCAATTACGGATAACGCGCAATATACCTTCCCGCATTTTTTTCCTCTGTATCGTTCCACCAAAAGCCCGAACCCGTATCCAAGCACAACGGAAGCCGCCATAAGCAGAACATACTTTGGCTCTCCCCACGCGTAAAACGCCAGGCTGGCAAACAGCAGCACTGCGTTTTTCAGACGCCCCGGAACCAAAAAATACAGGACTGCCACCAACGGCAAAAAATAATATAAAAACGGAATACTGGAAAAAAGCATCTATGTTACCTCATTCGATCGACTCCTCCGCAATTACCTTTGCACCGTCAAGCGCAGACAACGCATTCTCCTTAAAAACCTTCATAATTTCCGCCTCCCCGAAAGCGGTGATCACATATGATTTGTCTGCCTGAATGATAAGCAGCGTATCCGGCTGCCCGCAGATCCACTGCCTGCTCAAAATATTCGATTTTACCGCATCCACAAAGGCATCCGAATCCGTGCCGTCTTTCAAGCGATATGCCGCCCCGGTAAAGGTATTCGCATTCATCATATGCACCATGGACGCCGCGTCCTCGATATCCGCCGCCAGGCTCGCCGGCAGTCCCAGCGTAGTATCGAGCTCTTCCGTCTTACTGATATCAAACCTGCCAGGCGCGTCCATAACCGCATTTTCCACATCTCCCCCGGCGACCGCAAACAGCTCGTCCTCGCTGTAAGCATGCAATACCGTATTTAACACATCCACAGCCTCTTTATAAGACGTCTCATCCTTTTCGCTCTCCGCCGGCGAGTCTTGGGATTTTCCGCATCCGAATACACAAAAAACCATCGCCGCCGAAACAAACAATGCCGCCGCTCTTTTTAAAACTGTCTTCTTCTCTTTAAAGCTCTTCATTTACAATCTCCTCCAACTGAATACTGTCAATTAAATTTCCGCTTAACCATCCTTCTATATCATCCCCCGGGATATAAATTTTAATCCAATATCTTTCCCCGTCATGCTCCCATTGATTTTGATAACGTATTTCCGACTGCCCGTCCACTCCGCCGACAACGGCTCCGTTTAGCGACGGCTCCTGTCTGATATTTGCGCCGCTCTGTCCTTTTTCATTCAATTGAATATAGATCAAAACGGCTTCCTCGGTCTGCTCCTCAGTCTCTTCCTCCGTCTCCTCCACAGGCTCGCTCTTTACAAATAACGGCGGATATTTCTCATATCCCCTCGACAGCGTCTGCTCATACCTCTGGAAGAAGGACTTGACATGGCCAAGCTCACTCAAATAATATGCCTGCAAATGCTTCGCAAACGGCAAATCCACAAACGTCGCCAACAAATAGATCACGACGGCCCCAACGCCGAGAAACCACTTTCGCCGCGTGCGCCTTTTTGCGCCCGTATGTTCCGCCGCACGGTTTCCCCACTCTATCATTCTATTATCAAGCTCTACCGCCCACGCCCTGTCGCGCCCGATGAGATAGATTAACTCCGTAACAATCCAGACCCATCCCTTCACCAGATATTGCTTCAGCCCAAACCTGCTTCCCACCTTCTTAAGCGCCTTGCAGATCAAAAAAATAGCTGCAGACAGAAAAACCAATTCGATGAAAAAGCACACAGGCCAGTTTAAATTATAAAAATTCTGCCACGCTCCGTAATAATATTTTTTCATATGTATTTTTTATTCGCAGACAAAACATCCTGCGCCTCGTCTGCGCTTTCTCCCTCTATCTCTTCTTTTATCTCTTCTTTCTCCTCTTCGTTCCCGCTCTGCTCTATTCTCGCCTCCCCCTTATCCGGAAGCAATCCCTCCGTCTGCAAAAATCCGTTATTTTTCAATATTTCCGTCAGCTTTTCAAACGCGTCGTCCTGAGAGATAATATCATTTTTCAGCGCCGTATTTAACATGCTCATTTCATCGGTTTTGCCCTTCATAATGTAATCGTACAATTGCACTCCATTCACATTATTCTTCAAATATTCATTGACGATCGGCGCAAGATTTCCAAAATGCTTCATCATAAACGCCATGTCTTCTATCTGTTTTAACTTCAGCTCCTGCTCGCTCCTTGCAAGCCTCATTGACTGTTCATTCATCGCCAGCCGCTGATCCGTCTCATTCTCGGCAACATGGATCCCCACGACCTTATCCCTGTTCGACTGCTGCATCTTCAACGCCGCCTCGTCCGGCGTAACCGTAAGCTCCGACACCCGGAATTTTACGCCCTCGTAACGCGCAAGGCTTTTTTCAATCCCTGTTTCCAACGCGTTTTGTAATTCCCATCCCTGTCTGACGTCCCATTTCGCATTATGCGCCCTTATCGTATCTCTTACGGTATGCCGGATATCCTCCTCGTCCACCGCTCCCCCGAAAAAATATTTCTGCACGTCATAAAGACTGTAAGAAATTTTAAACGAAACATGAAAAGAAAAATCGCTGTCTACCATCACAATACGATCGCTCTGGCTCATCTCCTTACTCTCTAGGGAAAACGTAACCTTTTGATTATAACGGCCGCGCCTCACTTTCGCAGACGAATACTTCAATCCGCAGTTGATAAGCATACTGCCAGACTCCCCTGCTCCCGTCTGATACAGCAAAATGCATTCCCCCTGTTCGGGCGTGGGCACGCGCTGTGCCATCCCCTGTTTAAACGGTTCCTCCCTCACGATAAATTCCTTCACCCTTTTATCCTCCTGCGTATTTTTTTACATATGTCGCTCTGCGTTTCTTTTGTACAAATATCCCCAAGCGCGCCGCCGATAAATTCCTCCATGCCGTATCCCATGCGCTCCCCCGCTGCGCCGCGCTCCTTCTCATACTTTGCCATCAAATCATAAAACACCTGTCTGTAATATCTGCACTGCCATACCGTCTGCCACAAAAAAGCCAGGCTGTAACGGATATCATGCCGGATCATACACATCTTTATCAAAATCGCATCTTCCCCGTCCTCAAACCGCGCCAGGCTGATATCCGCCGCAAACAGCCTTAGAAACAGCTCGCAAAGCTCCCTTTTTTCCCGTGGAAACAAATTCTGACGGGCCCGCATAAACATGCTTTCAACCAATACCTCGTAAAAACGAAACACCCTCATTCCGGAAGCAAAAAAGTCGTACAAATTCTTCAGATATTCTCCTTCTTTTCCCTGGTGCAGTTCCGCGAGCGCTTCGCATATATAACGTTCAATCATACTGTCCGCTATATCGCTTTTTTCTTCCCACTGCGCGCATACAAACAAGGCCGTCAACAGATAATGCACTCTCCTCTCCCGTCCAAAGGCGCGCAGCAGATGATCCGCATTCTCCCGGTACATCTCTTCTCTGCTTATTGTGAGGATCGTCTGCGCAATTATCATATCCGTCGATATGCTTTTGTCCTTCTGAACCGCGCCCGCCATATTGTTTAAAAAATAGTAGTAATCCCAGCAGGCAAGCAGCCCGATCACTTCCATCGCCCTCTTAGACATAGACATCGGCTTATGTACACTGTAATCCTTCAGCCAGCAGATAATCCCGTCGCGCAGCCCCGGGCACTCCCTCCAGATATATTTCAGCGTCCTCTCCCTGTGTATCCTCTCCTCAAACCGCACAACTTCCACCGGAGTCCTTCCGGTATAGGTATTCATCTCCCCCTCATAGATTTTGGCGCCAAACCGACTGAATGTATCCGTGATTCCATATTGCTTTTTCTCCTCGTCTCCCCTGTGCGAAAATGATTCGAAAAGCCTGTCTGCCGCCTGCACAACCCACGCGTACGGAAAGGTATCAAATGCGGCCGCCGCTATTATTAACGCCATCGGATATGCTTCATAATTCTCTGCAAGCCAGGCGCTTAACTGCCCTTCATCGTCAAAAATATTTCCCCGTTCCGCGCCTTTTTTCTGCCTCTCCGTATCCTTTATCTGAATGCTCTCAATTCTGGCATCGTCTCCTGTCATAACGCCATGGTTGTTAATCACGCGGTACTGAATATAGATATTTCTCTTGTCGTCCGCTTCTACGGACTCCAGTATTTTTTCGAGCGGTATCTCTTCCTCTCTTTTGTCTTCACGAACCGTCTCCCCTTCATTTTCTTCCCCTATCCCGTTCTCTTCTTCTCTGACGTCCATCCCGATTCCCCTCACATCTGAATATTTCCAAAATGAGCATTGTCGCGGACAACGATTCCCCCGTCATTATGAATGATAACCTTCCCCGCCTCATCCCAGCCCTGTTTTTTATCCTGTCGTTTTTTACTCTTTTTGACATACTTGCAAAGACGCTCCGTCACAAGAGACGCAACTTCATCCTCCTGCAACCCGCGCCCGTCCAGATACTGCAATTCCTGCAGATCTCCCGGCAAAATAATCTGGTCGGTATAATTTACAATCAACAGTCTTTTTCGATCCTCCTTCGTGCTCTCCAAAGACACCCGCTTTTCCAGCGACGTCCACTCGCCGTCCAGATAAGATTTCGAAATCAACAATACTTTCATACACGACTTGTTTTTATATACGCCATAGAGCATTTGGTGAATCTTCTCCGACAAAAGCTCCTGCTGTTTTTCCGGTGCAAAAAATACGTTCCACCCGTCTTTAACCAGATAATCGTTTATTCTGGCAGCCTTCGCCTCGATTTCACTCTTATAGGAAATCGCAATATCATACTCATAATCCATTCATATACCCTCCCTTTTCACGCTTTCGCTTGATTCGGCCTTTCCTATAATAGAACAAAGTGGGCAGACACAATTCAACTACCCTCACTCTCAATCTCGAAGGACTGCTCACTTTCATGCGCCGAGCACAATTGCGAAGCAATTTTTTCCTCTTGTGCGAGTGCGCATTTTTTTATCAATAGGAAAGGCATTTTCACTTTTTAATTTGATTCGGCCTTTCCTATTGATATAAAAAGAGCGCCTCAGAAGTTATCGTCAACTTCAGTGGCGCTTTACCAGTCCTTAATCCTGATATAATTTCCCATACTGCACTCACCAGATATTCCCCTCTGAATATGGAAAATTATACCATATACTTACAATAAATTCAATATTTCTACTCTTTTTTGTACAATTTGACGGATTATTTTTCTCCACTCTCCCCGAGGAAATGTCCAAACAGGAGGGAAAGCCTTTCCTCATCCACCGGATTATCGCCCCGCCACCCGGAAAGCGGCAAAACAATATCCGACCTTGCGCTGCCGGAAACTTTTTGACCAATCCGGCATCTCTGTTGGAATGTAACAAATCCGTCATATAAAGGTTTGACATATGGATTTGGCAAAATACCCAATTCGGCAAGCGTCATTAGCTGCCCGCGAAACCTGTATTTCTCATAACTTGGAACAATTTTCTCTTTTCTTATGCGCTGCTCCAGTTTTCCGGGCGTTTCACCGGAAGGAGCCTTTCTTATTAAATCGATTACGGCGCAAAAAATTTGAATATCTTTTTCCGTTGGAACGCATGGCGGCAATTCCGAAAACTCGCGCAAGTCGATAAGCGCTTTCTCCCACATTTCATTCCATGAATATCCCCAGTATTTTCGAAATATCTCCTCGCCTTTCTGAATCCATATCTGTTTTGACATGGAACAGTATGCGCAAATCTTTCCGTCTTTCTCAAATGGGGTAAAAATATGTTCCGGAACCGCCTTCGCAAACAAATAGCTGAGAATGGGCTGCCTCCCCCTTGGAAAACTCGAAAATCCGCACAAATACGCAGCCAGAAGATTCTCCAAAGTCAGATTGCCGCGATGCAGAATCTCTTTGTAGCCCCGCACACATTCGTCATGAGAAAACGCCTCAATTTCATTGACCGGATACCCGCTGGAACTCAAATAACCCAGTTCCTCAAAAGAAAGGCGATCCAGCGCATACACGGTAGTCTTTGTATCGCAATCAAAGACATCGCCATTCTTGATTATGCGCTGAATTCCATTTTCATCTTTTTCGTATTTTTTCTTGTAATATATTTTTTTCAGAATCTGAAACAGCCTGTCGTCCATATCCGATAGGCGCTACCAGATATGATCCATATCGACGTCTAATATCGTTCCCGTCTTCGCATGAATTTCCACATCATATTCATACTCTCCGTTTATCACTTCTACTTCATAAACGGGAACCCCGTCGTCCATATCAAATTCTACCTTTATCACGGTTCCTCCCCCAATCTTCTTAAGGGCAATCCATTTCGCCTCCTCGGCCCCAATATATTTCGTACTGTTGTCGGTCTTCGTAACATATTTCCATTCGTATTCAATAAGCTTTTTCGTACGCGCATGAAACTCTAATTCGTATTTTTTGTTCCCTTTCTTCATTTTTACCTTATATTTGTCAATTCCATCGCTGTACTTTCTTGTAATCCCGGTAATCTTGGCTTTCGGCACCTGCCTTTTCGCAAGCTTTTTACACTTACTCATACTCATCGCTCTGCCCTGCCCCGCCTTCAGATACCATGGCTGCATCTCCCAGCCATAGGAAATCAATTTCGCATCAGAGGCCCGGTAGACAAGATCATACTCTTTCTTCCCCTTCTGAAGATGAACCTCAAAGACAAGAACGCCCTTTTCATAATCTTTATCTACCTCAATTATCGTCGCGCCTTTTACTTTCTTCTTTGCAAGCTTCTCCACCTGGGAAATCGTTTTAATCCCCTTCGCAAACACAATGTCCGGAACACTGAAAATACCTGTAAACAAAAGACAGCTTATTAAAAACATTGTTATTAATCTTCTGTATTTCTTCATCGCAACGCCCTCCCGCTTCTTATAAATTATTTTTCGGCTTTTCGCGCCTTCTCTATAACTGAGATATTACAAAAATATCATAAATCGCTTTTATTGCCATCTCAAAGTCATCATTGCTAACGCCGATAATAATATTTAACTCTGACGATCCCTGATCGATCATTTTTACGTTTACATTCGCATGGGCAAGCGCGGAAAAAATACGACCGGCCGTTCCCCTCGTAGATTTCATGCCGCGCCCGACAACGGCAATCAATGCAAAATCCGCCTCAATATCAATGGAATCCGGATCAGCCAGCCTGTGAATTCCCGCAACCACGCTCTGTTCCTTATCCATAAATTCGTCCTGATGCACAAAAACGGTCATCGTATCGATTCCGGACGGCATATGCTCAAAGTTAATTCCGTTTTCCTCAAACGACTGTAAAACTTTTCTGCCAAATCCTATCTCAGAATTCATCATATCTTTTTCAATATTGACCGCACAAAATCCCTTTTTCCCGGCAATTCCGGTAATGGTATACTTCGATTTCTGACAGGTGCTGCCGACAATCCATGTGCCGCTATCCTCCGGCGCGTTTGTATTTCTTATATTAATCGGAATGCCCTCCTGGCGCACCGGGAAAATTGCGTCCTCGTGCAATACGGTAGCCCCCATATAGGAAAGCTCTCGAAGCTCGCGGTATGTAATCGTATCGATCACCTCAGGATTTTTTATAATCCTTGGATCGGCCACAAGAAATCCGGAAACGTCCGTCCAGTTTTCATAGACGTCGGCCTGCACGGCCTTTGCGACGATAGAACCCGTCACATCCGACCCGCCTCTTGAAAAGGTCTTAACCGTTCCATCTTCATACGCGCCGTAAAAACCCGGGACGACCGCATGCTCGCACCCCGAAAGGCGTGCGCCCAAGACACGGTTCGTCTTATCTGCGTCAAACTCGCCGTTCTCATCAAAGAAAATCACCTGCGCAGAGTCAATAAACTCAAACCCCAGATAATCTGCCATCACAATTCCGTTTAAATATTCGCCGCGGGATGCCGCATAATCGGAACCCGCTTTCGCCCTGAAATTCTCGCTTATCTTTGCAAATTCCCCGCTAAGATCCAGGTTTAGCCCAAGTCCCTCTATAATCTCATCATAGCGCGCCTTAATCTCGGCAAGCTCCCTGTCAAAATTCTTTTCCTCCTCTGCAAGCGAATAACAGGCATAGAGCATATCCGTCACTTTGGTATCCTTGCTGTTTCTCTTTCCCGGCGCACTCGGCACCACAAAACGTCTCTTCTCATCCGACCGGATAATTTTTCCCACTTTTCTGAACTGCTCGGCACTCGCAAGGGAGCTTCCTCCAAATTTGACAACCTTCTTCATCACTTATCCTCTTTCCTATATTATTCTCAAAGCAACAATACTTTTTCAACCTTTATAGTCTTTTATAAAATACTACAAAACAAGGGCGGTTGTAAATAGAAAATTGAAACAAGTTTGCGCAAAACGAATGACAACGCTTCCTCTGAAGCCAAATTATATTTTATCTCTTTATCCCATCTCTTAAGTCTCGTATTTTTCCCCTCACCCCAGCGCTTTCCCCGTACAGTAGTAATTAAAACTTCCGTTACTTAAAATTTCCCCTTTATCGTTTTCAACCACTACGTTAATCACCGCGATCCTTCCTCCCAACCGCACGGCATCCGCCCGGCAATTTACATACTTCGTATCCTTTATCGGCTGCATGTAATTCATCGTTCCGTTCAACGTCGTCACATACCTTCCGCATGTGGCGGCCGCAATCCCTGCCAAAGTATCGGCCAGGGCATAGACGCAGCCCCCATGCATCCCTTCGTAGATATTTGTATGTCTTCTTTCAAGCCTCATCCTTCCCTTTGCACAGCCGTCTTTTACCTCTAAAAGCTCCATGCCAATATATTTCGCAAACGCATTCCTTTCTACGAGTTCTTCCATTTTCTTTTGATCCATGCTTACATCCCTCCGATTTCGCTCATTATACAAAATACTTCACCCACAAAAAATTTCTTGTAGATGAAGTATTCCGCATATCCTTATCTCTTATTCTAAAACGTCAGGTCTCCTCACACTTGGTGGAGCCGAGGCATCAGGACTCCCCACAACAATTAGACTACATGGACTTTTATCATGTTTGTTGTTCCCGACATTCCAAGCGGTATTCCGGACGTAATAACTACTACCTCGTCTTTCTTTACAAGGTTTTCCTGTTTGCACACGTCAATCGCATGCTCGAACAGCTCAAACGTATCCTGCTTCACCTCGAGCAGGACAGGAATGATTCCCCAGGACATATTGAGCTGGCGCCACACCTTCTCGGTAACCGCGCCGCCGATGATATCGCATGCCGGACGATAGCGCGATATCATTCTCGCCGAACGGCCTGACCGCGTTACCGTCACAATCGCCCGGGCATTCAGATCATGCGCCGTCGTACACGTCGCATGGCTGATTGCATCCGTGATATCCGGATTAGCCGTACGGTCATATCCGAAAAAGCGTTTCGTATAGTCAATATCAAGCTCTGTCCTGTCCGCGATTTTCACCATCGTCTTTAGCGATTCCACCGGAAATCTGCCCGCCGCGGTTTCCCCGGAAAGCATAATCGCGCTGGTTCCGTCATAAATCGCATTCGCGACATCGGCCGTCTCCGCTCTCGTCGGCCGCGGATTCTTCATCATGGAATCTAACATCTGCGTCGCCGTGATTACCTGTTTTCCCGCCTCATAAACCTTCTTTATGATCAGCTTTTGGACAATCGGAACGTCCTCTTCCGGCAATTCTACGCCCATATCCCCTCTTGCAATCATAATTGCGTCGGAAGCTTCAATGATCTCGTCGATATTCTCGACGCCCTCGCCGTTTTCAATTTTCGCAATAATGTTGATATCCTTCCCGCCGTTTTCATCGAGTAGGGTACGAATCTGTTTCACATCCGCCCCACAGCGGACAAAAGACGCCGCAACAAAATCCACGTCCTGCTCAATGCCAAACAGGATATCCTCTTTATCCCCCTCGCTCATGTATGGCATATTTGCATGGATTCCCGGAACATTTACGCCCTTGTGGTTCGATATCACACCGTCGTTTTGCACTGTACAGTGAATATCCATTCCGTCGACGGAATCCACCGTCAGCTCGATCAAGCCGTCGTCAATCAAAATTCTCTTTCCGACCGTAACGTCGTTTGCGAGCGTCTGATACGTAATACTCACGATCGTCTCGTCCCCAAGAAGTTCTCTCCCCGTCAGCGTAAATTTCTGCCCTGATGAGACATTTATTTTTCCGTCCTTGAAATCGCGAACTCTGATTTCCGGCCCCTTTGTATCGAGAAGCATCGCAACCGGCTTGTTATATTTTTTTCTGACTTCCCGAAGCCGTTCCATCCGTGCAAACTGCTCCTCATGAGTCCCATGCGAGAAATTGAATCTCGCCACATCCATTCCCTCTGCGACAAGACTCTCCAACACCTCGATATTGTCCGTTGCCGGTCCCATTGTACAGATAATTTTCGTTTTACGCATCTTTCTTCCTCCAATCCCATTTTTAAACATATATTACACCAAAAATCACCAAAAATGCAATCGCAATTTTCACTGTATTCCGCTCCCGTCAAACTCCGGTATAAAGGCTTCGTCCGCCGCGTCCGCCTCCTGTATAAATCCATTCTCAATCCCGCACGCAATCGCATAATCTACGAGTGCCTCGTAATCCTCCCTTTCAACCCTCTCAGAAAGCTCCTTATAATTCGCCGCAAATTTTCCAGGCGTATACTGGTTCAGCAGACTGATATAAATCTTCCCGCCGTACGTCTCTAAAAGATACTTCACAATCCGTTTCGCATCACAAAGTCCCCCCGGCAGCAAAAGATGCCTCACAAGCGTGCCGCGCACCAGAATGCCGGTGTCGCTTTCCGGCAATTTTCCGTACTCCTCCGGACCCATCTGACGCTCCTCTTTCCACCGCGCCCGCCCGGCTTTTACGCTCTCTTCTATCGTTTTCTCCGTCACAAAACGCGGCGGTCCGCTCTGGCGCACCATCTCCTCAATTGCCCTGCGCGCATAGAAAAAATAATCGGGCGCATGAGAATATTTTTCCGCCGTCGCAGCGTCCATATACTTTAAATCCGGCAGATAAACGTCCACATATCCCTCCAGAGAACGAATCGTCTCCACCGACTCGTAACCCCCGGTATTGTAAACAATCGGAAGCGCCATCCTCTGCGCTCTGGCAATATCGATCGCTCTTTGGATTTGCGGGACGTAATGTCCCGGCGTTACAAGATTAATATTGTTCGCGCCCTTCTCCTGCAGTTCTAAAAATATCTCTGCCAGGCGTTCCGGAGAAATCTCGATTCCATATTCGCCGCCTGCAATTTTTTCATTCTGGCAATAAACGCAGTGCAACGGGCATCCCGAAAAAAATACCGCTCCACAACCGCGCGTCCCTGAAATACACGGCTCTTCCCACATATGAAGCGCAGCCCTCGCCGCCCTGACCGCCGCGGCCGCCCCGCAGACGCCCCGCTCTCCCGCCAGCCTGTTTACTTTGCAGCGCCTCGGGCACAACATACAGGCCGATAACCGTTTTTCCCACTCTTGCATTTTTCACCCTCCCGTTTCAAGCGCAGCCCATCTGTATCCGCCGCCCGTTTATCTTTTACTTGTCAATTACAACTCTATCATATATTATAAAAATAAGCACGAAAAACAGAAACAGGAAGCTATAAAAAACTGTAACGAAAAAAGGAACAAAGGAGCGCTTATGAATAAAAAAAATTGCATGGTTGCCCAGTCGGGCGGTCCGACCGTCGCTATTAACGCAAGTCTTGCCGGTGTCATACACGCCGTTATGACTTTGGGGAATTACGATACCGTCTATGGCTCAGTTAACGGTATCTTAGGAATTTTAAACGATAATATTTTAAACTTAAACCAAATCGTAAACCAAAATTCCGCGAATTTGGAGAAATTGAAATTATCGCCGGCCATGTATCTTGGTTCCTGCCGATTCAAACTGCCTGACTTTATGGACGACGACTCCTCGTACAATTATATCTTCAAACAGTTTGAGAATTTAAATATCGGCGCTTTTTTCTATATCGGCGGAAACGATTCCATGGATACCGTTCTAAAGCTTTCTGAATACGCAAAACGAATCGGCAACGACATCCGTATTATCGGAATTCCAAAAACGATCGACAACGACCTGATGATGACCGACCATACGCCCGGCTTTGGCTCCGCAGCCAAATATGTCGCCGCCTCGCTGCTTGAAATCGCGCACGATACTTTTATTTACGCGGTAAAAAGCGTTACCATTGTAGAAATCATGGGAAGGGACGCAGGCTGGCTCACCGCCGCGGCCGCGCTCGCGAGAAATGAATATTCCGACGCGCCGCACCTTATTTATCTGCCGGAGACATATTTTGACAAAGACAGGTTTCTCGCCGACGTCCGAAATCTCCTCGAAAAACAAAATAACATTATTATCGCCATCTCCGAAGGCATCCGGGACGCCTCCGGCAGCTATATCAACGCCGGGGAAAGTCAGATGGATTCCTTTGGCCACAGCCAGCTAAGCGGCGCCGCTAAAGCGCTTGAATATCTGATCAAGGACAATATTAATGTAAAAGTGCGCTCCGTTGAAATCAATGTGCTGCAGCGATGCGCCGCCCATCTGTCGTCGCAGACAGATCTTGACGAGGCGTTCGCGCAGGGTGAGAAGGCCGTGTCTCTCGCAAGCGAAGGCGTAACCGCCTCAATGGTTACGATAAACCGCATTTCCGATAATCCTTACACTGTGGAATACGGCCACGCCGAAATTAAAAATATCGCCAACGAGGCGAAAGCTGTTCCAAAAGAATGGATTCACGAAAACGGGAACGACGTAACGCCCGAAATGATCGCGTACCTGACTCCTCTGATTCAGGGGGAACCGCAGATTACATACAAAAACGGCCTTCCGGTCTATATGGAGGTGCCGCATCTCTCCCGTCACAGATAGCTTCTTCGAAACGGCGCACGGTTCCTGAAACGATTCATTAAAAAATAAAAAGCGCTTTCGGGCAGTTCGCATGCGCGGCAGGTTTCTCCTTCGCTGCGCGGCCGTCCCGCCTGAAGAACGCTTTTTTTGTTCTACGATGCCTCGCTTTTGAGGATATCGATAAATCTGCCCACTTCCATCCATGCCCGCTTTGACTCCGGCATTAAAAGCATCGCCATCTGAAAGACATGGAACATTCCCTCATATACGCTAAGACGCACCTTCACGCCCGCCTCCTTCGCCTTCTTCGCGGCGGAAACGGAATCGCTCAAGAGCATCTCGTAATCCCCAGCCTGAATTAACATCGGAGGAAAATCTGAAAAATCCCCGAACAGTGGAGAAATATACGGTTCCCTCGGATCACCGCTCCCCACGTAGTCGTGATTGTAAATCAGACTGTCCCTCGTCTTTCCAAACAGAGGATCGCGCTCGTAATTTGTATCATAAGATTCCCCGCTCGCAGTCAAATCGGTCCACGGAGACATTGCGACAAGACCGCAGGGCATCTCATAATCATGATCTCTTAAATACATGCAAAGCGCCATCGCCAGACCTCCCCCGGCGGAATCGCCCGCAACAATAATCTGTCGCGAAGTAAAGCCCTTATTCAACAGCCACAAATATGCGGACGCCGCGTCCAAAAGCGCCGCCGGATACGGATTTTCCGGCGCAACGCGGTAATCAATCGTCAAAACCCCGATGCCTTTCCCCACTTCGCTGTAAAGACCGGCAAACGTCCGGTAGGCGTTTCGCATCTTTCCGATATATCCTCCTCCGTGAAGCTGTAACACAACTTTGCTTCGGTCGGGATTTTCTCTCGGTTCCAGATACTCCATCGTAAAATCTTCCATCGCAATCTCTACATGCCGGAAAATATTCGGACACTTCCAGGGCGGTTCCACAAGCTTTTTTCGAAGCTCTCCGTTTTTTATTTTTCTTCCGATCAAATTGTCGTTTGTCACATGCGCGATCAAATCACGGATCACGCGTCCCTGCACGCTTACTTCCTTCTCCTCCATCTTATCTTACATGGAACCTCCGTTTCAATTCAATTCTCGCCCTCCGATCTCCGATAATCATTGTTCCCAAAAATAAAAAGACGGAAACGCCAAGCGCAATGAAACTCATCAGAGGATTCGTCACAATATCGAACCGCCAGAAAATCAGCGGAAGCAGACTGCATAAAATCATAAAAATCTGAAACAAAAGGTAGCTCTGCCAGTTTCTCACATTTACAATCATAAGAACTACAATCCCGATATCCACAAGCAGTATCCCGCCCGGAATCACGTAATTGACAGACCATCCCCTATAACCGGTCACAAAATCCACAAGTACCACAAACAACACCCCGCAGAGTGTCAAAACAATGATTTTCGCCTTATAACCGGCGTCATCCACAATCGCGAAGCGCAGAATCAGATACAGATACAAAAGCGCCGCTATCACAATCGCGCACCACCATACGCCATGATAGTTTTCATAATTGACGGCAAACAGGGTCGCTCCCGTCAGTAGAATCACAAACAGAAAAATCCGGCAGGCTAATAGCAGTCTCCTTGTCATAAAACGAATATCGGGATACGTATTCTTTCCCTCTGTGTGCTTCTCCAAAACACAGCGGCAGAGCGGACAGACATCGGTCTTGTCTTTAATCTCCACATTACAGTTTCTGCATTTACTCATAATATACCCCATTGCTTTCTATCTCTACTTCCAGTCCGTCCTCGGACAGTCTGCGGAAAAATCCCCTCTGCGCCGACGGATCACGCAAAATGGAACTGAATGAAAATACAAGCGTATCCCCGTAGGAACAGATTGTCCCTTTTAGATTCTGTCCTTTGGACATCGCAAGATATGCGCTGAACATTTTCACATAGGGCTTATAATCCTCCGGCACGGTAATGCTTCCGATATTTGTCACGGTCGAAGTATTGGCAAGCGCCGCGGAGGTATAGACATAGCGCATGGCGATATTTTTAAGAAACAGCGGAACCGCCCTGGCGATCAGATTCTTTTCATTTGAGACATTATAAGAAAACAACTCTTCCAAATGCTCTCTGTTAATCTGGCTTCTTAAGCTTTTACTCGTAATTTTTACAATTTCCTCAAACGTATACTCCGCTTCATTCTCTTTCGGGAAGAACTCGGCGGAAACTACGGTAAAGAAATTCTTTGTCGTCACAGAATTAAAATAAGGCCGCAAATTTACGGGAACCGCCACGCGGACCGGACGTTTCGCCGGCATCCTGTGCATGTATTCCGTATAAACGCTCCACGTAAACGCCGCCACAAGATATTCATTGATACTGACCTTATATCTGCGGCAAACCTCCTTCAGCGCAGGAATCTTTATATACCCGTGCATCACGCCAAATTCGCCTGTTCGAAGCTTTTCTCCTTTTAAAAGATACGCCTTTTTTGTCTTATAACCCTTCGCGTAGCTTTTTTTATAATTTTTCAGAAAACTGTCCTCACGATTTAGCGATGTATCGCTGCAGAGCGCATCCCCGAGCTTTTTCATAAGCGCGGGGTGTACCAGCCGCAGATATTGAAACGTCAGCTCTTTCAAAAAATTGATTCCGCCCATTCCGTCTGTCAGAACATGAAAGACTTCTAAATTAATCCGGCAGTCAAAATATGTGACGCGAAACATATAGCTTCTGTTTTTATTCTGTACAATATACTGGCAGGGAAAGCTGTTCTCCTTCCTCACCCTCGGCGCCGGTTTGCCGTTCTCCTCAAAATAGTACCAGAAGACGCCCTGCCGGAGCCGCAGGTTAAAACCGTCAAACTTCGGAAGCACAACATCCAGCGCTTTTTGCAGAATTTCACCCTGTATCTGCTCCCCAAGCGTAACGCTGATCCGGTAGACATTGCTCATGGCCTCGCCCGCAATGACCGGAAACAGATGCGCCGTATTATCCAGCTTGTCCCAGCGGATATCATATCGCCCTCTCGCCCTCTCCTCTTCCCTTCTGCGCCTCTTTTCCTGTCTATATAATTGCTTTTCCTCTTTCTTTTGCAGTTTCTCTTCTCTCTCTTCTATTTCGCTATTTTCCATAGGCTAAATCCTGCCTTCCTTTCATCCGGCATACTTGTTTTATTATAAGCGAAATAAATTTAAAATACAACAGCTATTATTTACACACAACCGCCTTCGTCTTGCTCCACTCCCCGTAAATCGGTTCCGGGGCGCTCTGTCCATGATTATATTTTACAGAAACGTTTTTATAATATCTGACGCGCACATAATATTTCGTTCCCGACTCCAAATGTTTTACCGTTTGACTCGTCTTTTTCGTACGATAATTCTGCACGTCCGTTTGAAATTCCTTATCTGCCGACACCTGAATCTGATATCTTCCCGCGGCGGTATGTTTCTTCGCGGCAATTTGAAGCTGCCCCCTCTTTTTACTCTTTACCGCTTTTAATACGCCCTTTTGCGGCGTTACCGTGAATACGGCGCAGCTCTCTCCCGGTCCCACCGACTTATAATCCAGGTTAAAACTATCATTACATATGCGGTACCTTCCGATGTCTTTTATAAATTTCACTCTCTTATCGGTTCTCATATCATAAACCAGGTTATACTTAATAACATATTCTTTATTGCCATACATAAAAGTGGTGCCCTCTCCGATTGCCTTTACCCCTGGCCTCTTTATTTTTTTCCCTGTATAAACCGCGCTTGTCTTTTTCAACTTCAGATACGGCTCTAACGGCTTTACATTCCCCATCGCATGAAAACGGATCTCCTGCCTCTTCTTTGAAAACTGACCTTTGTCCGCGGTCACCTTTATATAGTATGAACCGGGCTCTAAGGTTTCCTCCTCCGCTATACATTCAGCATCTTCACTCCACAGCAAACCCAATGACGGAGCATTATTAAAATAAGTAAATCCCCAGTTTTTACCGCGAAGCGGCCATCCGACTATCTTGCGTCCTCTGCTGTCTAAAATCCTCACTTCGCCTTTCGCATCTGAATTCACATTGAAATCAAAATGCGTCATTTTTTCCACGGTAAACTTGTAATACCTTACATTGTTTTCTTTTGTAAATACGTCGTCATATAATTTTATGCTCTGTAATTCATAAGCCGTCTCCAGCGTTGTATTTAACGGCTGCGCTGCCTCCTGATCCTGTGTCTGTGCTGTTACGCTTTTTGTAAAGGATGCGGCCATGACGCACAGAGCGCAGAGCGTTACGATTATCCTTCTTACCATCTCATCATCTCCCATACATAATCATTATTTATAATCTCCCGGTAGAATCTCCCTGTACCCAAGCCCATTGTCCGCGCCTGTCTTTCTGTAAAAGAACAGATAACAGCTGTCTTTTGTTCCCCCATCACACGCGCTGCATATATAGCGGGCATAAATATTATCTCTTGAACCACGAAAATAAACATTCGGACATTGTAACCGTTTTAAATATGACGCATCCGTCGCATTTGCACTTGTCGCCCCCGTTAACGTCTTATTTCCGGAATACATAATCCAGCCGTTTTTATAAAATTGTATCAATCTGGTTGCAGACTGCTGCGCAATTCCCTCTCCTTTCATATCGGGGGCGGATACCTGCCCGGAGGACTTCTTGTATCATAGGAAAGCCATAGACTTTCGCACTTCACGGCAACATGATCTTTCCTAAATGATACAAAAAAACCGATTACTCTCGTAATCGGTTTTATAATCCATACATATAAATAATATTTCGACGCCAGCTTAAGCAATATATATTTTTCATTTCTCACCCATTACCCTTTCAGTATAACATTTTTTCCCATTTTGTCAATCATCTCAGGAAGAAAAGCGCGATAAAAACTGTCTGGTACGCTCTTCTTTCGGATTCTCGATGACCTCTTTCGGATGTCCCTCTTCGATTATATACCCGCCGTCCATAAAAATCACGCGGTCCGCCACATCTCTCGCAAACGCCATCTCATGTGTCACAATCACCATTGTCATTTTCTCCTCGGCAAGCTTGCGGATTACCTTTAAAATCTCGCCGGTCAGCTCCGGATCTAACGCCGAGGTCGGCTCGTCAAAAAAGAGGATCGAGGGATTTAAGGCAAGCGCCCGCGCAATCGCCACGCGCTGCTGCTGCCCGCCGGACAACTGACAGGGATAATAGTCCGCCTTATCTTCCAGGCCCATCTTAACAAGCAGCTCCTTCGCCTTCGCAAAAACTTCTTCCTTTTCCCGCTTTTGAATATGTATCGGCGCATCCGTCAGATTCTTCATTACGCTGTAATGTGGAAACAAGTTAAAATTCTGAAACACCAGCCCGAAATATCCCTGGATTCTTTTCAGCTGCTTTGCCGGCGCGTAACACGCCCTGCCCGTCTCATCGCTTGCGACCGCAGCTTCCCCCAGATATTTAAGGCTCCCGCCGTCCATCGTCTCAAGCAGCGTCGCGCAGCGCAGAAGCGTAGACTTTCCGGAACCGCTCGGCCCGATGATCGCAACTACCTCTCCCTCCCTGACGGAGAGTGAAATATCATGGAGGACGTCAAGATTCTCAAAGCTCTTTTTTAAATTTGAAATTTCCAGTAAATTCATACTTCTTCCTCCGCCTATTTATAGTAGCTCAAACGTTTTTCAATCCAGCTCATAAGCATTGCGACAACCAGATTGAAAACATAATAGAAAATTCCCGCCGCAAACAACGGCATAATGCTTGTCTCCCGCGCGGAAATCTGTTTTGCAATGGTAAACATCTCGGCGTAGGCAAGCACAAACGAGAGCGACGTATCCTTAACCAGGGTAATCACTTCATTGGTTACCGGCGGAAGAACGCGTTTTACCATCTGCGGAAAAATAATCTTAAAAAATGTCTGAACCCTTGAATATCCCAGCACTTTCGCCGCCTCATACTGCCCTACGGGGATCGACTCAATACCGGAACGGTAGATTTCCGCAAAATACGCCGCATAATTTATGGAAAATCCGATAATCGTCGCAACAAACACACTGTACCCCGACAGACTGATCCCAAATACATAGTACGGCCCGAAATAGACGACCAAGAGCTGAAGCATAAGCGGAGTTCCCCGCATAACGGATATGTACAACTTCATCAGCCACTGGAGCGGCTTAAATTTTGCCATCCTTCCAAACGCCACCGCCAGACCGAGCGGCATGGAAAATAATAAGGTCAGCAGAAAGATAGACACGGTCGAAATCATACCGGACATCAGCTGCTGCATAATGGTTGAAAATGACATTTTCTCTTATCCTTCCTATTTTCCGAGACAGATCATATCGGTCAACTCATACTTCTCGGCAATTTCCTTAAATTTTCCGTCCGCCGCCATCTCGTCTAACGTCTTTTGCACTTTATCGCAAAGCTCGGTATTTCCCAGCTTAAAGCCGATCGCATACTGCTCGGAGGAAACCTGCTCCTCATCCGGCAGCATCTTAAACTTATCGCCGCGCGACTCAATCTGATACTTTGCAACGCCGATGTCAAGCACAACGGCGTCTACCGCGCCCGCTTCCAGATTCATAAACGCCGTATTGTAATCCGCAACCTGCTGCAGCTCCTGAAAGCTCTCCGCAAGCTCCTTATTCTCATCCGCCGCGTCTTCTCCCGTTAGCGCCGCAAGTCCTGAGGAATCCGCCTGCACAGACACCTTCTTGCCCGCCAGATCCGAAAGCTTCGCAATATCCGAATCTCCGGAGACGACTACCACGATACTGTTATCGATATACGGCGTGGAAAATGTATATTCCTTCTCGCGTCCGTTCATCGTAAATCCGTTCCAGATGCAGTCAATGGAACCGGAATTTAACTCCATATCCTTAGAATCCCAGTTAATCGGCTTTTTTACCAGCTCCCAGCCGTTACGGTCACACACTTCCTGCGCCAGTTCAAGGTCAAATCCCGTGTACTCTCCGTTCTCATCCATATAGCCGTACGGCGGAAACTCCGCGTCAAACCCGACCACAAACTGGCCGTCGTCTGCATGATCGGCCGCTGTATCGCCTTCCTCCTCAGATGTCTTATCCGCATCTTTCCCCGCACCGCCTGTTGTACTCTCATTTCCCTTTGTTCCACAGCCCGCCATTGAGACGGCCATCGCAGCCGTCAAAAGCAGCGCCATTGCTCTCTTTTTCATATGTTTTCCTCCTCAAAACAAAATTATTTGTCCATACTTTTGTATACTACCATGATAAAACGGCAATGTAAACCGTTTTTTCAACTCATCCTGTACTTTCCGCCGCAAATATGATACCATTTTTTCAGATTATTGATCTTATGGCGGAAAGGAGACTTCACCTATGCAATCATTACCGAAAGACCCTGTCATTCTTTTGAGCTATCTCAACACACAGCTTCGCAACTTCTATCCCTCTCTTGAGGAATTTTGCACTGCAAATAATGTGGAAGAACACGATATTATCCAAAAACTGTCCACTATCGACTACGCTTACGACCCTGCCCAAAATCAATTTATCTGATCCCGATAACGGAGGTTTTTATGTCTGTCTACGATGAATTAATGAAATTTAAAGTCATGCCGGAGGCGTTTGGCAGCTGGGCAGAGTACCGCAGCGTTCTTTCGAACCATATCCTCTCCCACACACGGCCCAATACCTCGGTCGCTGTCTTCGGCGCCGGCAGATGCAACGATATTGATTTATCGCTCTTCACAGACCATTTTTCCTCTGTCACGCTTTTGGATTCGGATAAAACCTCGATGCAGGAGGCTCTGAAACAGTACCGTCTTACCGACTGCCCGAAAATAAAACCGGTTGTCGTCAACTTTACCGGAATTACCCCCGACGACTACCGCAGCTTTTCCGATGAACTTTCTTCCCTGCTCAATGTCCGTGGCAGCTCGTCCGACATTCGTATACTGGCGGATTACGCGCTCTTTAAACTCAGACGGCTCGATCAGAAATCCGCGGGATATTTCCCCAATTTCGGAAAACAATGCTTCGACTATTCCGTGACATTCGGCGTGCACAGCCAGCTCTATAATATGCCGGCCTGGATCTGGTCCGCTTTCTGCGCCAACCTAAACGCCGGCGATTCTGCCGTGGAAAGGTTTATTCAGGGGCAGAACGAACGCCTGATCCCGCGTTTTAACGACGCCGTCCTGCGCGCAACAAAAAAGCGCGCATACTTTGGGTGCGAGCTTATTCAATCCTCCACCGGCGACGCCGTGGAGGGAGCGGTCGAAAGCATCCGGGATCTGAAAAACAGAGGAATTGTGGCAAGACAGTCCCTCATCGACTGGCCCTTCGATTTAAAGCGGGAAATTGTCTACCGGATGCTGATTCAGGAGGTCGACCTGCCCGATGAGATATCAACCCCCTCTTAGCCGGGCGGCGTCAATTTGAATCCGCCGTTTAGCTTGTCAGCAGATTCTCGGAAGCCCTTCTCCCTCGAGCACGTCGAGCGCGCGCCGCCCTCCAAGCGCCGTCCTCAGAACTAATTTCCCCCTGTCTTTCTGCCCGCGCACATCTTCTACCCTGCCGATAACCGCCGCGTCTTTCCCGTACCGGGACGCTCGGATCAGCTCCAAGGCGCGCCCGGCGTCCTTCGCGTCAACGACGGCCGCCATCTTTCCCTCATTTCCCATATAGAGCGGGTCTAACCCAAGCAGCCCGCAAAAATCACGCACCTGCGGATGCAGCGGAAGCGCCTCCTCCTCTATCTCAAACAGAAGTCCGCTGCCCGCCGCAAGCTCCTTTAACACCGTGGCCAGCCCTCCCCTCGTCACATCCCGCATAGCGTGGACGGCGACATGTTCCCGAAGCAGGCTTCCTACCATCTCATGCAGCGGCGCGTTGTCGCTCACAATCGTATTTGAAATTTCCATCCGGCTGCTCAAGATTGCCGCATGGTGATCCCCGAGGCTTCCCGACACGATAATCACATCGCCCGGCCTGCTGTTCCCCGACGAAATCTCTACGCCCTTCCCTACAAAACCGACGCCTGCGGTATTGATATACATTCCGCCTGCGCCCTCCACAACCTTTGTATCTCCCGCGACAATCGTCACGCCGGCCTCCCTCGCCGTATCCGCCATAGAACGCACAATCCGCTTTAACTGCGCAATCTGTACTCCCTCCTGCAAAATAAAGCCGCAGGTGATATACCGGGGTTTCGCCCCCCGCATCAAAAGATCGTTGACGGTACCGCAGATACTGAGCCTCCCGATATCTCCGCCCGGAAATTCCAGCGGTTCTACCACAAAACTGTCCGTCGTAACCGCAATCCTTTCGTCTCCCAAAACAACGGCGCAGTCCTCCATTTCGCTCAATATTTCATTGGAAAACTCCCGCGCAAATATTTCTCCTATCAGCTCGCCCGTCGCGCGTCCGCCGCCGCCGTGCTCCATTGTGATTCTATCCATATCGCTCTCCTTCCATCCGCTGGGCCTTGCGCTATCTGTTCAGATACCTCTGGTAACAGCTCCCCTCATAAGAAACCATACACGCCCCCTGAGGCGTTCCCGGCGTACACTCCGCCCCGAATAACGGGCACGACAGGGAATCCATCTTTCCCGCCAGAACCGCGTCGCAGCAGCAGCGCGGATTTAATTTGCAATCCTCTGTAAGACTGCCGCTTCCGGCGTCAAACTGCGCGTACTCCTCCCTTAAGACAAGCGCGGAATCCGCGACCGTACCCATGCCGCGCCAGACGGCGTCCTGCTTCGTAAAATACTGCGCGAGCTTTTGTTTCGCCGTCAGATTTCCGTCCGCGGTCACAACGGAGGGATAGCAATTTTTTACGCCCGCCCGGCCTTCTCTCGCCATACGCGCCAGACAGTAGATGGCTATCAAAAGCTCCTGCGCCGTAAAGCCCGCCACGCAGAAGGGAATCTCATACGCCTTCGCCAGCGGAAGAAATGCGTCGCTCCCTGTCACCGCGCACACATGGCCCGGAGCCAAAAAGCCGTCGATCGCGGCGCCGTCCTTTAACAGATGGTCTATCACAGGCGGCATCATTTTTAAGGACGTTAAAAGCCGTATATTTCTTATCTCCTGCTTTTTGGCCTGCTCCATCAAAAGCGTATAGACCGGAGCCGTAGTCTCAAACCCCACCGCCGCAAACACGTATGTGGTCGAAGGATTTTCTCTGGCCGGCTCTAGCATATCCATCGGAGAATAGACCATTTTTACCGACGCGCCTTCTCCCTTCGCGCCGCTTAAGCTGCCCCGGCTGCCCGGCACGCGAAGAAGATCCCCGAAGGTCACGACGCATGTATCTTTCTGCTTCGCAAGCGCAATCAACCGGTCAATGTAAGACGACGGCGTCACGCACACGGGACATCCCGGGCCGCTCACCAGCCTGATTTTATCTGAGAGCAGTCCTCTTATGCCAAATTTTGCAACCGCCGCCGTGTGGCTGCCGCAGACCTCCATCAGCGTAATCGGTTTTCCGTCGTATTCTTTTAAATATTGTTTGATCTGCTCAATTGTCTTCATCGTCCGCTTCTCTCATCAATTCTATGATTTCTTCCGCCTCTTTCTGCTTTAACGTCTGAATAATGCATCCCGCGTGAACAAGCGCGTAATCGCCGCATGCTACCTTCGTAAGCCCCGTATAGGCATTGACGCGGTTCCCCGAAAAATCAACCGTCGCCGTATTCTCTTCCACCGAAATTACCTTTCCCGGAATTGCCACGCACATACCGTCTCATCCTCCTTTTTTCAATATTCCAAGATATGCCTGCCCGAGACAGATTCCCCCGTCCCCTGACGGAACCCGCTCGTTCCTGTAAACTGAAAAACCCTCCCTTAAAAGCGATTCCCACACTCTCTCAAGCAAAATACGATTTTGAAACGTCCCGCCTGAAAGCGCGACCGCTTCCACGCCGCGACCGCGCAGCCTTACGCATACCTCCGTCACAAAATCCGCAACCGCGTGGAGAAACCCTCTCGCAAGCTCCTCCCTGCAGACGCCGTTTAAAACGGCCCGAATCAAATCCCGAAACAGCCCGCCGACATTTCCGCACAGCTTCCCTTCCGCCTGCACAATCTCTATCTCAAGCGGATATGCCCTTTTCGCTTTTTCCGCCAGATACTCGAGCTCTATCGCGGCCTCCCCCTCATATCCATTATAATGGCAGATGTCAAGCAGCGCGCTCACCGCGTCGAACAGCCTGCCCATAGAGGTCGACTTCACTACGTGAATCCGATGTAAAACCGCCGCCTTCACCAAACGATATTTCTCCTCATCCAGCCAGGATATTCCCCGCGGAAACTCGATTGCAAGGGAAGACAGCGCCGCATACAGCGCCGCGTCCGCATTCCTCGCCCCCTCGTCGCCCCCGGGCAAATACATCGGACCAAGATGCGCAAGCCTTTCCATTTCCGCGCCGCGGCATAACAAAAACTCGCTGCCCCAGACGGCGCCGTCCGTGCCGTATCCGGTCCCGTCAAACGCCACGCCAAGAACGTTTCCGACAAGCCCGTGCTCCGCCATCACGGAGGCAATATGCGCATGATGATGCTGTACCGCCATCGTCTCATAATCCGCCTCCCGCGCCATACCCACCGAGCGATACAAGGGATGCATGTCCGTAACGGTAAGCGTCGGCAAAAAACCAAACAGCCGCCTCATCCGCGCGCTCTCCGCTTCATAGCAGTCCGCTATTTTCTCCTCGGCCAGATCGCCGAGATGCTGGCTCAGATAGGCAAGGTTCCCCGCCGTATAGCAAAAACAGGACTTCATATCCGCACCCGCGGCAAATAACTGGAAATCTTTCTGCCCGCCCGATAATTCAAAAACCCCTTTTATCCTCACCGGATTTGGCACAAATCCTCTGGCCCGTCTGAATATCTGGCACTTTTTATTTACAATGCGCACTACGGAATCGTCGAGCGGCGTCAAAATTCTTCTGTCGTGCTGCAAAACGCCAAGCCGAACCGCCTTCGCCCTCGCTCTCGCGCCGCGCATCCAATCCAGCATTCTCCGATTTTCTGTGATAATCGGCCCGCCGGAGGAATTCGCGCTTGTCATAATCAACTCGCCGCAGGCTTGTATCAAGAGAATCTGCAGAGGATTGCAGGGCAGCATCGCTCCGATATCGGGGCTAAAACCGCAGACACCGGGCGCGAACGCGGCCTGCCGCCGTCCGGCGCGCCGCAAAAGCACGACCGGACGCGGGGAAGCGTTTAGTTCTTCCTCTTCCTCCCCGCTTATCTCGCAGTGACGCCTGACCGCATCCGTATCCGCAAACATCACCGCAAACGGCTTCCTCTCTCTCCCTTTGATCTCCCTCA
The DNA here is from genome assembly GCA_947383215.1 of uncultured Roseburia sp. Lineage (GTDB taxonomy): Bacteria > Bacillota > Clostridia > Lachnospirales > Lachnospiraceae > Roseburia_C. Next base: position 34,610 of record CANDCP010000025.1, read on the forward strand.
GCGCCCGGACGGTCTTTTCCTCGTACGGCGAACAGACAAGATGAAATCCGCCGATATCCTTAACTGCAAGAATCCCGCCGGATTTTATGAGTGAAACCGCGCTCTTAAGCGCAGCCTCGCCCCCCCCTCTCCCCTCCTCTGCGGCAGCCCCGTCCGAAATCTCCGCAAACTCAAGGCGCGGCCCGCACTCTCTGCACGCAATCGTCTGCGCATGTCTGCGAATATTTCCGCGCTGTGTATATTCCTCCATACACGCTTCGCAGATGTTAAAATCTTCCATTGTAATGGAACTTCTGTCGTACGGAAGCGCCTCTATCACCGAATACCGCGGCCCGCAGGCGGTGCAGCTGATAAACGGATGGCGGTAACGCCTGTCTGACGCATCCAAAAGCTGCTTCACACACGAGGGGCAAGTCGGCAAGTCCGGCGGGATATAGGGAATTTCCGCCGGATCCCCCTCTTTCTTACTCTCCTCTATCCGAAAATCCGAAAACGAGACGAAATCTGTCTCCTCGCTTGTGATCTGATCTACGCGCGCCCCCGAAGGCCCGCCGCTTTTGAGCGCCAAAAGAAAAGCCTCAAGCGCCCGCTCTCCTCCGCTTGCAACTATGGTCACAACGCCCGCCGTATTTCTGACAAACCCGTTCACTCTGCATTTTTCCGCCAATTCAGCCACAAAGGGGCGGTATCCGATCCCCTGTACCAGCCCCTTTATCACAATTTTTTCCGTTCTCAAACCACGCAACGCCTTCATCACTCAAAATTAATAAAAATCAATTCCTGTTATTTCCACCTCATTGCCCGACCCGGTAGGATCTCCTTCCACGCCGCAATCCGGGCACTTGTAATCCAAAAGCTTCTTTTCATATAGTTTGCCGCATTTCGGACATTTTAACATAGAACGCGTCACATTCACATCGAACTGCGCCCCCTCGCACGCCGTCCCAACCGCAGCCTCGTCAAAATAGCTCTTCACTACCTCGGGAGAATACCCGGAGCTCTCGCCAAATGTCACATGCAAAACTTTTACCTTTTTTACCCCGTTTTGCGCCGCCCTGGCGCTCGCCGTCTTTACCCATTCTACCGCCTTATGATATTCGTGCATAAACCTACCTCCTTTACTTTGGTAATGCCTCCTCCTTCTTAATTGTCTCCGTATGCTTTGATGAATCCGGCTTTGTGTAACCCGGTACAATGCTTAAACATTTTTTCGGACATTTCTCCACGCAATAACCGCACTGAATACAGTCAAACCTCGCAATACTCCATTTTTTCGCCTCACGGTCTACATGGATTGCCCCCGGCGGACAGCTTCTCATGCATAATCCGCATAAAATACAATCTTCTATTGAAATTTCCACATGTCCTCTCGTCCTCTGAGGATATTCCTTCGGAACCTCCGGATAAGAGGTGGTAGCCGGTTTTGAAATCAGATTTTTCAAAACGGTCTTTGTAAAACTCATAAACTGTGCCATTTCTCATTCATTCCTTTCTGCGTCCTTACCGCCTGCCGCAATAACGCCGCGCCTGCATTAGCGTTCCGTACAGCTGATACACGGGTCAATTGTCAGAATCAACAGCGGAACATCCGCAAACTGCGCGCCCTGCAGCGTCTGCAACATCGCCGGAATATTCGCAAAGGTCGGCGTACGCACGCGCATACGGTCTAAGAACTTCGTCCCGTTTGCCCGCACATAATAGAACGCCTCTCCCCTCGGCTGCTCTAAACGCATGAAGCATTCCCCGTCGGGATTTCCCTTCACCGGCACGGAGATCTCTCCCTCCGGTATCTTATCGACCGCCTGCCTGATAATCGCAATCGACTGGAAAAGCTCTCCGATACGCACCTGACATCTCGCCAGGCTGTCGCACTTATCGCTTGTAATCACCTCAAAATCCAAATCGGAGTACGCCGCATACCCGGTTTTTCTCATATCAACCTCAATTCCCGAAGCGCGCATCATCGGTCCGACCGCGCCGCGGCGGATAGCGTCCTCTTTCGTGATAATCCCGACGCCTTCCAGACGGCTTCTCACCGTATACTCGTTCAAAAACACCGACGTCGTCTCCGAGAGCTCTTTCTCCATGTCATTTAAAATAGCGACAAAACTCTTTAACATGTCCTTTGGCATATCCTTTAATACGCCGCCGATCTTATTGACGGAGAATATCACGCGCCCTCCCGTCGATATCTCAAACATATCAAGAATCTTCTCCCGCAGACGCCAGGACTGCATAAACAGCGCCTCAAACCCAAACGCGTCCGCGAGAAGCCCAAGCCAGAGAAGATGGCTGTGCAGCCTTGACATTTCGCTCCAAATTGTCCTCAAATAATCGGCGCGCCTTGGAACCTCTACGTTCATAATCTTTTCTACGGCGCTGCAATAGCCCATGCCGTGCATAAAAGAACAGATCCCGCAGATACGCTCCGTCACATATACCATTTCATTGAAATCTTTTTTCTTTACAAGGCTCTCCAGCCCTCTGTGCACATATCCGATAGACGGAACCGCCTCAATTACGGTCTCGTCCTCCATCACCAGATCAAGATGAATCGGTTCCGGCAAAACGGGATGCTGGGGACCAAACGGAACTACGCTTCTGTTTGCCATTTACTCGCCCTCCTTTTCCATAAACGGTGTCTCTGCATCAATCCGATACAGCTTATCATGATAATCCACCTTGATATGCTCGACGCCAAGGCCAAACAGCTCGCGCATTTCGTTTTCGTAGAGAATGGCCGACTTATATACTCTCGAAATGCTCGCCACAGTCTCGTCCTTGCCCACAATCAACCTGTAATTTGTGAGCTCATATCCCTTTGCAAACGAATAGCTGACCTCATAATGCCCGTCGCGAAATGCGCAGCAGATCTGCGCCAGTCGCCAGTCGTCATTTTTCTTTTCCATAATCACAGGCAGCAATTCCACCTGTTCTATTTTTATCACGTTATTTCCGATGTCTTCCATTCTTTTTCTTCTCCTCTTCCTCATGCTTTCTCTGAAACAGCGAAACGGCTTTTACGACGCCGTCGATAATCGACTCCGGCCTTGCCGCGCACCCCGGCACGTAGATATCCACCGGAATCACCGTATCTACGCCGCCCTTTATATTATAGCACTCCTTAAAAACGCCTCCGGTACACGCACACGTCCCGACGGCAAGCACCACCTTCGGGTCGGGCATCTGCGAATAGATCTGTTTCACCACATCCTCGTTCTGGCTGTTTATGCCTCCCGTCACAAGAAAAATATCCGCATGCATCGGATTTCCCGTATTCACAACGCCGAACCGCTCCACGTCATAGACCGGCGTCGTACACGCCAACACCTCAATATCGCAGCCGTTACAGCTTGAACCGTCATAATGGAGAAGCCACGGCGATTTATGCATAGTTTTCATCTTCTTTCCTCCTTGCCAACTTCTAGATCAATTCCAATATGAAAAGGTTCAGGCCCCCTGTCACAAGCGTCACCCCCCAGGCCAGCTTTAACATCAGCTGCCACTTTACACGGGCCGACGTGTTGTCAATCAGTATCTCAATGAAATAGACCGCAAACACCGCAAGCGCCGCCACGAGATAACTCCACGGATTTGAGGTGACAAAAAACAGTCCTACCACGCCCAGCAAAAATACGTTTTCATACCACTCCGCAACGGTTGTGGTCGCATACTCGATTCCTACCATCTCTGTCGTCACGCCCTTTACGACCTCCTGGTGGGCGTGGTGCGTCGTGCTAAGATCAAACGGCGACTTGCGGAATTTGATCGTCAAAACAAAGGCAAATCCCACGAAAAATCCGGGCGCATACGCAATTACCGGGATGTCTGTCCTGATTACATCCATCACGCGGAAGGTGCCCGTCGCAAGATAAAATCCCACCGCCGTCAAAAGCACCATAGGTTCATATGACATCATCTGCACCATTTCGCGGTGCGAGCCGATGGTGCTAAACGGCGAATGCGTCGACGTAGAAGCCAGAATCAAAAACATTGCCGCCGTCGAAAGCGAGAAGAAACAAAGCAGCATATCGCAGCCGCCGAAGAACAGGGCCCCGGACAGCATCACAAAGAACAAATACGACATTACCATCAACAACTGAAATTTATTTACCGACAAAAGCTGCTTTTTCGTCAGCTTCGCAACGTCATAGAACGGCTGCAAAATACAAGGTCCTCTTCTGCCCTGCATTCTCGCCGAGATCTTGCGGTCTATTCCGTCGAGCAGGCCGCCGATCAAAGGCGCAAACACCGCGTACGCCGCCATCATTCCAATTCTCCCCCACAATGCTTCTACCATCAGAGCGCACCTCCTATAATGACACATAAAAATACAACCAGAATCAGCGTACCGAACGCCACGGACGGGCGGAATATTTTCTTTTCCCCAAACCACTCCGTCATATACCAGTTCGATACCGTAAGCTCCTTCTCTTCTCCCGAAGAATCAATAAAGTTTTTATTGTCCCCGACGTTCGCTCCGCCCATATAAACGATAACCGGCTTGTCTTTGACCTTCTTTGTCAGCAGATAATTAATGCACGGCACAACAAAAATCGCGCAGATCATGATGACCATAATCGCAATATTGCCGTCCGTAATCACAGCGCCGGAAACCCCGTACATATCCACCATCAGCGGCTCGATCACATGCTTTGACAAAAACGGGAAGCTGACGCACAGCAAAATCAACAGCGCCGCATGGAAATACATGGAAATATATTCATTCATCTGTGTCAAATCTTTTCCCCGCTTCTCGTGAAGCCCCAGAATCTTCGCAAACCATTTTGTCCAGTAGAACATTGTCGTCGAACTGCCAAATACGATAAAGAGGACCATCAGCGTACTCGGCGCGTTGACAAACGCCTTTAACGCCGCCCACTTCGAGACAAGCATTCCAAACGGCGCCAAAAACATACCGGCGATCCCCACCATCAGAATAAACGCCAGCTTCGGAAACCGCACCGCAAGCCCCTGCATATCCTCAATATCCCTGCTCCCGGTCGTATTCTCAATCGCGCCGACACACTGAAACAGCATGGATTTTGACACGGCGTGAAAAATGATCAGAAAGATCGCAGCCCAGGCCGTCTCCTCAAACCCTACGCCGGCACAGGCCGCAATAAGGCCAAGATTGGAAATCGTCGAGTAGGCAAGCACCTTTTTTCCGTCGCTCTGGGAAATCGCAAGCAGCGACGCCGCAAAGAACGTAAAACCGCCTATAATATAAACCATCTGTCCGACATAATTGCCGTTCATGGCGATCGAAAGGCGAAGCAGCATATAAACGCCCGCTTTTACCATTGTCGCGCTGTGTAAAAGCGCGGAAGACGGGGTAGGCGCCACCATCGCGCCCAGCAGCCAGCCGGAAAACGGAAACTGGGCGGATTTCGTCAACGCGGCAAACGCAAACATCGCGACCGGAACCAAAACGCCCATATTTTTGCCATTCTCAATAATGTCATATAAGTTTAAAGTCCCTTCCATATAAATCGCATAGACAATCGCAACGGCAATTGCAAGTCCGCCCAGCAGATTCATCCAAAGCGCACGGAAGGAATTGTCAACCGCCTCTTTTGTCCCGGTATATCCGATCAGCAGGAAAGAACAGACACTTGTAATCTCCCAGAAAAAATACAGCCAGATAATGTTCATAGACGTAACCAAACCGAACATTGCTCCGTAAAACAGAAAAATCATGGAGAAAAAGAATCTTCTGCGATCCTTTACATCCCTGTGATGTTCCTGATATCCCCGCATATATCCCACGGCATAGACGCCGATTGCAACGCCTATGATACCTATAATTAAAATCATAATAAAACTCAGCCAGTCAAGCCGAATATGCGCCCCGGCGCTTACCTTCGGCCCGAACTTTTCCGCCCATACGACAAGCGCGGTCTGAACGATAGACAAAAGGCTGATCACCGTCTTGTGATGCTTGACGGACAGCCAGATGATAATAAACATCAAAACAAAGTCCCCTGCCAGTATTATATGATCAATCATTTCCGTCCCCGGCAGATCAAACACCATCGTTCCTCCGTCCGCAAACCAGAAGAAAGCCGTGACCACAGCGCAAACCGCAATTATGGCGCCGCCGATATAAACGGTCAGCCCTCTGACTTTCTCATTCGAAATGAGCGCCGGAAACAATGCCAAAAGAAACGGCAGAAAAATTAATAGAGCAACCAGATTTTCCATTTTCTAAGAACCTCCTAAACATCCTCTGCGGGCACAAATACCCCCAATTATGTTATATCACTTAATTGTTAATTTGTTAACAGTATTTGTCGAAAAAAATAATTTTTTTTCCGGGCAGAGCTATATCCTTGCGGATTTGGAGGCCAAACAAAAGCCGCCGCACCTATGAGGATATCCTCTTAGATGCGGCGGGGCCTTCTCTACTTCATAATTTTAATCTTTATTGTTTTCTTCTTATTACTTCCGTCCGTTGCGCGCGCCGTAATCTTGACTGTCTTTCCCACTCCTGCCTTAAACGTCTTTACAACGCCTTTTTTATTTACGGTCGCATACTCCGGATTGC
>CANDCP010000026.1 GCA_947383215.1 uncultured Roseburia sp.
TCATAGATATTAAATTGTTTTATGTTTATAAACATGACTGTATTATAATCAAGATTTCCGCCACCGTCAATAGCGTAAGTTGCCAATTTTTACAAAGAAAACAACATTTATTTGTGCAATTTGTCAGGACAACAAAAAAACCGGGATTTCAGTGCATCTCTGAAATCCCGGCTCACTTCGTGCTTATATATCATACTTATTTTAACGGATACTTTTCGGTCAGCTCGGCAACAATCGCCCTCGCCTTCTCCGACGCGGCCTCGCCCTCTTTAATCATCATAGCGATTGCATCCGCAATCTTGTCCATATCTGCCGTATTCATCCCGCGCGACGTCACGGCCGCCGTTCCGAGACGGATACCGCTTGTCACGAACGGAGATTTCGGATCGTTCGGTATCGTATTCTTGTTAGAAGTAATATGAACGGAATCGAGCAGCTTCTCTACCGCCTTGCCTGTCAGATCATAATTCGTAAGATCTACGAGCATCAGATGGTTGTCCGTTCCGCCCGAAACAATCCGGATGTCTCTCGCTAACAGCCCTTTGCACAGTGCCTGCGCATTGTCAATCACGCCCTGCTGGTATACCTTAAATTCCGGCATCAGCGCCTCCTTGAAACAAACGGCCTTGGCTGCGATTACATGCATCAGCGGTCCTCCCTGAGTTCCCGGGAAAATCGCCTTGTTAAAGTTGTATTTCTCCGCCGCCTCTTTATTGCACAGAATCATACCGCCTCTCGGCCCGCGGAGCGTCTTATGCGTCGTCGTCGTCACCACATCTGCATACGGAATCGGGCTTGGATGAAGCCCCGCCGCCACAAGACCCGCAATATGAGCCATGTCCACCATAAGCACCGCGCCGCATTTATCCGCAATTTCGCGGAAACGCTTAAAATCAATGGTTCTCGCATACGCGCTCGCCCCGGCGATAATCATCTTCGGCTTGCAGTCCATGGCAATGCGCTCTACCTCGTCGTAATCAATAAATCCCTCGTCATTTACGCCGTAAGGAACAATGTGAAAATATGTCCCCGAAAAATTAACCGGGCTTCCGTGCGTTAAATGTCCGCCGTGATCCAGATTCATTCCCATTACGGTGTCTCCCGGCTTTAAAACTGCAAACTGCACGGCCATATTTGCCTGTGCTCCGGAATGCGGCTGAACGTTCGCATAATCACAGCCAAACAATTCTTTCGCCCGCTCGATTGCAAGCGTCTCTACCACATCCACACAGTCGCATCCGCCGTAATACCTTTTTCCCGGATACCCTTCCGCATATTTGTTGGTCATCACGCTTCCCATCGCGGACATAACCGCCGGGCTTACCCAGTTCTCCGACGCAATCAGCTCGATATGGCTGTTCTGACGGTCAAATTCAGCGGCAATCGCCTCCGCCACCTCGTTGTCCACTGCTTTGATGTCTTCCATCGTATACATATGTGTATTCTCCTTTTCGCATAATTCTTTTTATGATTATACCCAATCCCATAAGAGATTTCAACTGTTATTGATACATCGACGGCAACACCTTTCCGAGAAAAAATGTTCCTATAATTATCTGAAGCGCCAGGATTAACGGCATTCCGACCACGAAATACCAGTGTTTTGTCTTGTGGTGAAACAGATACATCCCCGCCCAGGTTCCGACGCTGCCCCCGATTAAGCTGATGCCGAAAAGCGCCCGCTCCGGTATCCGCCACGCATGACGGATCGCCTTTTCCTTGTCAGCTCCCATAGCCAAAAGTCCCGCCAGATTTACAAATGCCAGATACACAATCAAAAATAGCTCCAATTCCTTCATTTTCAACCTCATATCAAAACGGGGGAGCTTTTGCCCCGCAGATGATTTCTCACCCGCTTTGCAAGAGCCCCCTCTTTGTTCTTTTATTAAATTTTCGCTTTTTTCTTCTTACCTGACGCCGCTTTCTGGTTTACGGCTTCTTTTTTCACAAATCGCGTCTTAAACTCGAACCAAATCGCCGTAGCGACGCAGATCGAAGAATACGTACCGCTGATTACGCCAACCATCAACGGCAGCGAGAACTCTTTAATCGAAGCTACGCCCAGAATATAGAGGAGCAGCACCATAACAAAGGTCGTCAGCGATGTATTCAAACTTCTCGAAATCGTCTGGCTGATGCTTCGGTTTGAGACCTCCGCCAGCTCTTCCTTATCAGCAATCTTTCTCGTTCCGATATTCTCACGGATTCTGTCAAAAATAACGATCGTATCATTGATCGAATATCCGATAATCGTCAGCATACACGCGATAAAGGTACTGCCGACCGAAAGCCTTACCAGCGAATAGCAGGTAAGCACAACCAGCACATCGTGAACCAAGGCAATAATCGCGGCGGTCGCAAAACGGATATCGCTGAAACGGAACCAAATGTAGATCAGCATTAAGATTGTCGCAATCACAACGGCCCAGATCGCGTCGCTCGTCATCTCTCCGCTGATTGTGGCGCTGATATTCTGCGCGGTAATCGTCGCTTCATCTACGTTAAACTTCTCAACCAGCGCGGCATTTAACTCGTCGCGCTCATCCAGATCAAGGCTTCTCGTCTTAATTACAATCTGCGTGCTTCCCTCTACTTTCTGGAACTGGATGTTTGCGTCCCCGGTCACCTCCGAGACTACGGCTTCCACATCGGAATCCAGCTCCGCCAACGTATAATCCTTCCCGAAATCCGCAGTCGTCGACGTACCGCCCATAAATTCAAGGCTGTAATTCATCGCGCCCTTGCCGCCCGCCTTGTTTACTCCCATACCGACAAAGCCCGCGACAATCACGACAACCGAAGCCAAGAAGAACAGATGTCTCTTCCCGATAAAATCAATTGTCTTTCTCTCCTTCTGCGCCCCGTAGAATTTCGCATCCTTAAAACCGACCGCATAGAGGCCGTTTAAAATCAGCCTTGTCACAACAAGCGCCGTAAACATAGAAAGGATAATACCGATTGCCAGCGTATAGGCAAATCCTTTTACGGTACCGGAGCCCTTAATTCCAAGAACCGCAGCCGCAATCAATGTCGTAATATTTCCGTCGATAATCGCCGAGAGCGCTTTTTGAAATCCTGTCTTTATCGCCGTCGCCACAGTCTTGCCAGAGGCGATCTCCTCTCGGATACGCGCAAAGATAATGACATTGGCGTCCACCGCCATACCGATGGAAAGGATAATTCCCGCGATACCCGGCAGCGTCAGCGTTATCTCAAACAGATAGAGAACCGCGACAACCAGCGTTGTGTAAATTGCGAGCGCGATCGCCGCCGCCACGCCTGCAATCCAATAATAGGCGATCATAAATACCGCGATCAGGGCAAGTCCGATCGCCGCCGCCTTGAGCGCGGAAGAAATCGCGTCCGTACCAAGCTGCGCCGCTACCACATTGGACTGGAGCTCTTCTAACTCCAGAGAAAGAGAACCGATTCGAATAGAAGAAGCCAGATTCTCCGCCTCCTCGAAGGAGCTCATACCCGAAATCTGCGCCGTACCGCCCGTGATCGCCTCCTGAACCTCCGGATTGCTGATCGTCTCGTCGTCATATACGATCGGGCATCGCTTCCCGACATTCGCGGACGTTACTTCCGCAAACTTTTCCGCGCCCTCATCCGTCAGCGTCAGCTCCACGACATACTGCTTATTCTGCATTTTATCGTTTACTGCCGCCGGCTGCGCGTTCGCCACATCCTGGCCGGTCATGTACACGTTGCCGTCAGGGTCCTTAAACTCGAGTGAGCCCGGCTTGCCGAGGTCCGCAAGAATCTGATTCGCATCCTTTACGCCCGGAATCTCAACCGTAATTCTGTCGCTTCCCTCCTGGTACACGGCCGCCTCCGTGCTGTAACCCTCCACACGCTTTTGCAGCTTGTAAACCGTATCCTTAATCTGCTCCGAGGTCGGATTTTCGGATACTACCTGATAAGTGATACTCACACCGCCCGCCAAATCAAGTCCCAGCTTGATATTCTTATCTTCCCCGACTCCGGTAGAAGAGAGAATGACTGACGCGCAGTATGACAATCCCGCCAGCGCCAAAGCTACCGCCGCCAGAATTGCAATGCCTTTACTTTTCTTCATTGTTTTTCCACTCCTGTTTTCTTAGTTGTTCTCCGCCAAAGCGGCTTTTATCATAATCGCGCATTCCACACGTTTTTTTTGCAGCGCACAGCCGATATCGTACGCATTATGGATATCGCCGTGAAAATTATAGGAATTTGCCGCGCAGCCGCCGCTGCAGTAAAATTTCGCAAAGCACTCTCTGCATTTTTCCTTCGCGTAGACGTTGCAGCCTTTAAACTCATCGCTGATATCCGTTCGCACAACGCCGTCGAACACATTGCCCATCAGAAACTTCTCGTTTCCGACAAACTGATGACACGGATATAAATCTCCCGCAGGCGTCACCGCAAGATACTCCGTTCCGGAGCCGCAGCCTGACAAACGTTTTGCCACACAGGGTCCGCCCTCTAAGTCTATCATAAAATGAAAGAAATTAAAATCCTGATCGGTTCCGTGCCGTTTTACCATTTCCGCGGCAAGCGCGTCGTATTCCGCAAACAGCTGTTCCAAATCCGTCTCCCTGATCGCGTAATCGTCCGTCTCCCTCGCCACGACCGGCTCCACCGATATCTGTTTAAACCCAAGCTTTGCAAGATGCAGAACATCCTTTGAGAAGTCGAGATTGTGATGTGTAAACGTCCCCCTCACATAGTAATTGTTCTGATTTCTGCTGTCCGCAAATTTCTGAAATTTCGGAACGACCGTATCGTAACTGCCCTGACCGCCCTTCGCCGGGCGCATATAGTCGTGAATCTCCCGCCGTCCGTCGATGCTTAAAACCACATTTCCCATTTCCCGATTGGCAAATTCCATGATTTCATCATTCAACAGCACGCCGTTTGTCGTCAATGTAAAACGAAACTTCTTATCATGAATTTTCTCCTGCTCTCTTCCGTAAGCAACCAGATCTTTCACCACCTGAAAATTCATGGTCGGCTCCCCGCCAAAAAAGTCCACCTCCAGGTTCTTACGGCTGCCGGAATTGGCAATCAAAAAATCAAGCGCAGCCTTCCCGACCTCAAACGACATCAGCTCTCTCTTGCCGTGATATTCGCCCTCGTCCGCAAAGCAGTAACGGCACTTCAGATTGCAGTCGTGCGCAATATGAAGGCAAAGCGCCTTCACCACCGTAGGACGCCGTTTAAAATCGCCGATATAGTCTTCGTATACGTCCTGTGTAAATAATTCCTGCCGCTGCCTCAGCTGCTCGATTTCATCCAGCGCCTCGCAGATATATGCCTCGTCCACTTTCCCGCCAAACGCATCGGGCGGACATTCCTTATACTTGTCCTTTAGTTTTTTAACAATCGTATCGCGGTCCGATTCCTCATACATGGCAATCGCGTCATAGGTCACATCGTCGACGACATGGATCGCACCGCTGTTTACATCCAGGACAATATTATAGCCGTTATTTTTATATTGATGAACCACTACAATATTTCCTCACTTTCTAAATTGTCTTGCCGTTGTCTGAAAAGAACGAACAAATGACCGCACGCCTTCGCGAACGGTCGCCTGATTCACTCTCATTTTAAATTTAAGCGGTCTTTCCGTATCATTATCTGGCGTTCTCACAGGTCTGATTGCCCACCGTACAGGAAGTCTTGCACGCCGACTGACAGGAAGTCTGGCATTCGCCGCATCCGCCCTTTTTTACCGTATTCTGTAATTTTTTTGTATTTAATGTCTTAATGTGCTTCATGTTCGTTTCTCCTTTCAAAAATACCTTCGTACAGTATAACACATTGTTTCCTCGAAGAAAAGTCTTTTTTTCGCAAATTAGCTCACCATTCCGCCCGCGGTTCCGGATGCCACACACAGCACAAGCGTCGTGGCAAAATGAACTACGTCCTGGGAAAGCCCTTTATGCATCGCAAAAGATACGCCTATCAGAATCAGAAAATAGAGCGCGCCCGTTACGGCTCCCCACATAAATTTCCTGACCTTCAATATTTTCCCTGCAAGAAAACCGCCGATAAACCCAATCAGAACGTAGATTACAATCACGGCAATATTGACCGCCGATTCGCTCAGCTCGAATTTGTACAAAAGCGCCGCCAGAATCACCAGAAAGATTCCGGTCAGAATGTACATGACCAGCAGCACCTTTAACACAGAGGATACCGGCGTTCTCACGGTTCTCTTCTCATGATTTCTCTCCATCGCCACATTCACCCTTTCCATCACTCCGAATATCGTACATTCTATATACTATTTCTTATGCGTGGCAAAATGGTTTTATGACGTTTTTATATAGCGCCCGTACAACTTACCACCCTCCGCAACGCTTTCCAGATAAGTAAATCCCAATTTTTTCACAAGCGCAACGGACGGCTTATTTTCTTTCTGTATCAGACAGTTTACCCTGGCGAACCCCAGCGTTTCTTTTGCATACTTCAACACGCCCTCGCAGACCTCCCTGGCATACCCCTGACGCTGATACGGCGCGGCTATGGCGTATCCCATTTCCAGCTCATACTCCCCGTCCAGCAGACGGTTTTCCAGGCCCGCTCTTCCGATCAGCTTATCCGTCCCCTTCTCCTTTACCAGCCACATGCCGTATCCGTAAAACCCGTACATGTTTGCAATATATGCCCTCTGGTAATCCTCTTCCTTTTTTCTCTCATAAAGCGGCTCGATATAGTCCGTCATTCCCTTATATGCGTACAGCTCAAACAAATCATCCAGATCCTCTAACGTAATCTCCCGCAGATAACAGCGTCTTGTCTCTAAGATCTTCCACGGTATTCCCCGCTTTCTCTGCCAGATATGGAGCATATAAACAAAATCAACCTCCTCAAATCCCAGAATCACCGACGGATATCCTGTGATTTTTCCCTCCGCATCCGGATTCTCATAGACGGCCACGGCAAGATCCAGCGCGTCGGCCGCTCCTATCATCGCAGGACCCGACGCAATCGCCATGCACTCTGACTTTCCTATCCCAAACTCCTCCCATACCGCCTCCATCAGGCGGCACAGAACGGGCGCGTCCGGTTCGACTGACGCCCCGCTCTCCCCCGCACTGCGCATCAGCTCCTCCAAATCCACATACAAAACTCCGTGCAGACGCATTTCCTCAAGCAGACGTTTTATCCCTTTCACATATTGTCGTCCCCGCCGCAGATCGCCGCCCCAAAAAAACAGGCAGCGCAGCCTTATTTTTTCTTTTCTATTTCCTTCTCTCATACCCTAAATATATAGCACAACTATATTCTAATTGCAACCTGAGGATAAATCGATTATAATGATGCAAAGACAGCTTAACGGCGCCAATTCGGACCCGTTTGGCGAAAAAACAGAAACGCGAGGAAACGATTATGACTCAAAATCCAATTGTAACTTTTGAAATGGAAAACGGCGATATTATGAAAGCCGAGCTCTATCCCGAAATCGCTCCAAATACCGTCAACAATTTTATTTCCCTGATTCAGCAAAAATTTTATGACGGATTAATTTTTCACCGTGTAATCAAAGGCTTTATGATTCAGGGAGGCGACCCGGAGGGCTCCGGAATGGGCGGTCCCGGCTACGGGATCAAAGGCGAATTCGCCCAAAACGGTTTTCCAAACGATTTAAAGCACAGCGCCGGCGTCTTATCTATGGCGCGCTCTATGGCGCCGGACTCCGCGGGTTCCCAGTTCTTTATCATGCATAAGGACGCCCCTCACTTAGACGGTTCCTACGCGGCGTTCGGGAAAGTGACTGAGGGAATGGACATTGTCGACAAAATCGCCGAAACAAACACCGACTACTCCGACCGTCCGATGGAAGAACAGAAAATGAAATCCGTCACGGTTGAGACGTTCGGCGTGGAATACCCTGAACCGGAAAAGCGCTAAATATTTCTCATGCGGCAGCTCAAAAACTCCTGAACTGCCGCATGAAATTTAACACAGAATAAACGCTTCTCCCGATATCAGATTTTTTTCAACGTTTCGGCCGCATCCGTCAAATACGGATTCTCCATCTCATAAAAACGCTCTTCGTCTACCGCCCTGGCAAACGCCGGATCCAAAGGGATTTTGGCAAGCACATCCGCTCCAAGCTCACCTGCCGTCTTATCAATATGGCTTTCCCCAAATAATTTTATTTCCTTTTTGCAGTCCGGGCACCTCAGATAACTGTAATTCTCCACTATCCCGATCACCGGAATATTCATCATCCGCGCCATATTATACGCCTTTTTTACAATCAGCCGCACCAGCTCCTGCGGAGAGGTCACAATCACAACCCCGTCGACCGGCAGCGACTGAAATACGGTAAGCGGCACGTCGCCCGTTCCCGGCGGCATGTCCACAAACAGATAGTCGAGCTCTCCCCAGACAACATCTGTCCAGAATTGCTTAACTGCGCCCGCAATCACGGGCCCTCTCCAGATTACCGGAGCCTCCTCGTCGTCCATCAGAAGATTAATCGACATGATCTTTGTTCCGTCTTTTGCCACGGACGGAATCATTCCCTGCTCACTGCCAAACGCTTCCTCATGAATTCCGTACATCTTCGGAATGGACGGCCCCGTAATGTCGGCGTCGAGAATCCCCACCTGATATCCCGCCTTCCTCATCGCGCAGGCAAGCGACGCAGTGACAAAGGACTTGCCGACGCCGCCCTTCCCGCTGACTACGCCGACCACCTTTTTTACAGATGAATATGCATTTAATTTTTCCTTGAAATCCTGCGGCTTACCCGCCCCCGCGCATCCCTCGCAGCTTGTTTTATCACAGGTTGACGCCCCTGCACACGTACTCTTATCCGGCACTTTCATTTCCTCCTGTCTCAAAAGTTAAAATCTGTTGCGGTATCTCCCGATATATTTTTTGCGTTTCCCGGCGTCAGTCGACTCAGCCAAGATCCTCCACACGCTTTCTCATGATTTCGTCGAGCTTCTCGCGCCCCATAATTTTTTCAAAATGGCAATCGCTGATTTCCATACCGCTCTGCCCGAAATAGAGCTTCAGGAAGGTAGAGGCGCTGATGATCGGATTCAACTCAAAGGTCTCCACTCTCCACTCTTTATCCGCTCCGCTGAGCGTGACGGTCCGAATCAGCTGGCGCTCCTGGAATACGGAGAGCGAAACCTGCGCGGTATCCGGCGCGGACGGAACGCGGCATGTCACTTTCAGATGATACACGCCGATCTCCTCCGGCACAACCATAAACAGGCTCGTCTGTCCCTTTCCGGTATTGATAAGCGCGGTATCGACAGTCATGACGCCGTTTTCACCTTTCACCGTATGCATATCCGCCCGGTTCTCCGCCTCACTGCCCGCAAGGCTCTCGAGTTCCTCATCCAGCTTTGTCTTTTTACCCTGTAAAAACAGGAACGACGGCGTGCGCATCAGCACCTTGCAGATATTCTGCGCCGAACGCTGGTACTCCGCCCGCGTCGTGCGTCCGGTCTGCATTCCCTCCATGGAATTGTCCCCCACGGAATTTGTCTCGGCGTCCGGCATCACCATATATAAATCATTCTGGCTGCGCACCATAGCGGCCGTATTTGCCACGAAGCCGTCCTCTCCCTCGTCGTTTCCCTTCGCCCACCAATCGGTCATAACCGCGCCGTCATAGTTCCACTCGCCGCGAAGCACGGTCGTCAACAAATCATAGTTGCTGGCCGCATGGAAACCGTTAATCAGTCCGTAACTCGTCATAATCAAATATGGATTCGTCTCTTTTACCGCAATCTCATATCCGCGCAGATAAATCTCCCGCAGCGCCCTCTCGGAAACAACGCTCTCGGCCTCGGTCCGCCGGTACTCCTGATTGTTGCAGGCAAAGTGCTTGATCGTCCCTGTGACGCCGTATTTGTGCATTCCGCGAAGCTGCGCCGCCGCAATCTTTCCCGTCACAAACGGATCTTCTGAAAAATATTCGAAATTCCTGCCGTTTAGCGGATTCCTGTGAATATTCATCCCCGGTCCCAGCAGCGTGTCGACATGGTTCTTGCGAAGCTCCATGCCCTCGTACTCATAAAGCTCCTCTAAGAGCTCCTCGTTGAACGTACAGGCCAAAAGCGTTCCGTTAGGCATGGCAAACGCAATTGTTCCGCAGTCCATTCGGATTCCGCTCGGGCCGTCCGCGCAACACGCCGTCGGAATTCCAAAGGAGGTCAGCGCCTTTGTCACGCCGCCAAACGCCCCCGCCGTCCCCGGCGTTACCTTGTACGAACACATTCCCTCTCCCCGGACGATAGCGGCAAGGTCCTCGTCCGCAAACTGTCCGATAAACTCGCGCATCGTAACCTTTCCCTCAGCCACATCCAAAAGCTTATATCCCTGATCGCCGGTATACGAGATTTCATTCGGCATATCGTTCTCTCTGCGCTCCATCGGAGAAACGCTTCTCTTTGGAACCGCCTCATAGCCGATACTGTACACGCCTTCCGCCGCGGTTTCCGGCTTCATACGTCTGAAATCCTCCACCGGCGCCATAACTTCCTGAAGACGCTCGACGACCTTTTGCTCTCTGATCTCGTACGTCTCGATTTCCCGGGCCTTTCGCACATCGCCGCCAAGATAGAACCTGTACACGCCTTCCTCCAACACATAACAGCTCTTATTACCTGTCGCGCCGCTGTCGTCGTAAGAGGCCAGCTGATACTTTGTACAGACAATCCGCAGAGTCTCGCTCTCGCCCGGCGAAAGCGTCTTCGTCTTTCCAAATCCGCAGAGAACGCGGGCCGGCTTGCCGAGTTTTCCCTGCGGCGCCGACGCAAATAAAAGAACCGCGTCTTTTCCGGCAGCCTCCCCCGTATTTTTCACCGCGACATGAAAGATCAAAGCGTCCGCGGTTTCTTCCATCTTAAGCGCTTCCCTCTCAAATTTTGTGTAGGAAAGCCCGAAACCGAACGGAAACATTACCCTGTCTTTCGCAAATGTCTCAAAGTAACGGTAGCCCACATAAATATCCTCAACATAATAGTTCCGTCTTTTATCCCCGTGATTGGCCGTAGACGGATAATCTTTGATGTCGTACGCAATCGTATCGGTCAGTCTTCCCGACGGAGAGACGGTTCCCTTAAGCACGTCCAAAACGCCGCTTCCGCCTTCCTGTCCCCCCTGCCATACATACAGCACTGCGGACGGCTCTACCTCGTCCATCCATTTCATATCAATAATATTTCCGACATTCAAAATCACAACCGTGCGCGAAAATGCGCCGCACACCTTTCTCAGCATATCGAGCTCCAGAGCCGTCAAAAGATAACTTCCCTCCTCGGCCTTATTGTCCTTATCCTCCCCCGCCGTTCTGCCGAGAATCACCACCGCCGCATCAGACTCTTTTGCGGCCTGTTCGACCAGCTCATCTGAAAGCTTCATTTCCTCCTGGAACCAAGGCTCCATCGCCCAGCCCTCCCCCTCGTCAAACGGGTGCTCCTTCTCCCACTCCTCATAAGCGCTTCTGACTTTCTCATTCAGGATAAGGCTTCCGTCCTGCTTTAACGCTTCGTAAATTCCCGTCACATACGCAGTGTTCACAAGTCCGCCGGAACCCGTCCCGCTCTTAAAATAATTCAGCTGAGTACGTCCGAACAATGCAATTTTAGACGCCTCCTTAAGCGGCAGGACCTGATTTTCATTTTTTAAAAGAACGATTCCCTCCGCCACGGCCTCTCTCGCCAGCCTGGCATACTCCTTTACATCAAATTTCCTGTCTCCCATTTTGTCTCCTCCATATCTGATATTTTCGCAATATAAACGGCCGTCTCAGTTTGTTAAAACTGTCCGGATGCCAAATTCTATTTTTATTTTACCACCCCATCATGTAAATTAATATCAAAACCTTACAAATTGTATCATATTTTTATCCCGGGAAACCTCTGCCCTTTAACGCCCCGCACAACAACGCGCTTCCTGAGACAGAAAAAGAACAGGCAAACATCTGACATGCCGCCTGCTCAAAACCATCCCGCTTACCATTTTTTCTTTCTGTCTTCCCTGTATAACCCGAAATTACACTCAGAAGAATTCGGCTTTGGACCTTTCCACAATTCGTCAAATGCCTCAAAAATAAACGCTATGATCTTCTCCTGTTCCAGCCACGCTTCTACCTCTTCTACATACCGCCTCTCATTTTCAACGGAGGCGCGCATCGGCGTTCCCGGCTCCGGAATCACTTCTCTCATTTCCTCCCCGACCAGAGAATAATAGTTCGGCGTCGTATTATCGGAACTCCAGCCAAGCTCGGTAAACACAACCTGCTTATCCGGAAACATCGCTTTTATGTCCGCATAATGCTTCTTATTGACTTCTACCGCGTCCGCGACATCATCTCCATAGTGGTATGGATAGCTGTGAACGCTGATAAAATCTACTTCCTTCGCCAGTTCCTTTATATGCGGCCATTCAAAATAGCCCTCGCAAAACGTGACCGGTTTATTCAGCGCAGCCTTTAAACGCTTCGCATGCGCAATCAGGCGCTCCTGTGAAACCATGTGCGCACCCCAGAAAGGCGTATTTTCATTCCCAACCGAAACCGCAATCACCTCATCCGGAAATTCCTTCACCAGAGCAATTAACTTCTCTACCTCCGCATCATTCCTCTTCGCGTTCTGCCGCAATTCCTCTTCCGAATAATTCTGCTTCTCAAACGGACACCGCTCGTTATTCGATTCCGGATCCGAATCAATCCCAATCAAACACTTTATCGGCATCTTTTTATCCCGGATTACCTCTAAAACCCTCCTCGCATGCAGGTTCGGATCGTACATGCGAAGATAGCGGTAACCGTCCGCGGCAAGAAGCTCCAGATCCTCCGCAATCTGCTCTGTTGTGGGAACATCCCCCTTAGGATTTTGCCCTTTTCTGTAACCGGAATAGCAAATCGCCTTCCCATACTGTAAAATGTCCATACCTTACCCCCTCTTTCTTAGCCGGGCGGCGCCTATTTAAACCCGCTCCGCTATATTTTATAACTCGCAGTTGTTCACCGTTCTCGGGAACGGAACCACGTCGCGAATATTCGCCATACCTGTCAAATACATCACGCAGCGCTCAAATCCCAGGCCAAACCCGGCGTGTCTCGCAGAACCGTATTTGCGCAGATCGAGGTAAAACGCATAATCCTCCTCGCTTAACCCAAGCTCTCTGATGCGCTCTAACAGCTTATCATAGTCGTCCTCTCTCTGGCTTCCTCCGATGATTTCCCCGATTCCGGGCACAAGGCAATCCACCGCCGCAACCGTTTTCCCGTCCTCATTCAGCTTCATATAAAAAGCTTTAATCTCCTTCGGGTAATCCGTCACAAACACCGGCCGCTTGAATACCTCCTCTGTCAGATACCGCTCGTGCTCCGTCTGAAGATCGCAGCCCCAGGACACCTTGTAATCAAATTTGTCATTGTTTTTCGCCAATATCTCGATCGCCTCTGTGTAAGTCACCCTCGCAAACTCCGAGTGAAGCACATTGTTTAACCGCTCCAGCAGCCCTTTGTCCACAAAGCTGTTGAAAAACTGCATCTCCTCCGGCGCATGCTCCAGCACATATGCAATTATATATTTCAGCATACTCTCCGCCAGCATCATATCGTCCGAAAGATCCGCGAACGCAATCTCCGGCTCTATCATCCAAAACTCCGCCGCATGTCTTGTGGTGTTGGAATTTTCGGCGCGAAACGTCGGTCCAAACGTATAAATATTTTTAAACGCCATCGCGTACGTCTCGCCGTTGAGCTGGCCGCTTACCGTAAGATTCGTCGGTTTTCCAAAGAAATCTTCGGAAAAATCGATCGTCCCGTCCTGGTTTAACGGCGGATTTTTCAGGTCAAGCGTCGTAACCTGAAACATTTCCCCGGCGCCCTCGCAGTCGCTTCCCGTAATCAGCGGCGTATGCACATACACAAAATCGCGCTCCTGGAAAAAACGGTGAATCGCATAGGCGATCAGCGAGCGCACGCGAAATACCGCTTCAAACGTGTTCGTTCTCGCCCTCAAGTGAGAAATCGTCCTCAAATATTCAAAGCTGTGGCGCTTTTTTTGCAGCGGATAGTCCGGCGCGCTCGCCCCCTCGACGATCACCTCCGAAGCCTGAATCTCAAACGGCTGCTTCGCCTGCGGCGTCGCTTCAAGCCTTCCCTTTACAAGAACCGCCGCCCCCACGTTAATTTTCGCCAGCTCGGCAAAATTTGGAAGCCCGTCCGCATAAACTACCTGCAGCGGCTCAAAAAACGTTCCGTCATTGACCACGATAAAGCCAAAGTTTTTTGAAGCGCGGTTGCTCCTTACCCAACCGCCGATTGAAATTTCTGTGCCGATATATTCCTCCCGGTTGCGGAATATATCCCGAATGTTTACAAGTTCCATCTTTATAATCCCCCTGTGATCTATATCCTTTCAGCCTGATTCTATGACTCCGTAGCGCCGACAGCCTCGGTATTGCCCTCGGTATTCTCCTCAACCGTTACCTTCGCCCCGTCTACTATGGACTGAAGCGCAAGGTTGCATCTGTATATTTTTCTCAAATGCGCTTCCCCCTCGTCCGCGGTGCCCGCATAAGTCAGATAAAGTTCCTCGTTCTTTTCATAACCGTTGTTGGCCACGAGATTATTCACATAAATCTCAAAATCCTCTTCCTCGTACGTAATATCCTCCTCGTCGGCAATCGCCTCTAAAATCAGCTGAATCTTCGTATCCTGTTCTACCTCGGATTTAATCTGGGATACAAACTCATCATACGTCGTTCCCATTTTCTGCTCCACATAATCCTCTAACTTAGAACCGTCCTGGCAATAATACGTCTCATACTGTTTCAGCGTCTCCGAAAGCTTTGCGTCGAGAAGCCCGTCCGGAATCTCCTCGATGCTGCAATTCTCCAAAAGCTGCGAAATTACCGAAGAGCGGATCGCCGAATTCCTGCTCGAAGCAGAAGCGCTTTCCAGATATTCTCTGATATCCTTTATCATATCCTTCGCCGTCGTATAGCTCATCCCTGTCTTTCCGGAAAGATACGAAACATACTCGTCCGACAAATTATCGTAGGAGACGTCCTGTTTTTCCACAATCTTATTCACCTTTACATGGAATACGACGGCTGCCCCCGCAAGATCCGGACTATTTTGATAATCTTCCGGAAACGTCAGATTCAAATCTTTTTCTTCTCCCACTTTCATTCCGACGATACCGTCCTCAAAACCGTCGATAAAACCTGCTTTGCCGATCTCCAATACGGAGCCCTCGGCTGTGCCTCCGTCGAATTTCTCGCCGTCTTTCGTCCCCGAATAATCAATATCCGCAAAATCGCCCTTTTCCACGGTCGTCTTGTCCAGCTCTTTATAGTATGGATAATTTACGATCACATTATTATTGACATAATCAGCTACGGTCTTATCATCCACCTCATAATCCTGATCCAAAGTCACCTCAAGCCCCTCATAATTCCCGAGAGTCACATAATCCTTCGCATCGTACGCAAGCGACGCGCTCGATTTCGAAATTTCCGTGCCGCCTGAAACCTCCGTGCCTTCCTGAATACTCTCCCCGTTCTCCTTCTTATCTTTCCCGCATCCTGTAACCGAAACTGCAAGAACCGCGCACAACAGCAGCGTTACTATTTTTTTCTTCATGTTTTTTCCCTTCTATCAAATAAATAATATTCATGGTTTTCTTATCCCATATTTTATTAAGATATCACATAATGAGCGAAATGAAAAGTTTTTCCGCAAAAATAACACAAAGATTTCATATATTGATTTTTTATACAAGTAATGTTACAATAAAATGTAAGTTTTACCGAAGGAGGAGCATACCGTGCCAACATTTGTAAAAGTATTGCTGATTATAACTGTAATCCTGGTCATTGCCATGGTCGTCCTTTATTTTCTGGGGAAAAAAGCGCAGAAAAAAAAGGATGAGCAGGATGCGCAGATCGCCGCGTCCGCGCAGACCATCCCGATGCTAATCATTGATAAAAAGAAAATGAAACTAAAAGACGCCGGTCTCCCGGCGCAGATCCTCGCACAGACGCCCAAACTGCTTCGGCGCTCCAAGCTTCCGATCGTCAAGGCAAAGGTCGGCCCTAAGATTACGACCCTGATCTGCGACGCCTCCGTCTTTGATTCGATTCCGGTCAAAAAAGAAGTGAAGGCCGTCGTCAGCGGTCTCTATATCACCGCCATCAAGGGCGTGCGCGGCGGGATCGAAACTCCGCCAAAGAAAAAGGGCTTTATGGCCAGATTACGAGACAAAGCGAATGCAAAATAACGTCAGTCACAGGGCGCCTTCCGCAAGGAAGACGCCCTGTATTTCTGTTATAAAAAACAACGGATATCGACGGAGAGATTCTCATCAAGATTCTTCTGTCTTCATTCAGGATAACCGAAAATCCCCGGCTTCTTTCGAGCGGATATTCATTCGGATCTGACAGTCGGCCAAATGCTCATAATTCACATCCAGCGCATAATCTACGGCCACGTCGATCTGATTTTCCTCTTCCGTTATCTCAATCTTTTTTGCGTCGATGCCGACCAAAATACTGCCGAACGGCGTATGGTAATACGTCAGATTTTTTTTGTTTTTTTCAAACAACATATGTACGTTCGAAACGCCCTTTTTCGTAATATCCAACAGATCTTCATGAAGCTTTATGCGGTTCTTAGTCGTCCCCGCGAACCCTTCCATCACTTCGTCAAATATCACATAATGTCTGCCGTTTTTCTTGTAATAATCGCCGGCCGTAATAATTTCCACCGGCTCGTTCGCTCCATCCTCCGAAAACTGCAGTCCGCTGATGGAAACAATTACCTCTTTTGTCATTCTTTTTCCTCTTATCCTTTCCTAGCCGGAATTTTGCAGGCTTTTCACACTTATGTTTTTCATTGTATCACGACGCTTTTAAAAACTCAAACACTTACTCAAAATACTTATTCAAAAATGTGAGAAATTTAAATCTGATTTTATAGTTTTTGTTTTCCATCAATGACCGATACTCCTCCGGCTCTAAGGCGCGCTCTAAAGATTCCTTCGCGCCGTCCTCAATCTCCTCATAACCGCTTCCCGCAAAGCACATGTTCGGATACATGACGCACCACCAGTTGTGTCCCGTCCCGCTCCCGATCACAAGCTCCAGCGCCTCATATCTGCCCGCCGGAAACGTATACATGCCGTATGTTTTATCGGGAAAATCCACCTTCGCAAGATACGCCTCCACCGGATAATCGTATCCCTCCTGTTCTATCACCCGCTCTGCGGCACAGACAATCCCCCTCATATTGTCGTTTACCACTCGTTTGCATGCCTCAAGATCCGTAACGTCCCGCAGCTTTTCCGAGAGCAAAACGCCGACCGCGTCCCTTACTTTCAGCTTTAAATTCTGGTCCTCACCGGCGTCGCTGTTCGCGCGGACATGAAAACGCAGCACCTTTCCCGCAATTTCCTGTTGACGCTCCTGAGCCTTTATGTAGTCCGCCGTCCCCACCATTGCCACCGCAGTAAATATAAGCAAAAAAATGCCTGCCGTTATTTTTATCCGTCTCATCGTCAATACCCTCCGTTCATTTCATAGAAGGATTATGAACCGATTCCCACGAACTTATTCACTGCGCGCTTGATTTTCTTTCAAAAATCTTTTGATTGTCCCGTAATATGTATCCGGCTGCTTATCCTGCGACTGCGCATGGCCCGCGCCCTCTACGATAAGCAGCTCCTTTTTGCACGCCGCCGCCGCATACAGCTCCTTCGACATCCGAACCGAAATCATAGCGTCGGCGTCCCCGTGAATAAAAAGCGTCGGCGTCCGGCTCCTTTCCACCGCCCGAACCGCCGAAGCGTCTCTCAAATCATATCCGCCGCGGAGCTTGAGAACAAGTCGCGCCGAGTCGACAAGCGGAAACGCCGGAAGCGAGAACCATTCCTTCACCTTCTCGCCAAACATCGAATACGCATCCGTATAGGAACAGTCGGAAACCGCCGCGAAAACATTTGGCGGCAGACTTTCTTCCCCCGTCATCATCAGCGCGGCCGCAGCGCCCATCGACTGTCCGTGAAGAACAATCTCGGCTCTCGAATCCTTGGACAAAATATAATCGATCCAGAGCATAC
The DNA here is from genome assembly GCA_947383215.1 of uncultured Roseburia sp. Taxonomy (GTDB): domain Bacteria; phylum Bacillota; class Clostridia; order Lachnospirales; family Lachnospiraceae; genus Roseburia_C. The sequence continues at coordinate 18,102 of CANDCP010000026.1, forward strand.
AGTCATAATGATCCGTCCACCCCATACCGATAAAATCGCCATCGCTCTCTCCCTGACAGCGCAAGTCCGGCGCAATAATATGGTACCCTTCCCCATAATACCAATACGCAAACGGATACATTTCTTCTTTCCATCCCGTATAGCCGTGGAGCAAAAGCGCCCATTTATGACTTTCCTCTTGCGGAAAAAATTCCTGCGCAACCAGCGTAAATCCATCCTCGGTTTTCGCCGAAATTTTCCTGCATCGCCCTTCTTTTTCACACGTTTTGACCCATTCTCCCGTCTCATTTAACGTAAGCTGCCGGTTGACCTTAATATCCGACGTCTGTACCTGCGCCGCATAACTTTCCTCGGTAATCCGCTCAAACGAAGAAAGCTTTTCCATGAAAGAAGGAACCAGAGCCGCGCTCACGAGAAAATTCACCAAAACAAAATACAATACGCCAAACGCCCCCAAACCTGCCGCCGCCAGAATCATCCTCTTCTTTTTCCTGCTCATCACTGCCATCCTTCGTAAAATAATTTTGACCTGTCCCCTTAAATTGTATCATCCTTTTTGCTGAAAATCATCTGGAAAAATTTTGGCACAGACGGAAATCGCCGGCTCCATAGCCGGGCGTCTCCCTCACTCCTGCACCGGCGTAATTTCAAAACGGATCCTTATCTCAAGATTGTTTTTATACGCCGCCTGATTTTCCCCGTATGCCTGATAAAGGCTGCGGTTGTAGCCGCCAAGACGGTAATAACTGTTCGTGATATCCACTTTCTTTTCTTCCATCAGCTTTGCGGCGTCGCGCATCGCCCTCTCCGTGAGATATTCCTCGGTGCGCGCCTTTAAATCCGCCTGCTCCTCCTCGTCGGCGATACTCTCATTTAAAAGCCTCGCCTCGCCGGAAACCGCAACCTCAATTTTTGGCGCGTCCCCGTTTGCCGTATACGCATATTGATTTTTCAGATTGCTCAATATCAACGCCTCGCCGGAATCCAGTTCAAACTCATACCGGCTAAGCTTCCCCTCGAGCAGCATCGCAAGCAGATACAGACTGGTATTTACGCTGCCGGGACTCTGAAAAGACGACAGGATATAATAGCTTCCAATCACAGGTTTCTCTTCCTTAACCTTAATCACCGGGATAAAAAGATTTTCCATCTGATTCTCATATTCATTTAAGAGACTTCCCAGAGTAACAACCGCCACATTCTTCACCTCTTTCGAGCCCCCCGCAATCTCTTCCAGGTATGTTCCCACGGCCATGTTAAGCTTTCCCTCCAAGTCCGTTATATCGGAGGCTTTGTCCTCACACGTAAACAGCAGCGTATTTCTTGCAGGCGCGTCCTGTTTTTTTACATAATCCAAAAATTCTCCCAGCGCCTCTTTGTCGTCCAAAATCTCTTTACTCAAAATAAGCGCTTTTACGTGATTGTAATCCATAGACTTCGGCCCGCCCTCGTCGCTGTCCAAAAACGCGCCCCGCAGGCTTTTGTCCTCCCCCTGCATTGGAGGACTTCCGGAATCCTTCGCCTTCTCGTCCGCCACCTGGGAAAGATCCGGAAAGCCCATTGAAAGGCGGTATCCCTCCCGGCTTTTATCCACCGCGATTGCCAACGGAAAATTACGCTCCTCAAGCTCCGCGCTGCTGCACCCGATTACGCCCCAAAAAAGCGGAAACAGAAAAAACGGCGCTAAAAACTTCTTTATTTTCATGACAAATCCCCCCCTTTCGCCCGGACCTGCTTTTTGCCGAAACACAGTAAAAGGATTGGCACAGCCAACAAAAATACCAGGCCGGCACAGATAAGATATTTCCTGCAAAACATAAGCGCCGCTTCGGAGCGGTAAAAAAGCGCCGCCGCCGCAAACGTCAAAATTACCGTGACAAGGACATACCGTTTCTCTCCTTTTTGATGAAACAGGCTTTTTAACACTTCCGTTCCATAAAACATTCCGCTGTTAATTAAAGCGTACATTGTAAAAAACCAAATTGCCACCATAAACGCATCCTGTCTCTCAAAAAAACCTCCCGGCAGCTTAATCATGCTCATCAACGTAATGATCGGGTACTCCATATTCGAGAGCGCATTCGTGGCAAACATGCCAAGCGTAATCAAATACACGGCGGCGTTGAGCAATGCGGAAACAAAGAGCGCGGATTTTGCGGCGCGAACGGCTCCCCCCTTTTTCTTCTCAAAGGGCGCCAAAAAATGACATACGTAAATGACGCTGTAAAATACAAATACCAGCAGCGTCCCCTTAAGCACACCGGCGACGCCCGATGTAAAGACGGGCGTCCAATAGTCCGCGTTTACGTCCCTTGCGGCAAGCAGAAGCATTAAGAGCAGAGGCGCCATTAAAAACCAAAACAAAATTTCGTAAATTCTGGCTCTTCCCTCAATCCCGCCCATAATTCCGTAGCCTCCGAGCGCAAGAATGCAGAGGCAGATCAGCCAGTAGGATTCATCCTTTAACAGCGACGTTTTGATCAGACAGCTCAGCACATACAGCACATATCCCGCAAGGACAATGCTTAAAATAAAATAAATACAAAGCGCCGCCGAAGAAATTACGGTTCCAAAGCTCTCCCTCATATACGCGGAATACTCTTTTTTCGACCTTTTCGACACCCGGTCGATCAGCGTCAAAAACAGATACGCCGGAATCAATGCAAGAAAAATGCAAAAAATTCCGTCTCTGCCCGCCGTCTTCGCCAGAAGCGGCGGCAGCAGCAGGGTGCTCACACCCGTAATATCGTAGATAAAAAGCCTGTGCACCTGCCGCTTTGAAATTTTTCGGTTATCAGAAAACATGGCTACTCCTTTCGTCTCAAGCGTACCCGGTTGTTCCTTTTTGCAAATACCGGTCTTCTCTTTAGCAGAAAGGTCGGAAGCCGAAACAGAGAATCGCGCTCATCCTCATAATTGGTAAGATCGGCGCCCACAAACGGCATCAGATACGGAATTCCAAAGCTTGTCAGATGCGACAGATGGATTAACAGCAACAACATCGACAACAGAAATCCAAAGAAGCCAAGCCATGCGCAAAGGCCGATAAAAACAAACTTTAACAGTCGAAACGCGGTGGCAAACTCCTCATTCGGAATCGCAAACGAGCAGAGCGCGGTAAACGCCACGACAATCACGACAATCGGGCTGACCAGGTTTGCCTCCACCGCCGCCTGCCCGATAATCAGACCGCCGACGATACCGATCGTATTTCCCATCGCTCCCGGCAGTCTCACGCCCGCCTCGCGCAAAAGCTCAAACGACAATTCCATCAAAATAATTTCCACTACGCCCGGAAACGGCACGCCCTGTCTCGCCGCCGCGAAGGAAAGCAGAAGATTCGTCGGCAGAATCTGCGTGTGGAAATTGCAGACGGCCAGATACAAACCGGGCAGCGCCATCGCAAAGAACGAGGCGATAAACCTCAGCATCCTTCCGAACGAGGCAATTTCCCAACGATTGTAATAATCGTCGCTTGTCTGTATAAAGGAATTATAATCGGTCGGCAGAATCAGCGCCACCGGCGAGTTGTCCGACAATAACACGATGCGTCCCTCTAAAATCGACATGGCCGCCCGATCGGGCCTCTGCGTCGTCTGAAACTGCGGAAACGGGGAATACCACTTTGATTCCGCCAGCTGCTCGATAATTCCGCTGTCTAAAACCCCGTCGATCTCATAGCCTTCAAGCCTTCTCTCTATCTCTTCCAGAACATTCGGATAAATCAAATCCTCAATATATACGAGATCGACGTTCGTCTTCGAGCGGACGCCCGATTTTATCTCCTTTACCTTTACCTGCGGGGAACGCACCCTTTTTCGTATTAACGCCGTGTTCGTTTTTATGGAATCGGTAAATCCTTCGTTCGACCCGCGAATTACTTTCTCGGAGCTTGTCTCCGAGATACTCATCTGCGGATACCCTTTATCCGGTATCTTGAGCGCCGCCGCAAACCCGTCCACAAAAAGGATCATGTCGCCGGTCAGCATTCCGTCCGCCGCATCCTCCATATACGCAAACGGCGTCACATCGGAGAGGCCCAGCGCATTTTCTTTTAATTTCCGGTAAACCTCTTCTTTTGAGCAGGCGCATAAGCTGTTCAAAAGATTTCCGATCAGGGATTTTTCAAAAATAACGCTGCCGCCGGTCACTTCCACATAAGCGACCATACACCCCACATTTTGTTCTTTTCCAATCTTCATCTCGCGCATCTTAATATCCGCGCAATCCGAAAATATCTGCTTATAAACGCGGATATCTTCCGACAATCTGCCGGATACCGGAATTTTCCCCGCATTTTCATCCGTTTTTGGCTGCTCGCCTTCCATTCTCTCTTTCATTACATGTCCTCACAAACTAAAAATAGGAAAAGGCAGCGTCTTCATCTGCCTTTTCCTATTATTTCCTTCCTGCCTTCAATTATGCATCGGCTGTCGTTCTTTTCATCGCGATTCCTGTCCGCGGATCCGGCTCTTAACCGCCGCGGCCTGATTTAAAACGTGCTTCTTCATCAACCCCGCCGCAAGGGATTTATCCCGCGCGCGGATCCCCTCCGTAATCGCCTGGTGCTCGCGCACCAGCTCCGGATACTTGCTGTCGTCCTTTAAATATTCCACCCGGTAACGATACATCTGCTCCCTTAAGTTGCTAAGCATTGCCATCAACCTTGCGTTTCCTGTCGCCTGATAAATCGCGTCGTGAAAATCCACATCCGCCTGCGCAATTTTCTTTAAATCCTTCGACAGAATCCGATTCTCAAACTCTCTTCTCGCGCGCTGAAGCTGCGCAAGCTGCTCCTCCGTAATCGCGTCGCACGCAAGCTCCACCGCCAGCTCGTCAAGCGTCGCCCGGATCACGAGCACATCCTCCATATCCTTTTCCGTCATCTTCGCCACTTCCGCGCCCTTTCTCGGCACGGTAACCGCAAGCCCCTCCTGCTCCAGCATACGGATCGCCTCCCGGATCGGCGTCCTGCTGACGCCCAGCTTTGCGGCAAGCTGCAGCTCCATCAAACGCTCTCCCGGTTTTAACTCTCCCTTTAAGATCGCTTCCCGCAAGGTATTAAATACCACGTCGCGCAGCGGAAGGTATTCGTTCATATTAAGCCGAAGCTTATCGGTCATATCTCGCCACCTCTTCTCACTTTCTGCGGTTATTATAAATATCCGTCACATAAATCTGCTTCGCGATTCCCTGCTCTCTCAATTTCTCGGCCGCCAAAACCGCGTCCGCCTCCCTCTCAAACAAACCGAACACCGTAGGTCCGCTTCCGCTCATCATCGCATTCAGCGCGCCGTTATCCCTCATACATCCCTTTATCTGTTCAATCTCAGGATGCAAAGGAATCGTCACCGTCTCCAGAATATTCCCCATATGCGACGCAATCCGCCGCAAATCCTTTTCCTTTATATCCTGAATCAGCCGATTCATATCGGGATGCGCCGACGCGTCGTCCAATTTCAGATGCTCATAGACATATTTCGTGGAAACGCCGATCTGGGGCTTGGCAATCAGTACCGGACATTTCACCATCGGCGGCAGCGCCGTAAGCTTCTCTCCGATCCCCTCGGCCAGCGCCGTCCCCCGCATAAGACAGTAGGGAACGTCCGCGCCAAGCTTCACGCCGCGCTCCATCAGCTCTTTTTTCGTAAGGCCAAGCTCAAACATCTCGTTCATCCCATACAACACGGCCGCGGCGTCCGTGCTTCCGCCGGCCATCCCCGCCGCCACGGGGATATATTTGTGAAGCCGTATATCGATTCCCTCTTTTATGTCAAATTCATCCCGCAGCAAAACCGCCGCGCGGTAGGCCAGATTACTTTTGTCGACCGGCAAAAATGACAAATTCGTCTTAAGCGTAATTTGATCCTCACGTAGCTTTTTCAGATGGAGACGGTCAAACAAATGAATCGTCTGCATAATCATACAAACCTCGTGATATCCGTCTTCCCTGCGCGAAATGACATCCAGTCCCAGATTTATTTTGGCAAGCGCCTTTACCGAAATCTCATCCATCTTCCCCAACACTCCTGTATTTTGTATACATTATACATCTCTTTTTTTCAAAAAGTCAATTCATTCCTGTAAAGTTTTTGCCACATTTTTCCGATATATAAAATAAAGCCGGACATGGACAGCCGGTCAATCTATATCACATTGCCAAGGAGGGTTTCGATTATGGCTATTAATTCAATTAACAGTTACCCATCAACAACGAGCGCTGTTTCCAGTTCTTCCGCTTCACAGACAAAAGAGAGCGAAACCAGCAAAAATACATCTACCGCTGCGGATTCTACGGGCGTTGTCTATGAAAAGGGTTCGGCCGATGCTTCCACTCAAAAAACAGAGAATAAGAAGACAAATTCCGCACTGGTTGCCAAGTTGAAAGCTGACAGTGAAAACCGTGTCGCACAGCTGCGCGATATCGTCACCAAGATGATGACAAAGCAGGGGGCAACGATCGGTACTGCCGATGACATGTGGAGATTTCTGGCAGGAGGCAACTTCACCGTTTCAGCCGCTGCAAAAGCACAGGCGCAGGCTGACATTGCAGACGACGGGTACTGGGGCGTAGAAAAGACTTCCGACCGTATCGTGGACTTTGCGAAAGCTCTTTCCGGCGACGATCCAGAGCAGGCTGACAAGATGCTGGAAGCCGTAAAAAAAGGATTTAAGCTCGCGACAAAATCCTGGGGCCGTGAAATGCCGGACATCACCAAACGCACCTACGACGCCGTTGTGGAAAAGTTCGACAAATGGAAAAACGGAGACAAGACAGAAGAGACTGCTGCAACTGAAGATAATAAATAATCTTATTCCTATCCGGAATTACCTACCAAAAAACAGGGAAAAGCAAAACGCTTTTCCCTGTTTTTATATACAGATACAATCCCCGACCGAAACTCTGTAACACCGCTTTTGCAGAAGCCGTTCCAGATACACGCAGGCCTTCTGCCCAGTACAGTGCAACGGATAAAACAGATCGATATCCTGACGCTTCAGCTCTTCCCCCACATACGCTATGTAGTCCTCCGACGCATGCATCAGATGCATCCCGGCCACAAACGCGTGAATATGTTCCCCCTCAAAATATTTATGTATATGGGCAATACAGTTTAAAACGCCCGGATGGCAGCATCCCGCAAGGACGACCAGGCCGGCGGGCTGGCGAAGAATCAGCATCTGCTCGTCCTCCATGAGATCTGAGCGGTAAAATCCTTCATGCTCAACGAAAAACTCTCCCGGCTTCCCGTCGGCGCCATCCCTTCCGATATTCCCCAGAAGATAGATATCCGGATATAGCATTGTCAAATCCTCGGTCACAAAGACGAGATTCTTCGGCGGACGCTCCCTCCATGGAACGCTGATATCCCGGTAAAGCGTTTTCCCCATACCTTTTGCGCATTTATGCGAAAGCGCCTCGCCCCGCAGATACACCGGCATCTTCATCTTTCCGAACAGATACTCCAATCCGCCGCAGTGGTCATAATGTCCGTGGCTTAATATGACAGCCTCGGCCTCGGCCGGATCTTTCTCCATCCTCCCGGCGTTCTTTAAAAATACATCCGTCTGCCCGGTATCAAACAGTAACGCGCGGGCCGGCGTTTCCACAAGCACGGACAACCCGTGCTCGCCCAGAAATCCGCGTCTGTAAACCGTATTCTCACTTAAAATACTTAACCGTATCATATTGTATATTTTCCTCTTTTACGTTGTCGCCCCCACCGACGGCATCTGCTTCCACACATCGTGCCGCTGGGCAGCCCTGGCCTCTAAAATCGCCTCGTTCAGCGATAACATTTTTGCATCCAGCATAGATACAATCTCCGCGCAGTCCCGCAAATCCCTGCTGATATAATCCGGCGCATTCCCCTCAAATTTGTAATAAATCTTATGCTCTAAGCTCGCCCAGAAATCCATGGCTATGGTCCGAATCTGGATCTCCACCTTCGTATCTACCACGCGGTCTGACAGGAAAATCGGTACGGTCACCAACATGTGATAACTCTTGTATCCGCTTGCCTTCGGATTTTTGATATAATCTTTCACCGATACGACTGTCAGATCATTCTGCTTGCCTATCATCTCTGCCATACGATAAATATCGGACGTAAAAGAGCACACAATACGGATACCGGCGATATCATTGATATAATTTACCATGTGATCAATCGTGCTCTCGTACCCGTAGCGCTTTAACTTTTTTACAATGCTTTCCGGCGACTTTATTCTGGACTTTATGTATTCAATTGGATTGTATTGATGCACATGCTGAAATTCATCATTGAGAATCTCAAGCTTTGTCCCGACTTCCTTTAACGCCGAGTTATACAAAAATATGATAGTATTCCAACTGTCAATCCCTTCCCCATTTACTTGTCCCGCCAACTCCATATGTCATTCCTCCAAATGTCTGCAATTCCACAACTTTTACTAAAATCCCGCAAAACGGTTCCTATTATTATATGCCGAAAAAAGGCACAGTATTACTTTTATCTTGAGTATACCACACTTTTTGACATTTTTGTTGTTTTTCGTCAACATTTTAAAGAATATTTAATAAAATTGCACAAGTTTAGAGAAATGTTTCCTTCTATAAATCAAGTTTCAAATCGTTTTCACGAATCCATCCGATTTTTCGGAAAAACAGGCCGAACAGCCACGTCAACGCTGCCGGGAGCACAAAGCAGACAAGCGCCATGCCGATCCAGTCAAACGCCGTAACCGCGGATTTAACGCCCGCCGCCACATCCTGTATCCATCCCGTATAGACGCCGATCTGCCCGACAAACCCGCAGGTCCCCATCCCTGAAGCCACGGCCGCGCCGTTCATCTCAAGGCCAAAAATACAGGTGGCAACCGGTCCGACCACGGCCGAAGAGAGGATTGCCGGCAGCCAGATCCTCGGATTTTTCACAATATTCCCCATCTGAAGCATAGAGGTCCCAATCCCCTGCGCAAAGAGGCCGCCCCAACGGTTTTCCCGAAAGCTTAACACTGCGAATCCGACCATCTGCGCACAACAGCCTGCCAGGGCCGCTCCCCCCGCAAGACCGGTCAGATTCAACGCCGCGCAGATCGCCGCGCTGCTGATCGGAAGCGTCAGAGCGATTCCCACGAGAACCGAGACTACGATCCCCATAAAAAACGGCTGTAATTCCGTCGCCCACATGATCGCCCCTCCGACGGCGCCGGCCGCTTTTCCGATTGCCGGAGCCCACCAGATACTGAGGCCTGCGCCGACAAATACCGTGACAAACGGCGTAACGATAATATCAATCTTCGTCTCCTTCGACACAAGCTTGCCAAATTCCGCCGCGAAAATCGCCACCACGAGCACCGCCAACGGTCCTCCCGCTCTTCCCAGCTTATTTGCCGCGACACCCGCCGCCGCCAGCGAAAACAAAACAAGCGGCGGACACTGCAGGGCAAACCCGATTGAAATTGCCATTGCCGCCCCCGTAGCATCTTTCGCAAAAGTACCGATGGACACGAGCAGCTCCACCCCCGCCTGCTCTCCGATGGTCGAAATGATCGTTCCGATCAGCAGAGACGCAAAAAGCCCCTGGGCCATCGCGCCCAGGGCGTCAATTCCGTACCTCTTTGCCGAAATCTCTATGTTCTTGCGCTTTAAATACGCTTTTACTTTTTCCATTTTTCCCTCCTTAAGGCCGCCGCGCCTCCCCAAACGCCGCATTTATCCTTTTCTCTATTCGATCCAGCTCCTCTTCGGTATCCGCCTCTATGGTATGGAAATGGCGTCCTCCGGTCAGTGTCATCAAAGACTGCGAGCCGCTGGATTTGATCTTCTCTATAAACTCATCCACATCCAGCCTGTTCTTTAAAATTAAGTCTCCTGTCAGCTGCCCGTATACGTCATGCTCCACGACCACATCCAGCACCCTGCCGCCGCAGTCCACAATTGTATAAAGCTCCTCCCGCATCTCCTCGTCCGTGTGGCATACGGCGATTGTGCGCCGCGCCCTCTCTCTTCCCACATACGGATCATAAAGGATGTATCCCTTATTCGTGCTTAAAATATTTTTGTCCAGCGCCCGAAGCAAAGCAATATCCTGCACAATCACCTGCCTGCTGACACCCATCAGCCTTGCAAGCTCAGAGCCGGATACCGGCGTCTGCCGGCTCTTTAACAGCTCTATAATTTTATTCCTTCTGCGCGCTCCCTCCATGCCGGCCCTCCTAATCCTCTTCAATCACATGGATTTCCAGAAAATCAAAATCGATTTCATCCACAAAACTGTCCTGATAGAATCTTGTCTTCGCATGGCGCTTAAATTCTTCAATTGTATGATCCAGCCAAATCGGCTTGCTTAAGTCAAACTCATAACAGACTTTTTCAAGCGCCCCGAATATCTTATGCGTTCTGGTATCGGCTCCCGCGTCCTCTATTGTAATATCGCGAAGCAGCCGGTTATCTTTAAATTCTTTTGCCCACAATCGAAACATATTTGCCTTACCTTCTCTGTCTGTTTGCCTCATACATCAATAACGTAGCGGCAATCGCCGCATTCAGGGATTCTACCTTTCCCTCCATCGGAATACGAATATAGGCGTCCGCAAGCTTTGCCGTCTCCCGGCTTAATCCGCTTCCTTCATTTCCGATCAAAAAACCGCAGGGCAACGTATAATCGGGCGCATCATAGCTCATGCTTCCTCTTAAATGCGCCGCGTAAAGGGCAACCTTTCTCTCCTTTATTTCCGAAATCGTCCCCGCAAAATCCTCCGCGACAAAAAAAGGTACCCGGTAGATACTGCCCATCGTAGCGCGGACGGTCTTGGGATTATACACATCCACCGTCGCCCGGTTCATAATAATTCCGGTCACGCCCGCGCCCTCTCCTGTCCGAAACATCGTTCCCAAGTTTCCCGGATCCTGGATGCTCTCAAGAATCAGAAGATGCACCGTCTTTTTCAGCAGATCTTCTATTCGATACGTTCTCTGACGCGCCAGGCATAAAATACCCTGCGGCGTTTTTGTGTCCGACGCCTGCGCAAATACCGCGTCCGATAACACTTCACAGGAAATGCCGGACAGCGCCTTCACATTTTCCGGCTCCGACAAAAAACGCTCCGACACATAGACCTTCTCCCGCATTTCAGGCGGAAGCTCCTCAAACATCTTTTTTCCTTCCACCACAAAAAGCCCTTGTTCTTTTCGGGCTTTTGCTTTTTTGCTTAGATTTATTAAATTTTTAACCTGTGGATTACTGCTGCTGGTAATCATAATCAGCGCGACAGGCTCTTGCAAATCTGGAACTGATATTCCGGAATTGACTTTTCCATCGCGAGCGCCTCGTCAATATCATAATCCACAAAATCTCCGTCCTTATATGCAACAAGACGGTTCGATTTCCCCTCGCACAACAAGTCGACGGCAAGACATCCCATTGTGGACGCATAGACGCGGTCTTTGCAGGTCGGACTTCCGCCGCGCTGCATATGGCCTAAGATCGTCGCCCTTGTCTCCACGCCCGTCGCGGCCTCAATCCGCTTCGCCATGCTCGTGGAATGACCGATTCCCTCGGCGTTGATAATAATATGATGCTGTTTTCCGCGTTTCCTGTTCTCGATAATATTGTTCACCAGCTTCTGCTCGTCAAAATCATATTTCTCCGGCAGCAAAATGTCCTCGGCGCCGTTTGCAATCCCGCACCAAAGCGCAATAAAACCGGCGCCGCGCCCCATCACCTCAATAATACTGCACCGCTCATGAGAGGTAGAGGTATCGCGCACCTTATCAATCGCTTCCATCGCCGTATTGACGGCCGTGTCAAAACCAATCGTGTAGTCCGTACAGGAAATATCAAGATCAATCGTTCCAGGCACGCCAATCGTGTTGATTCCAAGCGCAGCCAGCTTTTGCGCGCCTTTAAAGGAGCCGTCTCCCCCGATGACGATCACCCCGTCGATTCCATGCTTTCTGCAAATCTCCGCGCCCTTCGCCTGACCCTCCGGGGTCACAAACTCCAGACACCGCGCCGTCTGTAAAATCGTACCGCCGCGCTGTATAATATCCGATACGTCCTTTGCCTCCATATCGCTGATTTCTTCCTGAAGCAGACCTGCATACCCTCTTTTTATGCCTTTTACCTTTTTCCCCTTTGCAATCGCCTCACGTACAACCGCACGAATCGCCGCGTTCATACCTGGCGCGTCTCCACCGCTGGTGAGGACGCCGATTGTATTGATCTCTTTTGCCATGCTTGCTACCTCCTATATGTAAGCGCTTCATCTTATACTTTATCTAATCTATCCTATTTTAATCCCAAATCCTTTATTTTGCAATCCTTTCCAATGACTTTTCTACAAGTTTTACATTATTTTTGCCAACAAAACCATACATTTCCTCTAACAGCGCGCCGTTCACACCGACGCTTCTATTCGCCGGCAGACGTTTCATCTGTTTCGTGTCCGATAAATAGATGACGACGCTGTCGCCCCCGTCATAATTTTTCATCCGGTCAAACAATTCCGCCTCCTTATCCGCATAGGCCTGCATCGTCTCAAACTGCAGCCAAAGCTCGCGCTTTGTCTCGTCAAACGAATATATTTTTTCACAGATAATTTTTCCGTTGCGCTCCTCCTCGACGCTCGCCCTGCCCAAAACAAAAATCTTAGCGTCGGTCTCAAGCTTTGCATGGTAACGCTCGTAATCGCGCGGAAATACGATAACCTCCACCGTTCCGACGAGATCCTCTAACGTAAGAAACGCCATCGTCTGATTATTTTTTGTATATTTTATCGTTTTTTCGGTGATCATACCGCCCAGCATGACCCTCTCATTGTCGCCGACCTTTACCGCGCCCGTCTCTTCATCCAGTACGAAATCGTTCGTGTTGCGCGTCGCATTTTTTTTGAGCTTCTCCACATATTCTTCCAAAGGATGCCCTCTGATATACACGCCGAGAACCTCTTTTTCAAATCCTAACAGCTCTTCTCTGTCGTATTCCTCTATATCGGGAAGCCGGATCTCAAAATCCTTTTTCTCCTCCTCGCCGGCGATATCAAACAGCGTCATCTGTCCGGCCATGGAATGCTTCTTCTCCTGATTTACCGCGTCGAGCAACGACCCGTAAATCATCATTTTCTGTCTGCGGTTCCCCTCGAACCCGTCAAGCGCCCCGGCCTTGATGAAATTCTCAATTGTGCGCTTGTTTACTTCCCGGCCCGCCATACGCGTGATAAAATCATTCAGCGTGCGAAACTCTCCTCTCTCTTCCCGCTCCGCAATAATCGCCTCGATCACCGGACGGCCAACGCTTTTAATCGCGGACAGGCCGTACCGGATCGCATTCCCCGACACGGAAAAACCGCTCTCGCCCTCATTGATATCGGGCGGAAGCAGCTCGATCTCCATCTGTCTGCACGTATAAATATATTCCGAAACTTTGCCGGTATTGTCAATCACCGACGTCATCAGCGCCGCCATAAATTCAATCGGGTAATAATATTTTAAGTACGCCGTCTGATACGACACCACCGCGTACGCGGCCGCATGCGATTTGTTAAAGGCATATTTGGCGAAGTCTACCATGGAATCGTAAATCCCGTTCGCCACGCGCTCATCAATTCCGTTTTGAATGCAGCCCTTAATGTTCTGCTCCTCGTTTCCGTAAACAAAATTTTTGCGCTCGGCGTCGATCACATATTGCTTCTTCTTGCTCATTGCGCGCCTGATATTGTCCGCCTGTCCCATGGTATAGCCCGCCAGATTCTGCACAATCTGCATCACCTGCTCCTGATATACGATACAGCCGTAGGTCGGTTCGAGAATCGGTTCCAATTCCTTACAATCATAGCTGATATTTCCCGAATCATTTTTTCCTCTGATATACTTTGGAATAAAGTCCATCGGACCCGGGCGATAAAGTGAAATTCCCGCTATCACGTCCTCTAAGCTTCCCGGCTTTAACTCCTTCATAAAGTTTTTCATGCCGGCGCTCTCAAGCTGAAACACGCCGTCCGTCCGGCCCGTTCCAAGCGAATCCAAAACGTCTTTATCCCCGTAATCGATCTGCTCGATATCTAAGGATATTTTTCGGTTTTTTTCCACCATTCTGACTGCGTTTTGAATGACGGTCAATGTCCTAAGACCCAGAAAATCCATTTTTAACAATCCCAGCTCTTCAATCGTCGTCATCGGAAACTGGGTCGTAATCGTTCCGTCCGAGGCTCTCGAAAGAGGCACGTACTCATCCATCGGGCGCTGGCTGATTACGACGCCCGCCGCGTGCATGGAAGTATGTCTCGGAAGACCCTCCAAACGCTTCGACATATCGATTAGGCTTTTGACCGTCTCATCCCTCTCGTACAAAGCCCGCAGCTCGGGATTCATCTTCAGCGCCTTCTCTATCGTAATTCCAAGTTCATTCGGAATACTCTTGGCAATGTTGTCCACAAAAGCGTACGATAAGTCCATCACGCGCCCCACATCGCGAATGACCCCTCTCGCCGCAAGCGTACCAAAGGTTACAATCTGCGTCACACAGTCTTTGCCGTACTTTTCCACTACATAGTCGATCACTTCCTGACGCCTTTCGAAGCAGAAATCCACGTCAATATCCGGCATGGAAACACGCTCGGGGTTTAAAAAACGCTCAAAAATCAAACCGTATTTGATCGGATCTATATTCGTAATCCCCGTCGTATACGATACCAGGCTGCCGGCCGCGCTTCCCCTTCCCGGCCCGACCATGATGCCCTGCTCCCTCGCAAACCGGATAAAATCCCATACAATCAAAAAATAATCGACGTATCCCATATTGCGGATCACCGCAAGCTCCTCCGTAAGTTTGGGGGCAAGCCCATCCGCCCCGTCCCCATAGCGCTCTTTTAATCCGTCAAAGCAAAGTTTATTTAAATACGTCCAGGAATCATAGCCCTCGGGCACTTCAAAATGCGGCACCTTCGTATTGCCAAACTCAATCTCCACCAGACAGCGGTTCGCTATCTTCTGGGTATTTTCAAGCGCCTGCAGCGCATACGGAAACAGCGCCCTCATCTCCTCTTCGGATTTCACATAATATTGTCCGCCCTCGTAGCGCATCCGATCCTCGTCAGAGAGTTTCTTGCCTGTCTGCATACAGAGAAGTATATCGTGCGGCTCCGCGTCCGCGGCATACGTATAATGAATATCATTTGTAGCCACCAGCTCAATTCCCGTATCCCGGCTCAGGCGCAAAAGCTGCTGATTTACGGTTTTCTGCTGCGCCAGTCCGTGATCCTGAAGCTCCAGAAAGAAATTTCCTTTTCCGAAGCACTCTTCATACCTTAAGGCAACGCCCTTCGCCTCCTCATACATTCCTCTTGCAAGATAACGCTGAACCTCCCCCGCAAGGCAGGCGCTTAGCGCGATAATCCCCTCATGGTACTCCGTCAGCACTTCCATATCCACGCGCGGTTTGTAATAGTATCCCTCCACAAACCCCTTGGATACGATTTTCATAAGATTCCCATAGCCTGTATTGTTCTGCGCAAGAAGCACAAGATGGTAATAGCGGTCGTCGCCGTGGCTGCTCTCTCTGTCAAAACGCGAACCCGGCGCCACATAGACCTCGCAGCCAATCACCGGATTAATCCCCGCGGCTTTCGCCTCCTTATAAAATTCTATGACTCCGAACATGACTCCGTGGTCCGTAATCGCCGCCGCATTCATGCCAAGCTCCTTCACGCGGGCGACATATTCCTTTATTTTATTGGAGCCGTCCAAAAGGCTGTATTCCGTATGCGTATGTAAATGCACAAAAGCCATCTTTTTTGCCTCTCTCTATCTCTTTCTGTCGAAATTCCTTCAAGCCGCTCTGCCGCATATCTTACAGCAGCTCGTCATAAATCATCCCTTTTATATCCTCTTCGGTCAAAAGCTCCTCCTGAAGAATCTGTTCCACACGATCCTGAAGCTTCTCGCCCTTTAGAACATTTTCGAGCCTCTCGGATTTTAGATCGTCCGAAATTTCTTCTTTCCCCGAATCCTTCTCTTCCTCCTTCTCAGCCTTCTCTTCGGCTTCCTCCCGAATCTCATCCATCTTTTCTTCCTGCGTCTCAACGGCATCCTGCATCATCATTCCGAGAATCTCGCGGTTGGCATTTTTTAGAAGCGTGTCCGCGTCCTTCTCTGCGTCTACCATCTCATGGTGTTTCAGACGCTCCTTATCCACCGCGCGGATCGTCTGCTGTTCCATATACCATTCTTTTTTTGCATTCTTGATGTTCTCTTCGAAATGCGCTTTCTGATTTTCGTAGTCCAAAACGCGCGACTGATACTCGGTCAGACCGTTTTTGTTGATTTCGCTCAAACGGTCTATCTCCTCTTTCGTCAACGGCTCCGTCGTCTTTCCTTTGGCCATATCCCGCATTTTTATCATAAGCTCTAAATCCTGCTGCTCTTCACTGTCGTCCGAAATTCTGTACGTCTCTTTTAACTCTTCCTGACTCTTACTTAGCTCCCGGATCTGAGACTGATTTTCCGCAATCTCCCCGTCCAGCTTTTGCATATGGTCCGCGCGCCGTTTCTGGTCATTATCCAGCTTCAAGTCGCCTTTAAACGCGTCTCCGACGATCTTTAACGCATCCTTTTTGGCCTTTTCCCTTCTCGCAGCGATCTCGTCCTGATTCAGGCTCAAAAAGCCTCCGAAAAAATTGCCGGTCGCCTGATTCTTCTTCGCCCCGCGCTCCGCGGTCTGATTCTGCATAGCTTCGCCAAACGGCTGCTTTGCCGTCGAATTCAGATTGTAATTTATATTGATTGTCGCCATAATCGTGTCCCCCTGTCAAAAAATTTATACTGTTTCCCTGATTCACGGATTCGGACGCAAAAATCATTTGGACAAAACCGACGACCTTTTGACTTCCGAATCATTTACAATAAAAGCCTATATAATATTATCGACATAAACAGGGCAAAAATCAACCAAAAAAACAGGGTGAAAGAAAAATATCTCTCACCCTGCGGCGCAGCGCGGCCGTTAAGCGAACTTATGGAAACGCTTATTTTACCCTGCCCTTCTCCGCGCTTACGGTTCACCGCCTGATTAAACTCAACGAACCGCAACTGCCAATACCCTGCAAAATAATTCTTCATCGCCTGCGCGTAAGCGCTCGGCAAAAATCTCCTTGCACGATCCGGCCTCATATAAAAGGCGGAAAAGCCATATGCCCTGTTTGCCGCCTTACAGTACCTTGGAAAGAAAATCGCATAGCCTTGGATTTTTCGGATTCGCGAAAAACTCCTCCGGCGTATTTTCTTCCTGTATCTGTCCGTCGTTGATAAACATCACGCGGCTTGCAACCTCTCTCGCAAATCCCATCTCGTGCGTCACCACCGCCATGGTCATGCCGTCCGCCGCCAGCTCTTTCATCAACTCCAAAACCTCTCCGACCATCTCCGGATCGAGCGCCGAGGTCGGTTCGTCAAACAGCATCACGTCGGGATTCATGGCTAACGCCCTCGCAATCGCGATTCGCTGCTTTTGTCCGCCCGAGAGCATTGCAGGATAAGTGTCCGCTTTTTCCAAAAGCCCGACGCGCTCTAATAGTTCGTCGGCTCTCTGCGACGCCTGTTCTTTACTCATAAGCCCGGTCTGTACCGGCGAGAGCATAATATTTCCTTTTACCGTGTGATTGGGAAAGAGATTAAACTGTTGAAATACCATCCCGATTTTCTGACGCATTTTATTGATATCGACCGACTTATCGGTGATATCCGTCCCCTCGAACAAAATTACGCCGCCGCTCGGCTCCTCCAGCAAATTCAGGGAACGCAAAAATGTAGACTTGCCGCAGCCGGACGGCCCGATAATCGCGACAACCTCCCCCTGACAGATCTCCGTTGAAATCCCGTCCAACACATTGTGGTCTCCAAACGATTTGCGCAAATCTTTTACCTGAATCAAAATCTGTCCCTTACCGCTCATTCGTCCTCAACCTCTCTTCCAATTTATGTACGCCCGCGGTCAGAAGCATCACGAGCAGCAGATAAATGACCGCCACGCCGATAAGCGGCATAAACGGCTCATACGTCCCGCTTCGGATGATATCGCCCCCGCGCGTCAAATCCATTATTCCGATGTATCCGCTGACCGACGTCTCCTTCAGCAGCGTAATAAACTCATTTGCCAGCGCAGGAAGCACGTTTTTAAATGCCTGGGGCATGATGATAAGCTTCATGGTCTGTCCGTAGTTAAGCCCAAGGCTTCTGCCCGCCTCAAACTGCCCTTCATCCACGGACATAATACCGGAACGGACGATCTCGGCCACATATGCCGCCGAGTTCAGACCGAACGCAATCGCCGCCACCACAATTTTATTGCTCAGGGTTGTCAATATAATATAGTACATGATCATAAGCTGAATTACCGTCGGCGTCCCCCGGATGACGGTCAGATAAACGCGGCAGACGGCGTTTAAAACCGTAAGCCCGCCGTGCTTATCGTGCGTAGAGCGCACCATGGCAATCAAAAATCCCAGGATAATCCCGATGATTACCGCCAATAGCGTAATCAATAAGGTATTGCCGAACCCTTTGAGCAAATACATATAGCGGTCATCTTCTATAAAATTCTGTTGGAATTTGTTTATCAAAGTATCCAAAACGTACCTCCGTCACTGACATCCGCCAGATTTCTCCGTGCCTATTTCTTTCTTACAATCATCACCTGACGCGCTGTCGCATACGTATCCGTAAAGTTGATATTTTCTAATCTGTCCTCTGTCACGGTCATTCCCGCAGCGCCAAAATCGGCCTTGCCGGACTGTACCGCCGCGATAATCGCGTCAAACTCCATATCCTCTATTTTCAGTTCGTATCCCAGCTTATCACAGATCGCTTTTGCAAATTCCACGTCGATTCCCGCAAATTCACCGCCCTTATAAAACTCATACGGCTCAAACGCCGCGTTCGTCGCCATAGTCAGCGTTCCGTTCGACCGGTCGGCGTCCGCCGGGGATTCATACGGGCAGGTTCCCTTCGTATCGTCGCCGATATAATTTTTCACAATCTGATCGTAAACGCCTTCCGCCTTCAACTCCGCAATCGCCTGATTAAACTGCTCCGTCAAATCCGTATTCTCTTTTGCAATGCAGATTGCGTACTCCTCGTCCGCAAACGCCTCGTCAAGAATCATAAGATCGTCATTTTTCTCGACAAACGCTTTGGCCGGCTGCTCGTCGATAATCACGACGTCCGCTTTGCCCTGCTTTAACGCCTGAACCGCGTCCGCGCCCTTGTTGTAGCGCTCTACGGTCGTCTCTTTCGTCTTGCCGTTATCCTCGGTTGACGCCGCTTCATTGTAATTGTCCGCCTCGTCCGTCGCATAGATGTCGCCGGTCGTCCCAAGCTGCACCGCAATCGTCTTTCCCTGTAAATCATCCGCGGAAAAAACGGTATTTGTCGGCGCCGACGAGCCGCATCCTGCCGCTGAAAGCATTGTAAGTGACAGCGCAAGTGTTAAAAACTTTTTCATACTTTTCATGATTCCATCCTCCTTGGTTCGGTTAATCATTTAACCATTGACAATAATGGAGAAATTATATCACAATTTCGTACAAATCACAAGCTTTGGTTAAATTTGAGCTTTCACCATTTTTTACAGGTCATAAAAATCAATTGCAAAAAGCGCTTCCCCCGCTTTTATTTTCCCCTCTCTCAACAGCCTTATCTTTTGATTTGCCCCAACTTCCGTGCACAACACAGGAGAAGCCAGCGACGGCGCGTGTTCTTTCAAATAATTGATATCCAGCTGTATCATCGGTTCTCCCTTCTTTACCTTCTGCCCGTTTTCCACAAACACCGCAAATCCTTTTCCTTCCAGTTTTACCGTGTCAATTCCGATATGAATCAAAAGGTCAATACCTGTGTCCGTCCGAAAGCCGACCGCATGCTTTGTGTCGAATACAAAACAGACCTCCCCGTCCTCCGGCGCCTCTATAACCGCAGCTTCCGGCGTGACGACCGCCCCGTCTCCCATCATCCGCGCCGCGAACGCCTCGTCCGGCGCCGTCGACAAATCGGCCGCCATGCCGCTGATCGGACTTGAGATCGTTACCGTCTTTACAAGCTTTCCCTCCGCCTGCGCATCCGGCGTATCCGCTTTAACCGCGCCGATATCCGATGCGGTGTATTCTTCGTCTTTTGCCGTCTCCAGATAGGCCTCAAGATTTGATTTTATTACCGTAACGCGCGGACCGTAAATAACCTGAACGCCGTTTCCCTTGCGCACTACCCCGGAAGCCCCGGTCGCCTTTAACCGGCCGTCGCTTACCAGCTCCGACTTTCTTACCGTACAGCGCAGCCTCGTCGCGCAGCAGTCCACGTCTGATATATTCTTCTTGCCTCCAAGCCCTTCGCAGATCGCCCTCGAAAGCGCATCCTCGCCGCCTTCTGCCTGCGAGGCGCCTTTCTTTGCTTCAACGTCGCTTCTCCTGTATAACTTCACCTCGCTGTTATCGTCTCTTCCGGGCGTCTTTAAATCCAGCTTACGAATTAAAAACGCAAAGAGAAAATAATATACGACAAAGTATCCGATTCCCACAAACACAATCCAGATCCAGTTTGTCTTTGCATTTCCCTGAAGAATGCCGAACAAAAACATGTCGATAAGACCGCCGGAAAAGGTCATTCCGACGCCCACTTCAAAGACATGCATCAGCATATAGGCCAGCCCGGCAAACACACAGTGAATCCCATACAGTAACGGTGCGACGAACAAAAACGTAAACTCGATCGGCTCTGTGATCCCTGTGATCATAGACGTCAACGCCGCCGACAAAAGCAATCCTCCGACCGCCTTTTTCTTCTCGGGCTTCGCGGTCTTATACATGGCAAGCGCCGCTCCCGGAAGGCCAAAAATCATAAGCGGAAACTTTCCCGACATGAATCTTGTCGCGGATACCGCAAACCGCTCTACCGTTGGATCGGAAAGCTGCGCAAAAAAGATGTTCTGCGCCCCTTCAATTGTCTGTCCCGCAACTTCCAGGGTTCCGCCGACAGCAGTCTGCCAGAACGGAAGATAAAAGACATGATGCAGACCAAACGGAATCAAAAGGCGCTCCATCAATCCATATACCCAGGTTCCCACATAGCCGGAATTTAACACCACGTCGCCGACTACATAGATTCCGTTTTGTATGACCGGCCAGATATAATACATTAAAATTCCTACGCCCGTATACACAAGGGCGCATACAATCGGAACAAACCTTGTGCCTCCAAAAAAAGACAACACCTGCGGCAGCTCGATTTTATAATACCTGTTATGCAGCGCAGCGACGCCAAGTCCCACCAAAATTCCGCCAAATACGCCCATCTGCAGCGAGGTGATTCCGACAACCGAGGCTGTCGCCCCCTCCAGCATATTTTCGGAACCGCCGTGAATCGTAATCATTGCCCCGATGGACGCATGCATAATAAAGAACGCAATTGCCGCGGCCAGCGCAGCCACTTCCTTTTCTCTCTTAGCCATACCGATCGCAACGCCCATCGCGAATATAATCGGCAAGTTTGCAAAAACAATATTTCCGGCCTCGTTCATAACGCGAAAGATTGCGTTAAATACCGTCCCCGGACCAAGAACCCCGTAAAGTCCATATGTCTCAAGCATCGTCTCATTTGTGAGAGAGCCCCCGACTCCCAACAACAACCCCGCAACGGGAAGAATCGCAATCGGAAGCATAAACGATCTTCCCACACGCTGTAACACACCAAAAATCTTATCTTTCATGGCCTCTCCTTTTCTCCTGTTTTCTATGTTCCATAGGATATTAAAATCTATTATCAGTATAAGCAAAAAAGTCCGTCCGCACTCATAAATACTTTAAAAATTGCGCAAAAACAGCGGAAACCCTTGATTTTCTAAGGATTTCCGCTATTTTAAACAAATGAGACATCCCATCCATTTTGTAACCTATTGCACTTTCAGATTGCAAATGATAATAACTTTATCTTCATACAAAATGCTCCGCATATCCCACACAAAATGTTTTTGATTATAATATTTCTGTTTAGGAAAGTTAATATATTTTCTTCTATTTCTAACATAAAACCAAAAACA
This sequence comes from uncultured Roseburia sp., assembly GCA_947383215.1. Taxonomy (GTDB): domain Bacteria; phylum Bacillota; class Clostridia; order Lachnospirales; family Lachnospiraceae; genus Roseburia_C. The sequence goes on from CANDCP010000026.1 coordinate 40,169, forward strand.
TTTATTAATACAGTTGATTTTCAGATTCAGAAATGTTATATTATAGAAAAGGAGCAACCGCCCACAAAGTGGTTAGCCTCCCAGATTGACTATGATAAGCCTACCTGAACCGCCAAGTACAAGGTAGGCTTATTTATTTTCGCCTGTTGTTCCTATTATCCAAATAGGCAAGCAATGCAATCAGGAAGTTACCGCCCAAAAATAGCAGGCTTAAAATATCATATGTATTTTCCATCTGCACCACCTCCCATCTTCCGTGAAGTTTGGGAGGCTCACCACCTTGTATCACGACTGCTCCTGTGAAAAATTATAGCATACATGAAATTATCCGGCAATCTGATTTTCCAGCCCAGCCAGACACAGGAAAGCCAATAAGCCTGCGGGCCCCTTTACCGGATGGCGCTTGCAGGGCAACCAGAAATTGTAGTCAAGTGTAATCAAAATACTTTTGAACACAAAACAATGGGAACCCTTGAAAATCAAGGATTCCCACTCATTCAAACAATGAGACATCGGGGATTCGAACCCCGGACAACTTGATTAAAAGTCAAGTGCTCTGCCAACTGAGCTAATATCCCATAATTTTGTCGTTCAGCTGCGCTTTGAAAACTGGGCTAGCTGGATTCGAACCAGCGAATGCAGCAGTCAAAGTGCTGTGCCTTACCGCTTGGCGATAGCCCATTATTTTTACAGTAGATACTTAAAAACAGAACATACCGCATCAAAGGTGGATACAGGGATTCGAACCCTGGGCCTCCAGAGCCACAATCTGGCGCGCT
>CANDCP010000027.1 GCA_947383215.1 uncultured Roseburia sp.
TAAAGTGCGTAAGTTTTTGTTACCGGTAACTTACACACTTTATCTTACACTCCCTAAAGCGGCTGTACCGGGACTTACCATCCCGGCGCAGCCATTTTATTTTCTCTACGCCTCATTCGGCTTTAATTCGCGCTTTTTGCCAAACAATTTTCCTTTCTTGTCCTTCCTCTTATGCATGCTCCGGATTGCCTCGTCCAGCTTGCGATAGCGCTCTTCTTCCTGCTCGTCCGCCTCGCGCATCAGATAATTCATTTCCTTCAAAACGCGCTCCCCCACCTGTTCGCCAACCTCTTTGCCCAGCGCGCCATTGTTTTCATGAATTGCCTGTTTGACAATCTGAGTCATCATGTCCTGGAACTGATCAAGCTTTGTCTGCCCCTGATATGTACTGCCTGCGACTTTAGCCGAGCTCTGCTGCATATAAGTCTGCTGTGCCGGCTGTATCTGCGTCGGCTGCGGCTGCATCTGTGTTTCCTGCAAAACATTCTGCATCTGTATCTGTCCTCCCTGCTGTATCATTCTCTCCGATTGCATTGGCATCTCCTGTCTTATACTTCCACCCATCTGCACTCCCCTCGGCAAACTATGAGACTGACTCTGAATTCTGGCGTTTAGCTGCTCCGGCGGTATCTGTCCGACATCCATACCTTCCACATTTTCATTGTGCAGAATCATCTTGATTGCCTTAAGCTGGTATCCCAGCTCCTTTAGTTCTTTTATCTTTAAAAATTCACTTATATTTTCTTTGGTATAATAACGGTGCCCCATCTCATTTCGCGGTACCGTAAGCTCCAGCTCTTCTTCCCAGTAGCGCAGAACATGCGATTCCACATTTACTGCCGCTGCCGCATCACTTATCATATAACGCTGCTTTTCCACCAAATTCCTCCTTTTCTCCTGTTTAACCAAATTATATACGATTTGTAACCGCCCTTGCAACGCATTTTCATCGCGGAAATCTGACACAAAAAAACAGATACAGTCTCTATTTTAACTGTATCTGCATATGTTTGTTTTTTTCGCCAGTTTCCACGATCTTCCTTCGATTTTCTTTTTACTTTTTTGAAAAAATAATCTTAAATATATGACGCGTCACTTCTCCATATTCGCAAATTTTGTATACTGCGGCAGCCAGACAAGATTGACGGTTCCAATCGGACCGTTCCTCTGCTTTGCGATAATAATTTCGGCAATATTTTTCATATCCGTATCCTTATTATAGTAATCGTCCCGGTAAATAAACATAATTACATCCGCATCCTGCTCGATGGCTCCCGACTCTCTGAGATCCGACATCATCGGCCTTTTGTCCGGCCGCTGCTCCACGGCGCGGCTCAGCTGGGACAGGGCCACAACCGGCACGCCAAGCTCCCTCGCCAAAGATTTAAGAGAACGCGAAATCTCCGATATCTCCTGCTGTCTGGACTCATTCGATTTCCCTCCGCCCGTCATCAGCTGCAGATAATCTATGATAATCAGCTTGAGATCATACTCCAGCTTATATTTTCTGCACTTGCTGCGAAGCTCGGAAATAGAGATTCCCGGCGTATCGTCGATAATCAGATTGGAACGCCCCACTACGCCGGCTCCCTCGATCAGTTTTTCCCAGTCCTCGTCAGAGAGATTTCCGCTGCGCAAAGTCTGGGCGTCTACTCTGGATTCCAGCGAAAACAATCTGTTTACAAGCTGCTCCTTCGACATTTCCAGTGAGAAAATCGCGGTAGTGATATTGCTGCGAAACGCCGCATATTGCGCAATATTTAAGACAAACGCCGTCTTTCCCATCGAAGGTCTCGCCGCAACAAGGATCAAGTCCGAAGGCTGCAAACCGGAGGTCTTGTAATCCAAATCCACAAACCCGGTCGCTATCCCGGTTACATTCCCTTTAAACTTAGAAGCCTGCTCAATTTTATCCAGCGCATTGATAACAATCTGCTTGATCGGGACAAAATCTCCGCCGCTGCGGTTTTGAAGCAGATGGAACACGCTTTTCTCCGTATCCGCCAAAATATTCTCCAACGGCTCTTTTCCCAGATAGCACTGATTTTCAATCTCCTCCGTTACCTTGATCAGGCTTCTTAGAACAGACTTTTCTTTTACAATATTGGCGTAATACTTGACATTTGCAGAAGTCGGCACTGCCGCGACCAACTCGCCCACATATTCCAGGCTGCTGACCTCCGGAGGGACATCCTTTTCTCTCAGTTTATTCTGCAGCGTAACCAGATCTACCGGCTCCGCAGCGTTAAAAATCTCTAACATTGCGTCAAAAAGCACGCCGTACTGCTTATGATAAAAATCCTCCGCCATTAAAATCTCGCTCGCGGCCACGATCGCATCCTTATCCATTATCATAGAACCGATTACCGACTGCTCCGCCTCTAAGCTGTTTGGCATAATCCGTTTTATCAGCGCTTCTTCCATAAAATGCCTCCTGCTATTCTCCGGTCACCTTCACTCTCAAGACTGCGGTTACCTTCGGATGAAGCTTTACAGAAACCTCATAGACGCCGAGCGCCTTGATACTGTCCTTCAACTGCATTTTCTTTTTATCAATCTCCACGTCTAACTGCTGCTTTGCAGCCGCCGATATTTCCTTTGTAGAAACGGATCCGAAGGTCCTTCCGCCTTCCCCTGCCTTAATCTTTACTTCCACGCTTTTATCTTCCAAAAATGCGGCAAGCTCCTTTGCCTTTTCTAAATTTTCCTCGGCCACTTTATCTGCATGTTGATTCTGCAGCTTTAAATCGTTCAAATTTTTTCCATTGGCCTCTACCGCTTTTTTCTTCGGAATTAATACATTTCTGGCATACGCATCGCTTGCCTCCACGATCTGACCCTTTTTCCCCAATGTCTTTATATCTTCTAATAAGATTACTTTCATAATTTGATATCTCCTTCCTCTAACATCTCATCCAGCGTACTGCGAATGATTCTCTTCGCCTGCTCTATCGTGCAGTCTCTGAGCTGACATCCCGCCATATTCAGATGGCCTCCGCCGCCTAACCGTTCCATAATTAACTGGACGTTAATCTCATCAATAGAACGGGAACTTACGTAAATCTTATCGCCATACTCCGTCAAAACAAAGGATGCTTTGATCCCTACGATATTTAAAAGCTCGTTCGCCGCCTGCGCCCCTACAATCGTAGGACTTGCAATGTTGGAACCCGCATGAAAAACGGATATGGCAAACGCCCCCCTATACACATCGGCATGCCTTACCACTTCGGCCCTCGACTTATACGTCGCCATATCTTCCCGCAGCAGCTTGCGGACACGCGTCACCTCCGCGCCGCATCTTCTCAGATATGCCGCCGCCTCAAATGTCCTGACTCCCGTCTTGGACATGAAGTTATTGGTATCGATCAAAATTCCGGCATATATACAATCCGCCTCATGTGATTCCAGCTTAATATTTTCCGTAAAATACTGAAGCACCTCCGCAACCATCTCGCAGGTCGAGGAAGCGTAAGGTTCAATATAGGAAAGAATCGGATTCTCTACGACCTCTGCTCCTTGTCTGTGATGGTCGAATACGACAATATTTCTTGTCCTTTTAAGAAGCCCCGGACATTCCGTATAACTCGGACGGTTCGTATCCACCACCATCACCAGCGTTCCTCCGTCTACAATCTCCAAAGCCTGCTCGCTGTCCACAAACATATCCGCCGGATATCCTTTTTCCTCGCTGAAATTGTCCTTCAACGGACGAATCGAAGTCGTCACTTCATTGATGACAATCTGGGCTTTCTTATCCAGCACCCGCGCCGCGCAAAAGATACCAACCGCCGCGCCAAAAGAATCTACATCGCTGATACTGTGCCCCATAATCAGCAGACGATCATGGCTTTCTATAATTTCACGCAGCGCATGCGCCTTCACCCGCGCCTTCACTCTTGTATTTTTCTCTACCTGCTTTGATTTTCCGCCATAATAAAAAATATCCTCCCCCTCTTTTATCACAACCTGATCTCCGCCCCGCCCGAGAGCAATATCGATCGCCATACGGGCATATTCATAATTTTGATTGTAGGTAGACCCTGTATTTCCGATCCCGACGCTCAAAGTCACCGACATCTCGTTTCCCACTTTCACAGTCTTAACATCCTCAATCAAACTAAACTTATCCTTTTTTAATTGCTCCAAATACTTATGCTTAACCGCAATAAAATACTTATCTTTTTCGATTTTGCGCACAAGCCCGTCAACCTGAGCAAAATATTTATTTACTTTACGGTCGATCAACGCCGCCAAAAGAGAACGCTTCACATCTTCAATGCTGTCTAAAGCCTCGTCGTAATTATCGATGTATACAAGTCCGGCAACCAGCTTTTGCTCTTCATTTTCCCGCATATAATGTTTCAGATCCGTCTCGTCAAACAAGTACAGCGCCGTCAAAAACTGCTCGGTCTCCTCCATGGACAAAATCTCGCTCTCCGCAGTCATATCCTCAAAATAAATTTTGCTTAAAGAAACTCTGTAATCCCTGTCATTATAGATCACATCCACATTTTTGATCTCTTCATCCCGCTGAACGATTTCTTTCGTTATCGCCGGAAAAATCGACGCGATCGATTTATGATAATTTTTATCCTTCCCGGTCAGCGCTAAAAACGCTTTATTTACCCAAAGAACCTTCCCGCTGTAATCAAGCAGCGCATACGGAATTTCAAACTCATTGAGCAACTTTTTCTGCACCGTCCCGTACTGGGTGGCAAAATTAATCAATTCGCTCACCAGCACCGGCTTATTAAAATTGTAGGCAAACACAACCACAATAAAATAAACCACCGTAAATATCGTGACCATTGCCCCGGCTCTTTTGCTCACCCAATAGAGCGGTATGTTCATGGCGACAAGTAAAATTGTCAACATCAGAGGCCAGTACATGTAGTTCTTTAAATGCCCCTTTAACCTTATGTTTTTTTTCATTGCATTCTCCTTTTACAAAAAGCCCGTTTTTGTCACGAAACTTTCTGCATATGCATCCAATGCGCATATATACAGAGTATATTATAGCATTCTTTACGCTCTTTTTAAAGGATATTCTTTTAATTTGTCGACGAACCTTGCGCGGCAAAATCCCCTATGCCGGCCCGCGCATAGCTCGACGGCGCCGTTGAACGAAAAAAGCCGATTACCCCAAAGGATAATCGGCCGTTTCTTTTTTCTCTCTGTAATTACTTAATCCTGAACATACGGCATTAAAGCGATATGACGCGCTCTCTTGATTGCCGCTGTAAGCGCTCTCTGATGCTTTGCACAGTTGCCGGTAATTCTTCGCGGAAGAATTTTTCCTCTCTCAGAGATATATCTTTTTAATTTGTTCGTATCTTTGTAGTCAATTACGTTATCTTTCCCGCAGAATACACATACTTTCTTTCTTCTGTGCACACCGCCTCTTCTTCTCATCGGCGCGTCGCCTTTATCTGTTTTATTAAAAGCCATGATTATTACCTCCTGTTTTAGTTAAATGGTAACTCTTCATCTATTCCGTCCGGAATATTCATAAACCCGTCTCCGGCAGCGCTGCTCGGCGACGGACGATCCGCCGGGACAAAGCCCGCATTTTCACCGGAAGCATTTTTGCTCTCCGCGAATTCCTGTTCCTCTATCACAACATCAGTGGTATATACTTTCTGACCATCCTTGTTTGTATAGCTTCCGGTCTGAATTCTTCCGGTCGCCGCAATCTTGATTCCTTTGCGCAGATACTTTTCCGCAAATTCTGCCTGACGCCCAAACGCAACGCATCCTATAAAATCCGCCGTCTGCGAATCTCCGTCGCGGCGGAATCTTCTGTCTACCGCCAGCGTATAACGCGCAACCGCCGTCTGGCTGTCTCCGCTGGAATAACGGACTTCCGGATCTCTTGTCAAACGTCCCATAAGAATAACTTTATTCATACCACTTTCTCCTTTGCTCTATCTATGCCTCGTCTTTTCTAACGCATAAGAAACGAAGTACGTTGTCCATGATACGAACATTCTGCTCCAACTGAGCCGGCACGTCAGACGCCGCCTCGAACTGAATAAAGTAGTAGAAACCGTCGCTCATCTTCTGAATTTCATAAGCCAGCTTCTTCTTGCCCCACTCTTCCACCTCTGTTACAGTACCGCCAAAACGTGCAATATACTCTTTTGCCTTCTCTACCGTCGCTGTTCTGGCATCGTCTTCGATCTTGGCGTTAACAATAAGCGCTAATTCATATTTGTTCATGCTCGATTTACCTCCTTTTGGTCTCTGGCCTCCTGTCTGCAGGAAGCAAGGAATTTATAATATATCACGAAATAAGATGATAACATAATTTTATCGGATAGGCAAGCCTTTTTTCTGCCTTACGGCGGATTTTTCATTCGTTTTTCCCCTTCTGTTTTCCGCGGCCGGAGACGGCCGCTCTCCCATTTTCCCGATAATTTCTAAATTTTTTCTCCATTTTTCAAAATTATTTTACCTTTTCTCGCTCAATTCCCGCGTTATTCATGATATAATTAAGAAGATATAACCTTAAGGCCGACGGCAGAATTTGAAATATTTATTCCATACAAAGAGGAGTTGTTCATTATGGCAGACACACATCCAAAACGCAATACCATCGCGATTATGATCGGCGACACCCAGTCAGACTATTCCGAGGAGCTGCTCCGCGGCTTTTACACCTGCGCCAAAGAGGAAAATGTTAATATTATTTTTATGATGGGTCCCCAGATGCCTCCTTATTGTATGGACATCCTCAACTGCAGTATTGAGGGCGATTATAATTACCAGTTTGATACAATCTATGATTATGCGCATTTTATCCGTCCGGACGCTCTGATTATCACATACGGCTCCCTGTCAAGTTTTCACAATACGCAGGACAAACAAAAATTTCTGGACACGTACGCGGACATCCCGTATCTGCTGCTTGAAGACAAACCGGTTTCCTGCGACGCTCCCTATCTGATTGCCGACAATTACAACGGTATGTATATGTGTATCGAGCACCTTGTCGCGGACCACGGATATACCAGGATTGCTTTTCTCGGAGGACCTAAAAACAACAGAGACGCCTGCGAACGCCTGGACGCGTACTTAGACGTTATGCAAAACTATCACATTAAGGTCACGGAAACGATGATTGCTTACGGAGACTATACAGAACAGGTCAGCGAACAGATCGCATACCTGCTTGACAACAACCCGGGGCTTGAGGCTATCGCATGCGCAAACGACAGTATGGCCAAAGCGTGTTACAGTGTCTGCGGGGCAAGAGATCTGATTGTCGGCAGCGATATCGCCATCACCGGATTCGACGACGTGGAGCCTGCGCGCTCAATGGAACCGCCGCTGACAAGTATCTCGCACAATATTTTTAACTTCAGTTACACAGCGCTCAAACACGCGATCGCACTGTGTAACGGACAGACGCCGGATTCAAGGCGGATGCCCGTTACCTTCCGCAAACGCGCTTCCTGCGGATGCAGCTTCGGCCTCGTCTCGAATCAGCCGGAAAACATTTCACAGGATATGAACGCCATGCTTGCCCAGTGTATTTTAGATATTTCCGGCGAACTGATTTCCGATATCCCATATAAAAAAGACCGGGACCGCCTCAGCAGATTAGTGTCAAGTTTTTTTAACTATATATACGATACGGTTTTCCAAAACAGCGACTCCTCCTTTCACATGGGGCATTTGCTTGGAATTTTAAAACAATTTACCTCATATCCGCATGTCTCCAGCGATCTCGTTTTAGAGCACTTTACAAAGCTGCTGCGCCTTATGACGTTGAAGACGGAAGACGACAACACGAGGAAGCTCCTTACGTCGATCCTGACCACGACGCAGCAGTATATTCACACTGCGGATATTATAAAGCTTGAACATGAAATTATGGATTCCACCAGAAAGGCATGGTTCGTCCCTTCCTTTACGAGAGATTTGACGACGCTGACTTTCAACAACGACTTAAATCAGACTATGATGCATATTATGAAACGCCTTCAAATGATGAAAGTGAGCAGCGCTTATTTTTATCTGTTTGCGGCGCCTGTCTTTCATAAAATTCATTCTCCGCACTGCTATCCCAAGCAAATATATCTGACTGCCTATTTCACCGAGACAGAAATGATTTATTATGACGCGCCCAACCGCCCCTGCATCACGTCGGACAGCGGCTGCTGTAATCTTCTTTCACAGTCCCACCCTGCCCGCCTTACGTCCTTTATACTCTTTTCCGGCGAAAAACAGTACGGCCTCATGCTGTGCGAGGTTGAACAGAGCGATATCTCCTTTCTGCAAATATGCAGTATGCAGCTCGGTTCCCTTTTGCACCTTCAGGAACTTAACCTGTTAGAGCAGGAGTATCAGCTCGAGCTTAAAAACTCATTAAAGGTTATTCAGGAACAAAACCATATACTCAGCTTTATTTCCGAATATGATGAAATGAGCCAGCTTCTGAACCGGCGCGGTTTTATGGAGCGGGCCCTGCAGATATGCAGCCAGAACACCGGAAAACAGGCGTATCTTATCTTCTGCGACCTCGATCACCTAAAAGAAATCAACGACTGTTTCGGGCACGCCGCCGGTGATTTTGCAATCCGTACCGCTGCAAACCGCCTGAGAGATACGCTTCCAAAAGACGCCATCACCGCAAGAATCGGCGGCGACGAGTTTATCTCTCTCATTCTCTCTCCGCAGGCAGACTTTAAACATCAGATCGTACAGGCATTAAAAAACGCCGGCAGCACTTTCAATGCTTCCAGCGGCAAACCTTTTTATGTAGAATTATCCATCGGCATATACGGCTTCACCTGCGATCCGCATGTGGAATTAAACGACATTATTCAGCAGTCGGACCGGCTCTTGTACGAAGCCAAACTTAACCGGCGTTCCAGCATTAAACGGACCCCCTAATTTGTGCGAACAAAACAGAAAAACGCCGTAACCGACAGCATCGCGAGAAACGCCCCGAAAACAAACCGCCTTTTTTGCTTTCTACGTCCCTTTATCAATGACAGCGCTCCCGCCGCAAACAAACCAAGAAACGTATACGCAACGCCTTTTGCATTCAGAAATACCATAAAAGCTGAAAATGCCGCGCTTGCGATCAGTCTCGCTAAAACATCCGCCGTCTCATCAAAATATTCGCCGGGAAACGCAAACCGAATCATCTGCCAGCCCCCGCCATGTACACGGCCATTAAACATAAAAACCATTCTCTGCCTATCATACTTTCCTCCCTCATTTTTGCACATTTTCTTTCAACATTTCCCGTATTCTTCTCTCTGAATACCCAAATTGAAACGACAGCTCCTTTAAATTCTTTCCGTTATAGTGATCTTTAACGTACCCCGTAACATATTCGCGGTCATAAAGCCGCTGCGGAAAAGTCACCTGCTGCCCCCTGAAGTTTTCAAAAATCAATTTCGTCTTTTCCACACCGACAATCTCCGCCATCTCCCGATAAACGGATGCATATTTTACTGGATTCTCACTGATAACTCACCACTCCCTTTCCTTTTTTGCCAAATTTTGTCACAGAATTATAGTAGCCTTTTCGCAGCGAATTATCACTATGCATTTTTCATTATATTTTTCACTTCTTCCCGATAAAATAAAAAACAGACGTAAATTCTGTAAGAATTTACGTCTGCCGTTAAACAGTCCCGACTCCCCTTTCATTGTCAATCCAGTATCATCTGCACGCACCCGTACATGCCGGCGTCGTTTCCGAGCGAGGCCAGCGCAAACTTCGTGTCGCGGCAGACATGGAACGTACGATCTTTATAATATTTCTCGGTCACATCCAAAAGGATCTGACCCGCCTTCGATACGCCGCCGCCAATCACGAACACCTGAGGATTTGTCACACAGGCGACGGTTGCGAGCGCGGTTCCAAGGACTTTTCCGAGCTCTTCCACTAACTCTAACGCAAACGAATCGCCCTCCTTCGCCTTGTCAAATATATCCTTGGCCGTAAGCGGCTCCACGCTGCGAAGCGCCGTATCCCGTCCGTCTTTCTCCAGCTTGTGCCTTGCCATGCGCACGATCCCCGTCGCGGACGTATACTGTTCCAGACAGCCCTTTTTACCGCAGTTACAGGTATCCGTCTCCTCCTCGTTCATCATCATATGTCCGATCTCTCCGCCGGCTCCCTTAGCCCCCGCAACAATCTTGCCGTCCACAATAATTCCGCCGCCAACGCCTGTTCCAAGCGTTACCATCACGACATCGGTATAGCCCTTACCTCCGCCCTGCCACATTTCTCCCAGCGCCGCGACATTGGCATCGTTCCCGGCTTTTACGGCAAACCCGGTTTTTTCTCCAAGCTCCTTTGCGACATTCAGCACACCCCATCCAAGATTGACGCACTGGAGCACGGTTCCGTCTGATGTGACAGGCCCCGGCACTCCCACGCCGACGCCCTGCACGTCGTCTCTGCTGATATTCTCCTTTGCGAGCTTATCGTTGATGGAACTCGTCACGTCGTCCAGAATCGACGCTCCGCCGTTTTGCGTATTGGTTTTAATCTCCCATTTGTCCAACAGCGTCCCGCTCGTCTCAAAAAAGCCGATCTTACATGTTGTTCCCCCTATGTCCACACCAAAACCGTATTTCTTCATACCTTTTCTCCTTCTCTCTCTTTTGCCCCCGGACTCATACACCGTCAATACTTGTGCCGGACGGGCTTCTTATAACCAGTATATGAAACTTCCCATTCGATGTCAATGAGAATCAACGGTCCGTCTCCTCTTCTCCAAGTATATAAAAAAGCATTCTTTTTGACGCTTCGTCCTTCGTACTCCCGTTCCCGAATCCTATGATACAGTCGTCTGTATCGTAAAATTTATTTTTCATCATAAAATCGTTGTCCGGTATCCGGATTCCCGCCGGATAGATCTCCCCGGTATCCGGATTCGGCAGGTACACAATCGCGTCTTTATATTTTTCCAGAAACTCTTCCGACAGATGCTCCTCTAAACTGTCCACGGAGTTACACTCCGCCATAAATTCATACGCCTCCTCGTCTGCCGTCAGCAAATCGACGCCGCCCGCGGTGATAAGCGCAACCAGCGACTGAAACTGATACATATCCGAATTTCTGTTCGACTTCAGGTCGACGGTAAAATTCGTATGAAGCGTTACCTTCTCTCTTTTCGTATTATATCCGTACCGTTCGAAAAAATCTGTAAAATCCGGCTCGCCCTCCTTCTCCATATATCCCGTGTCACAATTGAGCAGCGCAATCTGCACGATGGGTTTCTGATAGTTCATATAATGGCGTACCAGGCTGACAACAAAGACGATCACAACCAGGCCCACAATAATAGGGCCTTTATAGTAATCCCAGATGAATCCCGCAATCTCCCGCTTATTCATGGCTTTAAAATCCGCTTTCTTTTCCATTTTATTCCCTTTCACCTTCCTTTTCTTCCCTCTCTGTCAAGCCGTCCCCCTCGGTCGCCGTCTCGGGCATCATATTTTCGCCCGCCGGCGCGACGAACGCGGCATACGGCAAATCGCTGTGCAGCTGCTCCATAAACGTATGCCAGATCTGAGCCGGATATCCCGAACCCGTCAGCCCCGGAAGCTCCTTTGGCATATCGTAGCCGACCCAGACGCTCGTGGTATAATATTTCGTATAACCCACGAACCAGCCGTCTTTATTCGAATTGGTAGTTCCCGTCTTTCCGGCGCTCGCCGTCTGTTCCAGCGAAAGTCCCGCCGCCGTCCCCTTCGTCAAAACGCCCTGCAAAATATCCGTCATCGTCCGCGCCGCATTCTCCTTGTATATAACTTTTTCCTGCTGTCCCGATAAATAAACATCCTCCCCCTGCGCGTTTTGTATTTTTGTAATACAAGTCGGTATTCGATATTTTCCGTCGTTTTCAATCGCCGCATAACCGGCCGCCATCTCAACCGGAGACACGCCGTTTGTGAAACCGCCCAGCGCCGCGCTCAAATTCGCATCCCCTCTGTCAAGCTTTGCAAAATTCATCTCTCTTAGATAAGACAGCCCGACAGACGGCGTCAGCGTCTCAAACAGCCTCCACGCAATCGTATTGATCGACTTTTCCACGGCATAGCGCAGCGTTACGTCGCCGGCGTAGCCTCCGCCCGCATTTACAGGCCCTCCCTCAATCGGCTCGTCCCGAACGATTGTATCCGGCGTATACTCCCGCTCCAGCAACGGCGTATACACCAGCAGCGGTTTTATCGCGCTCCCGGGCTGCCTGTAACTTTGGAAGGCCCGGTTTAGCGTATATCCGTGGTACTCCTGTTCCCTTCCCCCCACAATCGCGGCGACGCGTCCGCTCTGATTGTCAATGCATACCGCCGCTCCCTGCAGAGTATAAATTCCCTCGCCGTTTTGCTCCGTATAATCGGAAAGCCTCTCATCCACCGCTTTCTGCAGCATATTTTGCATATCGGGATCGATCGACGTGTATATCCGGTATCCCCCCGTATAAAGGCTTCGTTCGCATTCCTGATACAGCTCGCCGTAAGCCTTTTCATACTCTTCTCTCCCGGCATTTGTCTCAAACTCATATTGAAATACAAAGCCCCGGCTCTCCATCAACGCCCGGGCCGCACAGTAATAAACGTATGTCTCGACATAATTGTTCCTCGACGTCTTCGACGGATTCAACGTGATATCCTCCGCCTTCGCAAGCTGACAGGCCGCATGCGTAATTTTACCGTCTTTTTCCATATTGTCCAGGATTCTGTTGCGGCGCTTTATCGTATTATCGGAATTGGTATACGGATCGTACAGCGTGGGATTGTTGGGAATCGCGCACAGATACGCAATCTGCGAGAGATTCAGATTTTGCGCATCCGCGCTGAAATAACCGCGGCTTGCCGCCTGTATCCCATAGAAACCGTTTCCGAAATAAATATTATTGAGATAAAACTCCAGAATTTGATCTTTGCTGTATTTTTTTTCCAGCTCGGTCGCAATAAAAATTTCTTCCATCTTTCTCTGCCAGGTCTTTTCCTGGCTTAAAAAAACGCATCTCGCAAGCTGCTGCGTGATCGTGCTCCCCCCCTGCGTGGCCTCTCCGTTCCTAAGCATCGCGAGCCCGGCGCGTACGATAGCCTTATAATCGACCCCGCTGTGCGTATAAAATTTCTTATCCTCAATGCTGACCATAGCCGCAGTCACATTCTTCGGAATTTCCTCTATGCTCAGATAATAAACGTCTTTTTCCCCTTTCAATACGGAAATCTGTCCGCCGCGCGCATCATAAACAACCCCCGTTAAAACTGCCCGAAACGTCTCCTCATCCGACGCGCGAACCAGCTGCCTTGCCTCCCTTGACAATTCGTTTACCTGCCCGGCATACCCGCCCAAAAAATAATAGGCAAGTCCGCCCGCCGCCAACAGCATAAAGAACATCTGTATTCGAATAAAAATCCTTAAACCGCGATATTTCTTTTTCCTTTTTCTACTTCGGGACATTGCCTGCCTCCCCCGGCCGCGCGGCCGCTCTGATACGTGCCGCCCCCGCGGCAATCTCTTTTACCACTTCTCCCGCTATCATAAGCCCCGCCGCTCCCGGTACAAACGCGGCGCTCCCCGGCGTCCCCCTCCGTCCGTTCTCTTCGGAGACGAAACGTTTCAACGGCTCCTCCTTCGAATAAACCACCTTCAAACTCTTCACACCGCGCTTTTTTAACTCGCGGCGCACAACCCTTGCCAGCGGATCGACAGACGTCTCATAAATATCCGCCACCTCGAATCCGGCCGCGTTCAGCTTATTTCCGGTTCCCATACTGGAAATAATCGGCGTTCCCGCTTCCCCCGCCCTCAAAACCAGCTCAATCTTAGCCGTAACGTTATCCACGGCGTCGACAATATAATCGTATCCCGAAAAATCAAACGCATCCGCCGTCTCCGGCAAATAAAAGCAGTGAAAAACCTCCACGGCGGCCTGGGGATTAATCTCATGTATCCGCTCCGCCATCACATCTGTTTTTGCCCTTCCGACCGTCGCCACCGTCGCAATAATCTGCCGGTTAATATTCGACACACTGACGACATCCTTATCCACCAGGGCTATATGACCCACACCGCTTCTGGCAAGCGCCTCGGCGACATACCCGCCCACGCCGCCCACGCCAAATATTATCACACGGGACATCTTTAAACGCAAAAGCCCGTCCTCGCCGAGCAATAGCCCGGTCCGGACAAATTTCTCATCCATACATTCTTCCTCTGCAAAATAGATTATGTAACGCTGTCAAAAATAAAAGATTTGTATCTACATCGCGTGTTTTTTAGTATATCATTTGATCAAACAAAATGGAAGGCTTTTGAAATTTCTTCCAAAAGCCTCCAAATTCATATCTTTATTTCTTTCTTACTATCAGAGATCGCTATTTCACGGTAACCTTTATCTTCTTATACAGACCGTTTTGCGCATAGACGTAAATCGTGGCGCTTCCTTTTGCCTGCGCTTTGATCACGCCTTTCTTTGTCGCGGCTGCAACCCCTGTGTTGCTCGACTCATAACAGACGGCTCTGTGCTTGCCCAGCGGTTTATTTTTTCTGATCTCCTTCGCCTTTATCTTAAAGGTTTTTCCTTTTTTCAGGCTGACCTTCGTCTTGTTGACTTTAACCGCCTTTGAATTTCCCTTTTTGCCGCCCTCCGTATAAGAATGTACCGTCTTAGACGCCGCAATCGTAATTTTTTTGCCGTCAATTATCTTATAGGCGCGCACAATAAACTTATAGGAAGTTCCCTTTTTTAATTTCTTGTGTACGTACTTTACCGTACTGTTTTTGGAAATTGTCTTTACCAGCTTGCACTTTGTCTTCTTACCGCACTTACTTGCATAGATATCGTATCCGTCCGCCGCCTTCATCTTTTTCCACGTCAGAGTGATCTGCTTTGACGTGACCTTCTTAATTCTCGCCTGAAGAAGCGAGAATACCGAACCTTCCACATCCTTCTCGGAGCTTAACCCCGTAATCGTATCGTCGCTGATTAAAAGCGTCGACGCCGGCACGCCGAGCTGTTGCGCCATAATCCGTATCTTTCCGGCAACTGCCTCCGAAACGCCCAACTGCTTTGCGAGCGTTCTTATCTGCTCTCTCTCTTCGTCCGTCAATTGTCCGTCGCCCGGCTTTTCACCGCCGGCAGCCAGCTTGTCATACGCCGTCTTCGCATCGGCCAAAATCTTCTTTGCCTCAGCGGAAACCAGATTCTTCTGTTCGCTTGTCAGCTTTTCATAAGCTGCCGCCGCCGCGTCAATCTGATCCTTGCACTCTTTGGTATTTGTCACCGGAAGCTTAATCGCGCGAATCTTCTTTTCCACTTCCTCTGCCGCCGCCGTATCCGCCGCAAGCTTTGCAAAAACTGCCACCGCTTCCGTTAAACTTACGAGCTTCTCGGCGTCCACCATGTCTTTTTGCGTACCCGTCAGCTTTTCGTACGCTTCCCTGGCTTCCTCAATCTGCCTCTTACATCCGTCGGTATTGGTAATCGGAAATTTTATGGCGTCTATCTTGCTCTCAACCCCGGCTGCCGCGGTCTGGTTCTTCCCGTCATTGATTTCATCATCATACCGCTTTTCCGCCTCTGTGAGAATTTCCTTCGTCTCAGGTAAAACGAGATTTTTTTGTCCGTCGCTCAACTTATCATAAGCTTCCCTGGCTTCCGTAAGCTTTTCTTCCCAGGCGCCGCTTCCCGGCTCTTCCTCTAAAATCTCATTCACCTTTTCCGTCGCCTGCGCAACCGCAAACTTATCATATGTCCCCTGCGCCTCGGACAGCTTATTTCGCTTCTCCCCGTCTACCATATCCTTCTGCGCGCCCGTCAGCTTTTCATACGCTTCCCGCGCTTCCTCAATCTGCTGTCTGCACGCCTCTGTATAGGTTATCGGAAGCGCAATCGCGTCTATTTTTTTCTCGACCTCTTCGGCCGCCGCCTGGTTCCCTTTATTATTTTTCTCATCATCATAAAGCTTCTCGGCATCTGTCAGAATCTTCTTCACATCAGACGCAATCAGCTCTTTTTGTTCGTCGTTTAAGCCGTCATAAGCCTCTCTTGCATCCGCAAGCTTCTGTTCCCACTCCGGGCTTCCCGGCTTCTCGCCACAAACCGCCTGAATCTTCTCTGTCACAGAATCTGTCACGAGCTTATCGTAGGCGTCCTTTGCATCTTTCAGTTTTTCAAGCTTTTTTGCGTCCACCATCTCTTTCTGCGCTTCGGTCAGACTGTCGTACGCGTCTTTTGCATATGCAATCTGCCTTTTGCACTCATCGGCATCCGTTATCGGAAGCGAAATCGCATCGATTCTATATTCGGCTTTGTCGGCCGCATTTTTATTTTTCTTATAAATCTCCGCCTCCAAGAGCGTCTCCTTAAGCTCAGCCGGAACAAGCTCCTGCTGTTCCTTCGTCAGCTTATTTAACGCGTCTTTTGCATCCTCTACCAATTCCTGCCACGTAAGGCTTCCCTTCTCCTCGCCTGACAGCGCCTGAATCTTCTCAATCACAAGATCGGCCTTAAGCTTATGATAGTCCGCCTCGGCCTTAACCAGCTTGTCGCGCTTCGCCTCGTCTATCATATCCCTCTGCGCCCCGGTCAGCTCATTTACGGCGTCCTTTGCCTCGCATATCTTTTGCCAGCATGTATCCGTGGCCGTTACGGGCAATTCGATCGCATCGATCTTTGCCTCCGCCTCTGAGACCGTCTTTTGATTCTCTCCTCCATTGTAATTTTCGTCGTACTGTTTTTCCGCTTCGGTCAAAATCTTCTTTATCTCGGATGAAACCAGCTCCTTTTGACTGTCATTCAGATTGTCATACGCTTCTCTGGCGTCTGTAAGCTTCTGTCTGCATTCGTCCGTATCCTCCACTTTGCCGATCGCGTTTATCTTTTTTATGACTTCAGAAACAGCGGCGCTCACCGCAACCGTCAATGTAACCGAATGCCCTTTCGCGTCCGTCGCCACAATCGTCTGCCACCCGTCGGCTTCCTCCAACGTAAACGCTCCGTCTGTCAGCGTTATCTCTTTTCCGTCCACCGTAACAGACGCGAGATTGCCGTCCGTCACCTTCACCTGCTTTGGCGCGTCATAAACCTGCCCGTCCGTCACGCCTGAAACAGACGGCGCCATATCGAACACCAGGCCGCCGGTAGAAAGATAGGATACATTTCCAAAAGCATCCTCTATTTTCACGTACACGACGCACTTCTTATCTCCGCTTATCGTAAACGTCGTCGTATCCGGATATCCCTCCGTCCACCTGTCGATCGTCTTCACCTCGTCTTGCGTAAGCGCCTTTCCGGACAGATAATAAGATACGGACTCCACATAAGAATCGTCATCTGAGGCGGTAATCGTCACCTGCGTTTCCTCCTCAAAAGAGCTGTCAAAATGAATCTCATCGACGTCTCCAAGCTTATCCCATGTCTGTTCTCCGATCCGAATCGTTCCTACCGGCGCCTGCGTATCGGGTTCAGACGCCGTTGTTGGCGCAGACAGGTAAACGAGATTCGTCGTTACGCTGTTTCTGTTTTGATCCGTAATTTTACAGTAGTAAAACTGATCTCCCGATAAGCCCTTCGGAAGCGTATAGCCCGGGTCGCCTGACGGCCCCGTCACCGCGGTATACTGTTCCTTCCTCTCGTTATACCGATACCACTGATATGACAGCCCCGTGCCGGACGCCTTCAACTCCAACCGCCTGTCCTCCGGATAATTATCCGGGGCCTTCGGCTGCGCCAAAATCTTAATCGCCCCCGGCTCCGTTCCCTTTTTCAGGCAAAGGCCTCTTGGATTCGTAGTAACATATTGATTATAAAAATCACCGATATAATACTCCGGATCATCGCTGAAAAAGCAGCTTTTATATTCCTTTATTTTATCCCCTACGTAAATAACAAGTAAATCGGAATATAAAATGTTTTTGAATATACTTACGCCGATTTTTGCATCTTTCGACAAATCATACTGATATTCATCACTGTAAGACGGCTGGTATATATGTAAATTCGAATTGTTCAACTCACCGGTATCCGCATCAAGTCCTGTATTTCCCACAATCATAACAGAATCAGATATCTTCACATCACCGCTGCTGATGCCATCTGCCGCCACTCCGCCTGCATGAGACACATAATTGTATGTAATCCCCTCAACCCGGTTGCCCAATACTTTTGTTGTTCCTGACAGAAACAGCTTTCCGGTACCGACAGAGGTCTGCGCATAAATACCGCCGCCGTGAGAGCCGGCGCTGTTATTTTTGATCGTACCGCCTGATATACGAAACGTAATCGTCGTATCGCTGTAATCCTGACTTTGACACAATCCGCCGCCAGTTTTCGTCGCGTAATTTCCGCTGATCTCTCCGTCCGTCATCTCAACCTCACAGTCTCCCATTGCCGCAACCGCTCCCCCTTTATCCGCCTGATTATTGCGCAGCGTCGCGCCATGTATAAAAAGATTAGAAAACCAAAGAAAAACTGCTCCCCCCCTGGTGTCAAAGTCGCCAGCTTGTTCCTTCATCTCTTCCGAATACTCACTGCAATTATTCTGTAAAATAACGCCCCGGTACAGCGTAACCGTAGCGATATCTGCAGCAATTATCGGCGCAGGATGTGAGCCCCCGATTCCCTCATCCGCCGACGGCACGATAGAACGTCCCAGAACACTGTATGCCGATCCGTCGCTCCAGACCGTTCCGCCGTCTAAGGTCAAAGAATTCCCCTCCCCCATTCCCTCGGGAGCGCCTATCGTCAAACTTCCGCTCAGCTCCAAAGACGGCCCCCATTCCCCGACTTTAAACAAAGCGTTTTCTTCATTTTCTCTTGTCAGCGTACAATCTCCCTCTGCCAGAAGCGTAATGTCCTTTAATCCGATCTCTATCTCTTCTTCCATCCCAAACGATTCGGTAATTATAATCACCGCGGACTGATCCGCCTGCTCTACTGCCGCCTTCAGCCCGGCAAAATCAGAGACTCTGACCGCATTCGCCGTCTCCGTCTCCTCGGCGGCCAAAACATATGACGACAACGCGCCAAACGCCGGCTGGGACAACAACGCTACGCTAAGCGCTACTGAAACTCCTCTTCGAACCCAATTATTTATGTTTCTCACTTTTCTCCTCATATTTTTCCTCCATCTACAAAATGCGCCAAAATCCTCTATCCCCTGAGCCGAATCATGGCGTCCAATATAAAGTTTCCGTCCTCCGTATAACAAACCATATCACCCCCCAATCTTTCCGACGCTTCCTTCACCGTAAGCAGGCCAAACCCGTGCCCCGCTTTCCCCTTGCTGCTGTCCGGAAGCGTTCCCCTGTCCACCTGAAGCTCCTTTTGACAGCGATTCTTCATTCTGATAATCAGATAGTCCTTATTATACTTCATGCGCACAGACGCCTCCCGCATTTCCTGCGGAAGCTTAACCAACGCGTCGCAGATATTCTCCAGTCCGTTGGAAAGAATCTGGCACAATTCCATATAGGGCAGCTCCTCGTCTCCGATCTGGATATCCGCCTGAAATTCGGCGCCCAGCCCCCGAAGCCTCTGAACATACTGTCCGACCACTGCGTTTATGTACGGGTTCGCACAAAACTGCCCGACGGCATCTTCCAAATCTGATTCCATATTCTTCAAATACTTTGACGCCTCCGCCATCTTCCCCGCCGAAAGCAGTCCCGACAACGTGACGGCGTGCCCCTTCATGTCATGTTTCATTTTTCGAATGTACTGCTGATTCTCCAGCTGTATCTTAAGAGAATACGTCTGTTCCTGTAACAAACGTTCGCTCTGCTGCCTCTGATAAAGCAGGAGCTGTCTGTACAGCGCGGAAAAAACCGTGGCATAGTTAAAAAACATCAAAATCAGGACTAAAACACAGACAAAAACGTCTTCCGGCCGGTTCGTAATATTCGTAGGATAATTTACAATCACAACTAAAAGCACATAGTACAAAACCGTCATGCCCGCAAAAACTCCCCAGCCTTTTTTGACCGCATCCTGCAGCATAAGGTAGGGCTTCCTTAAAAAGCGGTATGCGCAGTACTCTAACAGCGGAAACGCAGCCAGGCGGCTGATAAACATCAATATATACTTTCCTCCCCCCAGATAATAATCCAGAAGGTTTGTAGCCGCCATAATCCAAATACACGTCGTATCCGCCAGACAAAACGTAAAGAGGAACCGAAACCGTTTGTCCGCCGAGAGCACATAAAATAACAGGAAGCTGGGCACGGAACACGTAAAGAGAAACGCCTTTCCAAGCGCTTCAAGCCCAAATATCACCAGTCCCGCTCCGTTTATAACCATCAACAGCCCCATACCGATACATCCGATCAGCATTGTCTTTTTCTTTGTATAACGCGACCGAAACAACATTAAAAAGAGAAAAATGACATGAATCATCCCCCAAAAAACAGATAACTCCATAAGCAATGTCATCGGCCTTAATCCACCCCCTCAAACAGAATTTCCCAGTAACGGCTTTTTATCTCGGCGTAATACCGTCTGGATACGGGGACGCGGTAACCGCCGGCTACCAGCTCATTCCCCTCTAAACCGTCCACCTGGTACATGTTGACGAGAAAGCTCTGATGACAGCGCCAAAACATATCTCCGCAAATTTGCTGTTCAATCTCGCTTAGCTTCCCCTTGCACTCCTGCACCGTCCCATCCTTACACTGAATAACAAGCATATGCCCCCTGCTGCTGATAAACAGAATCTTGCTGTACGGAATCGTCCTTGCCTGTCCCCGCCACTTAAAGTTAAAGCTCTGTTCTTTCTTTTTCGCAAGACCGTTTGACACCCGCCCAATAAGCTGATTTAACGCGTCCTCCTGTACCGGCTTTATCAGATACTGCAGCGCGTAAAGGTCATATGCCTCCCGATAAAAGGCGTCGCTGGAAGATACAAAACAGATGGCCACCTCCTCATCCCCGGCGCGCAGCTTTTCAGCCAGCTGAATCCCGTCTAAAGAATGATCCATATAAATATCCAGCAAATATAAGTTATAACAAATGCCATCGTCCCCAATATCCGCCAAAAGACTGTCAGCGTCAGCGTAAATCTTCGTATCATGCCCCTTCAACAGGGATTTCAGATGTAAAGCGTCCTCATAACAATCGTCATAAATTGCTATTTTCATATCTATTTCCACTTTCATTTTTCTATTAGTTTAACATAAAAGATACCTTTTTTAAAACGCTAATTTCGCCATAAATCCTGTTATTTTTGTTATTTTTTTCTTGACAATCTTGTTCTGTTGTATTATTGTAATAATACAAAATGTTTTAGAAAGGATTTGCTATGGATACAATATTAAAAACCACCGGTCTTACCAAACAATTTGGCAGGAAATTAGCGGTAAATGATGTAAGCATGACCATCAAACGCGGCGATATATACGGTTTCATCGGAAAAAACGGAGCCGGAAAGACCACCTTTATGCGCATGGCGCTCGGAACGGCCTTCCCGACAAGAGGAGAAATTTCCTTATTTGACGGTATGCCGGCCGAAAAAGCCAGACGCCGCATCGGCTCCCTGATTGAAAGCCCCGGTCTCTATCGGAACTGTACGGCGTACGAAAATCTGAAACAATTTTCATTGATCTACGGAGGTTCCGAGGATGAAATTCACGAAATCTTAAAACTTGTAGGTTTAGACGGCGTCGGAAAAAAGAAGGCCGGCAGATTTTCCCTCGGCATGAGACAGCGCCTCGGAATTGCCATCGCGCTTTTGGGCAACCCTGAATTTTTAATTTTAGACGAGCCGGTCAACGGACTTGATCCTGCCGGAATGAAAGAAGTGCGGGATTTAATTTTAAAACTGAACCACGAAAAAAACGTAACCATCCTGATTTCCAGCCACCTGCTGGACGAATTATCCAAAATTGTCACAAAATACGGGATCATCAACGACGGAGTTCTTGTGGAGGAGGTGTCCGCGGATAATTTGCAGGAGCGGTGCCGGCAGAAGCTCACCTTCACCGTGGATGACGTGACAAGAGCCGCATCTGTTCTTTCCGCCGCGCTGCCCTCCTGTGACATTCAGTCTGACGAGGAACAGATTGTACTTTCTTCCCACCTGGACGAAGCGGCTTCGCTAAACCGCCTTCTGGTACAAAATGATATTGCAGTCAGCGGCATTCAGTTACAGACAGACGGTCTGGAACAATATTTTATGAAACGGATAGGTGATTAATATGAATCGGTTATTTAAATTTGAATTTCGAAAATTATTTCGTCAAAAAAGCTTTTATATCTGCGGAGGAATCGCAGTCGGTCTGATTCTCCTCTCCGCATTCACTATGAACCTTCTTCTCTCATTCAGCCAGAATGCAACGGTAAGTGCGGACGGTGTCGCCGTTGCGGTGGTTGCGGACGATACCGCGTTTTCAGGCCTGTATATGCTTGCGTCGGCGCTCTCGGGAAGCGATTTCTCCATTATCCTGGCGGTTTTTGTCGCGCTGTTTGTCTGCGGCGACTACAACAACGGCACCCTGAAAAACATCATTGCAAAGGGCTACAACCGTTCTTCTATCTATGTTTCCAAATACATGGTGTCCCTGATTGCCTCCACCATGCTTGCATGCGTCTGCTGGCTGGCCGGTCTTCTCTCCGGAACGGCCTTCTGGGGCATAGGCGAGCTTCCGGCAGACGGCTCCGTCTGCAATTTTGTTATTATTTTGCTGCTTCAGCTGTTGTCAATATACGCCTATACCTCCCTGTTCTTCATGATTTCCGCCCTGCTCAAAAAAGCGGGGGGCGCAATCGCGGTAGGAATCATCGCCCCGCTTGTCGTCGTGATGATTATTTCCATGGCAGACGCCTTTATCAACAGCGAGACCTTTTCTCTGTCCAAATACTGGCTGGATAACTGCTATTCCGATCTGGCAGTCACATCCTTGCCGTCTGATACGGCAGTCCGCTGCCTTGTCTGCTTCGCAATTTATATCGTCGTCTTTACGACCGTCGGACATCTCGCCTACCGCAGACATGAAGTGTAGGATTCCCGCCTCGCTTATATTACGGGAACTAAAACCGCAGGCGCACCTTCGCGGTACGCCTGCGGTAAATTTTTTGCTTTAAAGTTGTTTTACGGATTCCCTCTCTACAAGCTTGGGCTTTAACACAACTGTCTTTCCCTCGCTTCTCCCATGCTGAATATCCTCCAGAATCATCTCGGCCGAAATGCTTCCCTTTTGCATACTGTTCTGATGCATGGTAGTCAATCCCGGCGTCACATACTCGTCAAACTGAATATCGTCAAACCCTATGATCGAATAATCCCCCGGCACGTCTTTTCCGTTTTCACGAAACGCCTTTAACATGCCGATCGCCATAATATCCGCAATTGCAAAAATCGCCGTGGCATCGCACCCTTTCTCGATCATATCCATGGCCGCGCGGTAACCGCCCTGAAAACTAACCGGATATTCAAAGTAATCATCCGGCCGCTCTTTTAGTCCGGCCTCCTTTAACGCCCGTTGGTAACCCTGATACCGTCTGTAATTGAGCCGGCTGTGCTTTATGGAACCCGTAACGAAGGCAATTTTTTCGTGTCCCTTTTCGATCAGATACCGCGTCGCCTGATAGCCCCCGGCTTCATCTTCGAGCATGACGCG
Source organism: uncultured Roseburia sp. (assembly GCA_947383215.1). Lineage (GTDB taxonomy): Bacteria > Bacillota > Clostridia > Lachnospirales > Lachnospiraceae > Roseburia_C. The sequence continues at coordinate 23,606 of CANDCP010000027.1, forward strand.
GTGAAACTCCTTCGCATAATCCTCATAAGCATCAATAAGTACAATCGGCACGCCAAGCTTTTTTACTTCTACAAAAAAACTTTTGGGATACACGCCAAGCATAATGATACCGTCCAGCTTCCGCCGCTGGATCCAATCCCGGCACTGCTCGTCCGTCTCCACTCCCGTAAACAAAATGTCGTACCCCTGGTTCCTTGTAACGCTCTCTACTCCGCTGATAAACTCCCCAAAAAACGGGTTCTTTAACAACGAGCCCGGAATGTCCCCGACCTCCGTCAGAGGAAGCGTAATTCCGATTAACTTTGAGTTCCCGTTAGACAGGCATCTTGCCATAAGAGACGGCTTATAATCCAGTTCCTTAATTACTTTCAAAATCCTCGTTCTCGTCTCCGGATTAATTTTGTCTACATTATTAATTGCATAAGATACGGATGCAACCGACACCCCCGCCTGCTTCGCGACATCCCTGATCGTCACTTTCTGCGCCATAACCCACCTCCATATGTTAACCGTTTAAATACAGGCATATTATAGCGTTTTTCAGCTGTTTATTCAAATGTTTTATTATTAAATTTTTGTAAACGCGATTAGCCTTTAACGGAACCCGCCAATCCTTCTACATAATACTTCTGCAAACAGATAAAGAGAATACAAATCGGAATCGATACCAGAACCGCGCCCGCCGCGAATCTTGTATACCAGGTCTCGATATTTTCCCTGCTTAACATCGTATACAGCCCGATTGCAACCGTATAATGTTCTACGTCATCCCCAAGGATAACTTTTGCGTAAATAAAGTCCGCCCACGGCCCTATAAAAGACATCAGCACCGTATATATTATAATCGGCTTAGACAGCGGTATTGTAATCCTCGTAAATATCTGAAATCTTGTGGCGCCGTCTATAATCGCCGCCTCATCCAACGCCCTCGGTATCGTATCAAAAAATCCCTTTGAAATATAATATCCCATTCCGGCGCTTGCCGAGTATACCATCACGAGCGCCACAAGCGTCTGCGACAGACCCATACCTTTTAAAATGTAATACACGGCGATCATCGACATGAAGCCCGGAAACATTCCAAGAACCAACATAACGTTCATCAACGGCTTTCGCGCCGCAAACCGGATCCTTGAAAGCGTATAGGATGTCGACAACACCAGAAACGTCGATATGATACACGAACAAACCGCAACCAACAGCGTATTCATAAACCACCGCATAAACTGAAACCGGCTCGTGTCCGTAATCAGCTTCACGTAATTTTTAACGGTAAACGTCTTCGGGAAGAAATACGCCGTATAAGAGCCGCTCTCCTCGCGGAACGATATCATAATCAGCCACGCAATCGGGAACAGCCAGATCACGACCATAATTACCAGCACAATATATCCGGTATCAATTTTCATTGTCCGCATAGACTGCGCCAGGCCGACGAATGCAAGAATCAAATACAGCCAGTAGGCCGCGCCGAAATACTTTACAAGAAAGCCGCCCGTGATTGCAAGAGACGACGCGTCCATAACCATTTTCCCGGTGAAAAGGATCACAGTCGCCGCTATCGCATGAAACAGATAGACGCCCAACGACACTCTCACGGCCGCGCGGCTCGGAAGCTTCCACAGAAGAACCGCAAGCGCCGCCATCGTTATCAATAACGCCAGATAAACCGCGCCGATAACGACAGGCAGCCTATGGTCCCAGTACCGGTGCATAGACGCTAAGAAGCGATAGCCGGAAATCTTTCCGGTTCCCGGCAGATCTACAAAGGGGAAAAGGAGGATTAGCATCATTAACAAATTGATCACCGGAAGTCTTTTCAATGCTTTTTCGTTTAAACCCATAATTCTCTTCATCATTGAAATCCCTCCTCATTTTTGTATGCACCAGTATTTCGGTAAACAATCAGCGATAATACCGCCGACATGATAAATATTACAATACCGATCGCGGACGCATAACAATAATCTCTGCTGTCCATCGTCAGTTTGTAAAGCCAGGTTACAAGAATATCCGTCTTTCCCGCGCCCTTAAAATAATCAAGAGTCGCCGGACCTCCGTCGTTTAACAGGTAAATTGCGTTAAAGTTATTGATATTGCTGATAAAATTCGTTACCAGATACGGCGTCGTCACAAACAGCATATACGGCAGCGTTATTTTCACAAACGCCTGAAGCTTATTCGCACCGTCTATCGCCGCGCTTTCATACAAATCCGGCGGTATATTCGTCAGAATCCCTGTCGTTATCAGCATGGTAACCGGTATTCCAATCCACATGTTCACAATGATAATTGTAATCTTCGCCCAGGTCCCCTCCGTCAAAAACGGGAGCGGCGAAGTGATAAAACCAAGATCCTCCAGAAGGATATTGATCGCTCCCGACTTCGCCAGCATAACGCGCACAATCATCAAGGTGACAAAAGACGGAACCGCAATCGTAATGACAAACATCGTCCGAAAGAACGCCTTTCCCTTAATTCCTTTACGGTTAATCACAATCGCGAGAATCATTCCGCCGAAGTAACAGGTAAAGGTAGAGAACACCGCCCATATAAGCGTCCAACCCAGGACATGCCAGAACGTATACGACATCCCGTTATTGGAGGTAAACAGCTTCACGAATGTTCCGAAACCCACCCAGTCAAACAGATTTCCCGGCGGCTGATGCTCCATATCATAATTCGTAAACGCCATCAGTATCATATACGCCAGCGGCACAACCGTAAAAATTACGATTCCGATAAGCGGAAGCGCCAAAAGTAATTTATGTATTTTAGAATCGAATAACGATTTTATATCCCAGATAAATCCCGGTATCATGGCGCCGCTTTCCTTCAGGCGCTGAACCTCAAACGCGGAATAAAGATTTGAAATCCAAATCAGGATGAACCCGGCAATCACAAAAAGCGTTACGACTCCGCCAAGCAGCATTAGCATGGAGTTATCGCCCATCGATACGTCGTAAATTCCGGTTTCCTCATTAAAAACCATTCCCTGCTGATTCGTTCCCAGCGTAACAAAATTTACAAGATTGGCGCCGCCTTTTACAACCATAAACGCGATAAAGGCCGCTTCAAATAACAGATAAATCAATCCTTTTACGAATCTCCCGCGCGCCATATCCGAAAAACCCATAATAAAACAGGAAAGTCTCGTCTTTGTGTCGCCTTCTCTGAAAATGCGGACAATAGAATTTTTCTTTTCTTTACTTTTCTTCATATTTGTCCCTCCGGACGAAGTTTTTATGAGGGGCGGAAAGAAAACCTCCCTCCCGCCCCGTATCTCATTGCTGCATCCGGGCCATTACCCGGATTATTCTGTCGTAACCGTTGCCAGAAATCCTTCAACCATTGCATCTAAGCTTTCCTGAAGGTTTGCCTCTGTAATATCCTTATTGATAATTCCGGCGCCGAAAGCTGCCGCCGGATCCCAATAAGCGTTCAACTGGGAAGTCGTCGGATTCGGCGTAGAATAATTTGTCTGTAATACCAGCGCCGCCACTGCTTTGTTTGCCGCGACATCCGCATTTTCCGTCAATGCCGGAATTGTCGGAGCCGTAGAGTTTACCTTCTGGAATCTTAATAACTGACACTCTTCTCCGCCGAGCCACTCCGCCAGCTCCTGCGCGGCCTTCGGCTGGGCGGTTGCGCTGTTTACGCCGTACGCCTTATAATCCGCAAAGTTGCTAAGCTGATAATCCGTCCCGTCAATATTAATTGTCGGAAGCTTACATGCCGCATAATTTTCACCGTAATACTCCTGCGCGGACTCTGCGGACCATGTACCGGAACAGAAAGCGGCGAGCTTGCCCTCGGAAGCGAGGGAACCGGCCAGACCGTCGGAATCCTCGACATACTTCGGATTATTTGCAAGATTTAACACATACTGAGCCGCTTTTAATCCCTTTTCGTCATTCCAGGAACAAGCCGTCGGGTCATCTCCGTTCTCCCCGTAAAGCGTTCCGCCGTTCGCGTAGAAGAATGCCTCTATATACCAGGAATTTGATATCGTACAGGAGAAGTTGTATATGTCATCCCCCAGATCCTTGGCCATCATCGCATCCAAAGATTTTACATCATCCTCGGTATATTTGCTGCTGTCATAATACATAAACCAGGAGTTTGGTGTTACCGGAATCCCGTACAGCTCATCTCCCAGCGTACACGCCTTGACGGCGCCTTCGCCGTGAAGCGACTTCACCGCGTCCGCGTCCACGGTAATCGGATAGATTAAGCCCGCCTCAACCAGCTCCGCAATACCGCCCGACGGATAGAGAAATACGTCCGCGGCCACCGTATTATCCTTTTTCATCGCATCGATCGAATCGTCCACGCCCATCACGGAAACATCGAACGTGAGATTATACTCCGGATGCTTTTCGGCAAACAGATCGCACATCTCTTTCGTAACATCCTGCTCCTCCTCCGGCGTCCAAACTTTTAAAGATATATCTGACGACTCCGCGTCCTCCCCGCCGGCATTCTCGGTTGCCGCCGTATTCTCCTTGTTATCGCTTCCCGATTTGGCGCCGCCGTTTGTCTTTGCGCCGCTCCCACCGTTATTTCCGCATCCGGCAAACGCGGCAGCAGTCATCGTCAACGCCATCGTCAATGCTAAAATCTTTTTCTTCATCATAAAGTTCCTCCTTCATTTTACTATATCATATTTTACGGACTTCCTGTTAACCGGTTTAAGTTTATGACTCTTAGTTCCATCTCCGTTGGTTAATCGGTTAACTAAAAGTGGTAAAATAATCCGGTTATTCTTTGTTAACCGGTTAACTATATTCATCATACCTAAATCTGCTTTATATGTCAACCGATTTTGACACTTTCGTTAATTTGCGAAAATATTTTTGTTTCTTTTTGTATATATTTACATACAGCCTCATTCAGCCTCCACAACAAACCTGCCGATCGCAGCATTTAGCTTCTGCGCCTGCGCAAGCATTTCTTCCGACGCTTCATGCAAGACCTTTGCCTCCGCGGACTGATTCTCGGTCGTCTGATAAACCTCCGAGGAGGACGCGCTCGTCTGCTCGGACACGGAGGATATGCTTATAATTGCCTCTTCCGTCGTATTGCGCGCATTTTCCATACTCTCTATGTAACCTAAAATCTCCTTTACCTTCGCCATCAGAATCCCGGTCTGGCGGTCCATCTGCCGGAACGAATCCGCCGTCTTTCGAACCGCCTCCTGCTGTTGTGACACGCTCTCGCACGCCTGATCCACTGACGCGCCCGCCTGCGTCGTCTTGGCCGTAATCTCCTCAATAATACCGCGAATCTCTCCCGCCGACTGCATCGACTGGTCCGCAAGCTTGCGGATCTCATCCGCCACTACCGCAAATCCCTTTCCGGCTTCCCCTGCGCGCGCCGCCTCAATAGACGCATTTAACGACAATAAATTTGTCTGTCCCGCAATATCGTCGATGGTATCAATAATCAGTCCGATATCCCCGATTTTCTCCTGCAAAATCTGCATCGTCGTCGTAACCTGGTTCATCATCTGCGTCGTCTCGCCCGTCCGGTCATTTAAGCTTTGCATCGTTTTAATTCCGGCATTGATCGCGCCCATCGTGCAATCCGTAGCGTCTCCGATACTCGCGGTGTTCTCATTGACGCTCTCAAATTTACCGGACAAAATCTGCATTTGCGAAAGGCTGTTGCTGGAGTTCTCATCTAAAAGCTCTACCCCCGCCTCGATCTCTTTGATCGAAAACCGGATGCTCTCCGTAGAATCGACAAATCTTCCAGCCGCGCTTGTCACATTGTTTACATCGCGAAGCAGCTCGTCGCCCACATTGCGCGCCTCCTCGATCAGGCCGCGCACGTTTTGCGTCATATGATTCAGCTCCTCTGCAAGCATTCCCAGTTCGTCTCTCCGCCTGCTCTTCAGATAGATGGTCAGGTCCCCGGCGGCAATTTTTTGCAGCTGCCGGTTGATACGAAAAACGCCGGCTCCTATGCTTCTCGCAAAGATGCTGCCGATAAGAATCGCCAGTATACAGGCAATACAGACCAGTACAAGCGTAACATTTCTTATTATGTTCGTCTGACTTGTCAAATTGTCCCTTGGAATCAGCGCGCAGACACGAAACCCGAGTTCTTCTACCGGAGCCGTAAGGGCAAGGCATGTCTCTCCCCGGTACTCGCGATATACGACTTCGTCCCTGCTCTCAATGATCTCTGCAAAAACGCCGCTGTCTTCCACAAAATTCTCTCCGTCATAGACAAGCTCCGTTTTGTCCGCCGATACGATCCCCACGAGACTTCCCGGCCCGAAATCAAGTCTCCCAAGGACGGAAGACACTGTTTTTTTACTGATATCCGCAATCACAACGGTTTCGCTGTCTTTAAACGCCCTTCCAACCCGAAATATATATTCTTTTTCTTTATCGCCAAGCAGCGCGTCGCTCTCTTTGTCCACTCCGAACCAATGATACGTTTCCTTATCGCCGAGCAGCGTCTGGCCTTCGCGCGTGCCCGCAAACGCCTCATATACGCTTTCCTCCGCCAGTTCGGCCGTAGAAATCGACCGGTTATCTCCGGAAATAATATACATATCGTTTAAGCGCTCGTCCGTCCAAACTTTCTTTTTCGTCTCTGTCACTTTGGCATTGAAATACTGCACTTCCTTTGTCTTTGAAAGCGCGTAGATTCCTCCCAGGTAGTCTGCAAGATCTCCGTCCGTATAATATTCGTCTACCAACGACTCTACCGCGCCAAACTCCGACTGGTAATATGCCGACATCATATCCAATGTCTGGTGCATATTATTCTCGCTGTTTTGAATTACGATCGCCGACGCCCTCGTATAACTGATAATTCCGAGCAATACCATACAAATTACAGGAACCATAAATGCGGCGAGCATTTTAAACTGTATCCCGTGAACGCCAAGACGGCTTCTCCCGCTTGTTTTCTTTTCTCTTTTCTTCATATTCAACGCCTCTCTCTCCGGAATTTAATCCACGAGTATCTCCAAAAGCGCTCCCGTCAATTCCCTTCTTAATCCGAGAGTATGTATTTCCCCCAGAATAACCGACGCCTTGTCTTTCCCGCTTACAAATTCATATATCTGCTTTTTCAGGTCGTACGCAATCTGCGCTCTGTCCAGAATATCAAATAGTTTTTCCGAAACTTCATTTGCGGGAACTTTCCCCGATGTCGAAAAACGCACTTCCACTTCGTCGGCCCCTGTATCCTCCTCAAGAACCACCGTAAGTATATGCCTTTTTGCGCTGTACTCCTGATGGAATGCAATTTCTCTTTCCCCCGAGACAACCGAAACCGAAACCGGTTCTTCCGTCCCGTAAAAATGCAAGATATACCCGCGCTCCCGCGGCAAAATATGATCCCTGTCCTCCGGCGCAATGAGCAGCCTTGCATCCGCGCCTCCCTCAAACAGAAATTTTGTAAACGCGGCGCCGGATTCCGAAGTTTTGGCCGTAAGCAGATTGTCCTCATACATCGCAAACTCGCCGGACGCTCCGTTAAACACGCACACCTCAAGCTTGTCGGGATTTTCGGTACTATTTTCAACGCTCTCCCCCGCCGTAAGCGGAAGTATGCTCCCCGCCGCCGCAAACACCGGTATATTTTCCAGCCCCCGGTAAACGCTCAGACTGCGATTTCCCGTATATACATCTCCGGTAAATAAATCGTACCAAAGCCCCTGCGGCAGCCAGGCCGCAAATTCCGCAAGGCGCGTCTCTTCATCCCTTGGCTTCGTAATCGGACACACAATGAGATTTGTACCAAAATAATACTCATTTTTTACCTGATAAGCCGTCTCACAATCCGGATTCCTGTAATACATTGGCTCTATCAAAAGCTCCCCCTCATGGAAGCAGCGATAATTCATTGTATACAGATACGGAATCAACTGATGCCTGAGGCGAAGATAACGCGTTAATATTTCCTTTATATAGGAATCATACGCCCATGGCTCCTTGACAAAGAACGGATTGTCCGAACTGTGAATACGCATAATCGGTGAAAACACGCCAAACTGCACCCAGCGCACAAACATCTCGTCGCTTTTCGTCCCGTGCATATGCCCGCCGATGTCATGACTCCACCAGCCGTATCCCGCATTGCTCGCCGTCGCCGTAAAATATGGCTGAAAATCAAGAGACTCCCACGTTGCAAAGGTATCCCCGGAAAAACCGACGGGATAACGGTGGCTTCCAAGACCCGCGTAGCGCGAAAAGGTTAACGGTACCTTCTGCTCCCTTCCGCTGTCAAGATAATGGCTGTGATTTAAAATAAACAAAGGATCGTAGCCTTCCTTCTTGCTTCCCCCCTTTTGCTGCCAGTCTATCCACCAGAAATCGACGCCGATTTCCTCGTTCGGATGGTGCAGATATTTAAAATACGCCTCCATAAATTTCGGATCGGAAACGTCAAAATCTATTTTCTCTTCCTGCTCTACGTCCGCCCCGAGCTCCCTTGCCATCTCTTCATACGCCTCCTCACAGGCGCGGACGCCCTCCGCCGGATGCACATTTAACGTAACATGCATTCCGTTTTCATGAAGATACTTTAAAAAACGTTCCGGATCTTCAAAATAATTTTTATTCCACGTGTAGCCGGTCCAACCGCTGCCGTACTTCGGGTCGATCTGCGTCACATGCCATTCCATATCTAAAACCGCCACGGAAAACGGGATCCGCTCCGCCGCAAAACGCCCTAACAGTGCATGATAACTTTCCTCCGTATACGGATGAAACCTGCTCCACCAGTTTCCAAGAGCATATCTTGGAAGCAGAGGCGTTCTTCCGCTTAAATGGAAAAAATCTTTCAGACAGCTCCTGTACTCACGGCCGTAACCAAAATAATACAAATCCACGCCGCCCTCCAAGCGCGGCTCTATCCATCCGTTTTCCAAGAGAATACAAGATTTACTGTCGTCCACTACCGAAAACCCGTTTGTAGAAACGAGCCCCTCCTCCAACTGAATTTCTCCGTCGGCCTCATCGAGCGTCCGGGCCGTCCCTCCCAGCGTACAGACTTTATCTCCGTAATGCCAGACGCTGTGGTATGCGCTGAAATTACCGCGCAGATAAATACTTAAACTGTTCTCATTAAATTTCCCCCCAAGATAGATAAGCCTGAGATGTTCGGTAATAATTTCAACGCCATCCCCGTTTTTTACCACACGGTAAGGCGGCACGTCAAAGCTCCGGTTCACTGCCATCTGTGTCGCCCGGTCTTCAAAATTTTTATCTTCCCTGTACTCTATACGGATAAGTCTGGAAGTCAGTACGCTAAAACGGTAATTCTCCCCCAGGCAGACCGCACCCGCATTTGCTTTGGGCTGCATTCTTAATTTATAATTCATACTCTTCTCTTCCTTCTATGCATTCTAACAAGCGCTTAAAGTTAACCGTTTAACCAATTTGAGCGTAACATGAACGCATAAAAAAGTCAAGTAGACCGGCAGCCACAATTGATATTTTTTACATTTCTATATATAATATCTTTGAAATACATCGGCCCGATTACCTTAGCTTAACGGCATTTGCGGGCACAAACTACACGAGGTACAAAATGAAAACAATCGCAATTATCGATGACGATATTCATATCGGAAATATATTAGAAGAACTCCTTAGGCAGGAGGGCTACCGCACTCTGCGCGCCTACTCCGGCACGGAAGCGCTATACCTCCTCTCTGAAAACAGACCGGATCTTATTTTACTTGACCTGATGCTCCCGGGTCTATCCGGTGAAGACGTTTTGGCAAAAATTTCCGGTATTCCCGTTATCATTCTCAGCGCCAAAATAGATATTGAAAACAAAGTTCATCTGCTCCTTGACGGCGCCGCCGACTATATCACCAAGCCGTTCAACACCAAAGAACTTCTTGCCAGGATCACGGTACAGCTTAGGAATTCGGCTCCGAAAGCTTCTTCCGTTTTTTCTGCCGGCGGTCTGCGCCTGAATTGTCTTTCGCACGAGGTCACTGTCTCAAATGAGCCGGTCCGGCTGACGAAAACAGAATATGCCATCTTAAAGCTTTTGATCCAAAATCCGAACCAGGTCATTTCCAAATCCGTAATCCTCGAGCGCATCAGCGGCGATACACCCGACTGCACAGACAGCTCTCTCAAGCAGCATGTCAGCAATCTGAGAAAAAAACTGCGGGATAAAGGCGGCAAAGATTACATTGAAGCGGTATGGGGAATCGGTTTTAAACTTACGGAATCATAATCTTTACGAATTCTTTACCCTCTTCTTGACCGCTGCCTTTACTTTTTTATGGTAAGCTGTGCGCAGAAAGAATAAGGAGGCAATGATAATTATGGATTATGTTTTGACTACCGACGCGCTGACAAAACGATACAAGCACTTTACAGCGCTCTCAGGTGTTTCCATGCATGTCCCAAAAGGGGCGATTTACGGGTTTGTCGGCAAAAACGGCGCCGGCAAAACCACTCTGATACGCTTAATCTGCGGTCTTTCACAGCCCGATTGCGGCTCGTACTCTCTTTACGGGATAGAAAACAGCCAAAAAGAAATTGTTAAATCCCGGCGCAGAATGGGCGCCGTCGTAGAAACTCCGTCCATCTATCTTCATATGAGCGCAGAGGATAACATAAAAGAACAGTACCGAATCCTGGGGCTTCCGTCCTTCGACGAAATCCCGGCTCTCTTAAAGCTTGTCGGATTGGAAGACACAGGGAAAAAGAAGGCCAAAAACTTCTCCCTCGGTATGCGCCAGCGACTCGGCATCGCCATCGCATTGGCGGGAGATCCCGATTTTCTTGTTCTCGACGAACCGATCAACGGGCTTGATCCTCAGGGTATTGTGGAAATACGCGAGCTGATCCTAAAGCTCAACAGAGAACGCCAGATTACGGTATTAATCTCCAGCCATATTCTGGATGAGCTTTCCCGGCTGGCCACTCATTACGGATTTATTGACAGCGGTCAGATTGTCCGGGAAATCAGCGCGAAATCTTTGGAAAACGCCTGTCAAAAGTGCGTGCGCCTGACCGTGACGGATACGAAAGCTCTCGCCCGCACGCTCGACAGTCTGGAACTGGAATACCAGATTGTTTCGAATACGCAGGCCGATATTTACGCCAAAATAAATATCACAAAACTGGCGCTGGAGCTTAATCGGGAAAGCTGCGACATCCTCTCTGTACAGGAACATGACGAAAGTCTGGAAAGCTATTATATTAATCTGATTGGAGGCGCCCACTATGAATAGATTGTTATCCGCTAATTTTACACGTCTGATCAAAGATAAAATTTTTTGGCTCAGTATGATTTTTATGTCTTTAATGAGCGTTTACATGATCGTGATGCGCTACATCACGACAAAGCAACACGGATACCGCCTCTACCTGGATTATGGGTTTTTCAACTACTCGATTTACGCCGTAATTGTTTTATCCGTCTTCGTCAGCTTGTTTGTAGGCACGGAATACAGCGACGGCGCCATCCGCAATAAAATTATTGTCGGGCACAAGCGGTCAGATATTTATCTGTCAAACTTTCTCGTCTGTACCGCGGTCGGATTTTTAATCTGCATCGCTTATATTGTGCCTACCCTGATTATCGGCATACCGTTAGTCGGTTTTTTTGAAACGGAAATTCAGACGATACTGCTTACGGGCCTTTGCGTGTTCGCAATGACGATTGCATTTTCCGCAATCTTTACTGCAATTTCCATGCTAAACCAGAGCAAAGCAATCGCCGCGGTTATCACGATTTTAGGCGTGTTCCTTCTGCTCTTTATCGGCATCTACATTCAAACGCGGCTGGACGAACCGGAAGTGTACGACGGGTACTCTTACAGCGTCGGCGGAGAAGTCGTGTCCGTTGAGGAAGAACCCAATCCTCTCTATTTAAGCGGAACCAAACGAGACGTCTACGAATTTTTATATGACTTTCTGCCCGGCTGTCAGAGCGTACGGCTGTCAAACATGATTGCGCCGGATCCGCTGACGATGTCTGTCTATTCGATCGGCATTGCGACGGCCGCCACCGGACTCGGACTGATCTTCTTTCGAAAAAAAGATTTAAAATAGAAGCAGGCAGATTACGGGGCGGCGCCCAAAGGAGGCTGTATGAAATTGGAATTATGGATAATCATCGGTATTCTTGGCATCACGGTTCTCATCCTTTCGCTCAAGCTATTTCTTATGCGCAAATCCGCAAGAGAAATCGAATCCACGCTTGTCGACTGGCTTGCGGCCGAGACAAATACGCTGATTCACATTTCAAGCCGCGACGGCTGTATGCGCAAGCTTGCGGCAGGGCTTAACATACATTTGCGTATGCTCCGCCGTGAGCGCCGCCGTTTCCTGCACGGCGATCTGGAGCTTAAAGAGGCAATCACTAACATCTCGCACGACCTTCGCACCCCTTTAACTGCAATCTGCGGATATCTCGATCTGCTGGAGCGCGAAGAAAAAACTGCGACCGTAAAACGCTATCTTTCTATGATCCAAAACCGCACAGAGGTCTTAAAACAACTGACCGAGGAGCTTTTTGTCTATTCTATGGCCTCATCCGTACCGGAATCGAAACCGGAAACCGTGAATCTCTCGAGAATTTTAGAAGAAAGCCTGCTTTCCTTTTACGGCGCGATGAAACAGCGATCCATTATACCCGATATCTCCATTCCCCAGGCAAAAATAGAGCGCACTCTGGATCCAAACGCCGCAAACCGCATTTTCAGTAATATTATCGGCAACGCTTTAAAATACAGCGACGGCGACTTTTCGGTGCAAATGTACGAAAACGGAACCATTATTTTTTCCAACAGCGCCGAAACCTTAAACGCGGTAACCGCCGGAAGACTTTTTGACCGCTTCTATACCGTGGATTCCGCTCAAAACGGTACCGGCCTTGGCCTCTCTATCGCCAGACTGTTAACGCAGCGGATGGGCGGAACCATCACGGCGGATTACAGCGAGGGAAGGCTTTATATTACGGTGCGCTTTCCGGCATAGGGGAAACGCCGCCCTTTTAACTCTCTAACTCAGCAAAACAGGATACGAAAAAACACGATATCCCGCCAAAATCAGACGACGGCTTCTATAATCGTCTTGCTGCCCACCAAAATCTGCTTTACGCCGCGCTCTTTATTTTTATTAAAATTAAAGCTCAACATATACCCTTTTTGCTTATGATAAAAATCCAGATAATCTACAAGCTGTCTCTCTCCTCTTTCGTTATATTCCTTTCCGTGCCATATCTTCAATTCCACAATAAACTGCTCTCCGAAATAATCGATTATCACGTCTGTCCGTCTTGCATCTCTTGTCTGCGCCTCAATATAATAATTCCCCGCACCATTGATAATTGGTTTTAAATATAACAAAAAAAACTTTCTTCCATTGCGTTCAACATATTTCTCATCATTTCCATCATAAATATCCGAAAAATATTCAACAAATTTTTCTAACACCAAATCCATATCAAGCCTTCCATCTTTAAGGAACTGATTCTTATCACGCTGCCCATATTGAAACGCTTTACTTTCAACGGCCTCTTCCGTAATAAACATATTCAGCAAGCCCATTTCAAATACACGATTTGCAACTGCGACATGTCCGTTTTCTTCCTTTAAAAAACCAAACATTACACCTAAATTAACCGACTTTACAAGCGGGCTGAACGGAATTTGTTTTCCTTGATATAAAATCTCCTCTATCATACTGCGCAAGTCCTTATAGGTATCCAGCTGCTTTACCATACTGTCAAACAATGAAGTATTTTCTTTCAGAATATACTTTACCGCCTCTGCAATTCCTTCGCTGCTCCATACGGCAATCTCTTCGTCAAGTAATTTACAAATTGCAGACACCAAATATGGATACCCGCACGTATATTCATAAATACATTTTGAAACAATATATATGTCCATTCCCGTATGATGATCTTCCTCATATTCGCTGAGCATACCTGCAATCTGATCTGCGGAAAAACTCATCTCCAGACTAAATTTCGCCGCTATATTCCACGGACTGTTATACTTTCGTTCTTCATTAGGGCGTAGCTTTAACTTTAGATTTTTAATGTCGTAAACGCCGGCTAGAATTACCGACCAAAAAGTCGGCTTATTTTTCCGTTCAAGATAATACCCCCGCAATAATGCAAGAAAGTCAACAAACACCTGATAATTGGAAGCGCTGTCTACTTCATCGATCATAAGTACAAGCGGACGACCCTGCCTTAAACATTCCCCACATAACTTGCAAAACAATACAAACATTTCATTCAAATCAAATTTTTCATTTTCTACGCAACGCATCAGGTCCTGTAACGGAATCGCCTCTGTTTTACCGTAACTTTCCCGCAATTCGCGCACAAAATAGTTTGTAAACGAAACTGCAAATTTGTGCTCATTTTCAAAAACAGATGTACTCATTTTCTGAAAATCCATGAACAAAACGAAATAATCTTTTTTTAAATATTCTGCCAATGCCAGAAGTGTCGTCGTTTTTCCATACTGCCTGCCGCGGTTTATAACAAAATACTTTCCTCGGTCTACATAGCGCTGCCGCATTTCTCTTAATCTCTCATCAAGCCTTACCATGTAATGTTCGTCCGGCTCACATTGACCTTCCGTGTTGAAATACCGCCGCATTTTTCTACCCTCCATATATATTATCCCTGAATCTGGTCATAACGCTCCCTGGCAAGCCTTCTAACTGCTCTATAATTAGAATCAGATGACTGCAATAAAAACTGATTTATCCAGGTTTCGTTAAATCTCAATTTATGCAAACCTCTTTTTTCTATCTCATCGCACCATCTCTTGACATTCCTCCCCTCCGTGCCTACATAAGCGATCTGAAACAATAATTCCGAATTTCTTGATAAATCACGCAGATACAGCTCCCACTTCACAGTGGTTACTCCATCTAAAATCTGTTGTAAATATTCCTGCGCATCCCATGAATGTTCGTATTCATTTCCCATGACACAGATTAACGTGGCATTCAGACATTCATACACGGCTGGATCCGGTATCATTGTCCCCATTGACGCTAACATTTTTGCCGCCAATGGTTCGTTATAAAAATTATTAATTCCATTATGTGTATTTAACAAATTTTTGGCAGAACTTATAAATGAATTTGATTTCAAATTTTCCGGAACATAATCAAAGCCATGTACATTAAACAAAATTGTTTTCATCGCTTTAATATAATCCCTTTTATCGGAACTAGAAATCTCTGCATAAACAGTTCCAAAATTGTATTTATCAACCTCGGCAAGCGAATCCCATATTACAGGAACGATGGTACTCATATTATGGAATACAACATCTTTTTCTTCTTGCTTTTCAGTCCGTGCCATATTAAGTAATGAGCGCAAAATTGTCCTCTTTTGAAAATACTGCTCTTGCGAAAGCCTGACTATTTCCTCCGATGTAGGCGTTAACAATTTGCTTTTTAGCATTTCTCTTATATTCGTAAAGCTAAGTGTTTTGCATTCCGTCATATCTGAAAGAACATAACGAATACAATCATCAATAAGAGTTCGCGCCTGATTCTTATTTATGTTAATCTTTTCAATCATTTGATACTCTCTTGACGAATACATCTTTATCTGTTCCGCATGATGAAGCAATTCCAGCTTTTCATTCTTTTTTAAAAATCCTATATCACAATTTAATTCAATAATCTCCTGTTCCGAAATTCTATCTATGGACACTTCTTTATCGTATCCTAACATATCGGCTATAAATTCTTTCCCAAAAAATTCTAATCTATCCTTTAGTATAGATATTGTTCTGCGCCATACAAACTCTGCCGCCATATCAAACAGACCGCTCTCGAAATTCACAAGAACTGCCTTTTGTTCTCTTTCGTTCAGCTGAATATTTGACACGGAACAATCAAAACAAGTATTGATCTCGGGAACCACTTCGCAAGAAACCACTTGCGTATTATTAATCGTCATCAATTCATTCATTATATATCTTCCCTCCTTTTATAAAATATTTCACCGTCTTGTGACTGAAAATAAACAGCCGTCAATCTCTCCATTTCAATATTTTTATATATTCCTTCCGCTGTTCTTTTCCTAGCTCCACCTTTAATGTCTCTGGGAATATCCCCTTTATAAAACGCATTATACCCAATGATTCTCCCTTGATCCGTAATAACTGTAATTCCGTCCGTATTCAGCATTTCATAAAAAGCGCCGGTGATTGAATAAAATTTTTCAGCTTCAGAATAGCTTTCAATCATTTCCTTATCTAAAAAAAGCTCATATAAATTTATATCCGGCGTTAATCTTATACCGTCTAAATATTTGTTTGGATAATCAAAAGAACTACTTACAACTATCATAATTGTTCCATGTACCTTTATTGGTAAATTTCTTAGTACCTTTAACATACAGCTCTGCGCGTAAATGGATTTATCCTTTCGAGGGTTAATCGAGATAATATCTTTACTCATCTGAGAAAAAATTTCGTTATTATCGTTCTTTTCGTCATAAAATTTTATACTTATAATTTCTTTTTCTTTATTAGGTCTTGTTATACAAAGCTCAAAATTATTAACCGCTTTTATAACCATAACTTTACACTCGGGGTTCAAATCGAACAAATCTGTCTGTTCATGTAAATATTCTTCAAAATTGTTTCCATTAATTTCTGTATATCGCCTAAAAATACCATATTCCATCCCGTCTTCTTTAACATTTACATAAATAAACCATCCGTTTTTGCAAAACGGAGCCAGTGCCTTATAATATCTCAAAAATTTACTCCCCTCAAATTTATCTTTAAACATACAAAATGAACTCTTTGACGGTATTGCTTCAAAAAAAGATTCTATCTTAGTTCCTATAATTATTTGAGAGAATATTTTACAGTCCTCCTCACTATAATTATACATTTCTGACATTACAACCAACAGTGTATGATAAAAGTCATCCGTCAACCTTATCTTCTCTTCCTCAAATATTCTTTTGATTTTATCTTCAGCTAAACTATAATACATCTTTCATACTCCTCTGTCGTCTATTCTTAACTTATTTTCTATATATGTCTTTTTTATTCTCATCGAAAATATTTTCTATCTGTAAATTGTACAGCATCCTTTTCGTATTGTAAACAAATTAGAAAAAAAGGAACCTATCTCAAGGTTCCGCTTATTATTGACTATTTACATATAAAATAATTAACTCCTCCCTAGTTCCCCGGCAAAGTATTCCCCGATCTTAGCGATCATCCCAAGCGCCTCCATCT
>CANDCP010000028.1 GCA_947383215.1 uncultured Roseburia sp.
CAAGCGCCGACTGAAACGCAAGAATCGTAAGCGCGGCTCCTTTCACCGGCTTTCGTTTCTCGTAAACGCCGTTCTCTCCAAATATGTACTCATTTCCCGCCGCGTCCGCATACTCCCCCTGCGTCATCCGCCCAAGGCGTTTCCCCTTAGGATACAGTACCGTTCGGCCGGCGTCCGCCCCGACGCCCTCGAGCGTCACATCTTCATCCCCGCAGATCACGGTATACGACTCCCGCATCTCCTCATTTTTCCCGTTTACCGTAAAAACGGTGAGCGTATCCGCCTCAAGGACATAGCGGCCCGCCGTCTCAAGCTGTGTGGTTCCAAGCGCCCCGGAACTGGCGATACACAGTCCCGTAATTGTGCATACAACGATTGTATCCCAGAAAGTTCCCGTCATATTAACGTAACCCTGGCGTACCGGACTGTCCGTTATGGCGGCCGCGGACGTAATCGCCGCCGATCCCATTCCCGCTTCATTGGAAAATATGCCGCGCGCCACGCCGTAATGCACCGCATTCGCCATTGCCGCCGTAATGCTTCCGCAAAGTCCGCCGCCCACCGCCTGAACGGAAAACGCCATCTTAAAGATCATGGAGATCCCTTCCGGCAAATTCCGGTAATTGCATATAATAACTATCAAACCGGCGACGACATAGAACACCGCCATAAGCGGAACAACCACGGAGGATACCCGCGATATCTTTTTAATTCCGCCCACAATAATAATTGATGCAAGTACCGTCAAAATAATTCCACTTATTGAGACGGAAAAACCAAACGAAGAAAAAAGCGCATCGGAAATGGAATTTGCCTGCGTCATATTGCCGATTCCAAATGACGCGAGTACCGCAAAAAGAGCAAACAGCCAGCCAAGCCACGCGCCGAGCCTTCTGTTGCGAAACGCCTTTTTCATCGTGTACATCGGCCCGCCGGACATCTCCCCCTTTTCATTTACCTCACGATACTTAATCGCCAGCATACACTCCGAAAATTTGGAGGACAGCCCGAAACAGGCGGACAGCCACATCCAAAAAAGCGCGCCGGGGCCGCCGGATACCATCGCCGTCGCAACTCCCACAATATTTCCGGTGCCGATTGTCGCCGCGAGCGCAGTGGTCAGCGCTGCAAACGGCGAGACGTCTCCCTCCCCCTCTTTCGTTGTCCTCGCCTCTTTGCTCAATGTGATTTTGAGCGCATAGCCGAGATTTCTCCATGGCAGAAAATGCAGGCGGACGGTCAAAAAAATCCCTGTCCCGACTAGCAGTATTAGCGTAAAAGGTCCCCAGACAAAATCATCTATCCGGCTGATAAGCCTCGCAAATCTATCCATCGCTGATAACTCCTGTTCTCTGTCTTTCTATTCCTTCAGATATGCAAAAAAGAGATTACCCGCCTGCGAAAACAGCTCTTTTGCCTCCTCCAACGTCTTGCGGGTTGCGACGCCGCTGTCAAAGAGCGTCACCGTACTCGCATCATATCCCGTCAAAAGCACAGCCTCGGTCTGACTCACCATAGCAAACACCGGCGTCCCGCAGTTCACATAATAGAGAACCTCGTCCAGCTCACATCCCGCAAGATCCAAAACGGTCATGCCCTGCATCGCGTCGCTTAGCACGGCTTTCGGCGTATCTCCTCTGTCCAAAAGGCCCTGCACGCTGATCTTTAAGTTCTCAAACCCAAGCATCGCGCTTAAATTTTTTGCAACGGAGCTTCCGTCGGCATCCGCCTCCCCCACAGTCACCTCAATCGCCCTCTGGTACGTCTTTTTTGCACGTTTCCAAATATATTGCTGTTTTGCTCCAACTACAATCCCCATATTTTCATTCGCAACAGAAATCGCCTCCGCCACATCTTTTGTCACGGCAAGCGCCTCCCCCCACGCATATGCATAATAATATTCCCCGGTGTTTTCGACATTTAGCGCGATACTCTTCGGCGTCGTTAACACGATCTGCTTTGGCGTCAGAAGTTTTCTCGCCTCAATCTCCTCCTGTGACTTTAACACCAGCTGATGGCGCGTCTGCTTCTCCTTCATTACCGTCGTGTCCACCTCAACGAGGCTCTCTGTATCCGCCTCTCTGTTCATAATCGTATCCTGATTCACACCCACATACGCAACTCCGTTGTGCTGTATCCGCTCCAGATAAATCGTATAATCCGCAACTTCAATATCCGAAACGTAATATCCTTCTTTTTTATACTCTTTTAAAATTCCATGATCTTCACCGGCCGTATCCACAATTCGAACGCTGTACATCGGGAATACCGTATTGCCGGCCGCGTCTTCCTCAACGTCTGCTGCGCGCGCAATTCCGTAAATAAAATCATCCTCCATAAATCCCAGTGTCCTGACATACTCGCCGCTCTTTGCATTTATCTGAAAGTTCTCTCCCATCTCAAGATCCAAAACGCGGATCGAAGAACTGCGATCTTTATTCTCGCCCTCCAGATACGCGACATACCGGTGGGATTCGGAAACCGCATACGCCCCCTCCTCAAGTCCGCTTTGTATCTCTTTATAATCCATGGTGTTCATGTCAATCTCATACAGACTGCTTCCGAGAACAAGGTAAAATTTATTCGCCTCACTCTCATACATCATCTGTCCAAGCTGCGCTTTCATAATCTCATACGAACGGGAAAACGGCAAAAACAGCTCCTCCTCCACCGTGTTCGCCACACTGTCGTAGTGATATACGCAGATACCGACTTCCCCCTCGTGATTCCCCCGGTTCATGTACCCATAAACGACAAAGTCCGCACTTCCCGACTCATTCACCTTTACGATCCGAATCTCATGATTCCCGTTATTTTCCCTGTCGTCAATTCCCTCGTATCCGCGGAAACTAAACACCTGTGACAGACGCTCCTCCTGCGCATTGTAGCTCCAAAGTTCGCCCTCCTGCACAAAGCAGACAATATTCCCCGTTTCATTTGAAACATACTGAATATCGCCGTCCCGAATTCCAAGCTGTATACAGTTTGCATAGAAATTGGCATTTTCCCCCCTGAAAATCTGGTTCATTTTCCGCTCATAATTGAGCAGGTACATCCTGTCGCTCGTATGACGCACCCTGAAATACTCCGTCGTATTATAATACTCCAGCTCGCCGTTCTCCCCCTCCGACGTCATAATATAGTCCAACATAATTACATTATATGATGTATTAATCTCTTTTATGGATATAACCGGCTCTAAAAGCCGCTGCCCCTCAAAATCGGCCCACGAAATCTGATTTAAGGTCGAATGGATCGTCACATGTGCCAGAGAACTGTTATCGCCCGACGCGTTCGGCTCCACATAAGTAGCCAGCGCCGCCGCCGCCTCTTTGCTGAAAGATTTATCGTGGAAATCCGTCACAAAATCAAGGCTCTCCTTTACATAACAGTCTGCGGGCTCCATAATTCTTGTATAATAGCAGATGGATTTATCGCCGCTGTGAAGCCTTAAAATAAAAAGATATTCCTCACATGCCTCCAGCAGATTCTCAATTTCCAGATCGGCGCGGATGACTCCCCTCTCATTTTTATACCCTGTCACCTCCGAATCCGCAATCAAACGCGACGTATCCAGACTTCGAATCTCGTAAGAAACGGCGTCGATCGGATATCCGTACGTCTGTATCCGCATCGGCAAAATCCGGTCCGTATCAAGCGGCAGAATAGAATCCCTCATATAGGAAGCTTCCATCTCCTGCGCATAACCGAACAGTTCGCTTACCTGCCGCTCCTGGTAAAAAAAACTGACCACCGGAAGCGTCGCCTCTTTCATTTCCGTCGTCAAATCCTCATTTGTATGATTCATGGCAAAACTAAATAATATTACGGCGACAAGAAATATCGCGCTAAAAACTATTGTCTTGATAATACCTTTGCTCATCTGCCTGTCCTCATTTTCTCTGTTTTTAAGCTCAGACAGGGCGTCCCCGTCTGAGCCGTTTTGCAAACATAACAGCTATATTGTAATTCCTCCGCGAAAAAACCTCAACCGTTATTTTCTTCTACCAAACATTTTTGCCGCTATTGCCCGGTTTATTCCGACATATTGCAATTGCGCCTGCGTCCCCCGAAACTACCACCATCTGCGGCAGCGTTTATAACGACAGCGCCTCTTATACATTTCATTGTACAAGAGCACCTCTATCAAATTCCATTTCGCGTCGTCTCTCGGCGGCCTTACCGCGGGCGGCAAAGGCGGTCCCTGCGGCCGGCAGTCCCTGCAATACTGCTGCGCGGACACATGCTCCTTTGCGACCTTCCCGTAAATTCTGTCGCAAATCCGGCGAAGCATCAGACGGTCCGGATACTCGTCGAACATCAGGCTGCCGTCGTACTCCATCCTGTCGCACTCCTCCTCGACGTATTCCAAGATCTCTTTCGCCTCCGTAGGATACAGTTCCTTCATCCGCTCCATATCCTTTTCATATTCCATCTCCGTCATATATAAACTCTGTACAGGATATGTCATATAAAAAGGCTTCTTAGCTCCATAGTCCCCTGCGCCATATGCCTGATTCGCCAGCATCTGCTGCATCTTATAGTATTGCTCTTTGCTATACTCCACTGACTCGCTCCTATTGTGCTATCAGTTTACTATATGCCGCAATTTTCCTTTCGTGCCACTTGCGCATCATTTCACTCCCCCTGTACGCAGCGAACGAAAAGCGCCGCGGCTAATTCTTCCGGAAACAGCGACAATAACGGCAAAATCAGACGCCATTCGCCGTTTTTCTTTTCCGCAAGCGCATAGCAGACGCATCCGAAAATATACTCTCTGCTCTGCCGAATCTTAAGCTCCGTGAGTTTTGCCGCAAGCTCTACCCCTTCTCTTCCCGCAAGAAGCGAGGCGTCCTGATACTGTTCTTTCCCCCCGAGCCCGTCTCTGATTAACCGGATAAATTCTTCCATATCATATATCCTGTCCGCCTCAATCTTTAGAAACTGCCCGCACAGCTCCGCTCCCCGCACAAAATACTGCTCTCTGCTCATCCGCCTCCCCTGCGCGCACTCCTGCAGCAGAGCGAACACGCGATTGAAGTCTCCTTTTGTGAACTTCTTCGCCGACGTCTCATCCATCAGATATAAATCCGTCTTTGCGAGAAACGCGATATAAGTTTCTACTTCCCTCTCCAGCTTCAAAACGCTCTCCCGCTTAAATGTATAGCGATAGCCGAGGTATTTCCCAAACAGCTTCATCGTATCGCAGTAACCCATTCTGACGTTTTCCATCAAAAGCGCATGATCAAAATTCATCATCGTGCCCAACGGGCGGCTCGGTTTGATATACGTGACATACGGACGGTTGGCGTAAGCCGCATGCTCCGGCGTCGTGTGAAGATCCACGGCAATCACCTCCTGCGCGCCCATGCGCATCGCAAGATTAATCGGAAGATTGTCATGATAGCAGCCGTCCAGATACATCTGTTCCCCGATTTTATGCATCGGGAATAACGGAAAAATCGCCGCGGACGCAAGGATATAGTCTTTCAGGAGCCCTTCCGGTATCTCTTTCTTTGTCACCTCGCACGGCCTCAGAGACGGGAACTGCACGGTTACCAAACCAAAATCCGTACTCGCGCCGCGTATTCTTTCTTCGTCGATCAGCGCCTCGATAAACGCTGTAAAAGGAGAGATATCGGCTCCCCTGTTTTTCACATATTTTTTCAAAAACGGCCGGATCGCGTCTCTTTGATCATACATTCCCTCTATTGTAGTCGTCAGATTGATGCCGTCCTCCATCATATCTTCCATTGTGATTGTATTCCAAAGCTCCTCCGCCCGCTCAAAATCCCCCGTCGTCATCAACGCCCCGTTAATCGACCCGATCGAGGTCCCGGTCACAATCTGATATTCTATGCCAAGCTCCCTTAACGCTTTCCAGACGCCAAGCTCATAGGAGCCCTTTGTCCCTCCCCCGCTGAGCGCGATTCCTCGTTTCATTTTAATCCCTCCAGCCTGCCGCTCTAAAGCCATATTGTAAGGGGATCTCCCTTAAACGCAAACTCCTGCTCCCTCCCCCTGTACCGGATAATAAATTTCCGGTACAGCTTTTCATATCCGCGGTGAAGCAGTTCTATTTTCAATGTGCCGTCCGCGAGCGTCACAAACTCATATTTATTATACGCTCCGTCCCGATACGCAAAATCTTCCCCGTTATCCTGAAAATGCACATACCTTCCATTCCCGCCGTACACATCCAGAATAAGCTCATCCATCTCATGCTCCCCCACATACTGCATCGGCTTAAAGTTCGGCAGAACGCTTCCCGCCCGCACATAAAGCGGGCACACATCTATCGGCGCCTCTGTGACAAACCAGCAGCCGCCCGTCTTCTTTTCTTTGGTCCAGTAATCATACCACTCCCCCCTCGGCAAATAGACAAGCTTGCGGTCTGCCCCCTGCTCCACAACAGGCGCGACAAGCACGCGCTCCCCGAGAAGAAACTCCCCGTTCATATCCCTTACTTCCTCATCCCGCTCATAATGAAGCGCCAGCGGACGCACCGGCGGCAGCCCTTTTTCCTCGCACTCCCAAAACAGATCGTAAAAGTACGGCAGAAGGCGGTATCTTAATTCAATATATTTTTTATTGACCGCAAGCGTCTCTTCCCCAAACAGCCAGGGCTCCTGCCGAATCGAGCCTCTGGAGGAATGGTTGCGAAACAGCGGTGAAAAGCACCCCACCTGCACCCAGCGGCAGAGAAGCTCCGGCGTTACGTCCGCCCCGAATCCTCCCACATCCGTTCCGATAAACGCAAGGCCGCTAAGCCCCATATTGCACATCTGCGGGATTGCCATCTGAAGATGCGCCCACAGACTTTGATTGTCTCCGGTCCATGCCGCCGCATACTTCTGCGAACCGCTGTAACAGGCCCTTGTAATGACAAACGGCCTCCTTTCGTCATATTTTCTCCACCCCTCGTAGGACGCTTTCGACATCAAATGCCCGTAAACATTATGCATCGCTTCATGGTTTGAACGTTCATCCTCGTCGGTAAATACGACGTCGTCCAGCAGCCCTCCCCGAAAGCTCGCCGGCTCATTCATATCATTCCAGACGCCCCTCGCCCCCAGCTCAATGAGAAACTTCTGTTTGTCCGCCCACCATTCTCTCGTCTGAGGATTCCCGAAATCGGGAAATACGGCGTCCCCCGGCCACACCGCGTTCTCATAGACCTCCCCCGTCTGCGCAACCGCAAAATAACCGCCGGCAAGCCCCTCCTCGTAAATCTCATATCCGGCCTCTGCCTTCACTCCCGGATCAATAATTGTCACAACCTTAAAACCGGACTTCCCTAACTCCTCAATAAGCGCCCCCGGCTCTCCGAAATCCGCCTCGTTCCAGGTAAACACCTTATATCCGTCCATATAATCAATATCAAAATGAATCGTATCAATCGGGATTTTAAGCGCACGGTATTTTGCGGCAACCTCGCGCACATCCCCCGCGTTTTCATATCCCCATCGCGACTGATGATATCCCAGCGTAAAAAGCTGCGGCAGCGGCGCGCGTCCCGTCAGATACGTGTAATTTCTCACAATATCCGGCATCGCCTCCCCACCGATAAAATAATAATCCAAATTGCCGTTATCGGCTCCAAAATAATAATAATCGTCCTTCTCTTTGCCCATATCAAAATAAGAATGATACGTGTTGTCAAAAAAGATTCCGTATACGCAGCTTTTCCGAAGCGTTATAAAAAACGGAACCGACTTGTAAAGCGCCTTAAACGCGTCCGTATGCGCGGCCGGCAGATCCGAGTTCCACATTTCATAATCATAATGACGCTTATTCAAAAATCCTGTCTTATCTCCGAGCCCGTAAAAAGCTTCATCGCCCTCCATGCGCTTAACGACCTGAATCTTATAGTTGATATCTCCAAGCCTTGGCAGCTCATGTCCCTCCGCCCTCAAAAGCGCAAGAAATTTCTCGCTGATCTGGCGGCTGCCGCGCCTGCTCCCCCGGTAATCCGCGCACAAAAGCTCGCCGGACGCGCTGTAAAAATCCACCTTATAGCCGTCGTACACCCGAACGCGCAGCGCACGCGTCTTTATCTCGAGATACTCAGCTCCGTCGTTTACTTTAAAGTCTACGCGCTCCGCCTTCTCCCCCTCGATCGCCTTTGAGCGGTGTCCCCGATTCGAAACCGGTGAAAAGACATTGATAATTTCATCGGTAATTACCGATATCACGCCCTCGCCGCCCTCAAAGCAGACTCTGACCGAACCGCCTTTTGTATTGTATGATTTCCTTTTTCCGTACATTGCGCCGCCCTCCCGTCCGAATGAATCTTTATCAGAAAATTATAACACACGCTCCCAAAAACTTCCATGAAATCATATATTTCCCTTTTCTTATTTTTGTGTTAAGATTGAGAAGAATTTATAAAAACGGAGAATTTTTATGCACGCAGATCATACGAAGACAACGATTTTGCCAAACGAAAATGGACATGCAAAAAAGCATGTCCACGAAAATACAAAAGCGGTTCTAAACCGGATGTCCCGCGCCATCGGCCATATGGAGTCCATCAAACATATGATTGAAGACGGGCGGGACTGCAGCGAAGTCTTAATTCAGATCGCCGCGGTCCGCTCCGCGATCAACAATATCGGAAAAATTATTTTAGAAGACCATATCAACCACTGCGTCGTCGACGCCGTAGAAACCGGCGATGAGCAGGTGTTAAAGGATCTGCAGGATGCGATCAATAAATTTATCAAGTAAATTTATTGTCTCATACCGCGGCTCTTTGTTTATGACATTCCGTTTACCGTCTTGTATTTATAGATCATTTCCGCATGGTTCTGCTCTTCAATCTGGATATCCGCGAGAAGCTTGCGCACATCCGGCTCCGAAAATACAAACACATTCGAATTGTATTCGGAAGAAACCATTTTTTCGGTTCCGATGCAGTCCGTCGCGAGGAAACAATCCGACTTTTTGTCCGCC
The DNA here is from genome assembly GCA_947383215.1 of uncultured Roseburia sp. GTDB lineage: Bacteria > Bacillota > Clostridia > Lachnospirales > Lachnospiraceae > Roseburia_C. The sequence goes on from CANDCP010000028.1 coordinate 8,956, forward strand.
GTTTCGCTCATCGTATCGTACGTCGCCGTCGGCTGGTATTCCTTTCCGTCCTTATCGTTGCAGTTGCAGGAAGGCACCGTACCGGAAAGAACCTGTCCCAGCGAATCATAGTGCTCCTGCTCCTTTTTCTCCAGAGTCTGAAATAAATCCTTCAATACCGGATCCTTCGCTTCCTGTCCGTACTTTTGATACTTTTGAATACAGGTCTTCTCCTGTGTCTGCAAATCCTGAATTGCCGTCGCTTCTTTTTCCGTTAAAATCATGACATTCATCCCTCTTTCTTTCTGATTTCCGGATGGGCCGCACACAACCGTTTTAAAAAGCCGTCCGCTTCTATTTCCCATCTTCTCTCTTAGTATGGGGATAATTGCCAATTTTTATGTGAGCTTTTTAAATTAACTCTCTGATTGTTTCAAAATCCTCACAAAAAACATGGCCCTGCATTCCCGCCGCCCTTGCCCCCTCCACGTTTTCTTCCCGGTCGTCAATAAAAAAGCATTCCTCTGCCTTCAACTCATACTTCCTCAAAAAATAACGATAAATTTCAATATCCGGCTTTATCAGACGAATATCCGACGAGACGACAATCCCGTCAAAATAGTTAAGCGGGGCAAACTGCGGAAAATACTGATAAAAGGCGTCGCTGGCATTTGAGAGCACGTAAATGCGGTAGCCCTTTTCTTTTACATAGGCGCAAAACCTCTGCGCCTCGGGCTTTACCGCCATGTACACCGGCCAGCCGTCCACGCATTTGCGCAGCGCCTTGTGCAGACGCGGCGGAACGCGCTTGCTGACGCCCTCAAAACGGTCCGTATCCGCAATATAACCAAGATCCCCCTGTATCCACTCCGGCCCCTCAAAAAGTTCCCTCCGAATCAAAGCTTTATCCTCCGGCGTCTCCAAAAACGCGTCTAACGCCCGGTCGGGATTATATTCCATCAAAACATTTCCCATGTCAAATACGATATTTTTAATCATCTCTTTGCTCCGTTTCATTGTGATAGCCGGGCGGCGCCGCCAGGCTAATCAAAATTATATCATTCCGTAAAAAAGGATACAAGAATGCCCGGCTAAAATTTTTCATAACGCTTGTTACGGTTAAAATTTTGTGATAAACTGATTAATAACTAATTTACCGTATTTTTACAGGAAAAGGGGACTGTCTATGAACATCAGTATTGTACATAATATGCAGATGATGGCGGAATCCCGGCATCTTAAAACGAATAGCAGGGCCGAAGAAAAGGCCACAGAAAGACTCGCCTCCGGCTACCGCATTAACCGCGCGGCCGACGATGCGGCGGGGCTTAGTATTTCGGAAAAGATGCGGCTGCAGATTCGTGCCCTGAAACAGGGAACAAACAACGCGATGGACGGCGTTTCATGGGTACAGATCGGAGACGCCGCCTTAGAAGACGTACACAGTATTCTGCACCGCATGAATGAGCTTGCGATCGCGTCCGTAAACGATACCAACACCCACGCGGACCGCGCGGCCATGCAGGATGAATTTGAACAGCTTCAGCAGGAAATCGATCATATCACAGACAATGCGAATTTTAATACAAAACATATCTTTGACGACCACGAAGCGACGTATTACCAGTTTGAGGGCAACGTAAAGTGGGATTACAGGCAGGCGCACAAAATTACGGACGACAATAATGATCTTTTGATCAAATACCGCGAGAAAAAAGACGGACCTGCAAAGGAGATCCAGATCAAAGTAAACAACGGCGTATACACCACACAGGAGCTGATCGATGAGATCGACGACGCGATGTTCGCATCCGGATTAAAGAAGGACGGAATTTATCTGGAATACACGTCGGAGGGCTTCTGCAATGTCAACTATGAGGGCGGAGAGACCATCGACGCAGTCACGGGCGGGCTTTCTTATCTTCTGTACAATATGCACGGTGGCGGCAGTCTCGGCGCTTTGATCGGAACGACCGTATTTTCTACGGAAGACACGCCGCTTGATATTACAAACCAGAACAACAAAATGACGTTTACGATAGAAAAAACGGACGGCTCCTCGCGGGAGGTCAACATTACGTTAAATCCCGGCCAATCCTATTCCAAAACGGAACTGATGAATGAGCTTAACAAACAGCTTGAGGCGCAGCTGAAGGACGAGGGAATTACGGTCGAGGCGACCAATTACGGCAAAAGCATACGTCTTGCCAGCCAGGACTGTATTATTTCCGGACTTAAGGGGAATATGTTTAAGATCGACGAAGGAAAAGACGTCTATACCTCCGTCTTCTACGACAATATTAAATACGGAACCGTAAAAAGCCAGGCCGCCAGCCTTACCGGCGGCGCGGTTTTGGCAATGCGCAACAGCTCCTCCACACAGGGGATCGATCCGAAATACAGCGTCTTCCGTTTTGATTCCAGCAACGACACTCTTGTTTTTTCGCCCAACGGAAGTAAGGACCCGAAAGAACTGAAATTCGACCACAACAGGACTTACAGCCTTTACGACGTCCAGAGCACGCTCGCGAAATTTTTTGCGGATAATAACATGGCTCTGTCGGTCTCCGCGACTCCGCAGACGTCCGTCTACGTGGGCGGAAGCAACGGCTATGTCTATTTCAGCGGTTTAAAAATTACATCCTTAAGAATCCGGAATCGAAAGCGACGTGGGAATTGACAGGGCAAAAAGCAGCGCGTACGACACGCTGTTTGTCAACCAGAACTACACCAGCTACGGCTATAAAGTAAATCCGACGCGCGATACGACGGACGACCGCGACGCGTACGTCTGCGGCACAAAAACCTTTTCCCCCTCCTCGCTTCCGTTAAAAATCGAAGCGGGAAAAAACGATACGTTTCGTTTGACCGTCACAACGTATTCCTCCGGAAGTTACACGCCAAAAGCGTACGACATCCGGCTAGACGAGGCGGAATATAACACAGTCACCGATATCGTCGACGCCCTTAACGACAAGCTCAACGGCAACAGCGAGTTAAAGGGAAAAGTGGAGGCAACGGAAAACAACGGCAAAATTCAGCTGAACGGGATCGATAGCTCTGTCTACTCGCTGGGAGTGAGCAGAGTGCCGTCAAATACGATCAACCTGAAAGACACGGGATATTACCAGATCTTTATCGGAGAAAACGTAACGATGCAGACCACCCTGTCGAACGGCTCCACCACGATGACGACATGTAATACCAAGGTCTTAAAGGACGACGGCACGGTGACGATCGCCGCAGGCGAGACGGATTTTCGCGTGACACTGGACAACAAAGAATATAAAGTTACGCTGGACGCAAAGACATATACGCAAGACGAACTAAAGCAAACGATTAACGACCAGCTAAAAGCCGGAAAATCGCCGGAAAATGTTGAATTTACCACCACAAGCAATACCGGGCGGGCCTGCAGCTTCGACTTTTACGCACATGGAAATACGAGCTATACAAAAACAGACTCCTATACCGGCGTGGGCGATTCCGACCCTCATCAGGGAGAAGCCGGCAAATACGATAACAATGTCGCGGCAGAGGTCACGCTTACGAGCATGCGTTCCCTCCCTACCGTTATCGACGATACGAACGATAAGCTCACAATCAAGATCAACGGCGACAAAAAGGAACTTACGCTCGCCCATACCACGTCGGCGAACGACATTGTAAAAAATATTCAGTCCGCAATTGACGACGCATACGGCACGAACGGTACCGGCGCGATTGTCTCCCTGAAAAACGGAAAGCTTGTTTTTACGGCAAGGCTCACCTACACAAGCGGGGCCCAGGTCAACGGCGCCGCCACAAGCATCGATATCGCGGCGACCGGAAGCAGTTTCATGCAGGCGCTTCATCGAGCCGATACACAGGGCTCCTTTGGCACGGCTACTTACCCGAACAGTATGTATGTCCAGAATTCGTTTACAATTGAAAAAGGGAAAGAAACCTTTTCACTGGAATACGAGAGCAACGGCGTAAAGGAGACGCTGACCGTAACCTTAAACGCCGGCGAGACTTATGATCCGGCCAAGCTTCGAAAGGCAATCAACGACCAGCACGGCACAAAAATCATTGCCGGCGGGAGCGGCTCTAATTTGCAGCTGACGACGGTCGGAGCGGGGAGCGACAAGAAAATCTATTTTAAGAGCGAAAATAACAAGAATAACGCTACCGCCGCAATTTTCGGGGCAAAGGAAGCGAAAATAAGCCTTGACAAGGATATTCAGAACAATATAAAAATTACAAGCAGCAACAACCGGTTTGCGATTACGATCAACGGGCGCAGACAGAATATCTACTTAGACACTAATACCAGCGGTTATTCGCGGGCGGACTTTATTACCCAGCTGAACACGAAGCTAAGCGGAAAAGGCGTAACAGCCGTTGCAAACGGAAATTCCATTGACCTTATCGCGGATCCCTATGCCGGAGTAAGCTCCATCGGCATGGAATACGATAAAGCCAGCGGCAGCGCAATGCCGGCGATTTTCGGACAGGAGGATGTTCCCCATGAGGGTCTGACCGCAGACTTCAACTCGGAAGGTCAGCTGACGCTGACAAGAACCGCACCGGGCGGGACCGTCCGCGTCTCTTCCACTTACGGAAGCGCGTTCCAGAAGCCGACCCCGCTGTCCTCCCCGGTCTACCCGACGCCCGTAGCGGGACACCACTCCACGCAGCACGCGAAGATCGACGGCAATAACCTTGCCGGACCGGTAAAAATCGACGATTGGAATAACCGGCTGAAATTCACACTGTACGAAAAAAATGCGTCCAATACTTACGATCCGACCTCGATTGACATTACGCTCACCAACGGAACATACAGCTTTGACGGTTTAAGACAGGAGCTTCAGGCAAGGCTGGATGAAGTCGCCGGCGGAAAGCTGGAAGCGTTTGTCGACAAAAACGGCGTCGTCATTCAGACAAAGGCCACCGGAACCGCCGCCCATATGGGCACGAGCTACTCGAACTTTTCCGGAAGCTTTTATGACAAAGTAATCTGCGGATCGACAGAAATTATGAACAAGCAGAATCCAAACGAGGTTCCCGGCACTTACGGCCAAGATGCGGCATACGCGGTCGGCAGAAAAGACGTAAAGAACCACCCGGTTCGCATTCAAAAAGGCGTAAACGACAGCCTGCACCTGGATCTGACTGCCGGATCTACGGCCTATCCGCTTGATCTGACGCTCGACGCAGGCAGCTACAATTCCGACGCCTTAGTGAAAATGCTGCAAAAGAAGTTAAATGAAGCCCTGGTTGCCAAAGGTCTCAAAGAGAATACCATCCTGGCAGGCATCGGCGAAAAGCTGTCAGATATTGAAATTATCGGTTCCAACGACGCCAACGCGCTCAGCTTCCGTCTCAACACAAATGTCAAGCTTCCGACCGACGGCGAGTATGTCATCGACGGTATCAGCGGAACGGCCGCATTTAGCGTTTTCTACTATACGGAAGGCGATATATCTATCGCAAGCGTACAGGGAACCGTTCCGATCAGCGGCGGAGTCACGCTCAAGGAAGGGCAGACGGATCTTGCGTTCTCGGTAGACGGCACAGAATATACGTTTGACTTTGAGGCGAAGACCTATACATCGACCGAGCTGGTCGATGAGCTCAACGCGCAGCTGAAAACGCAGGATGCGCCGATTGTTGCAAAATTGGAAGACGGCGCGCTGAAGCTGGTCCATACAAAATACGGCAACCACAAAATTTCAGACTTCTCCGGCGGTGCAAAGCAGGCGCTGCTTTTCCGCGAAAATTACAGAGCGCGTGATCCGGAAAAAATCCATATCCAGTTCAGCAATCTGAGGGAAGATAATTTGGAGATTGACAAACCGTATGTAAATACCTTGTCGTTAGAAGTAAATTCTCTTGCAGTCACGAAAGCGAAATACGCAGAAAAAGCCATGCTGCATATACAGGTAGCGATTGAAAAGATTTCCGCGATTCGAAGCTATTTTGGCGCAATGCAAAACAGGCTGGAAAAGGCTGTAATGGGAAATGAAAATAAAACGGAAAATACACAGGCCTCGGAATCCAAAATCCGCGACGCCGAAATGTTTGACGAGGTTCTGAAAAACAGTACAAACAATATTCTAAAACAGGCGGTTGAATCCATTATGGCACAGTCAAGCTCACAGCAGAAAGATATTGTGAAACTGCTGTTCTGACAATTTACGGGCGACGCGTCGACTCTGATCATCAGAGCCGCGCAACGCCCGTACTTTTTGCTTTAATCCTTCAACTCTTCGGCCAACGCCAAAAGCAGCATAATATGGTATTCTTCGTCCTTTATAATCCTTGCCAGAACGGCTCTCACGCCGTTGTCGCCGATCGCTCTCATATGTAACTTATATTGATTGATCGCCGCCTTTTCACTTTCAATATCCTCCCGGATCATCTCCTGCGCCTTCTTCGGTATCGCAAGATACGAAGGCGTCCACATCTTCTGCCCTCCACGCGGCTGCCTCGCCACAAAATCAACCTCGCCGCCAAGCAAATATATCATCTCGCCCAGCTTCTGCAGATGCATCATCTCCGCAACCGCAATCCCGAGAATCGTTTTCGCCATAGAACAGTGTTCGCATGACAGGCGGTTTTCATTGTTGATGTATTGCGTAATCGCCGAAAGCTCCGATACCGCCCCGCAATAATCGACGCTCAGCAGGTCCGCGTAATTCTTATTTTTCTGCCTCACCTGAATCGGCGGATACGGAAGTTCCGCCATCGCCGGCTTCACGCCTGCAAAACTGCAGTTATTTACAAAATTTCTCTCCTTATTTTCCACAAAACAGCTCCAAATACTTTTTATTATAGTATATTGAATTTTTTTTATCGTGTGCGTATTTCCTGTCTCAGAAGGCCGGCAAACTGCTCTACCGTCATACTTCCCAGATCCCCGCCGTCACGTTTGCGGACAGATACCGTCTGCGCGTCTATCTCATTTTGTCCGACAATCGCCATATACGGTACTTTATCAAGCTGCGCCTCTCGAATTTTAAACCCGATTTTCTCAGATCTTTCGTCCGTCTCACAGCGGATTCCCATTCGCGACAATTCATCCGCAACCTCTTTCGCATACTCATTAGACCGTTTTGCAAGCGACAAAACCTTCACCTGCACCGGAGCAAGCCACAGTGGAAATTTTCCCGCGTAATGTTCCAGTAAAATTCCGATGAAACGCTCAATTGATCCAAACAAAACACGGTGAATCATAACCGGACGGCGCGTTTTCCCGTCCTCTCCCGTATACTCCGCTCCAAAGCGCCGCGGCAGCTGAAAATCAAGCTGAATCGTTCCGCACTGCCACGTCCTTCCGATCGAATCCTGCAAATGAAAATCAAGCTTCGGCCCGTAGAACGCCCCGTCGCCTTCATTAATTTTATAGGCCACATGGATTGCATCCATCGCCTCTTGCAGCGCCTTCGTCGCCTGCTCCCACTCTTCATCGCTGCCGATGCTGTCATCCGGTCTTGTGGAGAGCTCTACATGATAGGAAAAGCCAAATCTCGAATACACCTCGTCGATCAGCCTCGCGACATTCTGTATCTCCGGAATCATCTGTTCCTCCGTCATAAAAATGTGCGCGTCGTCCTGCGTAAACGCCCGTACCCGCATCAGACCGTGAAGCTGCCCCGACTTTTCGTATCTGTGACAAATCCCAAGCTCGCCGAGGCGCATCGGAAGCTCCCTGTAAGATCTTGGCGCGGACTGGTACACTAACATCCCGCCCGGACAGCTCATCGGTTTGATTGCAAAATCAACGCCTTCAATCTCTGTCGTATACATATTTTCCCGGTAATGCTCCCAGTGCCCCGACGTCTCCCAGAGCGTTCTCTCAAGCATAATCGGCGTGGAAATTTCCATATACCCCTCTCTGCTATGAACTTCTCTCCAGTAATCGATCAGGATATTTTTCAATACCATTCCCTTTGGCAAAAAAATCGGAAATCCCGGCCCCTGCTTCGCGAGCATAAATATACCCAGCTCTTTTCCAATCTTTCTGTGATCGCGCAGCTTAATCTCCTCCCTCATCTTTAAAAACTGCTCCAACTCGGATGCTTTTGGAAAGGAAATACCGTAAATCCTTGTGAGCATCCTGTTTTTTTCGTCTCCCCGCCAATAGGCGCCCGCAATTGACAGCAGCTGAAACGCTTTGATATGACACGTATTGGAAATATGCGGGCCTGCGCAAAATTCCGCGTACTCTCCCTGTCGATAAAAGGAAATCGCCGCGTCCTTCGGCAAGTCGTCGATCAGGCTTAGCTTATAGCTCTCCTCCCGCTCCCGCATATACCGGACAGCCTCCTCGCGGCTCACTTCATACGCATTCAGCGAAAGGGATTCCTTTACAATCTTTCTCATTTCCTCTTCTACGGCCTTTCGGTGCTCGTCGCCAAACGGAAAAGAAAATTCGAAATCATAATAAAATCCCTGCTCAATCGCCGGACCAATCGCGCATTTCGTGTCGGGATACAGCCGCTTTACCGCCTGCGCCAGAACATGCGCCGTCGTGTGCCAGAACGCCTCTTTTACCCACGCCTCTTCAAAACTCCCCTCACGCACTTCGTTGTCTCTGTAAATTACCTTCATCTCTTACATCTCCTTGCTTTTTTGTTTACACAAAAAAACCCTTAGATATGCATATAAAATACATATCTAAGGGTGCAGTCATCGCACGGTTCCACCTTAACTTTTCACTTCAGATTCTGTCAAATCCTATCCTTTAACGCAGGCGTACGGCAATGCTTAACAATTCTCTCATCTTCGGCATTACGGCTCTGGAATGGTTTTCATCTATCTTCTCCCATAAAAGGCTTCCACCGACAACCGCCCTTCTCTCTGTATGTCTCCGATAAACTACTCTTTCCGTCTTTGCTTTTTGTGCTAAGCATGATTTTAAACGATGTTTTATAAAATGTCAATCCATATCTGAAAATTCCCGTCAGCCACAGTCAGTCTGCACTTTCCGCCGTCCTTTAATCTTCCAAACAATATCTCGTCCACGAAAAGCGGCTTAATCTCATTTTGGATCACACGCGCAATTTCCCTCGCGCCGTATTCCACGTGAATGCCTTTATTTTTCAACAGATTTCTTGCCTCCGCATCGACAGACAGCTCCACTTTCTTTTGCAAAAGCGTCTGCTTTAGCTCCTCTATTTTTTTATCTACAATCTGTCCGGCCATCTTGTCGTTTATCCCGTGAAACACGACGATCTTGCTCAAACGATTGCGAAATTCCGGCTGGAAAATACGTTTTACCTCCTCCAGAATCACCTCCGCAGTTGCATCGCGTCCCCCAAAGCCGATCCCCGGCTTTCCGACGCGGCTTGCCCCCGCGTTCGACGTCATAATGATGATTACATTTCGAAAATCCGCCTTCCTGCCCTGGTTATCCGTCAGCGTCGCATAGTCCATGACCTGCAAAAGAACATGGAAAATGTCGGGATGCGCTTTCTCAATCTCATCCAGCAAAAGAACGGCGTGAGGATGCTTTCGGATTTCCTCGGTGAGAAGTCCGCCCTCCTCGTAGCCCACATACCCCGCCGGCGCCCCGATCAGCTTGGCCACCGCATGTTTTTCCTCATACTCGCTCATGTCAAACCGTAAAAGGTCTATTCCGAGTTCCTCTGCAAGGCTGCGCGCAATCTGGGTTTTTCCAACGCCGGTCGGCCCGACAAACAACAGACTCGCCAACGGCCGGCCCTCCTCCAAAAGACCGGCTCTTGCGCATTTTACCGCGTTGACCGCCTGCGCAATCGCCTCGTCCTGTCCGTACACAAGACGGCGCAGACGCCCCTCGAGCGTCGCAAGCGACCTCGTCTCGTCCCGCTCTACCTTCTGTTTCGGAATATGGCAGACCTTTGACAAAATTTCATCGATCAGCTCCGCGCCGACAGACTGACGCCCGCCGGCAAGCGGATGCATTCTGCGGTACGCACCCGCCTCGTCGATCAAATCAATCGCCTTGTCCGGCAAAAAACGCTCATTGAGATACTTCGCGCTCATCTCTGCGGCGTATTCCAACACGCCCTCATCATACGTTACGCCGTGGAATTTTTCATATCTCTCCCTCAGGCCCTCCAGGATGGAAACGGTATCCGCAATACCCGGCTCTAAGATATCCATATTCCAGAAGCGTCTCACTAAGCTCTTGTTTTTTTCAACATGTTTTTTGTACTCCTCATAAGTCGTCGCGCCGATGAAACGGACGCGGCCCGCCGCAAGATACGGCTTGAGCATATTCGAAATATCGAAGGTTCCGCCGTTTACCGCTCCTGCCCCCACAACATTGTGAATCTCATCGATATAGATAATCGGCTTTTCCTCCAGGCAGATACTGTCCATCACCTTTTTGAAACGCTTCTCAAGATCTCCACGGTACTGCGTCCCCGCAAGCAGCCCTGCAAGATCTAACGAATAAATTTTTGCCCCCAAAAGAGGCTCGCAGACCCTTTTCTCATTCAAAAGCCTGGCAAGCCCATAGGTGATCGCCGTCTTACCGACCCCCGGCTCCCCGATATGCAGCGGATTGTTTTTTTCCCTGCGGCAGAGAATCTGCATCGTCCGCTCAAGCTCCTCCTCCCTTCCGATCAGAGGATTCCTGTCTTCGACCTCGTCATTTAAACAAACCGCGTATCTGCGCCAGTATGCCTTTTTCGAATCGTCCTCCCCTTCGCATGCGCTATCCGCCCTCCCGTCTTCATCGCAGCCGGCGGACATCTCACGCAAAAGCTCCGCGCGCTCGACCCCCTGTACCTGCATATAATAGCAGGCATAGCTCTCTCTTAGCTCATATATCGCATAGATGATATGGGACAGCTCCACGACACACTTACCGCCGCCCTGCGCAAACTCCCATGCATAGGCCAGCACGGTCCCCATGCTCTGCGAAAACTCCGGCATATCCTGCGATTCTATGGAACACGTCCCCACATATTCATCCAGGTAAAATCCCAGCTTGCGATTTAATTCCTCCACGCTCCCGCCGCAGCTTTCGAACGCCCGCGCAAACAAATGATTCTGGCAGATCACACACAAAAGCAGCTCCGGCGTCACATACTCCAAACGCGCATTTTTCGCCTCGGCAAACACGACGCTCATAATATCTTCTACTTCACCAGATACCTGCATGGTTACGCCTCCTCAACCGTCATCCGAAACGGAAATCCGTTATCCTTCGCCCGCACCGCAGCCGCCTGCACCTTCGTCATCGCAATATCGTAGGGATACATCCCTACGGCCGCCCGTCCTCCCTCATGTACCATCATCATAAGGCGCTGCGCCTCCGTGATATTTTTGTGAAAGATATCTATCAGAATCTGCACGACAAATTCCATGGAGGTAAAATCATCATTATGCATAATCACCCGATAATGCTTCGGTCTTCGAACATTGATCCTTATTTCTTCCCGTGTCTCACCCTGTAACGCCATCGTTTTCTCCTCTTATCTCAATGGTATTTTATTCTCTTACGGCCTCACCGCCGTTCCGTCTTCCAGACGGCTGAACATCCAGCCAAAATCCATATCGACAGGCGGATATTTTTTCGCGGCTTTCTCGTCAAAGCCTACGCCGATCCCCGGAGCGTCATTTAAATAGACATACCCCTTCCGCACTACCGGACATCCCGGGAAAACCTCTTCCTCCGCCTCGTTAAATCCGGCAAATTCCTGTATGCCAAAGTTCGGGCTGTTTAAATCCAAATGCATCTGCGACGCCATACCGATGGGCGAGAGGTCATTTGGCCCGTGCCACGCCGTCCGAACCTGAAACGCTTCACAAAACGCGGCAATTTTCCGCGCCGGGGTCAATCCTCCCACATCGCTTAAATGGCAGCGGATAAAGTCAATCCACTGATTCTGCACAACGCTCCTCCACTCCAGCGGATGCGTGAAGAGTTCTCCCATCGCCAAAGGCACGGCCGTCTGACGGCGCAGCGTCTCAAAGTAATTCACCTGCTCCGGAGGAAGCGCGTCTTCTATAAAAAACGGATGAAACTGTTCCAGCTCCTTTACAAACAAAAGCGTGTCCGCCAGAGAAAGCCTCTCGTGAATGTCGTGCATAATTTCCAGATTCCAGCCGATATCGGTACGGATACGGTCAAACAGCTTCACGACGCTGCGCATATACATCCTCGGGGAATAATACGCGCCCGACAGAGCGTTGTCGGGGCACGTCATTTTCTGAATGCTTCCGTCAAAGTTTCCCCCGTAAGTTCCCATATGGCAGCGGATATAACGGTATCCCTCTTCCATAAACGCGCGAATCTTCTCCTCTACTTCCTCCGGGCAACTGCCGTCCGCATGGCGGTAGACCGCGATTCCCTCTCTCGCCTTTCCACCGAACAAACAGTAAAGCGGCATCTTGGCAAGCTTGCCCTTGATATCCCAAAGCGCCTCGTCCACGCCCGAAAGCGCGTTATTTAAAACCGGCCCGTTCCTCCAGTAAGAGCTTCCCATCATAGACTGCCAGATATCCTCGATATCGTGAACAGATCTCCCTTTCAGCATCGGACACAGATATTCTTCAATGGCCGTCACAACCGCCTTATATCTCCAGGTAAACGTAGCGCATCCCAAACCGTACAATTCCGGCTCTGACGTCTCCACTTTCACCACGACAAGATTGATTCCGTGCGGCGCCGTAATAAATACTTTTATGTCTCTGACAGTGATCGCTTTCATTGCGCTTCTCCTTCTGTTTTAATTCAATTATATTATACTATGCTCCCCGGGCATCAGGGCTCTTCCCTGCTTCGTGAGGCTCGGGGCATCAGGGCTCTTCCCTGCTTCGTGGGGCCCGGGGCATCAGGGCTCCTCCCAGCTTCGCTGGGTCCCTCCTCATGCCAAATCCCCTCATGCCATTGGGCATCAGGACTCTTCCCACTTCGTGGGGCCCGGGGCATCAGGGCTCCTCCCAGCTTCGCTGGGCCCCTCCTCATGCCAAATCCCCTCATGCCATTGGGCATCAGGACTCTTCCCACTTCGTGGGCCCCTCCTCATGCCATATTATACCATACTATTGTCGGTTGTCTTCTGCTAATTATGCCTTTAAAATTACAAATTATGATTGCGATCTGACGTTTTTATATAGAATAAAAAGCTAAATATCAGGTAAATACAAAAAAAAATAGGTCTTTATTGGCAAATTGGTTCTTATGTATCTGAACGCGCGGCAACCGGCGGATGGGAGAAATCTACAGTAGAAACGAAAAACTCTCAACGAGGATGAGATTATCGAAAATCAGTATAACCACCTTTTATGCAACTTATAGGTGCGAGATTTAATTAAAAGGCACCTTGGAATATATAGACTAAAACAAATATCTGCGAGATACTGTTCTCATCAAAAAGATTGGAGGAAGTTTGAATGAATTTCGGAAAGAATTTACAAATTTTAAGAAAGATGACGAATATGACGCAGGAGGAATTAGCAGAGAAAATGGATATCAGCCGGCAAACCATTTCAAAATGGGAGCTTGGAGCAATATTGCCGGAAGTTGAAAAGCTGGTTGAACTTTGTGAGACATTTCATTGTTCCATTGACCAAATGTTAAAGGGAAATATGGATTATAGCAATAAGGCATATTCTGATATCAGAATTGTCACAGTCGAACCTTTTCGTTATATCAGTTATGTAGTAATAAGCTGCGAACCGGAAACTGATGCAATTTCTCATGTGGAGAGCTGGGCAAAACATTTAAAAATTGAAAATCCATATGTTATCGGATGGGATTTCCCGCAGGTATCTCAAGAGCAGAGAAATGTATATCATATGCGTGGTTATGGGGCAGGATTAATCCTTGACGCGGAACAAAATCCTAGTGGCCTTGGCGTGGAAATCGTAAGTCAGAGCAAACAAAACTATATTACAATCACTTTGGAAGAAGTACAGGATGAAGGAGAATTTGCAATCATTCCAAACGCTTATAAGGCTTTAATGACATACATGGCCATAAACGGAATCAAAGAAAAACATGATCCGGCAATTCCTGCCAAACAAGAGTGAAATACCCATTACATAAACGAAGCTTATGCAATGGGTGTATTTCTCTCTCATATGCGTAGATCTTATTCTTGATGTTCAATAATCCATTGTAAGATTTCCTTTGAAAAATTCCGATTGTTAATTGTTGCCGTCATATTTTAACTTGTCAATATTCTCCTTTGACAAGTTCGAAAACGTAAGCTCTATCGTCTCGGCCCCGCCGATATACGCATCCCTCCACGCAAAGTATTCGTCCCCGTCGACATACGTCTCCTGTTCTTCTGTCCTTATACCGTATACAATGCCGTCCCCGTCGACGTCCGCCTCCGCCGGAAACGGACTTCCGTCCAAATCTTCATCAAGAATTGAGCCGTCCCATTTTGATACATCCGCAACACACACATACTCCTCTTTTTCCCTCTCATATTGATATAAGGAATAGGATACATCTGACTCATCGTCGTCCGGATAAAAGGACACTTTGACGACTCCGTTATTATAAAAGGTAGTGTAAAACGGTCCGCGAAGCATTTCGACAAGATTCCCCGTCTCCTCTTCATAATCATAAATCCGGTATCCGTCCCTAGACACCGAAATACTTCCATGCACATCAAAAATAAGCTCGTCTTTCCCGTCGAAATCAATATCATATAAGGTAAATTTCCAATCTCCCTCGTCCGGAGATATCCCCTGCTCCATCAAACCCTCCAACGCAGATATATACGCCTGTCTCCGGAAACTTTGCTCAATTTCTTCAATCTCCGTACCGGCTACCGCTTCCACCAGATTTCCGGCTTCCTCAGCCACCTTCTCATATCCGCCGTCGTCAGACTTTGCCAAAATCTGCGCATAACGGATTAACGTATCCCGATACCCGTCCTCTCCCCGGTATCCCCACTGCTCCACCCGAAAAAGAACATCCTCTCCCTTCCGCTCTACGTCGCGAAAGACAAACTTATCGTGCGCCTCACTTTCCCAGTTTAACGACGCCGTATCAAAAAACGTCCGCTCATTTTGTCCGTTCAAATCCACGCGCACAAGCCGCTCCCCATTTTGTTCACCGGACGCCTTTGCCGCAAACAGGCTTCCGTCCGCCTCATCCCATAACAGAAACGACAATCCTTCCCCTACCTGCACCTCGTTTAAAAAAGCAAGGTCCATACGGTAAAGCCCGCTCTTTTCGTTGTCTTCTTCCCCCACTGCCCAATACTTCTGGTAATAGACGTTACCTTTTATAACGCCTGCAAACCCCGGCGCATCCGTCACATACCGCTCTTTTAACGCGCCGCTCTTTCGGTCGTAAGAATAAAACATACTGTTTGTAAGTCCAAGACTTCCGTCCGTCTCTCCCGCTGCGTATACGAGATAGCTTTCGTTCGCATAAAAGGAAAAAATCTCCGGTTCCTTTATCGCCTGTCCCATAAGGTCGCTTTCCACATAACCGTTTACTTTCCGGACGCTGTCGATGAATAACCCCTCCGCTTCCCTGCGGCTTACATACAGGCGCGCCTCATCCTCCCAGAGCAGTTCAAAATCTCCAGCAAGCAGCAGCGCGGGCTCTTTTTCCCCTTCCGCACGGCTGTATATTCCGGCCTGAGCCAAGCCTCCCGCATCTTCCACGTAATACCGCCTTTGTTCCCCCGTCACGTTTTCCGGCACTCCCAGCGCCACTCCCTGCGGCTCTATCCCGAGCTCCCCAGGATGTACCGTAATCCCAAACGCTGCCACCGCAACCGCAAATGCAGCCGCCGCAGTCAGCAGGACATTCCGCTTCCGGTAACGCAGCACATTTTTTATCCGCGCTTTCACGGACGGCTCACCAAATGTCACCGGCGTCATCAGATAGCCGCTCTGCGACGCCGCATATTTCAAAAGACTGCTTGCGTATTCCTTTTTTATCGTTCCCCCGGCCGCCTCAAGCACGGCCTCGTCGCAGGATGCCTCCATATCCCTGCAAAACAACGCCCAGGCCGCCCATACGAGCGGATTAATCCAGTGCAGCGCCGTCACCGCAAAGACCGCTATTTTGCACAGAGAATCCTTCCTCTTTCTGTGGCAGCTCTCATGCGCGATTATATATTTTTTCTCCTCCGGATCAAGTCCCGTCGGAAGATAAATGACCGGCCGGAAGATTCCCCAAAGAAACGGCGCGGCAAGCCCCGTTACTTCCGCTATTCGATTCCCCTCATCAAAGCTTGCCCATCGCTTCTTAGATATCATCTTCTTTAACCGCACGGTATGAAACACATTAAACAATACAAGCAGCGTCAACCCCACAAGCCATACAATCTCCGTCACCTGTCTTACAATGCTTGTGACATCCGCATTCGAAACCGGCAGTTCTGACAGTTCATTTTCTCCGCTGACAAAAGGCTGACTGTCCACGGCTTTCTTCTCCGGCTGCACGCTCTTTTTCTGACCGCCCGCACTGCCGCCCTCCCCGCCGGTACGCGTATCATCTCCGGTCGCGGCCTTTGTCTTTAACGGCTGTACAGACGCTTTTGCCCCTTGCGCGCCGACGGTTCGCTCCCCGGTCACGGAAATCTT
This sequence comes from uncultured Roseburia sp., assembly GCA_947383215.1. GTDB lineage: Bacteria > Bacillota > Clostridia > Lachnospirales > Lachnospiraceae > Roseburia_C. The sequence continues at coordinate 25,477 of CANDCP010000028.1, forward strand.
CGCCACCTGCCTCGGAATCAGACTGTACTCCCCCTGCGGCGCAAACGGCAGCGCAAGATTTAAAAATACCGCTATCCACAGATAATACGCATACTTTCTCCCGCACTTTAACAGCGGAACCCGCAAAATAAGCGCCAAAATGATACAATAACTGCCCACAATTCCCATATCCAACACTTTCCCAAACACGCTCTACTCCTCCTTCTCACGGTATTCCTCTATCATCCTTGCCAATTCTTCTACCTCTCTCCTGCTCAGCCTTTTCCGCTTTAAGAATGCGGCCACAAACCCGGGCAGCGAACCGTTATAATTCTCCTCAAGATAGCGCTCTCCCTTTCGCCTCGCATACTCCTCCTTGCTGATCTTAGAAGATACAATCGCATTTTCATTTTGAAAAATACCATTGCCGCAAATCTTGCGAAGCACAGTATACGTCGTAGATTTCTTCCATTCCAGTCTCTTTTGCGCAATTTTAACAAGCTCCCCGCTGCCCACCGGCTCGTTTTCCCAAATAATATTGGCAAGCTGCATCTCCGCCTCCGTCATCACATAAGTAACCATCCGCTTTTTTCCTTCCTTTTTGGTCTATATTCTTTAAACCTTTATATTAGTTTATGATTTATAAACCATTTTGTCAAGAAAAAACTGAGATACTTTCCTGCGCGTTTTCTTAACTTAAAAACTCCGTCAAGTAGAATTAAAAATACTGTACAAAAAAATCAACTTACTATATCATGATATTATCGACAAAAATTCTTGCGCAGTTTTATACGAACTGAAAAAGACAAACACGTCGTTTTAAAAAATCAAAGGAGAAGATATATGACACAAAAAAAAGCAAGAAAAACAAGAACAATGCGATTACCGTCGCTGTTTTTGGCGGCAATTATATTTGCCTCCATACCGGGCATTTCTTCGTATGCAGGCGCGGCTCGCTCAAATGACGCCGGCAACGCTTCTGCGGCACAGAGCAATCGCTCCCTGCCGGCAAATCCGACGCATCACTGCACAATGGCCGGCCTGGAAAAAGATACCGCCACATGGAGCTATATCTGCTTTGGAAGCTATCCGCAGTCAGAAGTGACAAACGCCGCCACAATGGCCGCTATCGACAAAGCCATTGCCGCCGGGAACGGTATAAAGGGCGCCGCCGGCACAGACGTTTTAGTAAAAGGCACGAAATACCGCAGAATATCCACAAATGACTTCGTCTCCGACGCTGCCGACGACGCATTCCGCTATTTTAAATGGCAACCGATTAAATGGAAGGTGCTCAACAACAATGAAGACGTCTCCCTGTTTGTCATGGCGGAGCGCGCAATCGACTGCGCAAAATACTGGGACAACGACCTACCATCCGTTTCAACGATCACATGGGAAAACAGCACAATCAGAAGCTGGCTGAACGACAGCTTTTATCAGACTGCCTTTTCCAAAGAAGAACAGAACGCGATTTTAAAGTGGAACGTCATAAATGAAGACTATCCCGATTGCGACGCAGAGGGCGGCAACGACACGACAGATAACGTCTACCTCCTCTCTCTCCGCGAAATGACCAATGCGCTCTATGGCTTCTGCGGTAACGACTCAAGCTCCAGAAGCCGCCAGGTACAACCCAGCGCGTATGCATATGCAAGAGGCTTATCAAGAATTAATGACCCATCCTTCTACGAAAACTACGACACATGTTCCGGCTGCTGCACATGGTGGCTGCGAACTTCGGGCTTTCGGGCAGGCGGATATCCAGGCGCCGTAAGCGTCGACGAACAAGGCAGACTCTGGGAAACCGACAATTATTCTTATGAAACCCTCGGCGTGGCGCCTGTCTTACATATCAATCCGTCGTCCGCCCACTGGTCGCCGACAACGGCAGAAAACGCCAATAAAAAAGAAGTGTTAAATATTCAGATCGACGCCCCTTCCGGTGAGCTGGCTGTCGGCAAGCCGATCAAGCTCAAGTTAAAATTTACGCCAAAAAACGCGGCAAATAAAAAAGTCAGATGGCGCACAAGCAACCCAAAGTATGCCACAATCGATAAAAATAACAGGTTAAAGCTCAAAAAGGCCGGCGCGGGAAAAAGCGTAATCATCACAGCCATAGCGGCCGACGGAAGCGGAAGCTATGGAGACTATCTTATCTGCATTATGAAACACGCCGTCAAACGCATTAAGCTGTCGGCTCCGTCAACAACCGTCAAAGCGGGCGACTCCGTCAAAATCAAGGCTACCGTCAAGGCAACCGGAAAAAAAGCGAATAAAAATTTAAAGTGGACAAGCTCCAACAAAAAATATGCCACGGTAACAGATTCGGGCATGGTAAATACAAAAAAAGCCGGGAAAAACAAAAGTGTAACCATCACGGCAAGAGCTACGGACGGAACAAATAAAAAGGCGAAAATAAAACTGACAATCGAATAAGAAAAATTTCGTTACATCAAAAACTTAACAAGCTTGAAGGAGAAGACTTATGACACAAAAAAATTCAGGAAAAACAAAGATTACACGGCCGCTGTCGCTGTTTTTGGCGGTAATTCTGCTGGTTATTGCCCCCGGCATTCCTTCCTATGCAGATACCGCTCTCTCAAATGACACAGACAATCCTTCTGTCACGCCGCAGGAGGACAGCCTTCCTGCAAATCCGGTTCATCACTGCACTTACAACGGCAACAAAGAAAATACCGCGAACTGGGAAAAGGACGCCGCCACATGGAGCTACATCTACTTTGGAAGCTATCCGCAGACCGAAGTGACAGACGCCGCTACCATGGCCGCCATCGACAATGCCATAGCCCAAAAACGCGGCGTACGGAAATCGTGTACGGACGTATGGGTAAACAACACAAAGTACCGCAGAATTTTAGCAGGCAAATTTGCCGGTTACATCGAAGATACTTACCGCTATTTTAAGTGGCAGCCTATCAAATGGAAGGTTCTTGACAACAACGATAACGGCGCTTTGTTTGTCCAGGCAGTCCGCGCGCTCGATTGTATACAGTATTTTGATAATTTGAACTTTCCGGATACTACTACCTATTCATGGGAAATCAGCAGCATTCGCAGCTGGCTTAACCGCAGCTTTTATCGAGACGCTTTTTCCAAAGAAGAACAGAACGCCATTTGTGCCTGGAATGTGATAAATAACGAAAAGAATCCCTATTGCGACACAAACGGCGGCAAAGACACAACGGATAAAGTTTACCTCCTCTCAATTAAGGAAGCAACCAATGCGCGTTATGGGTTCTGCGACATCGACGGTTCTTCACTGAGCCGCCAGACACGCCCAAGCGCTTATGCGCACGCAAGGGGCGCATTAAAAGACACAGATCCGATGTACGGTTGCTGCACCCTATGGTGGCTGCGCTCCATAGGATGGAACAAAGACGACAATGAAGATACCCCTTCCGCAGCGCTTATCGACCAATACGGATCCGTGTACAATGGTTATACTTATGACGGGCAGGGCGTTGCGCCGGCGATTCATATTCAGGCGTCATCCTCTCTCTGGTCGCCTGCCGAGCCGGACAACGACGCAAAAACCGAAGTCGCCGGGATTGAAATCGGCGTTCCCTCCTACGAGCTGGCGGCAGGAAAATCCGTCAAGCTGAGCGTAGATATTGAACCGAAAACCGCCGTAAATAAAAATGTCATATGGGTGACAAGCAACAGCAAATATGCCACCGTAGACAAAAACAACAAACTGACTCTCAAAAAAGCGGGCGCCGGCAAGTCTGTGGACATCACGGCAATCGCCGCAGACGGCAGCGGAACCACTTCCGGATACGGCTGTGAGATTACCATCATGAAGCACGCCGTCAAACGCATTAAGCTGTCGGCGTCGTCAAAAACCGTAAAAGCAGGCAAATCCGTCAAAATCAAGGCTACCGTCAAGACAACCGGAAAAAACGCCAATACGACTTTAAAATGGACGAGCTCCAACAAGAAATATGCTACGGTAACAGACACCGGCAAGGTAAAAGCAAAAAAAGCGGGAAAGAATAAAAGAGTAACCATCACGGCAAGAGCTACGGACGGAACAAACAAAAAAGCCAAAATAAAATTAAAGATCAAATAAAGCGGAACAAAGGGGCTGTCATTGACAGCCCCTAAATTGCGTGATATGCATTTCTTTTGATAATTCCAAATCCGAGCGGATGCGGCCCTGTATGGACGCCGATTGTCGCTCCGATCTGGTAGAGCGGAATCTGTTCTTCTGTAATCGTATATCCCTTCTCTCGCAGTACGCTTACCGCCCTCTCCCGAAACCTCTCGCCCTCTTCCTTGTCATAGCCATACCCGATCGCCAGTCTGTATTTCTCGCAATCCACTTGAAATTCCTGCAGATATTGAAGCAGCAGATTGATTACCCGCTCTAAGGACTTTTTCCTTGTTCTCGCAATTCCCGAAGGAAATATCTCTCCTTTTTGCAGGGTTATAACCGGACGGATACCCAAAACCGAACCGGCGATACCCGCCAGTTTCCCGATTCGTCCGCCATGCTGCAGATACTCGATTCCTCCCACGGTAAAGAAAATTCTTCCCGTGCTCTTGATCCTCTCCAACTCCTTTACCGCGTCCTCATAGGAAACCCCGATCCGCTGCATTTCCGCCGCCTCAAGCACGTACAGCCCCTGCAATACCGTATTGACCGTGGCGTCTATCACGGTAATCGCGGCTTCCGGATAGCGTTCCATAACCAAATTTTTCGCATTTAACGCCGACTGCATAGAACCGCTGAACTTGGTGGTGATGCAGATACAGATGACCGCCTCCTTCTCTTTTACCATCGGCAAAAAAACATCCGCATAATCCTGCACGGACGGCATAGACGATTTGGGATAAACTTTCGGATTTTGCACCATCTGTTCATAAAATCTGCGTATCGGCATTTCCGTAATCTCTTTTTGATAACGTTCTCCGTCAAACGATACGTAAAACGGTACAACGGTAATGTTTTTTTCTTTTGCAAGCTCCGGCGGAAGGTCACAGGAACCATCCGTTACAATTCTATATTTCATATCAATCCCTTCCCTCTTTTTTATTTGCAGCCTGCTTACCCGACGGCGTCAACTGCGGCCCGGCCGCGCAAATATATATATGATGTTATGATACCAAAATGACAAACTAAAAATCAACCAAAAAACTCTGAAACAGCGCTGCAGTCCCGGAATTTTTTATAAATAGCGTCAATTTTAACGCTGCATTGCTCATCGCATTCCTGCGCGGGCCTTTTTCACGGGCCCATCGCTCCGGGACTTGCGTGAACCGGAACTCAAAATCGCATTCACCGGACATACCTCCTTACAGGCTCCGCATCGAATGCATTCCGGATCGTTCGCATTTTTCACCGGATCCACCTGCATTTTACAGACTTTTGCGCAGGCGCCGCAAGCTGTGCATTTTTCCCTATCCACACGATAACCGAACACCGCGACGGAATTAAACGCCGAGTAAACGGCGCCCAGCGGACAGATATATTTGCAAAACGGCCGGTAAATTAAAATCGATAGGATCCCCGTAATCAAAAGCAGCACATTTTTCCACAGATATAACCCTCCCAGCGCGCTCCTCATGGATTTATTCAGAAGTACCAGCGGAATTCCGCCTTCCAGCGTACCCGCCGGACAGATCAGCTTACAAAAGTAAGGAGCTCCCTGCCCGAGGACATCCACCAGCACAAGCGGGAGCAGCACGACAAATACGGCAAAAATAATATACTTCAACTTCCTTAATAACCTGTCCCCTCGAAATGTTCCAATCTTCCCGGGGAAGGGAATTTTATTTAAAAGTTCCTGTATCAACCCGAAGGGACACAGCCATCCGCAGACAAATCTTCCCGTCAGCGCGCCTGCAAACATCAGAAATCCCGCCGCATAGAAGGCAAACTTAAAATTCCAGTTTCCGATCACCGCCTGCATCGCCCCGATCGGGCAGGAGCCCAGCGCCCCCGGGCAGGAATAGCAGTTGAGGCCGGGAACACAGAGGTTCTTTAATTTTCCTTTATAAATTTTTCCCCGGGCAAAGCCAACCAGGTAACTGTTCGTAAGAAGGGCCCACAGCGCCTGTATTCCATGGCGTCTCCATTCGCCTGCGCCCCTTTTTCTCTTATCCAATTCCAATACACTCCATACAGATATTTACCGCTTTTTCCAGCACCACGGACATCTCCCCCCGGAAAATGCCCCAAACCATCATCATAATCCCGATTATGGCCAGACCGAAGCCTCCGCGCAAGGTCTGCATAAATTTCCTCACTGTACCGCCCCTTTCAACTCCGTCTCTACAATTTCCTTCCAATCCTCATAAGAACGGCTTCCGGAATACGTCTCGCCGACAATATTGCCCTCCTTATCCACAAAAAATGTCTCCGGGACGGCATTGATTTCGGAAAGTCTGCCGTTCAAATAGCCCGCGTCCGGAAGCAAGAATGGATAGGCCGCTTTCGTACTCTCCGCCAAAATCTTAGCTTTTTCGATCGCCTCCGCATTGGCGTTGCCCAAACCATCGACACTGTCAAGTACGATCCCTACCACATTGACGCCCTGATCCTTCATTTCCTCCCATAATTTCTGCAAATCGGGAATCTCATTGACGCACGGAGTACACCAGGTCGTAAACGCATTTACCATCGTCAAATCATACTCCGCAAACATCTCCTGCGTGTAAGCCTGTCCTTCCACATCCCGCGTAGAAAACTCCCCTACCGAAAAAAACGATCCCGAAGCCGCGCCTTCAGATTCCGTATCCCTTTCGGATTCTGATTTTTCCGCGGATGCACAGCCGCCCAAAAGCAGAAAACAACAGGACGCGGCAGACAGTGCGAGCATATATAAGTTTCTCTTTTTTAATCCCATATCAAACTTTCCTTTCTATCGGCTCATAAAACAGACGTTTCCGAAACATCGGAAATCATACAATATAGTATAACACACAATACCCGGCAATAGTTCATCGATTATAGCGGGTTCAAGAAAAAATATATTTACGCCTTTTTATGGGCTTGCTCCTCTCCCTTCCGCATCCCCGCCCGCCGTTACGGTTATCGGTCCGCCGCATCCTTTGAACGCATACCACAGCATATCATAAATATTGTTTAACCTATTTATTATTTGCTCATTAACCTCTATCGTCTTATCCGTAAACTGCATACCCCGCTCACCCATAAAATCTACACAGTACATTAATGTATAGAACAAGAACGCCTTTCGTTCAACTAAAAATATTATTTCCTTAAATTCTCCTTCCGCATAAATATAAAATGGAAATCAACGAAGGCCTCGCTTTTCAAAAACAGACCAGCATGAAATATCGATATTTATAAAAAACTTGGGAAACGATCTCTTTTGAATAAATTTACGATTAGTCCGATGACATACATACATTCTACATCATGACATTAGAATAGCGGCAAAATGCAATTTTATGAAGATAGATCGTGCTCCTCTATCCCTATACATTTTGTGTTTTCATCGAAAACAAACTCCACAATCCACGGCATAACATTTTTAATCCTTTCAAAATCGTTATACCCGAAAGAATGGTCATAATAATTAATAATCGTACTCAGCGCCGTTCCGTGGCTTCCTACCACAATATTCTTGCCCGCGTATTTATATATCACCTGCTGCAATGCGGATATGTTTCTCGTTTGAACTTCCTGAAGACATTCTCCATCTGACAATTTGTATGCAAAATCACTCCATTGCATTTTTGCAAAAGTTGCAAAATCTTCAATCCATCCGCTTTCTACTTTTCTTTCCCTAAAATCATGTATCATTTCAATTTCAAAACCATAGCTGTCTGCAAAATCCTTGACTGTATCCACCGCTCTTTTAAATGGACTTGATAAAACAACGTCAATATGCTTATCTGCTAAGAATTTTGTAACCAATTTTCTATCTTCCATTCCTTTTGATGATAATTCTCGAAGAGCGTCATTATGATTGCTATAATTTGGCTCTGCATGGCGAACGAAAAATACTTTTGTCATAATAACATCCCCTCACATGCAAACGGAACTTTTTCCTATTTCAATGCAAAACTTTCCGTTTTTAAATCACAATAGTATCTTCCACTTATAGCGGTAAATCTCAACACGCAATAATCCGGATCCGTAACACCTTTTTTATAAAACCTCGTATCACCTTTTTTCCAAATCATATTTTTTGTTTCTTGGTCGGTCAATATCTCCATTTTCCCCTTCAGCATAACGCCCGTATATTTCATCAATCCTTTGTGATAGAAGTAAATACAAGCATTTGCATTTTCTGTATATTGTTTTACTCTCATGGAAGAAGTGTTCGTAGAAAAATAGAATTCATTTATACCATTCCTTCTTCTTGGCTTCAACATTGCTTTCACATTTGGAAATCCATCTTCATCAACAGAACAAATAAAACTTACTTTTTGTTTGTCTATAAATCGAATTATCTTATTTAACTCCATGGAGCTCTCCTTCATAAATTTGCTTCTGTCCGTATTCAATTATTTTTTTATCGCCAAAGTATTGGAGCAGTATTAAAATCAAAGCACTTCCGGCAAATAACCCATCCATAATTCCGACAGACAATAACATCATCAGGGTAATCGTAATCACACAATTAATTGCAGATAGCGCCAATCCCCACATTCTATTTTTTAGCAATCCGATTACCCCAATAATCCTAAAGCTTCCATAATATTGCCCCCATGTATTATCATTATTTGTAAAACTCAAACGCAAAGAGTAATGCTAAAATAGAAACTCCGTCTTTCGTTTCATTATTTTTTAACATCTTCAAAACATGATCTCTTGAAACCCACTTTTTCATCTTTACTTCATTTTCATCAAAATTCATAGATTCTGTATCCACTTTTGCCGCAAAAACATGACATATACAATCAGACATTCCATTCGCCGGATTTTGAGTACATAAAAACTTTAAATCTTTCACCGTACAGCCTGTTTCTTCCATGCATTCTCGACGTGCAGCATCTTCTATTGATTCTCCATCTTCAATACGTCCTGCCGGAATTTCCCATTCCAGACGCATTACTGTATATCTCTTAGATTGAATCAGCAAAACCTCATCATTTTCATTAAACACTACAATGCTTATTGCTTCATGGGGATAATGAATCTGATGATACTTTTCTATAATATATCCATCTGGTAGTTTTATTTTGTCAGCATACAGACACACATAATCACTTTCATAAATAACTTCTCTATCTAATCGTTCCGGCAATTCCCTGTAATTCATATTTTTCCTCCGCCCAACTTATTTTTTAACTTGATTATATCATTTTTAATTTCCGCTTACTACAAAAATTTAGAACATAGCAATTGCAATTCTGCAAATTTTAATTGTATCAGCTTTGCAGATATTCAATCAGTTTATTTGCATATTCATCGCTATGTTCGTGTAAATACTGTCCATGTCCCATATGTTTAATCTCTATATCTATTATATTAGGCAGATATTTTTTTAACAAAGTAACACTCTTCCTCGGATATCGCTCATTTGAGCCTCGCCAAAACAGAACCGCCCCCTTGTAACTTCTTATACTTTCAGGAATATTATACCCATACACAAATTTACACGCATTTTTTATAGTATTTGAAGTAATGCCTATGTAAAGCGTTTCGATAATACTATTGTTATCTTTTCCCATAACGGCATCCATCATAACTTTAGGGATTGCTTTTCCATTTTGAATCCGCTTTATCGCTTTGCAGAACATATATCCATACGGCTTTGTCAACAAACCCATTTTTGTGAGAAACGCCGCATCCAAATGTGTCTTAACAACATTAACATTGCCCCTTCCAATAATCTCAACAGCCATTGTTGCTCCCATCGAAAATCCCGATAGACAATACAAATTACCAGATAGATTATTTATTATGTAATTTTCTATTTCGTCACAGTCGTTCTCGAGACTGACAAGTTCATCTGTCCCTTCGCCGTGGCCATCCACTTCTGCCAGTATCACATAGTAATCTGACAAATGTTTTAAAATCGGTTCATAGCAAAGCATTGCTGTGGAAGCCATTCCATGTATAAATAGTATTGACTTATTATTTTTATCGCCAAAACATAAAAAATTCATAACGCGCGTCTCCATAAATACCATTTTTATTCTAAGTATAACACACATATATACAGTTCACCATAAAAATATAGGGTGTGCGAAATGTTTATATTGCGCCACAAAAGGGCTGGAATTGCATTGATCCAATAAATAAAACCCATAACCGTTTCGGCAATTGTCAGCCAATATTTCTTCATGTGTAAACTCGGGAGCATCTTTCTAAAACTTTTCCCATTGTCAGAATCTACCCAATCGCAAGGAGTTTGTAATAACAACAGCGCACGATCAAGAGCGGTTGAGTCAATACCAATGATTCAGTTTTTATTGAAGCAGACGTACTCGAATACAATAGGATTATAAAAAATCAAGAAAACGGCGAAGGATTCACACCACGTGACAAACGCTTTATTAGCGGTTATTCTGATAAAATTCCTCTTGTTGGGGAATCATTTATTGAGAATGGCTTAAAATCAAAAGAAAAACTAAAGCGCATACAAACATCTAAATAACGAGGGACGCGAAGAAGCTGCCGTTTCGAATATCGGTTTAACCAACCTCCAAAACTGGCGCATCTAATCAGATACAGGGGTACCGCGGAATTTTCCGCTCTATTTGCCCCATTACAGGCGATTTAAACTGTCTTTGATAGAATCCGTCAACAGGCATTTCGACCGCATATGGGCAAATGGGAGTACCACACGGCATCCTGCAAATTAAGGTATGCCCCCGAAGTTACCGGATGGGGTCTAATCAGCTCCATCTTTGTCGGTTTGTTCTGGTCAAGCATTTTTGTAACATTTATGGCTAAAAAAATCAATTTTTATATTATAATGCGGTTCGTGCCTGATAGGATGTTCGGTATTCATTATAGCTGTGTGAACGCATATGGTTATACGTGACATAAGAAAATTCTTCCACCGCCTGATACAGCGCCTCCTCTGTCTGGAAATCGTACAGATTGACGCATTCATTTTACATCGTTTTAACATTTTTGAATAGCCGGAACATTTAGTCTGTTTTTTACCCTCTTAATAATCAAGTTACAAATAAATTAACAAAGCTCATGTCATCGCTTTCCACTTTTTAACTATTGCAGAAATTCAAAAAGGGCTTCCCGATTTCTCGGAAAACCCCATAAAATCTAATAAGCGCCCCTCACGAGTCCTCGGAAATAAAATCTAAATGTTTTTACTGCGTTTTCTTGCCTGTTTTTCTTTATATTATCCAATTTATCCCTACGTTTTTACTGTTCTGAAAAATTTTAGAGCCAAAACAGAGCCAGTGGCAAAATACCGATTTTCTTCTTATCCACCCTTATTACATGGTGCTAGCACCATGTCTATACCTGATTAACAAGAGAAAATACATACATATTCCGCTTAACACTACAAACCAGAGTTCTCAAGTGCATTGCTAAACTGGAATTATCTATGAATATACACTCTTGACATCTCCGGTTCACCATCTCCCTGTACCATGCACAAAAACTCCCAACCATATCTTTCATAAAATGTTGTATGGTCTGTTATTAAATATATGGGTGTTATTCCCTTATTCTTCATATCTACCACTACCATATTTAATAAATTCCCAGCAATTCCTTTACGGCGGTATTCTTCTTCTGTATAAACAGCACATACATTTGGCGCAAGATCTTTTCTGTTATGAAAATCATTTTCAATTACTCCCAGTCCAGCAACAATCTTTTCACCATCAAGACATAGATACCAGCCATACTCTGTCTCTTTATTCAAATATGCATTCATGTATTCCATATATTCTTCTTTCGGTATACCCCATTTACTATGAAACCATTCTGCTGCTAAATTTTTTATCATTGGTTTTTCCATTAGTGTAATATATCTATATTTTTTCATCATATCCTCCAAATGCAACAATAAGCCGAATAGAAACTATCCGGCTTAACATCTTAACTAAATTCAGCATTATTTCTTTTTAGAAAAGATATATCTTTTCCATATTTTGAAGCAAGCTCACAATCATTCTCTATAAAAAGTTCATAATCACCCTGTTTGATTTTTGAAAGTCTCATTCTTTCATAAATTGCCAAATTCCAAGAATGTTTACATTTTTTACATCTGTATATAAGCCAAACGTCCACTTGATTACCATTGGCATTTACTCTGAACTTTCCCGAATTAATAAACTCCTGCTTCTTCCCGCATCCCCCACAGCGATGATATACTTTTATCAAATCCAATCTCATTAAATAGAATCGTCTATCTCATTAGTTATTCTTATGATTCTTTGTATACTCTTTTCTGATAGGGAATACATAGTGGCAAGTATTTTTACTGGAATCCCATTTTTATACTTTGTACATATTTCATGGTTTCGTATTTTGTAATACTGCTTTATTTTAGTCCGGCTTCCCCAGACTTTTTTCTCTTTGCATGGAATATATATACTTTGTCCACTTACATACTGCTGAATAGTTTCTATAAGTTCTTTTGGCAGAACATCTTCTGCACTAACATAGCTCATTATAATCCTCCTGTTATTTTATGGGGATTCATCCGAGCTTAACTATTCATCTTATTCTAAGCCCAGACTACTGAGCAATAATATATCTTTTACACATAAAACATTCTCTCCTTTCAATGTTTCTATCTCAACAATACATATTTCAAAGAACGATTGCAACCTCATTCTTGGTTATAAATAAATTTGTTCCGCACGGAATTCTAATTTCCTGTTCTGAACATACCAAGCCCTTACTCTTTATCGTTCTAACGACTTCTCAATTTTCCACTTCTGCCCTTTCAAGTCGTTCTGCTTCTCATACAGATTATTTCGCTCTTTGCACAATTCTTTCATGCGCTCCAACTGCGCCCGTACTCCCTCCCGGCAATCCGACTCTATCTTCTTATATTCCCCGGTCAGATTGCGGATTGTATTATTGTTGTGGTCAAGCATTTTTGTAACACTTATGGCTAAAAAAATCAGCTTTATGCTACGATGCAGTTCGTGCCTGATAGGGAGTGCGGTATCCATTATAGCTGTGGGGACGGATATGATTATACGTCACATAAGAAAATTCTTCCACCGCCTGATACAGCACCTCCTCTGTCTGGAAATCGTACAGATTCACGCATTCATTTTTCAATGTATTGAAATACCTTTCCATAGGATCATTGTCATATGGACATCCTGCTTTGCTCATACTCTGTGTCACATGGACAGATTCACAGAATTCTACGAATGCCTTTGACGTATACTGGGAGTCCTGGTCACTGTGAAGAATCAATTTTCCCTTGATCCGTGGCTGTATTTCCAGCGCTTTTTTCAAAGTTCGGATCGCAAGGCTGCTGGTGATTTGACGGGCCGTCACACTTGCAATAACGCTCCGATCAAATAGGTCAACAATGCTGCAATTGTAGCGCACTTCCTCGTTTTTTAAAAACAGATACGTGAAATCTGTACACCACTTATGGTTTGCCCGGTCTGCATGAAATTTCTGCTGCAGCTTGTTTTCAAAGATTTTGTACGGTTTTCCGTGCCGGTAACCCGGTTTCTTCGGGCGGACAAGTGAATACAGTCTCATTTCCGTATTCATGTATTTATGTACTGTAACCATACTGTAATGACAACCCCTGCGCGCCAGATAGACGGCCATGGTCCGGTATCCCGTCACCCCGTTATGTGCATGGTAAATTTCCTTGATCAGCGCTTTTGCCGCTTCTTTTTGGGCATAATAATCCGCCTTTCGGTATTTCCGATAGTTGTAATAAGCATTCGGGCAGAGACCAGGCCGCCTTAGCAGCTAGCGGACACCGAATTCTCTGTTATGCTGTTCCATAAACCGATAACTTTGGACTTGGCATTCTTTTTGGAATTCATTACACCACCGACGGACACTTTCTTTGGAGATGCCATACTCTGTGGTGATGCTGTTGGTCGTTCTTCCTTCCTCCAGACGGAGGCGGACAATTTTCTTTTTAAATTCAGGGGTGTAATTCTGTAGCATAATAAGTACCTCTTTTTTCCATAGTTGAATTATATCTTATTAGCCACTTCCGTTACAACTTTAGTTTATCACAACACGATTTCTCGAAAAACCCCATAAAATCCAATAAGCGCCCCTCGAAAATGCTTCGCATTTCCTCGGTCACGGGCATTCGCCAAATGCCCGCAAAGGCAATAAAACAGGGACTTCCAAGTAAACTTGAAGTCCCTGTTATTATCGCCTTTTATGCGCTTATCTCATTGCTTTCGCGCAGATTACTCAATAATCGTAGCAACCCTACCAGAACCAACTGTACGACCACCCTCACGGATAGCGAATGTAAGTCCCTGCTCCATAGCGATTGGATGAATCAATTCAATTGTCATCTCTACGTTATCTCCAGGCATACACATCTCTGTTCCGTCCGGCAAGTTACATACGCCTGTTACGTCTGTCGTTCTGAAGTAGAACTGCGGACGATAGTTATTAAAGAACGGAGTATGACGTCCACCCTCGTCTTTTGTCAATACGTAAACCTGTGCAGTAAACTTTGTATGGCATGTTACTGTACCCGGTTTTGCAAGAACCTGTCCTCTTTCAATTTCTGTTCTCTGGATACCACGAAGCAGAGCACCGATATTATCGCCAGCCTGTGCCTCATCCAATAACTTACGGAACATCTCGATTCCGGTTACAACCGTCTTCTTCGTCTCCTCTTTGATACCTACGATTTCAACTTCCTCATTTACATGAAGAACTCCACGCTCTACTCTACCGGTAGCAACTGTTCCACGTCCTGTAATCGTAAAGATATCCTCGATTGGCATCAGGAACGGCTGATCTGTTGCACGCTGCGGATCCGGAATATGGCTGTCTACCGCATCCATTAATTCCATGATCTTATCGCCCCACTCTCCTGAAGGATCTTCAAGAGCCTTTAATGCGGAACCTTTGATAATCGGGCAGTCTTCAAAATCATACTCTGCAAGCTGCTCTGTAATTTCCATCTCTACCAGCTCAAGTAACTCCTCATCGTCTACCATATCGCATTTGTTCATGAATACAACGATGTAAGGAACGCCTACCTGACGTGACAGTAAGATATGCTCTTTTGTCTGAGCCATAACACCGTCAGTAGCGGCAACAACAAGGATAGCTCCATCCA
>CANDCP010000029.1 GCA_947383215.1 uncultured Roseburia sp.
CTTATTAACCAGGTAGTCTGTCTTATTGACTACACCATTATTATACTAGGAGATAAGAGAGTGAGACATGGGTTTGTAAAGGTTGCGGCGGCGACGGTGAAGGAGACGGTCGCGGATCCGAAAGAAAACGCGGCGCGCATATTGGAAAAAATAAAAGAGGCGGAGCGCGCGGGGGCAAAGGTGATTGTACTGCCGGAGCTTTGTATCAGCAGTTATTCCTGCGGGGATCTTTTTTATCAGGAGATATTGCTGCAGGAGTCTTTAAGCGCGCTTCATTTTTTGGCGGAAAAGACAAGGGATACGGACGCGCTTATATTTTTGGGACTTCCGCTTTTTCACGAGGGAAATATTTACAATGCGGCGGCCACATTGAACCGTGGAAGAATTCTGGGGGTTGTTCCGAAGCGGAATATTCCGAATTACAAAGAATTTTACGAGGCAAGGTATTTTGCACAGGGAGAGCGGCGGCCGGTTCCTGTCGATTTGGGCGTCGGTTATGAGGTCTGGATGGGAACGAATCTTTTGTTTTCCTGCGAGGATATGCCAAAGCTGGTAGTGGCGGCCGAGATCTGCGAGGATATCTGGTCTCCTGCGCCCCCGAGTATCGGCCATGCCCTTTCGGGGGCCAGCCTTATCGTGAATTTGTCCGCAAGCGATGAGACGACGGGCAAGGATGTTTACCGGAGAGAGCTGGTTGCCGGTCAGTCCGCGCGGCTGATCTGCGGTTATGTGTACGCGAGTGCGGGGGACGGGGAGTCGACGCAGGATGTGGTTTATTCCGGTCATAATCTGATTGCGGAAAACGGAATTTTGTTAAAGGAATCTGAACGTTTTGTGAACGAGACGATTTATTCGGAGATAGATGTGAATCGCCTGGCGACAGAGCGCGCAAAGATGAACACGTTTGTCTGCAGGCGCGGGGAGGATTACCGCGTGATCCCGTTTTCGTTAAAAATAACGGAGACTGAGCTTACGAGAGCGATCGATCCGTCCCCGTTTGTCCCGGGAAATCAAAAAGAGCGTGAAAAACGCTGCGAGGAAATCCTTGCGATTCAGTCGATGGGGTTAAAAAAGAGGCTGGAGCACACGGGCAGTAAAAAGGCTGTGCTTGGAATTTCGGGAGGGCTGGACTCCACGCTTGCGCTCCTTGTAACGGCGCGCGCGTTTGACCTTCTGGGCCTGCCAAGGGAAAATATTACGGCGGTTACAATGCCGGGGTTCGGAACGACGGGGAGAACTTATCAGAACGCGTTAAAGCTGACAGAGCATCTTGGCGCGACGCTTCTTGAGGTGGATATCAAAGAAGCGGTGCGCGTACATTTTCGGGATATCGGTCAGGATGAGAAGGTGCATGATATAACGTACGAAAACGGGCAGGCGAGAGAGCGTACACAGATTTTGATGGATATTGCAAATCAGAGGGGAGGCCTGGTAATCGGAACCGGGGATATGTCGGAGCTGGCGCTTGGCTGGGCGACTTATAACGGAGATCACATGTCAATGTACGGAGTAAATGTCTCCGTCCCAAAAACCTTAGTCCGCCATCTTGTGCAGTATTACGCGGATACGTGCCAAAAAGAGACAAACGGCGCGTCTGCGCTGCGTGAGGTTTTGCTGGATGTGCTCCATACCCCGGTCAGTCCGGAGTTGCTTCCGCCAAAAGACGGGGAAATTGCGCAGAAGACGGAAGACATTGTGGGGCCGTATGAGCTCCATGACTTTTATCTCTATTATGTCATGCGTTTCGGATTTTCACCGTCGAAGGTATACCGTCTGGCGCAGCTTGCGTTTTGGGGCGTTTATGAAAACGCGGTGATAAAAAAATGGCTGGCCGTATTTTACCGAAGATTCTTTGCGCAGCAGTTTAAGCGGTCCTGTCTCCCGGACGGACCGAAGGTCGGAAGCGTCGCGGTTTCGCCGAGGGGCGATCTGCGTATGCCGAGCGACGCCACGGCGAGAATCTGGTTAGAAGAGTTGGAAGAAATCAAATAAGCGTTTTATCGTATAAAAAGAGAACCCGGTTTGAGCGGGTTCTTTTTGTTAGCTCAATATGCTGTCGAGCTACGTATGGTGGAGCTGTTTTTCGTAGGCCTTCTGTCGGCCGGCGACAAAAACTCTGCCGTATACAAATGAATACATTAAAGCGGCCATTACAAAGGCCGTAATCACATCGAAAACAGAATGCTGTTTTAGAAACATGGTCGCTAAGATGATACTTGTCATCAGCAAAAAAGACGCGGCTTTAATTCGCTTGTTTTCGCGAAGGCAGGCGCTGCTGCAAATTGCGAAATGTACCCCCAGGGAGTTGTACACATGGATACTCGGAAACAGGTTAGTCGGGGTATCCGCGGCGTAGAGCCAACGGACCATTGTGACAAAAATATTATCCCGCTCAAAGACGCGGGGTCTTAGGTAGTGCCCGTTCGGATAGAGTGTGGACACAATTAAAAAAACTGTCATACCGATAAACAAAAATGTACATAATTTGTAATAATCACTTTTATTTTTAAAAAAGAAATATAAAATGGCATATGCTACATAACCAAACCATAATAAATATGGTACGATGAAATACTCGTTAAACGGAATATAATCGTCGACTGCCATATGTATGACATTAAAATGGTTGGTTATTGTTTTTTCCAGGTAGGCAAACCACGGAAGATAGATAAATACATAGAGTAAAATCCATGCGTGCTTGTATTTTTGAAAAAAACCGTATGCCGCTGTTTTGGCTGCATAGAACAAAAAATCGCCTTCTTTACTTTATTTTCAATAGTTCTTGTGGATTATATCACAGCAGATTTTTAGAAACAATGGACTTTGAAAAACTTTTTTAAAATTATGAATTTCTTAATAATTAACGATATTTTTCATTGCGGTTTTGTGCAAAAATGCCATAAATTTCTTAAAATAATCTTACAATTTATGGAAACGGTTGACAAAGGGGATAAAAACAATGTAGTTTTAGGAGAAGACAGGGGGAAAACAGATATGAATCACAGAAAAAAGACCAAAATTGTGGCGGCTGTGTCGGTCGCGGCAGGGCTGGCGCTGCTCTATTTTGGACTGGCGTTTTACTTTCAGTCGCATTTTGCATTTCGGACAGATATTAACCACCTGGATGTTTCCGGATGTGGCGTAAAAAAGGTGGAGAGGCGGCTGGAAAAGGAGATGAAAAGTTACAGGCTTTCTCTGAAGCCGCGCACGGGGGAGCGCGAGGAGATCAGGGGCGAGTCGATTGAGCTAAAACCTGTGTTTCGCCGGGAAATCGATGAGATGTTAGACAGACAGAATGCGTTTGCATGGCCGTATTACCTTGTCCGTGGACAGCGGTTCGTTTCGGAGGCGGTAGTGGAGTACGACGAAGGGAAGCTTCGGGAGGAAATCGGGCGGCTTTTTATGATGAAAAGCGCAGAGCAAAAAGAGTCCAGGGACGCATATATATCGGATTATTCGAGGGACGGATATCAGATTATAGAAGAAGAGTACGGAACGAAGATCGATGCGGAGGCGTTTGAAAAAGCCGTAAGGGAGGCGGTTTTAGGGCTTGATGAAGAGCTTGTCATGGATAAGGCGGGCTGCTATATCGATCCGAAGATTACGAAAGAAGATGAGGGCCTGCGCAGCGCCTGCGACACGCTAAACAAGTATACAAAGCTTACAATTACATATAATGTGGGCGATAAGAGAGAGATTCTGGACGGAGAAATCATTCACCGCTGGCTCTCTGTCTCGAAAGGGAAAAAGGTGCGTATTGACGAGGCGCAGATTGCGGATTATGTGTCAGAGCTTGCCAGAAAATATAATACGGCGTTTCGCAGCAGGACCCTGCGCACGTCTTACGGAAAAGAAATAGCGATTGTCGGGGGGGATTACGGCTGGAAGGTGGATAAAGACGCGGAGAGGGAGATGATTTTAAAGGATCTGAACGCGGGCGAGAGCGTGGAGAGAGAGCTGGTATATGCGCAGACGGCGAACAGCCACGGTCCGAATGATTACGGGGACACATATGTGGAAATTAATCTGACGGCGCAGCACCTGTTTTTTTATAAGGACGGAGAACTTTTGGTGGAGTCGGATTTTGTATCCGGGAATATTGCAAAGAGCCATGCCACTCCGGTCGGCGCATACAGTCTGACATATAAGCAAAAGGATGCGACGCTTCGGGGCGAGGATTATGAATCAAAGGTTTCTTACTGGATGCCGTACTGCGGAGACGTCGGGATGCACGACGCTTCCTGGAGAAGCAGTTTTGGAGGCAGTATTTATAAGAGAAACGGTTCCCATGGCTGCGTGAATCTCCCGGCGTCGGCGGCGAAGACCATTTTTGAAAATATAGAGGCGGGGTATCCGGTTTTGGTCTATGAGCTTTCGGGAACGGAGAGCGCGAAGGGACTGGCGCAGGACCGGGCGGCGTCGGTGGATGACCTGATAAGCGCAATCGGTGAAGTGACGCTGGACGCACAGCCGAAAATCAGCGCGGCGAGAGCCGCATTTGATGCGCTTGGAGAACAGGAGAAGGGTTATGTGAGAAAGCTCGACGTTTTGACGGCGGCGGAGGCTGCGTTCGCAGCCTTGCAGCAGGAAGCCGCAAATCAGGCCACGCAGGCGCAGGGCGAAGCGCAGGCGGTTATTGATAAAATAAACGCGATTGGGAAGGTAACCGAGGACGATAAAGCGGCAATCCGGGATGCCAGAAAGTCTTACGATGCCCTCTCGGAAATGGCGAAAGCCTATGTGACAAATTATGCCGTTTTGCAGGAAGCGGAAGAAGCGTATAAAGCGCTGACGGAGTCATAGCCGGGCGGGGACATCTGAAGCCGATGTCGCGTCCCAATATTTATCGGACATATACTGTGTGAATTCACATGGTATATGTCTTTTTGTTGCAGAAATGTTTGGAGATGTTGCACGATGCGCGCGCATGGTTGAAAAACGAATTTAACGTTTGTATAATGCGCGTATAAGGTATTGAGAGGAGAAGGGATTATGCAGGAGAAATTAATTGAGAAATTTCATGAATTATTTGGGGAGGGCGGAGACATCCGTCTGTATTTCGCGCCGGGCCGCGTAAATCTGATCGGGGAGCATACGGATTATAACGGCGGTCATGTGTTTCCGTGCGCTCTGACAATCGGGACGTACGGCGTTGCCAGAAAGCGCGCCGATAAAAGGCTGCGTTTTTACTCTTTGAATTTTGAGGAGGCGGGAGTTTTGGAGTCTTCTCTGGATGAGCAGAAGTTCAGGGAAAGCGCGGACTGGACTGCCTATCCGAGAGGAGTGATCCGGGCGTTTGGGGAAAAGGGAATGGAGGCGGATTGCGGCATGGATCTGATGCTGTATGGAAATATACCGAACGGTTCCGGCCTTTCGTCTTCGGCGTCGGTGGAGGTTTTGACCGGGTTTATTTTAAGAGATCTGTTTGGCTTTGCGGCGACGAACCAGGAGCTTGCTCTGATTGGGCAGTATTCGGAAAACAAATATAACGGTGTGAACTGCGGAATTATGGATCAGTTCACCATAGCGATGGGAAAAAAGGATCATGCAATTTTTCTCGATACGGCGACGCTGCGCTATGAGTACGCGCCGTTTATGCCAAAGGACGCCAAAATCATTATTTCCTGCAGCAACAAAAAGCGCGGGCTTGGGGATTCAAAGTACAATGAGAGACGCGGCGAGTGCGAGAGCGCGTTTGCGCAGATTGGCGAAGTGATCGGCATTGACAGTCTTTCTGATTTGTCGGAGGAAGTATTCGAACAGTATAAAGCGTCTATTAAGGACGAGGTGTGCAGAAAGCGCGCAAAGCATGCGGTATATGAGAACCGAAGGACCATCCGGGCGGCGGAGGCGTTAAAACAAAATGATATCGGGCTGTTCGGAGAACTGATGAATGCGTCCCATATCTCGCTCCGGGATGACTATGAGGTGACCGGGCCGGAGCTTGATACGCTGGTAGAAGAGGCCTGGAAGCTGGACGGCGTGATCGGTTCCCGCATGACGGGAGCCGGTTTTGGAGGCTGTACGGTCAGCATTGTAAAGGAAGGGGCGGTAGATGATTTTATAGAGCGGGTCGGCGGCGCGTACAAGGCAAAAATCGGTTATGCGGCGGATTTCTATGTGGTAGAAGCCGGAGACGGTCCGAAGAGACTTCTTTAAAAGTGGGAGGCGGGAAATGATTGAGGAAAATATTCTTAGATTGACGGAGTATGCCCTGACGACAGGGCTGATTGAGCAGGAAGATAAAACTTATACGGTAAATCGTCTTCTGGAGCTGTTTTTACTGGATGGGATCGGAGAAAAAGCGCTGGCGGAATCCGGGGAGGGTTCTGCCGCCAAAGACGATTTGGAGCGGATTTTATCTGAGATGCTTGACTATGCGTACGAAAACGGGATGATCAGGGAAAACGGGATTGCGTATCGTGATCTGTTCGATACGAAGATTATGGGACTTCTTGTTCCAAGGCCTTCCGAGGTGCGCAGAAGATTTTGGGAGCTCTACGAGCGCCGGTCTGCGGAGGCGGCTACGGATTTTTATTACAGGCTAAGCTGCGACAGCGATTATATTCGACGCTACCGCGTCAAGAAGGATGTAAAGTGGACGGTAAATACGCAGTACGGGCCGCTTGATCTTACGATTAACCTGTCAAAGCCGGAAAAAGATCCAAAAGCGATTGCGGCCGCCAAGTCCGAGAAGCCGGGCGGTTATCCGAAATGTCTGCTTTGCGCTGAAAACGAGGGTTATGCGGGGCGGCTCAACCATCCGGCGCGGCACAATCACAGGATTATACCGCTTACGCTCTCCGGCGGCAGATGGTTTATGCAGTATTCGCCGTACGTTTATTACCGCGAACACTGTATTGTATTTCGCTCGGAGCATACGCCGATGAAAATTGAAAAGGAGACGTTTGGCAGGCTGCTCGATTTTGTGAGGCAGTTTCCGCATTATTTTATCGGCTCAAACGCGGACCTGCCGATTGTGGGAGGGTCAATTTTGACGCATGATCATTTCCAGGGGGGAAGGTATGAATTTCCGATGGCCAAAGCCCCGGTTGAGGAGGAGATTGCGTTTGAGGGATTTGAGGACGTAAGAGCGGGAATTGTAAAATGGCCGATGTCCGTAATCCGGCTGCGCAGCGGTAAGATACCGCCTTTGGTTTCGCTCGCGGATAAAATCCTTCGCAAATGGCGCGGATATACGGACGGGGAGTTATTTATTTATGCCGAGACGGACGGCGAGCGCCACAACACGATAACGCCGATTGCGAGAGTCCGGGAAGGAAATTATGAGCTGGATCTTGTGCTGCGCAATAATATTACGACAAAAGAGCATCCGTTTGGAGTATATCATCCGCATGAGAAGCTGCATCATATCAAGAAGGAAAACATCGGACTGATCGAGGTTATGGGGCTTGCGGTGCTTCCGGCGCGCCTGAAGGCGGAGATGGAGCGTCTGCGCGGGGCGATCCTTTCGGGCAAAGCGTTTTGTGAAGATGAGATGATAAAAAAACATGCCGACTGGGCAAAAGAGTTTACCGGGAAATATAGAGAAATTACCGAGGAAAATGTAGATGAAATCATTCGAGAGGAGATAGGATTCGTATTTGAACAGGTTTTGGAGGATGCGGGGGTGTACAAACGGGATGAGAACGGAAGGAAGGGATTTCTAAGGTTTGTGGACTATGTAAATTCATAAATAAAAAAGACAAAAAAATGACACCAATGTAAAATATAACACCTTAACACCTTCGAAAATAAAGACTAAAATTAGTATTAAGTTATTTTAAAAGAGGGTGAAATTAAAAATTGTCCGTCGAGAGGGAAATACAGACCTGAAATGTGGACGGGCAGTTTTTAAATATCAGGAGGAGCGCATAGGGGATGCGGTCAATCCTGGAAAGTTTTCATTAAAAAGCAGGAATAGTATAATGAAAAGAAAATGGGTCAAAAAGGTGTTGTCCATTGCATTGGCGGCCTGTATGACAGTAACAGTGATTCCGTCGACCGGAATCGATGCGTTTGCGGTAGAGGCGGATGCCGAAGAAGCCGTAAAGTACATTGATTTCAATATGATTGAGCATGCCAATTATATTAATGAAGATGTAACAAATGTTCAATTGAATTATGAGGGGACGAAAGCGACAATTACGGGAGATAATTGGAGTCCTGACTATGGAGATGGAACAAAATGGCAGATTCAGCTTAAAGAGCTAGTACCGGTTACAAAGGGTGAAAAGTATGAGGTTGCTTTTACAATTGAATCGGCGGTATCTAGGGATATATTCCTAAAAGTTGGGGATGTGGAACAGGACAGTACGGTTTTTCTTGAGGAGACAATCTCTTTAGAGGCAGGAAAGCCTTATGAGTTTAAGAAGATGACGACTGCGGAAGTGGGAATTGAAAAATTGATGGTATTATTTGCGCTGGGATTAACTTCAACGGATGAAAATACCATTACGATTTCCGATTTTTCGTTAAAAGGAGAGAAATCGGGTTATGTCGATACAACACCGTACGTTAACTTTGATTATATTGAGCATGCCAATTATATTAATGAAGATGTAACAAATGTTCAATTGAATTATGAGGGGACGAAAGCGACAATTACGGGAGATAATTGGAGTCCTGACTATGGAGATGGAACAAAATGGCAGATTCAGCTTAAAGAGCTAGTACCGGTTACAAAGGGTGAAAAGTATGAGGTTGCTTTTACAATTGAATCGGCGGTATCTAGGGATATATTCCTAAAAGTTGGGGATGT
Source organism: uncultured Roseburia sp. (assembly GCA_947383215.1). Classification (GTDB taxonomy): domain Bacteria; phylum Bacillota; class Clostridia; order Lachnospirales; family Lachnospiraceae; genus Roseburia_C. The sequence goes on from CANDCP010000029.1 coordinate 8,762, forward strand.
GGAACAGGACAGTACGGTTTTTCTTGAGGAGACAATCTCTTTAGAGGCAGGAAAGCCTTATGAGTTTAAGAAGATGACGACTGCGGAAGTGGGAATTGAAAAATTGATGGTATTATTTGCGCTGGGATTAACTTCAACGGATGAAAATACCATTACGATTTCTAACGTTTTGTTGAAAGGTGAAAAATCGGGATATGTCGTTGTCGAGAAGCCGGCGGAAGGAAAAGGTCCGGAATACGACTTCTCCGCAACGGAGGACAACGCGAAAAATGATTATGCGGATCCTGGAAAGACAATAGACGGATACGACTTGATCTGGGCGGACGAGTTTGACGGAAATTACGGTGATGCAAATGTAGATGCAGATACAGGTCTGAACCTTGACAACTGGGCGTGTCAGCTGGGCGACGGTACGACAGACTGCAGCAATCCTGGCTGGGGAAATAACGAGCTTCAGTGTTATACAGGCGACAAGAAGAATGTCGCAGTTAATGAGGATTTGAATGGCGACGGAAAGCCGGACGGCCTTTTGCGTATCACCGCATCCTATGAAGAGGAAGGATATGATTACGCGGACGAGAGTTCGAAGAAATATACTTCCGCCCGTCTTCGCACAACGGAAGGTACAAATGAATTGTTTAACACGACATACGGTTATATTGAGGGACGTATGTCGCTTCCGGGGACAAAGGGCGCGTGGCCGGCATTCTGGATGCTGCCGCAGAGCACAGAGATTTACGGCGGATGGCCGGTATCCGGAGAGATTGATATTATGGAGACATGCGGCGCTTTTGCAAACGGAAGCAACGCACAGGCATGCGGTACCTTGCACTGGGGCGGACCGGAGCATGTCTATAAGGGAAGCGGATATGTAGATTTGTCTTCGGATTACACCTATTTCCATACATACGCCGTTGATTGGGAGCCGGGTAAGATGACTTGGTATTACGACGGCAAACCGATTAACACATTGACAAACTGGAAGAGCGCATTTTCCGGAGCGTCGGATGCCCTTTCCTTTGACGCACCGTTTGATCAGCCGTTCTATATGCTGTTAAATCTTGCGGTTGACAGCGGCCAGTTTGGCGGAAACGTAAATAAGGCGGCTTTCCAGGATGATATCAACATGTATGTGGATTATGTACGTGTATATCAGAGACAAGAGGGATATGTGGACAGCGTAGTTCGCACGGCGTCCGACGGAATTCAGGACGACTGGGCTGATTATGCGGGACAGAATCAGATTACGGATATTGCAGATAATATTGTAACAGATGTGCCGGACGGTAATGTAAACGGCGTAGAGACAAGCGGAGACGGTGCAGATCCGAGCAAATGGTATCTGGCTTATCAGGCGGATGCAACGGATGCAACAGCAGAGACATATAAGGATGCGGCAGGAAAGAACTGGGCGAAAGTCGGCGTGAACAGCCAGGGCGGACAGGATTATTCCGTACAGCTGATCGGACATTACAATGCGAAGGCTGGATACGTTTACAAGGTTTCCTTCGACGCATATGCGGACGGAGCGATTGTAGGAAAGACGGTTAATTGTGATTCTAAGGAGTGGAAAGGCTGGAGCACATACGGAATTCAGTCCTTTGAGCTGAAAGATACGGCGACGCCTTATTCCTTTGTATTTGAGCAGACAGAAGATTTTGAGAATTGCCGAATTGAGTTTAATCTCGGCGCGCAGGCTTCCGGCAATGTTTACATTGGAAACGTAAAGGTTGAGATTGTAGATCCTTCTCTGATCAGCCGCGAAGAAGACCGCAAGCCTTTGGCGGACGGCAATCTGATTTACAACGGTACGTTCGATCAGGGCGATTATCATATCGGATACTGGAGTGTGACGGAGGGAACAAAGATTTCCGTACCGCGTTATACGACAGAGAAGTTGACGGATACGGATGTATCGGTAGTGGATGTTGCGTCAAAGACAAATTATGAAGCGATTGCGGACGGTGTGAAGTATTATGAGCGCCGTGCACAGATTACGGCGGAAGCAGGAAAAGCGGCGACAGTTTGCCAGACGGATCTGATTATGCCTGCAGACAGCTATGCGTTAGACTTTGATCTGTACAGTGAGAAAGATACGACGGTTACCGCTTCAATTTATTCCGTAAAGGTAACGGGAGAAGAAAAAGTATTAGACAAGCAGATTCTCACCACGTCTGCGGCTTATAAGGCAGAAAAAGGCGTAAACCATTACAGCTGGGCTTTTGACACGACAGAAAAACTTGACAACGCAGCGCTTGTACTGAGCTTTGGAGACGGAGCAAGCGTTCAGCTTGACAATGTGGCTTTGATTGGCGCATCATTGGCAGAGAAAGTGGATCCGACGCCGATGACGCCGGAAACTACGACATGGGCATCCGATAACCAGGACGGCTCCGCGGCTGTAAGCGGCGCAAACGGATCTTACACGGCGACGGTTACAAGCGGAAACGGAACGGCATGGTATGCGCCGCAGATTATAAGTAACGATTACTCGCTGGCAGGCGGAAAGAGCTATACGTTAAGCTTTAAGTATAAATTGGACGGAGAGTCTAACAATACGTTTGAGTATATCGTTCAGGAGAATGGCGGAAGCTGGACCGTATATGTTCCGGTAACGGAAGTTTCCTATGACAAGGCTAACGCAGACGCGGACGGATACTGCACATACGAGACGACATTTACAGCGGGAACATCTTTGAAAAATGTTCATACAGTGTTTGGTTTCGGACACAGTGCGGCGAAAGATTGTAGCTTTGCATTTAAAGATGTAAAATTAAGCTTAGCAGGAGGCGGCTCTGAGAATCCGGGCGAGAGCGGCGGTAACGTAATGCCGGGAAGTTACAGTATCTCTTATGTACTCAACGGCGGAACGAACGCGGCTGCGAATCCGACGAGATATACGCAGGGCGAGGGAACCATAAGTCTTGCAGCTCCGACAAGAGCGGGCTATACATTCCTTGGATGGTCAGTCGGAAAAGAAGGAGCTCCATATGTGACGACTTTGTCTAAGAAGGAAGCTGGACCGGTTGTTTTATATGCAAACTGGAAGGCAGTCGCTGTTAAGGTTGCGGGAACAATCACGGTAACTTCAAAGGATATCAGCAAGACATACGGAGATAAGGCATTTAGCCTTGGTGCGAAAGGACAGGGCGCCCTTACTTATGTGAGCGGAAACGACAAGATCGTAAAGGTGGACGCGGCAGGAAATGTAACGATTACAGGAGCCGGTACTACGACAGTTACGATTAAGTCCGCCGGAGACGCAACGCACAATGCGGCGACACTGAGCGTGACGATTAAGGTTGCGCCTAAGAAAGTAGCCGGATTAAAGGTAAAATCAAAGAAGGCAAAGAAAGCGACTGTTTCCTGGAAGAAGAACGCGCAGGCGACCGGATATCAGATTCAGTACTCGACAAGTAAGAAATTCAAGAAAGCAAAGACAGTTTGGGTTACAAAGAATAAATCTAAGAAGCCAAGCAAGACAATTTCCAAGTTGAAAGCAGGAAAGAAATACTATGTAAGAATCCGTGCATATGCAAACAAGGCGAAAGCAGACAGAGTTTACAGCGCATGGGTAAAAAAGACAGTAAAAGTTAAGAAGTAAATTTATACGGAAAGAGGGCTGCCGCAGATGCGGCAGTCCTTTTTTTCTGTCATACAAAAAACTTATTCCTTTTCGGATAATTGTATTACAAAAGTGCTTCCTCCTCCTTTCGTATCCGTTATCTCTAATTTTCCGTGGTGGGCGTCGACAATTTCCTTTGCAATGCTTAGGCCGAGGCCAAAATGCTCTTTTGTGGAGCGGGAGTCTTCGCCGCGGTAGAAACGGTCGAAAATATATGCTTTTTTATCGTCGGGAATCCCCGGACCGTTATCGGAGACCATAATGTAAAAGTATGGCGTATCATAGTTTAGAGACAGGAGAATCAATGCGTTTGGCCCCGCGTAAGAAATTGCGTTGGAGATCAGAATTCCAAGAAGCTGTGTGATCCGTGAGGGGTCACAGCTGCAAAGCGGGATGACGCTTTCCGGCAGTTCGACATTTATGCGAATATTTTTATCCGCCGCGAGAGGAAGAAACGCTTCGTAGATATCTAAAAGGAGCGTATCTAATTCAGTAGGTTTCATGCAGAAAGACCAGGTGTGGTTGTCGGCGCCCGCCAGGGTCAGCATATCGTTGACGAGAACGGACATTCGCTGTCCTTCCTTCTCTACTGTGTGATAAAAATTATCCTTTTCCACAGAGGCGGCATTTTTTGCGGCTGAGATGGAGGAGAGTATAACGGAAAGCGGGGTTCGCAGCTCATGCGAGACGGCGGAGATAAATTCGTTTTGCTTTTTCTGAGCGGTTCGTATCGGTTTTAGCACTTTTTCCGTATAATAGCGGGAAAATATAAGCAGCAGCAAAAGGCCGCAGAAGTCGATTATCACGAAAGAAAAGCGCTGCGTTCGAAGTAATGCATTCAGTTCTTTTGTGGAACAGACGATAACGGCGAAGACGCTTCCGCTGTGCAGGCGCGCAGTGCAGGTATAATATCGCATGCCGTCGGAGGCGTCATAAATTGTTTCCGCATGCGGGGAAACATATTCGGAGGAAGATTGCCAAAACGTGTTTGCAAGAAAATCCTGCTCTAAAATTTCTTTGGCGAGAGCTTGTTCCTTTTCCGAGAGAATATTTTGCGTATAGTTGAGAGGAGCCCCGCTGTCATAAAACGCAATGATATACTGTTTGTTAAAGGAAATTTTTGAGAGCCATTCATGCGAAATGACATGAGTTTGTTCCAGGTTTGAGATCATAGTAATCACATCCGCCTGAAAAGATAAAAAATGGTTGCTTTTTAACGCTTTTTCGGACATATACAGGTAACAAAGCGACATAACAATCAGGATCAATCCCGCAATTCCGGTGAAAAGAAGCGTGAGCTGCTTATGGATTTTTCTGTACATTTATATCCTCCAGTCGATAGCCGACCCCCCGGATTGTCTGTATCCGCGCAAGGGTGGAAACGTTTTTTAAGCGTCTTCGGATAAAATGAATATAATTATCAAGGTTACCGTCTTCCACTTCCGTATCGATTCCCCATATTTTTGTCAAAATTGTATTTCTTGGGAGCGTCTGTCCGGGATTGTTTAGAAAAAATTCCAGAAGAGCGCCTTCTTTTTTTGATAGGGTAAAGCTTCCAAGCGGGCCGCTTAAGCGGTTATTCTCCGGAAAATATCGAAGATCCAGGAAGGACAGACAGTTATGCTCCTGCCAGCCCCTGGGACGCCTTGCGATACTGCGGATTCTTGCGAGGAGTTCTGTGGTGGCGAACGGTTTGACGAGGTAGTCGTCCGCTCCGGCGTCCAGCCCCGTAATTTTGTCATTCACCTCTCCGAGGGCAGTCAGGACAATTACAGGCGTTTCGTTTCCGGCGTCCCGAAGTTTTTTTAGAATTGTGACGCCGTCCATATGCGGCAGCATTCGGTCTAATAAAATCAGGTCGTAGATGTTTTGATCGATATAAAAAAGCGCATCCGCTCCGTCCATGCAGCGGTCGACGAAAAATCCGGCCGTCTCCAATTGTTTTGACAGGGAAACGCTCAGTCCCTCGTCGTCTTCTATCAATAAAATACGCATAAAAAATCCTTTCTTTTTTGTTTTATTTATTAAAACATATTTTATCATGTAAATCTTTAATTAAACTCTAATTTTTCAATAAAGGTTTTTTTAGAGAAAATTTAAAGGTTCGTGTGTTACCCTGCTTTTAGGGTGAGATATGAATAGAGCTTACAGGAGGATTTTGGATGAGAAAACAAACAAAAATATTTAAAAAGAGAATCGGGGCGTTCATTGTGATGGTGTTGCTGTCCTTTTCCATGGCCGGCTGCGCAGCCGGGAACGGAAATTTTGAGGGGGAGCAAAAAGAAGGACAGTCAGGCGGCGAAGGCAGCTCAGAAGGTCCGAAAGGCGACGGGGCGATGGGACGTTATATGGAGGAAGAATTTGAACTTCCAAAAGAGCTTGTTCAGATTTCGGATATCAGAAGGCTTGAAGATAAGAGCCTGGCGATCCTCGATATGGAAGGCGGAGCATGTTTCGTGTCAGTCGACGAGGGGGCGAGCTGGGAGAGTAAGCCGGTGGCGGTGCTTTCCGGTTTGATGAACGAAGGAGGGGAAAAAGAGTATCTGGCAGGTACGCTGACAGACGACGGCGGAATCTTTTTTGGATACAATGACTGGGGCGCCTTATCGGCGGGAGAGGAGGGAGCTTCCACATATCCGACGCACTATTACTATGTGGACAGGGAGGGAAACGCCAAGGAAATTGCTTTGTCAATTGATAACGGGCATTCCTTTCTTTCGGAGGCCGTATATACGAAAGACCGCTCTTTTTATGGAATGGATAATTCAGGAAAAATTTACAGCGTCGATTTAGAAAATCAGAAAGTGGAATATCTGTTTACGCCGGAAAACGCCATGTCAATTTCAATGCATGTCTGGGAAAATAAACTGGTGGTTCTCGATGAGAAAAAAGCGTATTTCTATGAAAAAGGAGACCGTGAAGCCGACAGCTCGGATGCGGTGTTAAATGAACAGCTCGAAAAGGCGCTAAAAGCGGGGGGAGCGGCCGCGGTTGCGGGGAAAGACGAAAAACTTTATCTCGCGTGCGCCGAGGGACTGTATTCCCATGTGGAGGGCGGCAGCGTTATGGAGCGGCTCGCGGACGGCGGTCTTCTGGCGCTTTCAGAGCCGTCAAAACAGGTCGGGAAATTACTGGCCAATGGGGATGGCAGTTTTCTTATTTCCTATAAAGACGGAAGTCTTTGTTCCTATACTTATGACGCGGACGTACCGGCAGTGCCGACGGAGCAGTTGAATGTATACAGTCTGTCAGATAATGGGACAGTCCGGCAGACAATCGGCAAATTTCGTAAAAAAAATCCTAACGTTTATGTGAAATTAGAGATCGGAATAAGCGGCGAGGACGGCGTGACGACGAATGATGCGATAAAAAATCTGAATACGAGGCTTTTAGCCGGCGAAGGGCCGGATATTTTGATTCTGGACGGGATGCCGATGGATTCATATGTGGAAAAGGGAATTCTTGCGGATATCAGCGGTCTGCTTGATGAAATTATGGGCGGATCGGAGTATTTTGAAAATATCGTAAGGGCGTACAAGACGGATAACGGGACATTTGCCGTTCCATTGCGCTTTTTTGTTCCAGCGCTGGTCGGAAAAGGAGAAAAGCTTGCGGCAGTTACCGATCTGAAATCTCTGGCTGACGCGGTGGAGGCGGTGAGAGCGGAGGATAAAAAGCCAAGATCGGTGCTTGGAACGTTTACGGCGGAAGAGCTGTTAGACATTCTGTCGGTTTCCTGCGGAAACGCGTGGCAGAAAGAAGAAGGGGGCCTTGATGAGAGCGCATTGCTGGAATTTTTTGCGCAGGCAAAACGAATCTACGAGGCAGATCAGGAGAATCTGACGAATGAGGACAGGGACGCCCACAACCGCGCGATGGCGATGGGAGCGAAGCATTTGCTGTCCATGGAAGCGCAGACCTTTAATATACAGTCGCGATATCAGATTTTTGCGATGGCGAACCTCGGAGGAAAAGAGGATTATCCGCATACGATTGCATCTCTGGTCAATATAGAGGACGGAATTTTGAAAAAGGCGGCGGGACAGGCGGACAATGTTTTCCTGCCGTCGGGAGTAGCGGGAATCTGCGAGGGGAGCAACAGCCGGGAGCTTGCGGAAGAGTTCTTTAAGGAAATGCTTTCAGAGGAAGTACAGGTTTATGATTCGCAGGATGGGTTTCCGGTGAATAAAACATCCTTTGCGGAATGGACAAAACAGCCTGAAAATGCGGATACATCATCTCTGGCGATTGTGGGGGGCGGAGAAACGGACGGGGAGGTGTATTCCGTGGATTATTCGATCTGGCCGGATGAGGGACAATGGCAGAATTTGCAGGATATCATTTCAGAGCTTGAAAAACCGTGCCTGATGGATGAGGTGATTTTGGAAAGCGTAAAAGAGATCGGCGCGGATATTTTGACAGGAGAGAAGAAGTTAGAGGACGGTGTGAATGAAATTAAACAGAAAATCGAGATATATATCAAAGAGTAAAAAATTCGGTTATCTGCCGTTTTTACTGCCAAGCTTTGCGGGGGTGCTTGCATTTGTGATAGCGCCCTTTTGCAGGGTGATTCTTTACTCCGTGAAAACGACCGCCACAGACGAGTTTTGCGGGTTGGAGAATTATCGGACTGTGTTTTTAAACGAAGCGTTTTTGCTGGCGGCAAAGAATACGGCGAAGTTTGACGCGGTATGCCTGCCGTTGCTAATTGGCCTTTCTCTGCTGCTTGCGGTTTGGCTCTCGAAGAGCAGGCTGATACAGAAAATAAAATCGGCGTGGCTGTTTCCGCTTGCCGTTCCCTCCGCCACGCTTGTGCTGGTGTGGAAAATGCTGTTTGAGAAAAACGGGATTATAAACGCGGGGTTATTAAAAATCGGAATGGAAGGCCCCGACTGGATGGGAGGGAGTCTGTCCTTTTATGTTCTTGTGATCAGCTATATATGGAAAAATTTGGGATATACGGTTTTGCTGTGGCTTTCGGGAATTTTATCGGTGCCGGAAAATATAATCGAGGCTGCAAAGGTCGACGGGGCGAACGAGAGAAAGAGCTTCCTTTACATCATACTCCCGAACCTGAAGTCCGTGTTTTATATGATAACCGTGCTTTCCTTCTTAAATTCCTTTCAGGTATTTCGGGAAGCGTATCTTGTGGCAGGCGCCTATCCGCAGGAGAGCATGTATCTGCTGCAGCATTTGTTTAATAACTGGTTTACAAATCTCTCCATAGATAAAATGTCTGCGGCCGCGGTAATACTTGCCGTTATCTTTTCGGCAATCGTTTTTCTGCTGCAAAAACTTTGGGATGAGGGGGGAAAGTAATGCGAAGTATTTATAGAAACGGCGCCCGATGGATGAGGTTTCTGATTGACGTACTGCTGGTTTTGCTTGCGGTGCTAATCTGTATGCCGGTTCTTCTCGTTGCGCTTGGTTCTTTGAAGGCGGATTCGGAGCTGCTTGACGGTCTTATGCCGATTCTGTCCGATTCGAGGGAAGTGATCGACTGGAATTTGCTGCCGCTCTATCCGACTTTAAAGCATTATCAGGAGATTCTGTTTCACACGCCGCAGTTTTTTACCGTATTTTTTAATTCCGTAAAAATCGCGGGGACGATTCTGCTGGGGCAGCTTGTTGTTGCGGTACCTGCGGCGTGGGCGTTTGCAAGGCTTGATTTTCGCTTTAAAAAGCCGGTTTTTATTACTTATATCGTATTGATGCTGATACCGTTTCAGATCACGATGCTGCCAAATTATCTGGTGTTAAACGGAATGAAGCTTTTAAATACGCATGCGAGCGTGATTCTGCCGGCAATCTTTTCCACATTTCCGGTATTCATTATTTATCGAAGCTTTTGCGACATTCCGGGGAGCTTGATTGAGGCGGCCAGGATAGACGGGGCCGGAAATTTTACGGTATTTTTCCGGATCGGGATACCGCTTGGCTCTTCCGGGATTCTTTCTGCGATGACGCTCGGATTTTTGAATTACTGGAATATGGTAGAGCAGCCGTTGGCCTTTTTGCAGGATAAATCCCTGTGGCCTCTGTCGCTGTATTTACCGGAAATTGACGTCAGGCATGCGGGGCTTGCGTTCGGCGCGTCCGTAATTACATTGATACCGGCGGTATTTGTGTTTATGATGGGGCAGGAATATTTGGAACAGGGAATCGTAGCAGCTGGAATAAAGGAATAAAGGTATGAATGAAATAATAAAAAAAGATTTTTTAATTAAGAAGAATAAGAGGAGCCGTATTGTGACCGGGTTTGGTCTGTTTTTGATGTTTATGCTGATATGCTCCTTCGTTTCGCGGGGAATTTATGCGATGCGGATACCGAGGGTTGCGACAGGATACGCGGCGGCGAAAAGTATTGAACATAAAATAGAAGGGGACGGGCAGATTGCGGAGGGCAGCGAGCATCCGATCAATGTGAAGGCGGGAATTCTCGTGAGCGAGGTTTGCGTGAAGGAAGGGGAAAAAATTTCGGAAGGGGATTTGCTGCTGCGCCTGGATAAAAATTCATTAGGAGAAAAGTATGAGGAAGCGCGTCGATGCGTGGAGGAAGAGAGGATGCGTTTAAGCGATTTGCAGAGGAATCAGAGCGAATCTTTAGACGCGGCGGACAGGGAGCGAAGCCGGGCGCAGAGCGACTTATCCCGAATTACGGGCGAGCAGAACGACCTTGTCGCGTCGGCACAGGCAAAGTTTGACGCTGCATCGGCCGAGGAAGCCAGTTTTCCGGGTTTTGATACGTATTTTGAAGAGAAAAAGAAAACCGATACAGAGTATCAGAATATGAAAAAATCCGGGGCAGAAAAGAAAGAGCTTGAGGCATACGAAGATAAATTGAGACAGAGCGTGGAGGAGGAATGGGAGAACAAAAGGGACGAATTAAGAACTGCAAGAGAAGAAGCGCAGACGGCGCTTGAGGCTGCAAAGAGGGGGAGCGCCAGCGAGATTGAGAGCGCAAGGCGCAATGTGGAGGACGCGGGGAAAGTCTCGCAGGACAATGCGGGAATCCTTGCGCAGAAAAATAATTTGGAAAAATGCGAGGCGCAGGCGGCGGAATGGAAACAGCTTCTCGACGCAGGCGGGGAGATCGTTAGCAAAACGGCAGGGAGCGTGGCGAAGGTTAATCTTTGCGCGGGGGATACGACAACCGAGGGGGCGGCGTTTTTGATTGCCGGGGGAGAAGAGGGCTGGATATTCTGCGCAAAAATTATGCAGGAACAAAGAAAATATGTGAGCGGCGGAGACACTATGGAAATTCAGTTTGCGGATCTTGGCGTTCGCCTAAATGACATAGAAATAATTTCGGTGTCAAAGGACGACGAGGGAATGTATGAAATTCGGGCAAAGATTGAGGAACCGTCCTTGTCGCTCAACGATACGGGGACCTTTTCGATTACAAAAAAGGGCGAAGAGTACCCTTGCTGTGTGCCGCTCTCCGCGCTTTATGCCGGCGATAATACAACCTACGTGCTTGTTGTGCAGGAGGAGAATACGATTTTAGGAACCGAGCTTCGCGCCGTAAAAAGAGAGGTGACGGTAGTGGATAAAAATGAGACGTATGCGGCGTTAGAAGGCGCGCCTCTGGAGAGAGACGAGCCGATCATCACATCGAGCGACCGGGCTGTGGCGGCGGACGCAAAAGTGCGTCCGCAGGAACCGTGATGCGCCGCAGGAGAACCGTCTTTTTGGGGGTTGCGGTTCTTTTTCTTATCGCGGCGTTTTGTGTTTGGCGCGCGGCGGGCACAACAGAGGGGATGGAGATTTATGAGCTTTCTGGCGGGTATATTTACAATTTGGAGATGTCGGACATATTAAAGAAGATGAAAGAGGAGCAGACAGACGCTGTGTTCTGGACGGAGAAAAAGGATGTTTTGGTTTTCAATCCTGAATTTAACCGTCAAATCACCGCGACGGTGATCGGTATTGCAGGAGATTCGTACGTCCTGTTTCCGGGACAGAATATGTTAGGCCTTGGGGATGAGGCCGGCTGCCTTCTCGGAGCTGACGCGGCCGTCGGGCTGTTCGGCAGCACGCAGGTGAACGGGAAGCGCGTTGAGATAAACGGAAGGGCCTACACCGTCGCAGGCATTCTTTTTGAGGAAAAAGACAAAGTCTTGTACGGGCTGTCCGTAAAAGATCTGGAGCTTTTAGAATATGCGGGATACCGTTATAAAAGCAAAGAGGAAAAAAATAAAAAAGAGCATGCGCTCGAAAGCTATTTCGGAATTCACGAAGCGATGCGCCGGTGAGCCACTTGAATTTCTCCCTCAAATATAGTAAAGTGATGATAGAAAGATCGGTCCAAAGGCTATTTTTGAAATTGGAGGCGGTCGAGGAAAGAGGGATAAAAATGGTTTCAGAAAAGATCAGACAGGCGCTTGCGGGAAGCTCTGCGATCCGCGCCATGTTTCGGGAGGGGAAAGAGCTTGCCGCGGAGGTGGGGGCCGAAAACGTATATGATTTTAGCCTTGGAAATCCAGCCACGCCTGCGCCGGATTCTCTGAATCAGGCGATCAGAGAAATATTGGATGAGACGGATCCGTTAACCGTACACGGATATATGGACAACTCCGGGTATGAGGATGTGAGGCAGGCAGTGGCGGAGAATTTGAACCGGCGCTTTCAGACAGATTTTGACGCGCACAACGTTATTATGACAGTCGGCGCGGCAGGGGGCCTAAACATCATTTTCAAGACGATACTGGATGCGGGAAGCGAGGTTCTTGCGTTTGTCCCGTACTTTGGAGAATATAAGAGCTACGCGGCGAATTTTGACGCAAAGCTTGTGGAGGTGGCGCCCGACTATGAAACATTTTGGCCGGATCTTGAAGATTTCCGGTCAAAAATATCGCCCGCGACCCGGGCGGTGATTGTCAATACGCCGAATAATCCGACCGGCGTCGTCTATCCGGCCGGGATCATGGAACAGATTGCGGCCGTGCTTTTGGAGAAAGAAAAGGAGTACGGCGCGGACATCTATCTGATTTCGGACGAGCCGTACAGAGAGCTGGTCTATGACGGGGCGGAAGAAGATTTTTTGACGAAATACTATCATAATACGCTGGTCGGATATTCTTTCAGTAAATCCCTGTCTCTGCCCGGAGAGCGCATCGGCTATGTGGTTGTGCCAAACGAGGCCAGTGACAGCGAGCTTTTGATCGACGGGATGAATGTCTCAAACCGGACGCTTGGTTTTGTCAATGCGCCGTCTCTGATGCAGAAGGCCGTTGCGAGATGTCTGGAGGAGAAGACGAATATTGATTTTTATGATGCGAATCGAAAGCTGCTCTATGAAAATTTAACAAAGTTCGGATTCTTTTGCATCAGGCCGCAGGGCGCGTTTTATCTCTGGATGAAGTCGCCGCTTAAGGATGAGGAGGCGTTTGTTCGTCTGGCAAAGAAATACAATCTGATTTTGGTAAAGGGCGGCGCGTTTGCATGTCCGGGCTATGTGAGGATCGCCTACTGCGTTTCAAAAGATATGCTTATGCGCGCTCTGCCGGCGTTTGAGAAACTGGCGGCGGAATGCAAGCTTACGCCGTCGGATGAGGCCGCGCATTGCCTGTAAGGAGGAGAAAATATGGGAAGCTGGGAAGAGAATGTAAGAAAAGTAGTTCCGTATGTCCCTGGCGAACAGCCGAAGAAAGAGGGAATGATTAAATTAAATACAAATGAGAATCCGTATCCGCCTTCCCCCGAGGTTTTAAGAGCGCTCAGGGAAATTGATACGGAAGGGCTGCGCAGATATCCCGACCCGTCGTCCAAAGTTCTCGTCGACGCGATTGCCGAAAGCTACGGCGTAGATCCGGAACAGGTATTTGTCGGGGTAGGGTCTGACGACGTGCTGGCAATGACGTATATGACGTTTTTTAACTCCGGCAGGCCGATCCTGTTTCCCGACATTACGTATTCTTTTTACGATGTCTGGGCAGATATGCTGCGGATCCCTTATGAAATACAGCCGTTGGACGAGCATTTTAATATCTGCAAGGAGGATTACCGCAAAAAGAACGGCGGCGTAATCTTTCCGAATCCGAACGCGCCGACGGGCGTGCTTTTGGAGCTTAGCGATATTGAAGAAATTATCGAGGCAAACCGGGACGTCGTCGTTGTGATTGATGAGGCGTATATTGATTTCGGCGGGGTGTCTGCGCTCCCGCTGGTTGAAAAATACGATAATCTCCTTGTCGTCCAGACCTTTTCGAAATCGCGCGCCTTGGCGGGCATGCGCATCGGATGTGCGTTTGGCCAGCCGCAGCTGATCAAATATTTAAACGATGTGAAATATTCCTTTAACTCTTATACAATGGATGAGACGGCGCTTGCGATCGGCGCCGCGGCAGTTCGCGACAAAACGTATTATAAGCAGACGGTAGAGAAGATCGTTTCTACGAGAGAGTGGGTAAAAAAAGAATTGAGGGCGCTTGGATTTGTCTTTGAGGATTCCATGAGCAATTTTATTTTTGCGGCGCATTCCTCGGTTCAGGCATTGTATATTTTGGAGGAACTTAGAAAAAATAATATCTATGTACGTCATTTTCATAAGCCGATTCGAATCAGTAATTATCTGAGAATCACGATAGGTACGGACGAGGAAATGAAAAAATTTCTTAAAACTTTAAAAAACATCTTGGAAAAATGTTAGATTGTGTTATGATTTAGCAATAAGTATATTTGATGTTGAGAAAGGAATTTTATATGTTGCAGAAATATTTGATTATTTTTCTGATTTCCATGGTGCCGATTATCGAGCTAAGAGGGGCGATTCCGTTTTCGCAGGGGTTTGGGCTTCCGATTGTTCCGTCTTATATCATTTGTATTATCGGGAATATGCTCCCGGTGCCTGTCATCTACCTGTTTGCAAGGAAGGTTCTGGAGTGGGGCGCGGATAAGCCGGTAATCGGAAAGTTTTTTTCCTGGTGCTTAGAGAAGGGAGAAAAAGGGGGCAGAAAGCTGAAGGAAAAAGCGGGAAGAGGCTTGTTTCTGGCTCTGCTGCTGTTTGTCGGAATTCCTGTTCCGGGTACGGGCGCGTGGACGGGAACGCTGGCGGCGAGCATTTTGGATATGGATTTTAAATCCAGCATAGCGGCGGTTATGCTAGGCGTGCTGCTTGCGGGAGTGATTATGATGGTATTGAGCCTGCTCGGATTTTCATTGGTATAGCAGGCGCATTAAATGTGAAACGATTTTGGAATTATAAAAGAAATGCGAGTAGAAGGAGCCGTTGCTTTGACAGATCATTCATCTGCCGGAGCGGCGGCTTTTTTCTGTTACGGGAAAATCTGCAGCAGGCGTAGCGCCATAAAAAAACCTGTTGTTCCTCTGTCATAGGAAATATACAAAAAACACTTGTTAAAAGCAGGAAAAAAGGGTAAAATTAACATTAGTAAGATCAAGAAAAGGGAAATCAAAGGACATTATTTACAATTTGTGTTATCTTTTTGGATATATTTGTGATTTTTTGTATAATTTTGGTTTCTGGGAAGGAGGTTTTGGTTTCACTGCAGTTTTTGGGTAGACGCATCGCGGAAGATAAAGACTGCGATGTATGTATTTATGTAATGCCAGGAGGGGAATAAGATGCAAAGAGGAAAGAAATTTCGAAAAAAAGTGATAGCATGGATGGCTGCCGCGGCGCTTGCGGTGCAGCCGGCGGCCGGAGCCGTTATGTATCCGGCGGTTACGGTAAACGCGGCGGAAGTGGAGATTTTGACGTTTGAGCGTTATGGAGCGGATGAGACGGATACGGTTATCAAGGATACGGAAACCGGAAAATATTCGCTGACGCTGCCTAAGATGAACGGGCAGGCGCTCACGACCGATACATATGCGACCTATGAGAACGCTTATGAGATTCAGATCCGGCAGGACGGAAAATGGGTGCCGTTAAAGGAGGTCGCCGATTGGGTACAGGGCGAAGATAATCTCACGGATGCGGAAGGCAGCGCCTACTGTATCTCATGGTGGGTGTGGGGAGAAAAAGGCGAAGGAGGCTGGGGTCTTAGCATGAAGCTGGACGAAAGCCTTGGAAGCGTAAACACCATACGTTTCCAGTCGGCTGCATATGAGGCCGTGCACTTGGATTACAAGCTGGTGGAGCTTGGAACGATTACGAGCATGGAATTTAAGGATGCGGACGGAGACAATGAGATTACCGTGGGTTCGGGAGAGGCTATGGCTCTGAATTTCGATTACATCAAGCTGAACGGCGGGGTGATAAGCGGCGGAGAATACGGTCAGGCCAACTTTACCTGGACGGCGATTGTCGACGGAGAGGAAATGCCGTTGGATCAGGCGTTTAAATGGGATAAAGACTGGGGATGGGACAGCTATCCGACAAACGGAGGATATTGGTTTAATCCGATCATACGGGATGTGACGATCCGGGCTACGTTAAAAGATACGGATCTTTCCGCCGATTATTTTGTCACGGTTTCACTGGGGACAAAGGGAAAAGAGTACGATCCGCTGAATCCGGATACTTCGGGTGAGGTGAGCGATCCGGGAAAGAATAAAAGCGGATATAAATTGATATGGTCGGATGAGTTCGACGGCAATTACGGTTCTGACAATGTGGATAAGGATACGGGGCTGAATCTTGACAAGTGGTCGTATCAGCAGGGAAACGGTACGGTTGAAGCCGGTCTTGCCGGCTGGGGTAATTCCGAGAGGCAAAGTTATACAAACAGAAGCAAAAATATCGCGGTAAATGAGAACGATAAGGGATTGCTGCGTATTACGGCAAGCTATGAAAAAGACGGATACGCGTACGGGAAAGAGAGCAAATCGTATTACACATCCGCCCGCATTGTGACCAAGGGAACGCAGGAGACAGGGCCTTTGTTTACCACGACATACGGCTATGTGGAGGCGCGCATGGCTCTTCCGGAGACGATAGGCGCGTGGCCGGCGTTCTGGATGCTGCCGCAGTCGGCCGACGTCTACGGCGCATGGCCGGTATCGGGAGAGATTGACATCATGGAGACCTGCGGATACAGGGAGGATGAAGCGTGCGCGACGCTTCACTGGGGTTCGCCGGACCATGTGTATCTTGGAAGCGGCTATCAGTCGCTTGGCTCAGGCATGAGTTATTTCCATACGTATGCGGTGGATTGGGAACCGGGAAAGATTACGTTCTATTACGACGGAAAAGCGATTTACACGCAGACAAACTGGGAGAGTAAGATTCCGGGAGCTTCTTCCTCACTTTCATTCGACGCGCCGTTTGATCAGCCGTATTATATTTTGCTGAATATGGCGGTGGACAGCGGCACGTTTGGCGGAGCGGACAATAAAGCTACGTTCCAGGACGATATCAATATGTACGTCGATTATGTCCGTGTTTATCAGAAAGAGGGCGGGTATGATACGACGAATGTCAGAAGGACAATGCAAAACAGTAAAAACGACTGGGCAAGCCAGACCGGAAATCAGATAGCGTCGATAAGCGCGGACAATGTTGTGGCCGCGGAAAACGGGGACGTAAACGCGTTGGAGACAAAGGGCAGCGTGGATGCGGATAAGTGGTATCTGGCATATACAGAGGGCGGCGCGGCGACAGTCGAGCCTGTGACGAAGGATGGAAGCGAGTGGGCCAAAGTAGATGTGACGAATGCGGGAATTCAGAATTATTCGGTACAGTTGATCGGACACTACAACGCAAAGAAGGGATATTTATATAAGGTTTCCTTTGACGCGTATGCGCAGGGAGATCTCGTGGGACAGACTGCAAGCTGCGATTCGAAAGAGTGGAAAGGCTGGGGGACTTACGGCATCACCTCCTTTGTATTGGAGGATACGCCGACAAGCTATTCATTCTTAATCGATCAGCAGACGGATTTCGACAATTGCCGTATCGAGATGAATTTGGGTAAGATCGGGACAGGAACGGCATACGTCGGAAACATGAAGGTTGAGATTGTGGATCCGGCTACGCTCGGAGACGACCCGGCGCGCGACAGCAAGCCGCTTGCCAGCGGAGAATATCTCTATAACGGAACTTTTGATCAGGGCAACAATAATATCGGATACTGGAAAGCGGCGGAAGGTACGAATTTTAGCGTTCCGGCTTATACAACCGAAAGTTCGGGCAGTGATGATATCGGCGTAGAGGATGTGGCTGCGGGCGTGAAAAAATATTTCGGACGCCGCGCGCAGATTTCGTCCGAGAATGGGGAGAGTACCATTTATCAGAGCGGTTTTGTTCTGCCGGAAGGAGAATATACGCTGACGTTTGATATGTACAGTGAAGCTGCAGCGACGGTTAAGGCGGCGATTGCGTCCGTTGACACGAAGGAAGACGGAAGCGAGACGCTTGGCGTCAAGCTGTTAGAGTCAAAGGAGACGAAATATGCGCAGACCGGTACGATGAAAAAACTTGCATGGACGTTTAAGACGCTGCGCGGGTTAAAGAATGCGGCGGTAGTTTTAAGCTTTGGCGAGGGCGCGTCTGTACAGATTGACAATGTGAGCCTGATGCCGAAGGAGAAGGTTACGATAGAGGGCGGTTCGCAGAGTATGGACCGTGATATCTCCACCTTAAAAACGATTAAGTATGTGATGAATGACGATGACGACGACCGTTCGCCTGCCTCGAATGCGGATTCCAATCCATTTTACTATGAAAAGGGCAGCGGCACGATTTCTCTGGCTGCGCCTTATAGAAACGGATATGAGTTTGCAGGCTGGTCTCTTGTTCAGGAAGTAAAATATGTTGAGGACTATGTGACGGAAGTATCTACCGACACCGACAGTATTACGCTGTATGCGCACTGGGGTGAGCGCGTTACTGATTCCAAAGAGCCTCCGGTTGAGAATGCAAAGGCGCCGATTATTATGGAAAGCCCGAGCAGTACGACATACAAAATCGGAGATACCCCGAGCGTTATGAACGTAACCGCGCGTATTCCGGATGGAAGCGCGGGAGAATTATCTTATCAGTGGTACAGCGGACCGAGTGAAGATGAGATGACGGCAATCGAGGGAGCGACGAAGTCCTCTTACCAGCCGGACATTTCGGTTCTGGGCGTTACGTATTATTATTGTCTCGTGACAAATACGGATTCGAGCGTGACGGGAGAGAAGACTGCGAGTGAAAAGAGCAGATGTATCTCCATAACCGTGACCGGCCTTACGGACGCGCAGACGCCGTTGTTTAAGGCACATCCGCAGGATGCGGTTTACAATCTCGGAATGAATCAGACAGGCGTTGTGGCAAGCCTTTTGACGGTCGACGTGTATCTGGAGACGGCGAGCGCCGGAATCTTTTCCTTCCAGTGGTACAGCGGACCGAGCGAAGATGAGATGACAGCCATCGAGGGAGCGACGGAATCCTCTTACCGGCCGGATATCTCCGAGCTGGGAGAGACTTACTATTACTGCGTAGTGACGAATACAAATAACGAGGTGCCGGGAAATAAGACCGCGCAGGCGACAAGCAATACGGCGCTTGTAAAAGTGACTGGAATTATAGACGCGCAGACGCCGGTTATTTCGGCAAATCCGATCGGCGCTAATTATGAAGCGGGCGCTGCCGCAAATCCGCTGAGCGTAACGGCATTTTTGGAGATGTCAAGTCCGGGCGTGCTGAGCTATCAGTGGTATGGCGGAGCGAGCGAGGATGAGATGACGGCAATCGACGGAGCGACGGAATCGACTTATCAGCCGGATACTTCAAAAGCGGGAGTTACTTATTATTACTGTATCGTAACGAATACGAATGAGGCAGCGCCGGGAAATAAGACCGCGCAGAAGATAAGCGAGACTGCAAAAATTACGGTAAGCGGAAAGGATGCGAGCACGCCGTTTATAATCAGGCATCCGGTTTCGTCAAATTATACGTACGGCCATAAGGCAAGCGCGTTAATGGTAGAGGTATTTCCGGTTTCAAGCGGCACGATTTCCTATCAGTGGTATATGAGCGCGTCCGCCGAGACTGTCGGGATACCGATTGCCGGGGCGATAGCGTCAACTTATGTACCGGATATTACGTCGGTGGGACAGAGATATTATTACTGTGTTGTAAAGAATACCGATCCGGCGGCGACAGGCGCAAAGGAAGTGACGACAAAATCAAACGCTGCGGCGATAAGCGTTGTAAAGGCGCCGGGTGTGATCAATGTCGTTACGGAAATTAATAAAACCTACGGAAATAAGCCGTTTAGTTTAAACGCAACGGGATACGGCAACCTGACATATGTAAGCAGCAACAGCAGTATCGTGGAAGTAAATGCGGGAATCGTAACGATCAAGGATACCGGTAAGGCGGTAATTACGATTTACGCATCCGGCGACGCGAACCATCACCCTGCGACCGGAAAGGTTACGGTCAATGTCGCGCCGAAGAAAGTGACGGGCGTAAAAGTAAAAGTGTCCGGAATAAATAAAGCGACGGTGAGATGGAAAAAAGATAAAAAAGCGACCGGGTATCAGATCCAGTATTCTACAAACAGCAAATTTAAAAGCGCCAAGACAGCGACGATTTCTAAAAATAAGGCGAAAAAGCCAGGCAAAACAATTTCTAAGCTGAAAAAGGGCAAGAGATATTATATCAGAGTGCGTTCTTTTAAGAATAAAGAGAAAGAAATGAGAGTTTACGGTGCCTGGTCGGCAAAGAAGAAAGTTAAAATAAGGTAATACAGGGGGAAAAGCAGTGCGTTTAACGCACTGCTTTTTCTGCAAATTCGGTTGTGACTAGATCCTCATAGGGCGCTTCCTTTTCCAGTACGCCGGCCTCTTTTAGGATTTCTAACACGAGCTGATAGCTATTGTTGCTTAATATCAAGTCGGATTTCCAGGTATCCTGTTCATAGTAACGTGTCACGATGGTCGTTATCGTGTCAAGATCCGTATCCGTAAACTGCGGCTCAATTGCTTTGGCGATTTCTTCCGGGCTGTGGCTGTTTGTATACTCCATTCCCTTTTGCAGCGCGTCCGTGAAGGCCTGAATGATATCCTTGTGCTTTTCAATATAGCTCTTTTTAGCGCAGAAGGCGGTGTAGGGAACATATCCGGAATCAACGCCAAGAGAAGCGACGACGTAGCCGGTCCCTTCTTTTTCCAATGCGGTTGCACTCGGCTCAAACTCTACGGTAAAATCGCCCTGCCCGCCGGAAAACGCGGCGGCTGTGGAACCAAAGTCTATGCTCTGGTCGATGGAGAGGTCGCTTGCGGGATCGATCTGATTCTTTTTCAGGATATACTCAAATACCATCTGCGGCGTGCCGCCGGCTCTGCCCCCTAAGACATTTTTTCCGATTAGATCGCTCCATTTAAAGTTATCCATCGGTTCTCTTGCGACGAGGAAATTTCCGGCGCGCTGGGTCAACTGCGCAAAATTAACGGCGTAATCTTCGGCGCCTTCGGTGTACGCGTAAATACTGGATTCGGTTCCCATAAATCCGATATCGGCTTCGCCGGAGACGAGGGCGGTCATGGTTTTATCCGCGCCGAATCCCGTGACAAGCGTAAGGTCAATCCCCTCTTCTTTAAAATATCCCTTTTCAATTGCAACGTACATTGGAGCATAGAAAATAGAGTGCGCAACCTCGTTTAGGGTTACGGATGTCAGGCGTTCCTTGTCGTCCTTGCCGCCGCAGGCGCACAGCGAGGCGAGCAGAACACAGATAAGAGAGCAGGATAGAATCCTGCGGATTGAAAATTTTTTCATAATACCTCCATGGGGTTGGCGGTTTTCACAGATATGCTTTCCGCCGTACTTTATATTTATAGTATGAAAAATAAAGAAAAAGGTGTATAATTTATTGCGTAGAGGGGGAGGTGTGGGTTCAGGAGGACAAGATGAAAGATTTGATGGATTTGCATACGCATACGACCGCGAGCGGCCATGCGTATAGCACGATAACCGAAATGACAGCCGCTGCCCGCGATAGGGGCGTAGAGCTTCTGGGGATTACGGAACACGCGCCGAAGATGCCGGGAAGCTGCGGGATTTTGTATTTTTCGAATTTCAGAGTGCTGCCCAGAGAGCGGATGGGGGTTTCTGTTTTGTTTGGCGTGGAATTAAATATCATGGATTATGACGGAAGCGTGGATTTGCCGGACGAGCTGTTAGAGGAGATGGATCTTGTGATAGCAAGTCTGCACACGCCGTGTATCCATCCGGGAACAGTGAAGGAGAATACGCAGGCATATCTGAACGCGATGAAGAATCCGTATGTAAATATCATCGGGCACCCGGACGATAAGCGGTATCCGGTCGATTACCGGGCGATTGTGGAAGAGGCAAAGAAACGCGCAATATTGCTCGAGGTAAATAATTCGTCTTTAAAGCCGGGCAGCTTCCGTGGAGATCCGGTGGAGCGGTATATCGAAATGCTAAATCTGTGCAGAGAGTACGAGCAGCCGGTTGTTCTGGATTCGGATGCGCATATTGATCTGTCGGTGGGAGAGCATAATTATGCGGTGAAGCTGTTGGAGGAGATCAATTTTCCGGAGGAATTAGTCGTAAATACGTCTGTGGAGAAGGTAAAAAAATATTTGAATTGTTACAAAAACAGGATTTAGGGTGTTTACTTTCATACTTTAATATGTTAAAATTCAGATATCAATGAGAAGGAGACGGCATATGAGTAAGAATGTCAGAACAGAAGCGGTAGATCATTTGTTTGAGGCAATCTTAAGCCTTGAAAATAAAGAAGAATGTTATAAGTTTTTTGAGGACGTATGTACGGTAAACGAGCTGTTAGCATTTTCCCAGCGGTACGAGGTGGCGAAGATGCTGCGTGAGCAGAGGACCTATCTTGACATCGCGGAGAAGACGGGGGCGTCCACAGCTACAATCAGCCGTGTGAACCGTTCTTTAAATTATGGATGCGACGGTTATGACATGGTATTTGCAAGGACGAACGTGGCGGCGACAAAGGGATAGGCGAAAAGCGGCGGAGCAAATTTTTGAGAGGAAAGATTTGCTCCGCCGTTTTTATTATGCGTCTCTGGTATTTTCTTTTTCAGCTTTTTGTTCATTCATTTGGTCAATGATCTTTTCAATCAGCATTTTTTTGACATAGACGTCAAAGCTTAACATGCAGATAAAGGAAAAGGTGTGGAGAAATTCCTGCTCTTCTTCCGGCGCGTCGGCAAAGGTTTGGAAGCTCGTGTTGAACTTGTTTGTGACGTCGCGCATCATTTTTTCAACCTCATCGCTTTCCAAACTGAATACTTCCTCATAGATGTCGGTCAGGCTAAGGCTTTCGTCAGAGGCGAAGTATTTTTCTGTCAGCGGATTGAGAATGCTCTGAATATCGCTGATGCTTAGGATGCTTTTAAAATAATAAATAAAAATCAATGTCAGAACGTGCTCCTGGGAATACCGCTTCTTGACGGGAGGGGGCAGCAGATTGTTTTTGGCATAGTTGTTAATCATGGTTTTGGTCAGAATCTTGTCGTTTGCGTGACGTTTGGATTTGGCGAGCTGCGTGTCCATAAAGGTTGTGATCTGATCCATATATAAATCGATGTTTGGAATATTCTCCGGACGTATATAGTCAATCCGTGAGAGGCTTGCAAGTATACTGTTTAAAAAATCGTTTGTGTCGATCGTCATTCTTTATACCTCGTATCGGTTCTCATCGCTGTACTGGTATTCATTATATAGTATTTAAAACTAGATGACAAGTTTGAAATGAAAATAGAAAATTTGTTCGAAAAGAGTGGGCCTTTTGCATTGACACTTTGTCCGGAAAATGATAGGGTTATGTATAGAGGGAGCGCGTAAATTTGCATATTGGTTTCAACCGGCCGGTTGATGATTTTGATTACATAGATAAAGAGGTAAGTGAATGGCATTTAATGAGACAATGAATGAGATGCAGCGGCAGGCGGTATTACATACGGAGGGGCCGCTTTTGATTCTTGCGGGCGCAGGCAGCGGTAAGACGCGCGTGCTGACGCACAGAACGGCGTATCTGATAGAGGAAGCCGGGGTAAATCCCTACCATATTATGGCGATTACATTTACGAATAAAGCGGCGGGGGAGATGCGGCAGCGTATCGACGACATGGTTGGTTACGGTTCGGAGAGCGTCTGGGTTGCTACGTTTCATTCTACCTGTGTCAGGATATTGAGGCGCTATATTGACAGAATCGGGTTTGATACGAGTTTCACAATTTACGATGCGGACGACCAGAAGACGTTGATGAAAGAGATCTGCAAGCGAATGGAGATTGACACGAAGATTTACAAAGAGCGGGCGTTTCTTGGCGTGATTTCTTCGGCAAAGGATGAGCTGATAGATCCGGAGGAGTTTTTTCGAAGGGCGCAGGGAGATTATCAGAAGATTCGTCAGGCGGAGGTGTACCGGGAATATCAGGACAGTCTTCGCAAAAATAATGCGCTTGATTTTGACGATCTGATTATGAAGACCGTGGAGCTTTTCAAAAAGGACGCCGAGGTTTTAAATTCCTATCAGGAGCGTTTTCGCTATATTATGGTAGACGAGTATCAGGACACCAACACGGCGCAGTTTCAGTTGATCAAGCTGCTTGCGGGAAAATACAGAAATCTTTGCGTCGTGGGAGATGACGATCAGTCGATCTATAAATTCCGGGGCGCGAATATTTACAATATTTTAAACTTTGAAAAGGAATACCCAGACGCCACGGTGATAAAGCTCGAACAAAATTATCGTTCTACACAGAACATTCTGAATGCGGCAAATCATGTGATTGCCAATAATGTGGGCAGAAAACGTAAGGAGCTTTGGACCGAGAACGGGGAGGGCGAGAAAGTCATTCTCCGCCAGTTTGAGACGGGATATGAGGAGGCGGATTATGTGGCGACAGATATTACGGCCAAGGCGCGGGAGGGGATATGCGCGTACGGAGACTGCGCCGTATTATACCGGACCAACGCCCAGTCCCGTCTTTTTGAAGAGCGTTTTATCGCGTCGAATATTCCGTATAAAATTGTCGGCGGCGTTAACTTTTATGCAAGAAAAGAGATCAAGGATCTGCTCGCATATTTGAAGACGGTTGACAATGCGAAGGACGATCTTGCGGTGCGCCGGATTATCAATGTTCCAAAGCGGGGAATCGGCGCAACTACCTTAAACCGTGTGCAGAACTATGCTTTACAGCAGGGAATCGGCTTTTACGATGCGTTAAAAGCGGCGGAGGAGATTCCGACGCTTGGAAGATCAGCCTCAAAGCTGAAGCCGTTTGTCACTCTGATTCAGACGATGCGCAGTAAAGCCGCATATATCGGTGTGACCGAGCTTTTGCAGGAGATTATAGAAGAGACGGGGTATGTGGCTGAGCTCGAGGCCGAAAATACCGAGGAGGCGAATCAGAGGATATTAAATATTGACGAATTGATAAGCAAGGCGGCTTCCTATGAGGCGGATGAGAGCAGGGAGGGGCCGGCGACGCTCAGCGGTTTTTTGGAGGAGGTAGCGCTTGTCGCGGATATTGATTCGGTTGACGAGACGCAGGACTATGTTGTGCTTATGACATTACACAGCGCAAAGGGGCTGGAATTTCCGCAGGTTTATCTTGCAGGAATGGAGGACGGGCTATTTCCGAGTTATATGTCAATCTGTTCGGACAATTCCATGGAAGAAATTGAGGAGGAGCGCAGGCTTTGTTATGTCGGAATCACCCGCGCGAAGGAGAGGCTTTCGATTAGCTGCGCAAAACAGCGCATGATTCGCGGCGAGACGCAGTATAATAAAGTGTCGCGCTTTGTAAAAGAAATTCCGGCAGAGTTTCTGGCCGGTGAAATTCAAAAGGAGCGTGAGCCGGAGAAATATAAGCCGACGATGAGCCAGTTTGCCAGACAGGCGTTTCGCGCAAAACCGATGGCGATGTCGCAGAGCGGAGGAATGCGGCAGATGCCTTCTGCAAAGGATTTCGGCAAAAGTGCGGATAACCGGAAGCTTTCTTATGATGTCGGCGACAGAGTGAAACACATGAAATTCGGCGAGGGTACCGTAAAGCAGATCGTATCCGGCGGGCGGGATCACGAAGTAACCGTGGAGTTTGACGGCGCAGGGGTTAAAAAAATGTTCGCCGCATTTGCGAAGCTTCAGAAGCTATAACAGATATAAAATTTTTATGAATTTGTAATTTTTTATAGTAGAAGTGGGAAAGATATGGTATAATAACGACAACGATGAACCGTATTTTGGGAAATATGAAAGGTATGGCTTAGAATGAAAAAAATGTGTTGTAATAAAAAGGAGTGGGATAACATGAACAAAGTAGATGAATTACGCGATTTATTATCCGCAAATGTTTCGAAGGTGTCAGAGCTGTTGAACAAGAAAGAGAAGGAAAAAGAGGAAAAAGAGGAAGAAGAGAAGAAAAAGTGTTCTGTCGGGCTGATTTTTGCAATCATCGGTATCATTGCGGTAGTTGCAGCGGCTGCTTACGGATTGTATCGGTTCTTTGCGCCGGACTATCTGGAAGATTTCGAGGATGATTTTGAAGATGATTTCGAGGACGACTTCTTTGATGAGGATGATGACGAGGAAAATTAAGCGAGTTGTTATTGCGACGAAAAAGGGTAGAAGGGTGTTTCCGTAGCGGCGGGAATACCCTTTTTATGTCACAGAGAAGTGCATATAAAGTTGAGGGCTTATTGCCGCGGAATATCAAAAAATAAACAGGATGGATATAATATGAAAAAGGGACAGGTTTTTGAAGGCATTGTTGAGAGAGTAGATTTTCCGAATAAAGGAATTGTCAGACTGGAGACGGGAGAGTGCGTCGTTGTTAAAAACGCGATTCGCGGTCAGAAAATATCGTTTTTCATTCAAAAGGCGCGCAAAGGAAAATGCGAAGGGCGTATATTGGAAGTTTTAGAGAAATCACCGCTGGAGATGGAACAGCCGCCGTGCCCGCATTTCGGGTTCTGCGGAGGCTGCGCATTTTTGAGCCTTCCCTATGAGGAACAGCTGCGGCAGAAGGAGGAGCAGGTGAAACGCCTTTTGGATGCGGTGATCGATTATGAATATGAATTTTTGCCGATAAAGCCGAGCCCGAGACAGTTTGCGTATCGGAATAAGATGGAATTTACCTTTGGAGACGAGAGCAAGGGAGGTCCGCTTGCGCTTGGAATGCATAAACGGGGGAGCTTTTATGATATAGTGTCTGTCTCGGAGTGTCAGATTGTGGATGAGGATTACAGAGCGATTTTAAAATGTGTACAGCAGTTTTTTGAGGAACGGAAGGTTACGTTTTATCACAGACTGCGACATACGGGATATCTGCGTCATCTTCTTGTCAGAAAGGCAGTAAAGACGGGCGAGATTTTGATCGATCTTGTAACGGCTTCACCGGAGGAAGAGCAGCGGGAACATATACTTTTGGAAGAAATGACGCGGGAGCTTGAGAAGCTTGAGCTTCAGGGAAAAATAACCGGGATCTTGCATACCAGAAACGACGGCGTTGCCGACACTGTTGCGGATGAGGGGACGACAATTTTGTACGGAAGAGATTATTTTTTTGAAGATCTGCTTGGCCTGCGTTTTAAAATATCGCCGTTTTCCTTTTTTCAGACCAATTCCCTGGGCGCCGAGGTATTGTATCAGACGGCGCGCGATTTTATCGGGGATACTTTGACAAAGTCGCGCGATAAAGACGCCGGAAGCGTCGTGTTTGATTTATACAGCGGAACCGGCACAATTGCGCAGATTCTCTCGCCGGTCGCCAAGAAAGTGGTCGGTGTGGAAATTATAGAGGAGGCGGTAGAGGCGGCGAGGGAAAATGCCAGATTAAATAATCTTGATAACTGTGAATTTATTGCCGGCGATGTCTTAAAGGTTCTGGATTGTATTGACGACAAGCCGGATTTTATCGTTCTTGATCCGCCGCGCGACGGTATTCATCCGAAGGCGTTGGAGAAGATCATTCGTTATGGCGTAGAACGGATGCTCTATATCTCCTGTAAGCCGACCAGCCTTGCGAGAGATTTAAAAATTTTGCAGGAACGGGGATATGCGGTAGAAAGGGCGTGCTGCGTAGATATGTTTCCGGCGACTGCGAATATTGAAAGTATCGTGTTGCTTTCAAAACTTCATACAAAACAGAATATAGAAGTGGAACTGGAAATGAGTGAGCTTGATTTGACGGCTGCGGAGAGCAAAGCCACTTATGCGGAAATTAAACAGTATGTGCTTGATAGATATAGATTGAAAGTATCCAGTTTGAATATTGCTCAGATTAAAGCAAAGTGTGGTATTATCGAGCGTGAGAATTATAATACGGCAAAGAACGAAAATGTTAAGCAGCCAAACTGCACAGAAGAAAAAGAAAATGCAATAAAAAACGCGTTCAAATATTTTCAAATGATTTAAATGGGAGGATAAAATGCTAAAAAAGATAAAGTTTAAAGGAGGTTTTTTTAATGAAGAAAAAGAGCTGAAATTATTTATAAATGAAGATAGAATATCAGTTCTTTACGGGAAAAATGGCTCTGGAAAAAGTACTATTTCTAATGCTGTGCGTAAGGCAAAAGGGGATGTAGTTGATGATATAGCCCAAGCCACATTGCTTGATGAAAAAGATATGGCTTTTGTGGATACGCAGTGTATTCATGTGTTTAATGAAGATTATGTGAGTTCACGTGTTAAAATACAAGACGATGGGTTGAATGCAATTATTCTTTTGGGCGAACTAGGTAATCTTGAAGATAAAATATTGGATTTGGAACTTAGAATTGAAGCTGAATCTAAAAGAAATGCAGAACTTAAAACAGTTGCTGGCGAATATAAAGACAAAGATAATATAAAGTCTCCAAGCAACTGTAAATTTCAGATTAACCTTGGATTGTCTGGAAATGGACATTGGGCTGAGCGAGAAAAGATTATTAATAATGGTAAACGCAATGCCAGCGTTACGGATAAAGTAATGGATTCTATTATCGCATTGCAACCTGCTGAACCATTGGCGGATTTGAGAAAACGTTATGAAGAGAATCTTCAACTGTTAAGTCAAGTAATAGCTAATGAAGCGGCTCAGATTAGAAGTACTGTGAAATTGAATGTTCCATATGATGAAAAGGTATTACAAAATCTTCTTTCACAGAAGGTTGAAAGACCTACGTTGTCAGATCGTGAGCAATATCTTCTTCAGCTTATTGATGACGGGAAATTAGATCAAATTAGTGAAATGAAGTCAGTATTTTCGAAAGAAAAGACAAAGAAATGTCCTTTTTGTTTTCAAGAAATCTCAGATCAAGGTAAACGAGATTTAATTGGTAGTATAGAGAAAGTATTATCGAAAGAGGTTGATATTCATGAGGAAAAACTCAAAAAATGCATCATACAGGAATTGAATGTTGATTTTTCTGGTATGGATGTCTTGAATTCACCTAATTATATAAAGTGTAAAGATGTAGTGGAAGAAATCAATAAAGAGATATTTAAGATACGAGAAATTATTCTTAAAAAGATTAATCATCCGTATACACCTATTACTGATTTTGAGAGCTGCCTGATTGATAAACTTGAGCAATATGAGTTGTTTAGGACTAAGTTACAGCAGGAAATAGAAAATTATAACAATGCAGTTAAAAAAATTGGAACGCTTAAAAGGAATCTCACAAATGATAATGCAACCATTGCACATTATGAGGTTTCTAGCGATATTAAGTTATGGAAGCAAGCCTTGGGGGAACAG
The DNA here is from genome assembly GCA_947383215.1 of uncultured Roseburia sp. Classification (GTDB taxonomy): domain Bacteria; phylum Bacillota; class Clostridia; order Lachnospirales; family Lachnospiraceae; genus Roseburia_C. The sequence goes on from CANDCP010000029.1 coordinate 38,031, forward strand.
AAGAAAGCTGATGAAGCATTAAAGGAATCTGACGAGAAAATCAAAAATCTCAATGATGAGCTGAATATCTTAAAATCTCGAAAGAAAAACATAAAAATAGCAGTTAGTTTGATTAATAAGAGCCTTAGATTTGTGTTCTTTTCAAAGGATAGATTAGAAATCAAAGTTGAAGGTGATAAATATGTATTGTATGCCCACGGAAAAGCAGTAAAGCCTAACAATGTGTCTGTTGGTGAAAGAAATATTATTGCTTTATGCTATTTTTTTACAGAACTGATTATGAATCAGGAGGCGAAAGACGGGTATTCAAAAAAACTAATCCTTGTTATTGATGATCCCATATCAAGTTTTGGTTTTGAAAACAAAGTGGGAATTATGTCACTGCTGAAAGCAAAGGTAGCCGATATTATTAAAACCAATCCAGAAAGCCAAATTCTAGTGATGACACATGATATTCAGTGTTTATATGATTTTCAAAAAATTGGAGAAGAGGTTTGCAACGAATATAAGCGAGAAAGCAACGGGCAAAAGAAAGTTACATATGCTTGTTGTGAATTAAAAAACAAAGAGATTATTCCATTCAGTTACACAAAACGAAACGAATATTCTGAGATTTTGAAAGCTGTATATGATTATGCTTGTGGTAAGAATGCGAATGACACTCTGATTGTTGGGAATTTAATGCGACGAGTGATGGAGGCGTTCTCAACATTTGTGTATAAAAAGGGAATAGCAGAGATTTCCTGTGATGATACGATTTTGCAACAGATTGGAGACAAAGATTACATTGATTATTTCAAGAATCTAATGTATAGGCTTGTGCTTAATGGCGATAGTCATATGCTAGAGAGAACAAATAGTCTGGATGACATGGATTATTTGAATTTTTTAAGTGATGAAGAGCGACGAAGAACTGCACAGGAAGTTATTTGTTTCGTTTATTTATTAAATAAAAGGCATGTTTTGGCACACTTGGAAGGAAAGCAAAACATTGAAACCAATATTCAAAAGTGGTGTGCAGATATAAAAAGTTTTTGTGCGGGTGATGAAGTGACGGTGTAATTATGATTGCATTATATTCCATGGGAATTAAGGACGTGGTCTATATTTAACCAAAGACAGGTGATAAAATGATTTCTATATTAAGGTATTTTTAAGATTATCGGGGAAATACAATTTGAATGTAAGGAGAAATCGTAATGTATCGAAGTAGTCGATACTGACTTTGCCTAAAAATACACCTAAAACAATTTATGCTTTGCCAAATGTGGATGTAAGAATAGGATAAATATGGTAATTGGCAAATAGGAATATGGGAGGTGTTTTATGGATAAGCGCAAGCGGATGGGAAAGGATAAAGAAGGAGTGATATTTCCGGTTGCTCCGAATCTTTCTGAAATGGGTGATAGTTATTTGCAATTTATAGAAGAAATTAAGAAAGAAATTCAGAAGCAGAGAGTTTCAGTTGTAATGAACGCCAATACAAGCATGATTTGTCTTTACTGGAATATTGGCAAGGCTATTATGAAAAAGCAAGAGGAAGAGGGATGGGGTGCAAAGGTTATTGACCGTATGTCAAAGGATCTGAAAATTGCTTTTCCAGAAATGTCCGGCTTTTCTCCGCGTAATATTAAATATATGCGCAAATTTGCCCAGTGTTGGGAGAATGAGGAAATAGTGCAACGGATCGTTGCACAAATACCATGGCGGACAAATATTACTTTGATGGATAAATTAAAAACACAGGAAGAACGTATATGGTATGCTGGTAAAGCAATAGAAAACGGTTGGAGTAAAACGATACTTGAGTTACAGATACAAAGTAAATTAATGGAACGTACCGGAAAAACAGTCAACAATTTTCCTGTGGCACTGCCACCGCTTGATTCTGATATGGCGAATCAGATATTTAAAGATCCTTATTTGTTTGACTTTTTGGGAACCGATATGCCAAGACGTGAAGTGGAAATAGAACAGAAACTAACAGAACATATTCAAAGTTTTCTATTAGAATTAGGACAGGGATTTGCATTTGTTGGTCGGCAGGTTCATTTAGAGGTTGGAGGACAGGATTTTTATTTGGATCTTTTGTTTTATCACTTGAAATTACGTTGCTATGTTGTGATAGAATTGAAAGCCTGTGGTTTTGAGCCGGGATTTATCAGTCAGTTAAATATGTATCAGAATATAGTAAATGATATTTTGTGCCATCCTGATGATAAACCAACAATTGGACTTTTATTGGTTAAGGGTAAGAATAA
>CANDCP010000030.1 GCA_947383215.1 uncultured Roseburia sp.
TAGGACAAAATATTTTTTATTTTTCTATTGACATTTATTAGCTGGACTTTCTTTTGTAGTGAAATCCCGCAGAGCGGGATTCTTTTTATAGTGTTTGGAAATTTGGACAAAAAAATGCATATAATGATAAAGAAATAAAAATAAGGAATGAAGACATGTATTGTTCAGGAACAGTTACGCATGTAATCAGGCAGGGAGACACCATTTATCGTCTGGCAAAAAGCTATGACACAAGCGTGCCGGAGATACTGATGCGCAATCCCGGGGTAAATCCGTATAATTTGCAGGTTGGCAGCACGCTTTTAATTTGTCCGGGGGGAAATACCAATACCGGTTGGGACAGTGAGATGGAGCTGAATCAGAAGCTGCGAAGATTATGGGAGCAGTTTTCTTATTGGATGCGCATGTACATTCTGTCAGTCGGAAAGGACGACGAGGACGGCGCGCAGATCAGAGAACGGCTGGAGAAAATTCCGATAGAGATGGGAACGGTGTTCGCCGACTATTATCCGCCGGAGATTGCGGACCGCCTGCGGCAGAAGCTGGTAGAATTTACAAACGGCATGATGCGGCTTGTCTCGCTTGTGAAAGAGGGCAAAACGGAGGAGACGGACAGACTTGACGTGGAATTAGAGCAGGATGTAGTGTCTTTGGCGGAAATATTGAGCAATATGAATATCAATTTTGATAAAGAGAGTCTGGAGCGGGAGCTTGGAGAGTATCTGATGCTGACAAAGCGCGAGATCGTTGCTAGACTTTCCGGGGAATATGCGGATGACGTGGATACGTTTGACGAATTGGAGCGCCAGGCATTGAAGCTTGCCGACTATTTTTCAAACGGAATTACAAGACAGCGGCAGACGAAATAAACTTAAGTTTTAGGGCGCCGTTGAGCCGGTTGCAAAACGGAGATCGAATTCCGAAAGGCAAAAGCCCGGGCCTTGCCTATGGGGTTTGGTTTCTGTTTTTCAACGGTTTTATCCTGGCGTTCACGGAATAGAGGAAAAAAGAGCTTTTTTTGTTGAACATTTCCATAGAAAGCTATATGATAGTAGGAGGAAACAACGAAAGGTTTCGTTGGAGACGGGAACCGAGACTATGAGAGAGAAAATAAGGACAGTGGGGGAAAGAACATGTACGATTATTTAATAGTGGGCGCGGGGCTGTACGGAGCCGTATTTGCGAACGAAGCGATGAAAAAGGGAAAGAGGGTTCTTGTGGTGGACAAGCGTTCCCATGTCGGAGGAAATATCTACACGGAGCAAATCGAGGGGATTCAGGTGCACAAATACGGGGCGCATATTTTTCACACCAGCGATAAAAAGGTCTGGGATTATATCAATCAGTTTGCCGAGTTTAACAACTATGTAAACAGTCCGATCGCCAATTATAAGGGCGAGATTTATAATATGCCGTTCAATATGAATACGTTCTCGAAGATGTGGAACGTTTTTACGCCGCAGGAAGCGCGGGCGGTGATCGAGGAGCAGAGAAAAGAGATTGCAGGAGAGCCGCGCAATCTGGAGGAGCAGGCGATCTCCCTTGTGGGGCGCGATATATATGAGAAGCTGGTAAAAGGTTACACGGAGAAACAGTGGGGCAGAAGCTGTAAGGAGCTTCCGGCGTTTATCATCAAACGCCTGCCGGTGCGGTTTATCTATGACAATAATTATTTTAACGACCGTTATCAGGGGATCCCGATCGGCGGATATACCGCGATTATAGAAAAGATGTTAAGCGGAGCCGATGTGCGCCTTGAGACGGATTATCTTGCAGACAGGGACGGGTTAGACCGGCTCGCGCAGAAAGTTATTTATACGGGGCCGATCGACGCGTATTTTGAGTACCGACTGGGAGCGCTGGAATACAGAAGCGTGCGTTTTGAGACGGAAGTCTATGATATGGAGAATTATCAGGGAAACGCGGTTGTCAATTATACGGACCGCGAGACGCCGTATACGCGTGTGATAGAGCATAAGCATTTTGAGTTCGGCACACAGGAGAAGACGGTGGTAAGCCGCGAGTACAGCGCGGAGTGGAATGTGGGGGACGAGCCGTATTATCCGGTGAATAACGAGAAAAATACGGCGCTTTATGAGGCGTATAAAGAGCTGGCGAAACAGCAGAGCGGCGTCTTCTTTGGCGGGCGTCTCGGCGAGTATAAGTATTATGATATGGACAAGGTAATTGCGGCGGCGCTTGATTTTTGCGGCAGAGAATTATAGGAACGGTTGTTATGGATTTTTATCTGATTCAGGAGTATTTTCTGTCGGCCGTGATTATCGGGCTTGCGGTCTTTACCGCGCAGAGCATTTTGGAACGGAGGACGAAAAGGCGGCGCCTGCTCCGGTTTCTGTCGGCGTTGGCCTGCCTGTTCTATCTTCTGGCGCTCTATGAGGCGACGATTGGCGGGCGGATACCGTATGAGGGAAAACATCTGCAGACAACGCTGTTTTGGTCTTACCGGGAGATTTGGGAAAACGGCAATCGTTTTTTGATGCGGCAAAATCTCGAAAATATATTTGCTTTCTTACCGCTCGGCGTATTCTTTGAGGATTTTTTTGGAGAAAAGATGCGATGGTATTTTGTTTTTGCGGCGGGCGCGCTGCTCAGCGCGTCGATTGAGCTGGCGCAGTATCTGTTTAAACTGGGATTGTTTGAATTTGACGATATTTTTCACAATACGCTTGGGGCAATGATTGGCTATGCCATCGCAAAAATTATAAAAAATCTGGTAAATCTGGTAATAAAAAAGAGGAACTATATATAGTAGTTTCTCCTTTTTTTTCAATTTGAAGCTAGTCAAAATAAAAGAACTGTGTTATATTAAGATACATGATTTTTATGTTTGTGTGACAGGATCAAAAGAAGAGAGTGGAATGACCGGAAATCCGGCGGAAAGACAGGGAAAGAAAATGAACTTGAATTATATGGATATTCATTGTCATATCCTTCCGGGCGTTGACGACGGTGCAAAGAATATGGAACAGTCGCTGGAGATGTTAAGCGTCGCCTATGACGAGGGGTGTCGTGGAATTGTGCTGACGCCGCACTATGAGCGGGGACGAAACAGCTATAAGCCGGAGGAATTAGATCAGATATTTTCAAATCTTAAGAGCGAGGCGAAAAAACGGTTTCCCGATATGGAACTGTATTTGGGAAACGAGCTGCTTTATGAGGACGGGATCGTAGAGGATATCAAAAACGGGCTGGTGCACACGATGGCGGGTACGAAATATGTGCTGGCGGAATTTAATATCCAGATTTCTTATCAGGGAATTTACAGGGCGATGAAGGAATTGACACAGGCCCGTTTTCGTCCGATTATTGCGCATGTAGAGCGCTATCATTGTCTGGCGGGACATATGGAGCGCATGGAGGAGCTGGAAGAGATGGGGATCTATTTCCAGATGAACGCAGAGAGCGTCCTTGGAAGTTTTTTTGACGAGGGCGTGCGCTGGTGCAGGAAGCTTATGAAGCAGGAGAAAATCAGTTTTCTGGGAACGGATGCGCATAATTTGGAAAACCGGGCGCCGAATATGCGGGAGGCGTTAGAGTGGATGTACCGTAAACTGGATGCTGCGTATATGGACGCCGTGACGGCGGAGTATCCGCAAATGATGGTGGAAAACAAATATTTAGATTAGAGTACAAGGAGAAGAACATGGAAACCAACCGAAATGAAGAATTTGAGATTGATTTGCAGGATTTGTTTTTTGCGTTGCTGAATAAGGTCTGGATGATCATTGCCGCGCTTGTGATCGGCGCGGTGATTGCGGGGTTGTATACGACGCTTGCGATTACCCCGATGTACAGCTCGAAATCCAGTATATTTATTTTGAATCAGACGACCGATTTGTCTTCGTTGTCGATGACGGATCTGCAGGTGGGATCCGCATTGACGAATGATTACCGTATCCTTGTAAAATGCCGCCCGGTATTGAATAAGGTAATCAGCAATCTGGAGCTGGATATGTCGTATGAGGAGCTTAACGCCAATGTCACGACAGACAATCCGGATAATACGCGTATTCTTGACATTACCGTTTCCAATCCCGATCCTTATATGGCAAAGACGATTGTAGACGAAGTGACGCAGGTGGCGATTAAATATGTGGCCGAAATTATGGATACCGTAGAGCCGAACATTTCGGAGGAGGGTACGGTGAATACAAAGCCGATCAGTCCGAATCTGAAGAGAAACGTTGTGATGGGCGCGCTGATAGGTTTCATTCTTGCCGCGGGAATTGTAATCGTCAGATTCCTGATGAACGATTCAATCAAGACGTCCGAGGACGTTGAGAAATACCTCGGATTAAATACGCTCGGCGTAATTCCGGTGGCAGAGGGAGAGACGAAGGCAAAAATGCGCAGGCGTGATTTGATGGAAGATAAAATCCAGAGAAAGCATCGTTCAAAGAAGAATGGAAAGGAGACAAAATAATGAAGGTCAGTTTTGAAAAAGTAAAAAAGCTTGATTTCCGTTCTAATGAAGCATATAAGACATTGCGTACAAATATCAGTTTTTGCGGGGAAGACGTAAAAGTAATCGCGTTTACCAGCTCTACCCCGAACGAAGGAAAGTCGGTTGTCTCTCTGCGCCTGGCGGAGGCGTTCGGGGAGGACAACAAAAAGGTTCTGTTTATCGACGCGGACATCCGCAAGTCGGTTTTGATCTCGCGTTACGGCGCGGATCAGGAGACGAGAGGAATGAGCCATTATCTGACAGGTAAGGCGAGTATTGAGGAGGTGATCTGTGAGACAAGCATAAAGAATGTAGATATGATATTTACCGGACCGGCTGCGCCGAATCCGTCCGAGCTTTTGGGAAATAAGAAGTTTGAGAGACTGATATCCGAGGTTCGGCAGGCGTACGACTACGTTATTCTGGACTGTCCGCCGATTGGAAGCGTTATCGACGCGGCGATCGTCGCAAAACAGTGCGACGGCGTGATTATCGTTGTGGAGAGCGATAATGTGAGTTATAAGATGGTTCAGAAGGTGAAGAGCCAGCTGGAAAAAAGCGGCTGCCGTATTTTGGGCGCCGTACTCAATAAAGTTGAGGTCGGCGGCAAGGGATACGGATACGGAAAGTATTACGGCAAGTATTACAGTAAATATTATGGCAAGTATTATGGCGGCTACTACGGAGACGATTATTACGGAAAGAGTGAATAAGGCTGCAATTTGCATAACGAGGCGGGAGAGAATACGAAAAAATTGTGAAAATGCACTCAAAATACAGTTTGGCGAGTGAGATTATCTTGACCTTTTGAAAGGAAAAATATATAATGGATTTGATTATGAATAAGCTATTAGGAGGAACAGCATCAAAAAAGGATGTGGCAGTGAGGAAGTTTGTTTCTGCCGGAATTATCTCGCTAAGTATGCTGGCGGCGGCCGGATGCAGCGGAAAGGGAGCTGCGCATAAGGATACGACAGATAAATATGGATACAATGTCTGGGATTATGTGGAGCTTGGGTCCTATGAGGGGCTGAAAACGGAAGCGATTGCAGAAGGCGAGGCCGAGGCGTCAGAGATAAGAGAGAACCTGATCGATGATTTATGGAGCCAGATTCAGGAGAATTCGACCGTAACGGGATATCCACAGGAGTTGTACGATGCGATGGCGGATTACTATGCGACAGAGCTGGAATCGGAAGCCGCGGCATGGGAGATGGAAGTGGAGGAATATCTCGATTTCTTCTATGAATATTCCAAAGAAGAATACATAGAGGAGTGCTTGCAGGGAGAGCTTTTGATGGAGGCGGTCGTCACAGCGACAGGAGTTTCGCTGGAGGATGGCGACTATGATAACATGGTCGGGGAGTACTTAGAAGATATGGGATGTGAGAGCGTAGAGGAAGCGGAGGAATTGTATAGCAGGGAAGAGATTGAAGAGTATCTTCTGACCCAGAAAGTATATGATTTCCTGATTGAGCATGCTACGATTACAGAAGTCAGCTATGATGAATATTACGGGACAGATACGGAGGAACTTTGGGACACCGAGGAGTTGACGGAATCGTTATAGCGGCTTATAATCTCATAAAACACTAATAGTGAATGAACAATATTAATTTAGGAGGAAGTATTCATGAAAAAAACTAATTTTTTCAAAAAACTTTGCATGCTTGGTCTTGCGGCTGCACTTGTCGGAACGAGTGTTGATGCTTCATTGTTAGAGGTGCAGGCTGCATCCAAGGTGACACTGTCAACGAAAAAGAAAACCATCGTGACAGGGCAGTCCTTTACTTTAAAAGTAAAAGGCAAAGGCGTTAAGGCAAAATTTAAATCCAGCAACCCGAAAGTTGCGAAGGTGGCAAAGAGCAAAGCCGTTTCATCTGTAAAGATTACAGGTAAAAGCGCAGGAAGCGCTACAATTACAGCTACTTCCGGAAAGAAAAAGGCTACATGTAAGGTGACCGTAAAACAGGGCGCAAGCAAAGTAACCCTGAATGCAAAGAAGGCGACGTTAGGATATAAGAAGTCTATGCAGTTAGTCGCTACGGTTACACCGGCCGCTGCTTCAAAGGCAGTAAAATGGTCCGTAGACAAGAAGGGTAAGAAAGTTTTATCCGTAAACAAAAAGGGTAAAGTAACCACAAAGAAAAAAGCCGGAAAAGCAAAAGTTACGGCGACGGCAAAAGACGGAAGCAAGAAGAAAGCAACCGTTACGATTACCGTGAAGAAGAAAGTGACGCTTGCAAAGAGCGTAACATTGAATACGACGGCGGCGCGTGTGAACGTAGGCGCAAAATATTCGCTTAAGGCTACGATCGCTCCGGCTAAGGCAAGCAATAAGAACGTATACTGGACCAGCAGCAACGCAGGCGTTGCGTCGGTAGACCAGAACGGCGTTGTTACAGCGGCGAAGGCAGGTACGGCAACGATCACAGCAACGGCAAACGACGGAAGCAAGAAGAAGACGACGGCGACAATTACGGTAGTTGCACCGAGCATTGCGGTAACGCCGGCAACGGCAAGCGTTCAGGAAGGCGCGTCCGTTCAGCTCACAGCGACGGTTAACGATGCGCTGGGAACAACAGTAGTATGGACGAGCAGCAATAATGCGGTTGCAACGGTTGCAGCAGGCAAGGTAACCGGCGTGAAGGCGGGTACGGCAGTAATCACAGCGACAAGCATGAGCGGCCTGAAAGCGACGGCGACAGTTACGGTAACGGCAAAACCAGGTCCTGGACCGGACGTACCGTCAGACGTTCCGACAACGGGAATTACATTAGATAAGACAGAGCTTAAATTTACGACGACAGACAGCGATCAGACAAAGACGCTTACAGCGACGGTAGCGCCGGCAAATGCGACAGATAAGACAGTGACATGGACATCATCGGATGAGACGATTGCGACGGTAGCGGACGGCGTGGTAACGGTAGCGGCAAATACGCCGGCAGGAAAGAAGACGGCGACAATCACAGCGACGACAAAGGGCGGACAGACAGCGACATGTACAGTTCAGGTGATCGGCAAGAACAACGCGCTCGATAAAGACGGCGAAGAAGTAGTGTTTACGCTGGATAAGAACGCGGACGCTGCAAGCCTGACAAAGGGCGACAAGACAATCGAGAAGCTTCAGGATTATATTGAGGCGAAGATCGAGGAAGCAAAGAGCAAAGACTACATTCTGATGGGTACAGACGCACAGGAGGCTCTTAATAAGGCTTGGAGCAAGCTTGTAAGCCGTTCCAGCGATGGCGTAGAGCTTACGGTTGAAGACGTAGACGCAAATACCAAGAATGTGACCGTATCTTTCAACGGAAGCACAAAGAGCGCGACGCTTGTAAAGGGTACAGACAGCGTTGAGATTACTTCCGGCAACAGAGTGGTACTTGTTAAGGATATCACAGTAAATAAAGGAACAGTAACGTTTAAGGTTGACGCGACCGTAGATGGCGTGGCGACTGTGACAGACAAGGCGTTTGTAGCGACATTGACAGTCGACGCCAACGATCTGTATTCCGCAAGCCTGAAGACGGCGGACGGCAGCGAGATTGTTTCCTGCGTTGAGAGTGAGGACGATATTGTTGTAAAAGTAAATAAAGAGGCAGCAAACAAGGTATTTGAGGCGCTTGGAAGCAACAGAACGATTGATTCCGTTCTTTCAGATGTATCTGCATTCAATATTTACAAATAAGCAGTTGAATTATAAACTGTAAATAAATATCCCGGCTGTTTGAAACGGTCGGGATATTTTTGTATTAATAAGGAGGAAATGTGTGAAAAGGTTTTTTTATACACTTTTGACGACGGCAGGGATTACGGTTTTATCTTTTGTGCCGTGTATGGCGGGCGGGATGAACGGGGAAGAGGCGCGCGTTTACGCCGCCGCTTCGGGCAGCTTTACTTACAGTGGGGAAACTTACTATGCAAACAGCGAGTATTTGGCTCAGCTTAACGCATATCTGTGCAGAGACGATGTGGACCTGACTGCCGAGCAGGCGGATTCCGCGATTCGTTCTATGAGGAGAAAGACGAATATAAAAAAAGCCATAGACAGCGGTTATATCTCGAAAGCGTCCTCAGGCGGGGGGGCGGAGCCGTCCACCGAAGGCCAGGGGGGGACGGAAAACGGGTCGACGCCATCGACCGAGGGAAATGCGCCGAAGGATACGGAGCGCAATACCGAATCGGGAAAGGAGCCGGATACCGAGCGCGACACGCAGACGGGCGGTACAAAGGGCGGCGGAAAAAATGAGAAAGAGAAGCCGGGAAAAAACGAGAATGTGAACCAGAATGATACACAGACGGCGGAAGGAGGCGTCAAAAATCCGGGAAATACAACCGTATTCGATTCGGCGGGACAGGCGGATGAGGCTTATCTGAATGAAGAGAAAAAGCAGGAGCGGGAGGATATCTTAGCGACCAGACCGAAAAAGGATGAGGCCGAAAACGGAGAGATTACGTATGATACGGTGAACAATCAGATTATATTTAGCGGGAGCAAAAATCAAAAGATTGTAATTCCAAATGCATTCAGGTATATAAAAGGAACACACACAAGAAGTATGTTTACCGTAGTTGAGCTGATTCTGCTCACAATTACGGTGATAAGCATTGGAACGCTGTTTGTATTCCGGTGTTTTAGTTTTCAGAAGAAGAAGCATAAATTATCTTACAGCAATCATAAAAGGCGCAGAGTGCTGCGGAAAATATTCGGCGCGGTATTGGTAGCCGTGCTGGCGGCAAATATTTTTGTAACCGCCGTGGGAGCCGGAGTGCAGCTTGGACTATTCCAGAGTTCCAGAATTACCGATATGTTAAGTTCAAGCGGGTATTATCATGAGTCTTTTGACGATCTGCAGGATGAAATTCGCGGAATAATGGAGGAGAGCGGCTGCCCGAAGGATGCCTGCGACAGTGTCGTGACGTACGACCGTTATCTGTTTGCGACAAGAAATCATGTGCAGCTGACGTTAAAGGGGCAGAAGCCTTCCGCGGAATATACGGATATCAGCGCCGAGGTTCGGGACGCGTTAGACGGGGTGCTGTATCTGACGGATGAAAGCAAGGACGAGATCGGCGAGGCTGTTCTTACGATCTACCGGCAGAGCGTAAAAAATATTATCGGAGAGACGCTTTATGGGATCAAGCGGATCTTTTGGAACGTATTTCGAATAAATCTGGCAATTGCGGCGGCAGAGATTGTTCTCTGTATTTTGGCGCTGCTGTTTATGGATCATTATAAGCACCGTGCAATGAAGAAAATTGCGGCGGCGCTGTTGGGGGCGTCTTTGCTGATCTGCGGAGTGGCCGCAGTGATTTTGATTGGAAAGCCGTACACAAGCCTCTATATTGAGCCGGATTATCTCTATTTATTTGCGGTGGAATATATCCGCTGGGTGACAAAGGTGTTTGCGGTTCTCGCGGCCGTGGGAGCGCTTGCGGCGTTTCTTGTGTGGATGGCGGGAAAAGGCATGAAGCGGACGATGCAGGAAAAGTAGATGACGGGAAAGAGATATAAATTAGTTACGCTTTTTGTTTTGATGTTGTGGCTTATGTTTATTTTTTATATGTCGCATCAGCCGGCGGAAGAATCATCTGCCATATCGGATACCGTTTCCTACCGTGCAGTGGCCGCGCTTGACCAGATTTGCGGTTGGAATCTGAAACAAGAGCAGATTGAAGCGCGTGCAAAAAAGATACATTATCCGGTAAGGAAGGCTGCGCATATGACGGAATACGCGATTCTTGCGATATTGTTGCTGCTGCACTTGTCCGCGTATCGTATATCGGGAAAAAGACGGTATGCTTTGTCGGCGGTTTTGGCTGTTTTATATGCGGCGACAGACGAGTATCATCAAACGTTTGTCGAGGGGCGGTATGGAAGCCCGGCGGATGTGGCGATCGATTGCGCGGGCGTTTTGATCGGTTTGTCGTTTGTATTGTCCGCGAGCCGTATAGCAGGCAGGCATAGGCGGGAGCATAAGAACAGATTAAGAAGTGGAAAATAATTGCGGAAAGAATAATTGGCAAGGGAAGAGGTTTATATGAGGAAAAGGTTAAAGAGAATTTCGGCCGCTGCGGTGTGCGTGTGCTTGTTGTTTGCCAATATGACGGTTTTGACCGCACAGGAAGATATGACGGGGTCGCAGTTTTTAAGTGCGGAAGCGACGGAAGACGATTTTGAAATTGATGAGCAGGGAGTCTTAGAGGAGTATACCGGAACTGCCAGGGAAGTAACGATTCCGGATGGCGTGAAAGTGATTGGAAGCGGTGCGTTCGCATTGTGTGAAACGATGGAAAGCGTTTCGATTCCGGAGAGTGTGACATGGATCAAATCACACGCGTTCAACGGCTGCAAGGGTCTGAAGGACGTTTGGATTCCGGACAGTGTGGAGTCTATGGGTGACGCTGCGTTTGGTTACTGTGAGAATCTTGTCAGCATAAGATTGCCGGATAATTTGTCGGCGATTCGCTCAAATACATTTACCGGGTGCGTATCACTTGAAAACGTGACGATGCCGGAAGGACTTTTGAGCATTGGCAGTATGGCGTTTAAAGGCTGCAAAAGTCTTAGGGAACTAGATATTCCGATCAATGTGACGGAACTCTCGTCTCATTTATTCGACGACTGTACCGGTTTGAAACAGGTTTCGATTACGCCGGGTGTAACGTATATCGGAATCAATACATTTTTTTGCTGCAGCAGTCTGGAGTCGGTTTCTATACCGGACAGCGTGACAGAGATTGACCACGGTGCGTTTGCCGGCTGCAGCAGTCTGAAGGAAGTTACGATCCCTTCGGAGCTGACCAGCTTGGGACAAGATGTATTTGGTTATTGCGACAGTCTCAAAGAAATTAATGTTTCGCCGAAAAATACGGCGTATTCTTCTTATGACGGATGCCTGTATAACAAAAATCAGACAATGCTTATAAGCTGTCCCGGCGGGAAGGAGAGCGTGGCGTTTCCGGACAGTGTGGAGGTGCTCGGAACGGATGCGTTTAGGGGCAGCGCTAATCTGAAGGAATTAACCGTCCCGAAAAGCGTAAAAGAAATTGACGGGGCGGCGATATCCGGCAGCAAGAGCCTGCAGCAGCTGCATGTGGCGCCGGATCATCCGTATTTTGCGGAGTATGAAGGATGTCTGTATAACACAGACAAGACAATGTTTTTGTTTTGTCCGCCGGCAAGGACAGAGGTGACGATTTTAGACAGCGTAGAGCAGTTTGGCCCGCGTGCATTTGAAAGATGCAGCAGTCTGAAGGCGGTTGTTCTGCCGGATACCATAAAACACATAGGGTATTGTATGTTTAGTGACTGCATGGCACTGACCGAAATAGTGATTCCGGCGGGAGTTGAATATATTGCCGATCGCGCGTTTGAGAACTGCACAAGTTTGACCGAAATAGTGATTCCCAAAGGCGTTTCGCGTATCGGAAGCGCCGCTTTTATGTACTGTATTGGATTAAAAAAGGTTTGGATACCGGAAACAGTCACGGAAATTGAGCCGTGGGTGTTTAATAAATGCAGTGAAGATATGGTTATTTATGGTAAAGAGGGGTCTTTTGCGCAGAAATATGCAAGTGAAAACGGAATCCGTTTTTCCTACGCGGATCTTTTAGAGTGCGGGATCACGATAACGCCGGAAACGGTTGAATACAATGGAAAACCGCAGAAACCGTCTGTTACGGTTCGTTATGGGAACAGTATTTTGAAAGAAGGAACGGATTATACGGCTGTCTATGAAAACAATACAGAGATCGGGACGGCGAGAGTGATTCTTACAGGTAAAGGGAATTATACTGGAGTTGCAGAAAAAACATTTACGATCAAAAAAGGAAGCCGGAAATTAGGCAGTGCAAAAAATATAAAGCGGCATATGGAAGCAAACCGTTTGCATTGAATATCCCGGGAGATGCCGGAGACGGAAGCATGACGTATTTAAGCTCAAATAAAAAGGTTGTCACGGTTGATAAAAAGGGAATCGTAAGGATTACAGGCACGGGAAGAGCGACGATTACTATTAAAGCGCCCGCAACCGTAAACTATGAGGCCGCAGAATTGAAAGTTGGCGTAGAGATTGTTCCGGCAAGACAAAAAATAAAAACGCTGAAAAAAACAGACGGGCTGCTGACGGTAAAATGGAAGCGGGATAAGAGAGCAACCGGATATCAGATCCAGTATGGTACAAAAAAGAATTTTAAAAAGGCATCCAAAAAAACGGTAACGAAGAAAAAGGCGACATCGGGAAAACTGGTCAGTCCGGTGAGCGGTAAAAAGTATTATGTCAGAGTTCGTTCTTATAAAACCGTGAAAGAGAACGGAAAGCGCCGGAAGTTGTACGGAGCATGGAGTAAGGCGAAAACGTTTAAAACCAGGTAAATGGAGCGGGAAAATAGGAAATGAAAGTATTGGAGAGAAACAGGAGGATACGGGCCGAACTTGAGGCGCTTGCGGAAGAGAAATACAAAAGCTTTTCTTCCGCGTTGATTCCGGGAGAGGATAATATGCTTGGCGTGCGTCTGCCGGCACTGCGGGGAATGGCAAAGAAGCTGGCGAAAGGAGACTGGAGAGAGTATCTTGAGCAAGCAAGCGACGATTCCATGGAGGAGATTGTGCTTCAGGGAATGACCATCGGCTATGTGAAGGCGGAGTTTCGGGAGTTGATTCCTTATCTGGACGCGTTTGTGCCGAAGATCAGAAACTGGTCAGTCTGCGACAGTACCTGCAATTCGCTGAAGATTGCAAAAAAGGAGCCGGAGGCCGTATGGGAATACTTGCAGACATATCTTGCGTCAGAACAGGAATTTGAAGTGCGTTTCGGGCTGGTTATGCTGTTGTCGCATTTTGTCAATGAGAATTATTTGGAGCGGATTTTCGCATGGCTCGATAAAATTCGCCATGAGGGATATTATGTCAAAATGGCGGCTGCCTGGAATCTGGCCGCCTGCTTTGCAGAATTTCCCGAAGAAACAATGCGTTATCTGCAAAGAAGCGCGATGGACGACTGGACGTACAACAAGGCAATACAAAAGATGACGGAGTCTTACCGGGTAAGCGGACCGGATAAGGAGAGGCTTCGTCAAATGAAACGATAAAAAATAAAATAAAAAGAAAGTTGGTGAGACTGTGGTAGAATTAGATCCTTTTCGGACAAAATTAGGGGCTTATAAAGCTCCGCTGCAGGAAGTGAGGGATTCACTTTGACCTGGCGAATAAGGCAAAGCGGATTGAAGAGTTAGAGCGCGAGATGGAAGCGCCGGATTTCTGGAATGATCCGGACGTTTCACAGCGCAAAATGAAAGAATTAAAAGGCTATAAAGACGACGTGGAGATATACCGCGGCCTGGAAGTAAAACTTGAGGATATCGCGACGTTGATTGAGATGGGCGACGAGGAGAACGATCCGGAGATTGTTTCAGAGGTAGAACAGGAGATCGCGGAGTTTGAGGAAACCTTTGAAAGAATAAGGATTAAGACGCTGTTGTCGGGCGAATACGATAAAGATAACGCCATCGTGTCGCTGCATGCCGGCGCGGGAGGGACGGAATCCTGCGACTGGGCTTCCATGCTCTATCGGATGTATGCGAGATGGGCGTCGGATAAGGGCTTTGAGCTGGAGGTTTTAGATTCGTTAGACGGCGACGAGGCTGGAATTAAGTCTATCACCTTCCAGGTAAACGGCGAGAACGCCTATGGCTATTTAAAATCGGAGCACGGCGTGCACCGGCTTGTGCGCATTTCCCCGTTTAATGCGGCGGGCAAGCGTCAGACGTCGTTCGTCTCGTGCGACGTTATGCCGGACATTGAGGAAGAGATTGACATTGAGGTGAAGGACGACGATATCCGCATTGACACATACCGTTCTAGCGGCGCCGGGGGGCAGCATATTAATAAAACCTCGTCGGCGATCCGAATTACGCATTTTCCGACGGGAATCGTGGTGACCTGCCAGAACGAGCGATCTCAGCATATGAATAAGGATAAGGCTATGCAGATGTTAAAGGCGAAGCTTTATCTGTTAAGACAGCAGGAGAATGCCGATAAGGCCGCGGGGATCCGCGGGGAAGTGACCGAGATTGGCTGGGGCAATCAGATCCGCTCCTATGTGATGCAGCCGTATACGATGGTGAAGGATCACCGCACCGGCGCGGAAACCGGCAATGTGGACAGCGTAATGGACGGAAATATTGATTTGTTTATAAACGGCTATTTAAAATGGCTTTCGCTCGGGCGCCCGAAAAATACGGAGGAATCTTAAATCGCTTGCACTTCCGGTCGGAATGTGATATTATCTTTCTGGTAAATACAGTTGTGTTTCTGCTACAAACACTGGAGGGAAAGATGGCAGAGAAATATTTTGTATTGAAGGAAAAAGCCGTACCGGAAGTGCTTTTAAAAGTGGTGGAGGCAAAACGCCTTTTGGAATCCGGGCGCGTCGCTTCTGTGCAGGAGGCGGCGGAACGCGTAGATATCAGCCGAAGCTCTTTTTACAAGTACAGGGACGATATATTTCCGTTTCATGATAACGTAAGAGGGAAGACAATTACGATCGTGATTCAGCTCGACGATGAGCCGGGGCTTTTGTCTCTGATTTTAAATATTGTGGCAGAGTTTCGCGCAAATATTCTGACGATACATCAGTCCATTCCGGTAAGCGGAATTGCGTCCCTGACATTGAGCGTTGATATTTTGCCCAAAACCGGCGATCCGGCGCAGATGGTTGAGGCGATTGAAGGGACGGAAGGCATACATTATGTAAAAATACTGGCCAGGGAATAGAACGGTCAAAATCTGGAGGAATAAGAGAAATGATTAAAGCGGCAATCATGGGGTACGGGACGATTGGTTCCGGCGTTGCGGAGGTATTAAAGACAAATCAGGAAAGTATTGCGAAGCGTTCGGGCGATGGGATAGAAGTGAAGTATGTTCTCGATTTAAGGGAGTTTCCCGGGGATCCGATTCAGAATAAAATCGTACATGATTATCAGGTAATAGCCAATGACCCGGAGGTTTCTATCGTAGTTGAGACCATGGGCGGCGTGGAGCCGGCATATACGTTTGTAAAAGCGATGTTAGAGGCAGGCAAACATGTGACGACTTCAAATAAGGCGCTGGTTGCGGAGAAGGGCGCGCAGTTAATTGCGCTCGCGAAGGAAAAGAACGTAAACTTTATGTTTGAGGCGAGCGTGGGCGGTGGAATCCCGATTATACGCTCCTTAAACGCGTGTCTGACCGCCGATGAGATTGAGGAGATTACCGGAATTTTAAACGGGACGACGAATTATATGATGACGAAGATGAGCGAAGAGGGGCTCGAATTTGACGACGTGTTGAAAGACGCGCAGGAGAAGGGGTATGCCGAAAAAGATCCGACTGCGGATATTGAAGGGCATGACGCGTGCCGGAAAATTGCAATTCTGACGTCTCTTGTCTGCGGGCAGCAGGTAGATTTTGAGGATATTCACTGCGAGGGGATTACGAAGATTTCTGCAGACGACATGAAGTATGCGAAGGCGATGGGCAGGGCGATTAAGCTGCTTGCGACAAGCAGGAAGGCGGGAGATAGCTACTGTGCGATGGTAGCGCCTTGTATGCTGGTTCCGGGGCACCCTCTTTACCCGGTAAACGACGTATTTAACGCGGTGTTTGTGCGTGGGAATGTGCTGGGCGAAGCAATGTTTTACGGCAGCGGGGCGGGAAAGCTTCCGACTGCGAGCGCGGTAGTGGCGGATATGGTAGACATCGCAAAGCATTTGAACCGGAATATTTTTGTCGAGTGGAGTTCTAAGAAAATGGAGCTGACAGATTACAGAAATCTGGAAAACCGATTTTTTGTCCGGACGACGAGCGACATTTCGGAGGCGGAGAATGCGTTCGGCCGCATCGAAGTCGTGAGAGCGGAAGGCGTGACGGGGGAGCTTGGATTTGTGACAGAGAAAATGACGGAAGCGGAGTATGAGCAAAAGGCCGCAAAGCTTGGCGGAATTTTACAGATGATTCGTGTCAACTGAGAGAAACAGAGGTAGGGAATATGAAATATGTGATAGTTTTGGGCGATGGAATGGCCGATTGGCCGTTAGAAAGCCTTGGAGGGAGGACGGCGCTCGCTTACGCAAAGACGCCGAAGATGGATGAACTCGCCGCCGCGGGAGAGATCGGCATGGTACATACGATACCGGACGGGATGAGTCCGGGCAGCGATACGGCAAATTTATCGGTGCTCGGCTATGATCCGCGAAAGTATTATTCCGGCCGTTCTCCGCTCGAGGCGTTAAGCATCGGCGTGCCGATGAAAGAGACGGACATCGCGCTTCGCTGTAATCTTGTGACGCTCTCGGAGGAGGACGGCGCGTATGAGGAACGGACGATTATCGATCACAGTTCCGGCGAGATATCGACGGAGGACGCGGCCATTTTGCTTGACGCGGTGAGAAGAGAGCTGGAGACAAAGGTCTATAAATTTTATGCGGGAACGAGCTACCGCCATCTGCTGATCTGGGACCACGGCGAGGAGAGCGAGCTTACGCCGCCGCATGATATCCTGGGTAAAAAGATTGGAGAAAATCTTCCGAAGGACGAGGCTTTGCGCGAAATGATGCGAAAAAGCTATGAGATTTTAAAAGATCATCCGATCAATGTTAAGCGCAGGGAGAACGGGCAGAATCCCGCGAATTCCTGTTGGTTCTGGGGGGCTGGCACAAAGCCGGCGCTGTCTTCTTTTGAGGAGAAGACGCATAAAAAGGGAGCGATGATATCCGCGGTGGATTTGCTCAAAGGGATTGCGGTAGGCGCGTCTATGAAGGTGATCACTGTCGAGGGAGCCAACGGAGGGCTTCATACGAATTATGAGGGAAAAGCGCGGGCGGCAGTGGACGTTTTGACAAAAGGCGGCTGCGATTTCGTATATGTACATTTAGAGGGACCCGATGAGATGGGACACCAGGGAAGCATAGAGCGCAAGGTGCAGGCGATTGAAAATCTGGATGAGAGGATTATCAGGCCGATTGCAGACGGTTTAAAGGCGGCGGGAGAGGATTTCCGTATGCTGATACTTCCGGACCATCCGACTCCGGTAAGCCTGCGTACGCATACGGGGGACAGCGTGCCGTATTTACTGTATGACAGCGCGCGGATACAGGAGCATACCTGGCATTACAATGAGGCTGAGGCTGTGAAATCGGGCCGCTTTATAGAAAAGGGCCATGAACTGATTGACTATTTGTTTTCCAAATAATATTGCGGGGCATGGAATAAGCAGTAACGAAAGGTGCGGTATGGCAAAATATATTATGGCATTTGATGCAGGGACAACGAGCAGTCGCTGCATTTTGTTTCATGAGACAGGGGAAATATGCGCGCTCGCGCAGAAGGAATTTCGGCAAATCTTTCCGAAGCCGGGCTGGGTAGAGCATGACGCGAATGAAATCTGGTCGACGCAGCTTGGCGTGGCGGTGGAGGCAATGTCCAAGATCGGGGCCACTGCCTCGGATATTGCGGCGATCGGGATTACGAATCAGAGAGAGACGGTAATCGTCTGGAATAAAGAGACGGGCGAGCCCGTTTATAACGCGATCGTATGGCAGTGCAGAAGGACTTCGGATATTGCGGATTCGCTGAAGAAAAAGGGGCTGGAGCCGGTATTTCGGGAGAAGACCGGTCTGACGATCGACGCTTATTTTTCTGCGACGAAGGTGAAGTGGATTCTTGACAATGTGGACGGGGCGAGAGCGCTTGCCGAGGAAGGAAAGCTCTTATTCGGAACGGTGGAGACATGGCTGATCTGGAAGCTGACAAAGGGAGAAGCGCATGTGACGGATTATTCCAATGCGTCGCGCACGATGCTTTTTAATATCGCGGATCTGACCTGGGATAAGGAGATTTTAGAGGAGCTTTCCATACCGGAGAGTATGATGCCCGAGCCGATGCCCTCAAGCTGTGTGTATGGTCATACCGACGTGTCGTTTTTCGGGGGTGCGATTCCGATCGCCGGGGCTGCGGGAGATCAGCAGGCCGCGCTTTTTGGGCAGGCGTGTTTTTCGGAGGGCGAGACGAAAAATACATACGGAACGGGCTGTTTTCTGTTGATGAACACGGGCGAGATGCCGGTGTTCTCAAAAAACGGTTTGCTTACGACAATTGCCTGGGGATTGGACGGCAAGGTTTTTTACGCGCTGGAGGGTTCTATTTTCGTTGCGGGCGCAGCCGTTCAGTGGCTGCGCGACGGACTGCGGATGATTGATTCGGCCGCGGATTCCGAGTATATGGCGGGAAAAGTCGATGGAACCGGCGGATGCTATGTGGTTCCTGCGTTTACGGGGCTGGGCGCGCCGCACTGGGATCAATATGCGAGAGGGACGATTGTCGGGATTACCCGGGGGACCACAAAAAATCATATTATCCGCGCGACGTTAGAGTCGATTGCGTATCAGGTAAAGGAAGTAGTCTGCGCGATGGAGGCGGACGCGGATGTAAAGCTGCAGATGTTGAAGGTAGACGGCGGGGCAAGCGCCAACAATTTTCTGATGCAGTTTCAGGCAGATATGATGGACGTGCCGGTCAGCCGTCCGGTGTGCGTAGAGTCGACCGCGCGCGGCGCCGCGTATCTTGCGGGGCTTGCGGTCGGCTTTTGGAAGGATAAAAGCGAGCTGATTAAAAACCAGAAGACGGAGCGTATTTTTTATCCGGATATGGAAGAGAGTGTGCGGAATAAAAATATGAGAGGCTGGAAAAAGGCGGTTATGTACGCGTTCGGGTGGGCGAAGGACGAGGAAGAGGGTCTATAAGCGCAGCAGATCCACGTGCCATACGATGAGCGCGAGGTTTTTCACAATAAAATTGATAAGGATAAGAGCTACGGCGGCCCACAGATAGCCGTCGCGGTATTTCATGCCGACGGCAACGCGCCGTCGCGACAGGCGCTCGACGGTGTGGCTTGCCATAAACCATCCGCAGAAAACCGCCGCGTAGGGTACGAACGGATGGTAGAGCAGGGATTTAAAAAGATGTCCCTGAAACAGATAGAACACGGCGCGCGTGCCGCCGCAGCCCGGACAGTAAAGTCCGGTGAGGTTGTGAAGGATACAAGGCATAAAAAGCTTTCTGACGGCCGGAATTTCAAGTCTTAGGAGCAGATAGACGAGAAGGCAGCCGGCGATCAGACACCAGCCGGCGATATATAGGGAATCCTCTGTGGAATGATTTTTTCGGATATTTTTTTTCATGGCAATTATTCTCCGTGTGCATATACGGGCGGTAACATACCGAGTATAACAGGCGGGCGGGGGATTGTCAAAACATGTTGTTTTTAAAAGCGGCGCGTGATACAATATAAGAAATCGAAAGTAAGCGGATAGCAGGTATTGACAGTGAAAGGGGGATGAAAGATGATTGGAGGAATTGGAACGTCGGCGTGGAATTATTACGGTTTCGGCGGCGGTGTGAGAGAGAGCGCATTTGTATCGGGAGCGTCCGTGAACGGAACCTCTTTGCAGGAGGCGTCTGTCCGGGGGGCGAACGGGGACCGGGAGGATAGAGGCGTTATTTTAGAGCTGAGCGAGCAGGGAAAAAAGGCGGAGAGAGGGATGCGCGCTTCGTCTTCCGAGGAGTGCCAGACGTGTAAGGAGCGCAAGTATGTGGACGGATCGGATGAGAACGTATCCTTTAAGTCGGCCGCCCATATTTCACCGGAGGCCTCCGCGTCACGCGTAATGGCGCATGAGCAGGAGCATGTTTCTAACGCGTACACAAAAGCGGCGAAAGGGGACGGAAAAGTCGTTTCCGCCAGTGTAAGCCTTCACACGGAGATCTGTCCGGAGTGCGGCAGAAGTTTTGTGGCCGGCGGCGTGACGAATACAATGATTAAGTACGGCAATGAGAAGAATCCGTATCAGCAGCAAAAGAAATCTATGGACGCGATGTCCTTAGTCGGCAGGAATATCGATTATGTGGCGTAATTCGGCAGAGCTGAAGAGGCAGGCAAGGGAAATTCTGACGCACCGTTACAAAACGCCGATGGGCGCTATGGTTGTCACGGAGCTGATAACGGTAATTTTGCTTTTGCCGTTTTCATGGAACATAACGGATGAGTCATCCGTCAGGGAGTGGACAATTTATTATTTTGCGGCGTTTATTATATCGCTGATTGCGTCTCTCTTTCGCGCGGGATGTTTGCGGATTGCCCTCAACATGGCGCGCGGGGAGCGCGATTCGTTTTCGGAGCTCTTCTATGTGTTTCGGAATCATCCGGATAAGTATATTCTTGCAACCTTAGTGCTCACCTTGCTGTCTTTTGTGCCGGCGGTTCCTTTTTTGGCGGTTGTCTGGCTGATTGAGACGCCAAAAATAAGCGCGGCTCTTCTTGCGGCGCTTATTTTATCCGGAGTAGTTATGCTGGCGGGAATCGTCCTTCTGTTTTTAAATTACGGGATGTATTCTTATATTTTGCTGGATCGGCAACAGATCGGCATAGCGGAAGCGTTTCGTGAGAGCAGACGTATGATGCGGGGGAATAAAGGGCGTCTGCTTTATTTAAATCTTGCATTTCTCGGCTGGCAGGCGCTTGGCGTACTGTCGCTTGGAATCGGATTTCTGTGGGTACAGCCGTATATGACGCAAACGCAGACGTGCTTTTACCTGGAGGTGTCGGGGGAGCGTCCGTTAAACGGAGAGCGTAAGGAGAAGAATTATTGATAGTATTTCATGTATTGTTCGGCCATTTCGTTGGAGTAGCGCATCAGCTCGTCGAAGCTTCCGTAATAGCTGACTGCGTAGAACAGCATGACGATATACAGAATGACCGTGACCGTAAGGCCCGAAATCCCGAGGATAAGGCCTGTTTTTCCGGCGCCGTCGAGCGTTGTCTCCCCGCCTCTTGACAGAAGGGCAAAGATGATAGAGAGCGCGCCAAAGACAATTGCCGAGTAGATACAGCAGCATGTCGCGAGCGAGAGAATTCCCATGACAAAGGAAGCTGTCGCCAGCCCGTGAGAGCGCCTGTCCGGATCGCGCCGGTCTTGCGGCGTGCTTTGACGGTCGAGATTCGCGTTGTTTTGGTAGTCCATAGATCGTCCTCCTGAATGATTAATTGATTTGCCCATAAGTATACCATTTTCATCTGCAAAAAACAATCCAAACAGATCCCGGAAACCCGATGATTGGCGTTTCTCTTGTTTTGCAGACGGGAAAATGATCAGATAGATTCGAAAAACGGAAAATAAGGAGACATACGGATGGATATTATCGGTAAGATTTCGGAGGAGCTTGGAATTAAGCGCCATCAGACGCAGGCGGCGGTAAGCCTGATCGACGAGGGGAATACAATTCCATTTATTGCACGATATAGAAAAGAGATGACCGGAGCGTTAAATGACGAAGCGCTCCGGAATCTTTATGAACGTTTGAATTATCTGCGCAATCTTGAGGAGAAAAAGGAGCAGGTAATTGCAAGCATTGAAGAGCAGGGCAAGCTCACCGGGGAGCTGAGAGAGCAGATTCTTGCGGCGCAGACGCTGGTGGTCGTGGAGGATTTGTATCGCCCGTACCGTCCAAAGCGTCGGACAAGGGCTACAATTGCCAGGGAGAGGGGATTAGAGCCGCTTGCCAATACGATAATGCTTCAGATGACGACGGAGCCGCTTGAAAGCGCGGCGGAGCAGTTTGTGGACGAGGAAAAGGAAGTGTATACCGCGGAAGACGCGATAAACGGCGCCAAAGATATTTTGGCGGAATACATTTCGGACGAGGCGGATTATCGCATTCGCATCCGTGATTTGACGGCGGAGAAGGGGAGAATTGTCTCGACGGCCAAAGATCCGGAGGCGGAGAGCGTCTATGAGATGTATTATGAGTTTGACGAGGCGGTATCGAAGCTTGCGGGGCACAGGACGCTGGCGCTCAACCGCGGCGAGGCGGAGAAGGTTCTTAGCGTGAAGATCGAACCTCCGGAGGAGGAGATTTTGTCTTATCTCGCAGGGAAAATCATTGTCAAAGAAAATCCGGTGACGGCGCCGGTGCTGCGGGAGGTGATTGCGGACAGTTATAAACGTCTGATCGCTCCGGCAATCGAGCGCGAGATCAGAAATGATCTGACGGAGAAGGCCCAGGATGGGGCGATCAGGGTATTTGGCAAGAATTTAGAACAGCTTTTGATGCAGCCGCCGATTGCGGGACAGGTTGTGCTCGGATGGGATCCGGCATTTCGCACGGGATGTAAGCTTGCGGTTGTGGACGCGACGGGCAAGGTTTTGGATACGACGGTAATCTATCCGACAGCGCCGCAGAACAAGGTTGAGGAATCGAAAAAAATTGTAAAGCGGCTGATAAGCAAATATGGCGTTACCTTAATTTCATTAGGAAACGGGACGGCCTCCAGGGAGTCGGAGACGGTGATTGTGGAGCTGATCAAGGAGCTTTCGCATCCGGTGCAGTATGTGATCGTAAATGAGGCGGGGGCTTCCGTTTATTCTGCG
The DNA here is from genome assembly GCA_947383215.1 of uncultured Roseburia sp. Classification (GTDB taxonomy): domain Bacteria; phylum Bacillota; class Clostridia; order Lachnospirales; family Lachnospiraceae; genus Roseburia_C. The sequence goes on from CANDCP010000030.1 coordinate 22,934, forward strand.
AGCAAGCTTGCAACCGAGGAGTTTCCGAATTTTGACGTCGGGCAGAGAAGCGCGGCTTCCATCGCGAGAAGGCTGCAGGATCCGCTGGCGGAGTTGGTGAAGATCGATCCCAAATCCATTGGCGTCGGTCAGTATCAGCACGATATGAACCAGAAAAAATTGAGCGAAGCGCTCGGCGGGGTGGTGGAAGACTGTGTCAATAAGGTTGGCGTCGATTTAAATACGGCGTCTGCGTCGCTTTTAGAATATATTTCTGGGGTGACTAAGGCGATTGCCAAAAATATTGTGGCTTACAGGGAAGAGAATGGTAAATTTAAGAAGCGCGCGGAGCTTTTGAAGGTGGCAAAGCTGGGGCCGAAGGCGTACGAGCAGTGCGCGGGATTTTTGCGCATTACGGACGGCGAGAATCCGCTGGATGCGACGAGCGTGCACCCGGAGAGCTATGCGGCGGCCGAGCAATTGCTGAAAAAGCTGGGGTATACGACCGATGATATCCGGGATGGCAAATTAAAAGGGATTTCAAAAAAGATTGGAAGCGTAAAGACGTTTGCCGCCGAGCTTGGGGGTGGCGGGATGACGCTTTCGGATATGATAAAAGAGCTGGAAAAACCTGCGCGCGACCCGCGGCTTGATATGCCGAAGCCGATTTTGCGCAGCGATGTGCTGGAGATGAAGGATTTGACAGAGGGCATGGTGTTGAAGGGAACCGTTCGGAATGTCATTGATTTTGGCGCCTTTGTAGATATCGGCGTGCACCAGGACGGACTCGTACATATCTCGCAGATGAGCGAGCGGTATATCAAACATCCGCTGGAGGTCGTGAGCGTCGGAGATATTGTCGAGGTGAAGGTTCTGAGCGTGGATTTAAAGAAGCAGAGGATACAGCTTACAATGAAGATTTAACAAAACAGGTGCGGATGAACCTCCAGGTCGGCAGATCTGGAGGCTTTTTCAAAGTAAGAGGGGGTTAGCGATGGCGCGGCGAATGAAGAATATGAAAATTCAAATCAAAATTATATTTCTGTACTTTTTGGCGCTTATTTTGTCTTTTTTTCTGACGTTTTCTGCGATTTTTGTGATCAATAAAAAATATATGGAGCAGGAGGTCGGAACAACGGGCGTTCAGACAATCAAAGCATTAAAAGGAAATTTAAATCTGATTTTAGAAAATGTACGGCAATTTTCGGATTTGATTTATTTTGACGGCAATGTGCAGGAGGCTTTGCGGAAGATTGATTCGAGCAATATAGATCCGGTGATTCAACAGACGATTCAGAAAAGCCTTGTGAAGATGATTTTATCGGGAGAGTATATCTCTACGGCGAATATTTTCGATATTTATTATAACGACTACAATTCGTATAAAATCGGCCCGATTTTTGCGGAGGGAGAAAAGATAGAGGGTACAGAGTGGTTTCGAAAGATGCAGTCTGCGGACGGCGGAAGTTTTTTTATCCATAAAAGCGAAGGGGTATTGAGTTTTCCCACGAGAGCAGAAAAAAATTATATTTCTCTGGTGCGCGAAATCTGTGATCAGGAAACCTATGAGCATCTAGCGATTCTTTTGCTGACGATTGACGAGGAGACCTTGCAGTCCTATTTCAGGGAGGTCAGCGGGCCCTACGAATCCAGTTTTTTTATTGTGGATGGGGCGGGGAATTATATTATTTCGCCGAAGGAGATGACGCACGACTGGAAAAGGTATCTCCCGGAAACTTCAATGGACGGCTCCGGTTATGAGGCGGTGACCGTGGACGGAAGAAAAATGATATGTGTCTATCAGAACATGGAGGTTGAGGACTGGATTTTAATCGGAATGATGCCGATGAATGAAGTAGGGATACATTCCTCTTTTCCCTCTTATTTGGTGGTGCTGATTACCGGATTGAATCTGTTTTTCCTGTTTTTATGCTCCGCAATGCTCTCAAAGCTGATATTCTCGCCGCTGGCAAAGGTTGTCAATCACATGAAGCTTGTGGAGGAGGGCTCTTTTTCGAGAATGGACGTAGATGACCGGAACAATGAAATTAATACTTTAAAGCGCGGCTTTAATCAGATGATGGAGTCGATGGAAAGGCTGATTTGCAGGGTGAAGGAGGAGGAGAAGGTTATCGCGAAAAATGAGCTGGATATTATTCAGGCTCAGATTAATCCTCATTTTTTGTATAACACCCTCGACGCGGTATCGGCGCTGGCGCTGATTAATGATAACGAGAGCTGCTTTAAGATGACGCAGGCGCTCGGCAGCTTTTACCGGAACAGCCTAAACAGCGGCAGAGATATTGTATCGGTCAAGGATGAGATTGCGTGTATAAAAAGTTATATTACGATATTAAATATAAGATACGATGATAAAATTCTGGTATCGTATGATATTGAGGAGAGAATCATGTCCAGGCAGATGTTAAAGCTTATTTTGCAGCCGGTGATTGAGAACGCCGTACATCATGGAATCCAGGAGAAGGGAAACAGCGGTCATATTACGATTAAGGGGTACCAGGATGAAAACGAGTTGATTTTCATTGTCAACGACGACGGGTGTGGAATGGATGAAGAGCGCATTGAGGCGATTATGAGGGGGGAGACGCAGACAGGAAAAAGCGGGTTTGGGTTGTACAGTCTGATACAGAGAGTTTCCCTCTATTATCAGATCGACAATCCGGTTCTGATTCACAGTGAGGTGGGGAGCGGGACAGAGGTAACAATTCGTATAGGAGTATTGGACGGTGAAAAGTCATGAAGGTAAAAGTATTGATCGTGGATGATGAAAAGTTGGAGAGAGTTTTGATCCGAAACGGATATGCGTGGGAGGAGAACGGCTTTGCGATTGTCGGGGAGGCCGGTTCCGGCGCAGAGGCTCTTGAAGCAGTGGAAAGAAAACGCCCGGATCTTGTGCTCACGGATATTCATATGCCGCACATGGACGGGTTAGAGCTCGCCGAGAGGATCCGAAAGATGAATGCGGCGTGCCGTATCGTGATTATTACGGGCTATCGTGAATTTGACTATGCGAGGAAAGCCGTGCGGGTCGGCGTGGAGGATTTTCTATTAAAATCTCTGGACATGGAAGAACTGGGGGAGACGGTAAGCAAATTGAGAGAGCAGATTATACAGGAAAAGCAGTCGATGCAGGAAGAGGAGGAGCGCCGGGACGCCGTTTCTGCCGATTATGATATCGTGAGGGAGAGCCTTTGCCAGAGGCTTGTGGAGGGGCGCGTGCCCGACGAGGAGGCTGTCAGGCGCCTGGATTTATATGGCGCTACGGATTTGCTTGCAGGCTGTATCTGCATCAATATCGAGTTGGGCGGCGAGGATTCGCAGGAAGGGCAGAGCGAATGGTCAAAGAAGCTTCTTGCGCTGGTACAGCGGCAATTTGCGCCTACGCTTTGTTTTGTGCACTATACGTTTCACGTTCTGGCATATTTTTCATCCGACAGCGCCGACGAGGGACTGGGCAGGAGAATCCATGACAAGTTAAAAGAAAGCTTCGGCGTAGAGGTAAATATCGGAGTCAGCGAGGTGCAGAAAGGAACGGAGGGGATTGTCGGGGCATACAGACAGAGTGAGCGGGCGCTCGGCGCGGTTGTAGTATTCGGAAGAGGGAGCTGCATTGCATACAGAGATTATTTATCCATTGAAAATGAAAATGAGAATGAGGTGGAGATTGCGTGGAACGATTTTTTGTATGCGGTGCAAAACGGGATACGGGATAAAGTTGAGCTGTATGTAGAACAGTATATCGAAGAGATCCGCAGCGCAGGTGTGATGAATCTCGAGTATCTGCGGTTGATGACAATGAATATTATTTCAAAGGCGGGCGGAACCCTGAACCGTTACGGAAAGAGCGCTATGGAGCTGTTAGGCGGGGAAAAGCTGTACCTGGAGATTGGAAAGATTTCTACAATCGACGAAATGCGCGCGCTTCTGCTTCATAATATGCAGCAGATTATGGATTTTCACTGCGGGATTCATGTCAGAAAAAATAACGGGCTGATCAATAAGGCGGTGCAGTATATTGAAGAGCATTTGACAGAGCCGAATCTCTCGTTGAAAACCGTGGCGGCCAGCGTGTACGCAAATGAAAGCTACCTCAGCCGGATTTTCAAAAAAGAGATGGGGGAGAGTATGATAGAGTATGTTACAAAGAAGCGTATCGCAGAGAGCATTCGGCTGCTGAATACGACGGATTTAAAGGTATATGAAATTGCGGAGCAGGTAGGATTTCGGGATTCTCATTATTTTAGTATCTGTTTTAAAAAGCAGGTGGGCGTTACCGTAAAGGAATTTAAACAGTCTGGTTCTTAAGAAGGACTTGGAGGTGGAATATGAAAAAAAAGATGGCTGCGTTTTTGGCGTTGTTTGGAATGGTATGGCTTGCCGCGTGCACGGGAGGCGGTCAGGCGGACGGCACGGAGAGGGAGAGCGAGGAGAAGATAACGCTGCACGTCTGGCATCAGTGGACCAATGATACGAATGAGTTGAAGAAATTGTACGATAACGCGGTTGAACGGTATATGAGCGAGCATGAAAATCTTGTGATTCAGACGCATACGCTGGATACAGAGGCGTACAAAACAAAGATTTCGGCGGAGTTTGCGGGTGCGGCCGACGGGATCGATGTGTTTTATTACTGGGGGGCGTCTACGGCCAGAAAATTGGTAGAGGCGGACAAGCTTCTGCCGTTGGACGACTATATTACGGAGGAGATACGGGAGCAGATTCTGCCGGAGTCAGAAGCGGCTTTTCAGTACAATGGAAAGACATATTCCCTTCCTTCATTTTCCTGGTATCTCACGCTGTTTTGTAACCGTGATATTTTTGAGGAGGCGGGCGCGTCGATTCCCTCTACCTATACCGAGCTTTTGGACGCCGTGGGGCAGATCAATGACTTAGGCGCCGTAACGCCGATTGCCGCCGGTGCGAAAGACGGCTGGAATCTTGCGCTTATTTACCAGGCGCTTGCCATGCGTGAAGTTGGCGCGCAAAATGTGAACCGTATGTTAAACGGCGAGATTTTGTTTGAGGATGCGGGGTACAGGGAGGGGGCCGAAAAGCTGGTTGAGCTGTATAATCAAAATGCGTTTGGTAAGAATCCGCTGGATTCGGGGAACGACGAGGCGAACCGCATGTTTGTCAAAGGGGATGCTGCAATGCGGATCATGGGGAGCTGGTTTGCGAATCAGATCTATACGGATGAGGCCGCGTCGATAAATCCCGACCATGTTGTGGCGGTCGGGATTCCGATGATTGAGGGAAAAGGAAATGAGAGCGATTATTGCGGCGGTTTTGTGGAGTCTTTTTGGGTGAATAAGAGTACCGCGTACGAGAGCGAAGCGGCAGAGTTTGCGATCTATATCAATGAGGCCATCGGAAACGCCGCGTATGAGTCGGGCAGCGGATTTAGCGGATGGAAGACAAGACAGGAGAAAAAGGAATTGAATCCCTTGTTTGTTCAGATTGAGAAGCTGCTGCTTGACGGAAGAACCGGCGTGCTTGCGTGGGACACTTCCTTAGATCCTCATGCCGCGGCCGTACACAATGATCTGGTACAGTTTTTGTGTACGCCCGATGCGGATATAGACTCATTTATCGAAAAGCATAAAAAGGTGATTAATGTGAAATAGGCACATACGCCTGCAGCAAAAAAAGAATCCGGCAAAGCCGGATTCTTTTTTTATTCTTTTACGGTAACGGTGAATTTCTTTTTTACGCCGTTTGCTGTAACGGTGATTTTTGCTTTTCCAATGCCCTTTGCCGTTACCTGTCCCTTTTTCGATACGGTTGCCACCGCCTTATTATTCGATTTATAAGAAATTTTCTTCGCCGGCGTCGCGGTTGCGCGAATTTTAATTTTTTTGCCGACAGTCAATGTCGCTTTTGATTTCTTTAATTTCAGCGACGGTTTTTTTACGGTAACGGTGCATTTTACGGTAACGCCTTTGTATGTGGCGGAAATTGTTGTCTTTCCTTTTTTCCTCGCCGTGATTTTGCCGTTTTTGACAGAGGCAATTTTTGGATTGCTGGAAATCCATGTTACGGCTGTTCCTGAGAGCTTCGTGCCGTTAGCGGCAGCCGAGATCGTGAGCGTCTTCTTTCCCTTAGTATAGAGGGTCACGGTCGTATTTGTCAGAGACAGATTCGTGGAAGAAGACTGGGAAGCTTTCAGCTGCTTTAGCGCGGCCTCCGCGCTTGTCAGGACATCATAGTTAATAACCAGGGCCTTCTGATCGTTTGTCAGCGCATTGTAGGCGTTTCGCGCCTTGATAATATTAGGCTCGTTGCTTAAGGTGATGCTTCCGATCTGTGAGATGGCGTCAATTACAGCGGATGCGGCAAGATTGTCCGCCTCGTCTTTTTGGGCCTTGTCAAACGCAGCCTTCATGTCGGCATAAGAGCGTTCCGCATTTGTCAGAACGTCATAGTTTGTGACAAGAGCCTTCTGTTCGGAAGTCAACGCGTTGTAAGCCGTTCTTGCGATACGGATATCTTCTTCGCTGTTTAAAGTGATAAATCCGATCCGCTCGATTTTAGTCATAACAGAATTTGCGGCAGCGCGGTTTGCTTCCTCCTGGTCGTCCGGCGTCCCTGTTCCGTTTTTCAGCTCGTCAAGCTTCTGTTCCGCCGCCGTCAGCGTCGTGTAATTGCGCACAAGCGCTTTCTGGTCGGCAGTCAGCGCGTTGTAGGCGTTTCTCGCACGTACAATCGAGCTTTCGCTTTCTAAGGTTACGTTTCCGATCTGAGAGATCAGGTCGGATACGGCGGAAGCCGCCAATTTATCGGCCTCGGCTTTTTCTGCATTTTCAAACGCTTCCTTCAATTCCTGGTGCCTTTTTTCCGCGCTTGTTAAAACGTCGTAATTTGTAACGTAAAGCTTTTGCGTATCGGTCAATGCATTATAAGCATTCCTTGCGTTTTGGATATCCTCTTCGCTGTCTAACGTGATATATCCGAGCTGTTCTATTTTAATCATGACAAGGTTTGCGGCGGCGCGGTCCTGTTTTTCCTGCTCGTCGAGTTCCTGCTGCTCTTTCAGGCGTCTGAGCGTGTCTTCCGCAGAGCTTAGAATCGTGTAGTTGGTTACGAGTCTTTTCTGATCGGATGTTAACGCGTTATAGGCGTTTCTTGCGTTATTGATGGCGATTTCGCTTTCTAAGGTTACGTTTCCGATCAGGGAAATGCTGTCCATTACGGCGGTGGCTGCAATCTTATCGGCCTCGGCTTTTTCCGCGTTTTCAAACGCCTCTTTTAATTCGGCGTAAGTCGATTCCGCGTTTGTCAGAACGTCATAATTTGTGACAAGATCTTTCTGCTCCTTGGTTAATGCTTCATAGGCGCTTCTTGCATTGCTGATCAACGTCTCGCTTTCCAGGGTTACGTTTCCGATCAGTGAGATTTTATCCATAACGTTTTTGGCCGCGGCCTGATTTTCCTTATCTTTTTCATCAGGAGGCAAATTTTCCTGTTTCAGTTCCGCGAGTTTTTGTTCCGCTTCGATTAACAGGGTGTAATTCGTTACAAGCGCCCGCTGCGCCGGGGTCAGATCATTATAGGCTTCCCTCGCTTTAGTAATATACGGTTCGCTTTCTAAAGTTACGAATCCAATTTGAGAAATCAGGGTAACGACTTTGTTCGCGATAACTGCGTCCGTGTTATCCTGTTTTTCGTTAAACTGGATATTGTTTGCCGCTGCAAAGGATTCGGCATAGGAACCCTTCGGGGCGATAATCGTCAGATTCGGGTCGCATCCTTCAAAGACCTTGGAGCCGATCGACGTTACGGATGCCGGAATCGTAATTTCCTTTAAGGATGAGCAGGACATAAACGCTTCATCCTCTAAAACGGCGACGCCGTCGGGCAGAATAACGCTGGAGAGATTTGTACAGCCGCCGAAAGCTTCCAGCATGATCGCGTGGACTGAAGCGGGAATAGAAACGCTCGTTAATCCTCTGCACCCGTAGAAAGTATATGGGGCGATCGTATCGACGCCTTCCGGAATGGTAATGTTTTTTAAGCTGCTGCAGCCCTCGAACGCCATAGAGCCGATCGATTTTATGGTAACCGGCATGGAAATATCGGTCATAGCAGCGTTTCCGCTGAACGCCTCGTAGCCGATTTCCGTTACGACAGTTCCTTCTATTGTATTAGGTATATTTATATTCTGGTCAGAACCCTTATAAGCCGTGACGCAGCCTGTCGCTGCTTCAAACGCAAAATCGCTTTCCATAGAGTAGGCAACGCCGGCGTGTACGGCTTCGGTATACCGAAAATCCGGCGCGGCAGAGATACTTAAGGAGAGGATAAGAGCTCCTGCGACCAGTTTTGGAGCAAGTGTTCTTCTTTGCATGATGGATACCTCTTTCATTCATCTTTTTATTTGCTTTTTACTATGTAGTTCGTGGTTAATGGATAATTTAATTCTATCCTACCATAAATAAAGAAGATTGCAATGCCTGTGCGGGCAGGCACAAGAAAAATGAAATAAGAAGTAAAAAAAGTTACGTTTTGAGAAAAAAAATTGGATTGCGGTTTATCGCGGTTTTTTGTAAACTGTTTACAGTGGTTATTTCGGATAATAAGTGATTGTGTGGAGAAAGTTTTTATGGGAGAACGATTAAATTTTAAAAACAGGGAGGTCAAAATGAAGCACATAAAAAACCGAAAAAATCATTTGCTGGCGGGAATATTTTTATGTCTTTCCGCTGCATTGTGTCTGTTTTTCATGTTGGGGATGAGCGGCAGAACACAGGCGGCAGAGACAGTGATCGGATCGACGGCAGATTATTCCGTAAAAGTGACGGAGGGGGCGAGTTCGGGCTGTAAGGTTATTTTTGAGTCCACAAAAGACGCGCAGTACGTAATTGCCCATTATAAGGTGAATAACGGGGACGGGCAGAATGTAGGTATGACGGGAAGCGGCAAGAGCTGGGAGCTTTCGCTCGGTTCCGCGAAAAGCGGCGACATTGTTGAGATATCATTTACATATAATGTCGGCACTCAATATGATAGTGAAGTGATGACATATACCGTAGGATCGTCTCTTAATACGAGGATTGAGGCGGAGTCCTACACGAGCATGTCGGGCGTTGTGAAGGAAGGAACACAGATTCGCGGCCTGGGTGCGAACGACTGGATGCGTTATCAGATGCCGGTGAGCGAGGCGGGAAAATATCGCATTGCGGTACATGGAAAATCGGCGGGCGCGTCGGACGGAAAGATTATATTCAGAGACGAAAACGGACGCATTGCGAGTGTGGGGATACGCAGCGGCGGTTCGGATTTCGCGAATTATGACAGCGAGACTTTTGAGCTGACGGCCGGGGAAAAGCAGCTTACAGCGATTGTAGTGGCGGGGGACATTACGGTTGACTGGTTTGAGCTTCGTCCGGTTCAAAGCGGCGGAAACAGGCCGGATCCGGGTCTGCCGGACGATACGGAGTTTGATCCGGAGATTCCTACCGAGGTGGAGCCGCCGGAGCAGGATACGACAATTGAGAAACAGAAGGATAAGATTATTTTCCAGCTGAACAATAAGACGGGCGGAAAATACAGCGACGATCAGATTTACTGGAGTATACTGGGATACGACTGGAATACAGGAAAATTGTGCTATGTTGACGCGCAAGGAAATCTGATACCGGCGACGGCGGATCTGAATACAATTCAGGTGGGCGACCGGATGTGCGCAAAGATCTATAATACGCTTGCCGAGAATAAGCATGTGTACATGCCGAGTATTCAGTCGGGAAGAATGTATATAAGTTACGGAGAGCCGGTTTATATTACGATCAATCAGGCTTCAAATGGGGTTACCGGATTTGCGGGACCGGATTTGAATAATCCTGGCGATCCGAACGCGCATGTTTTATTCGAATTTATGGAATTTACGATCGGAAGCAATATCGGTAAGGAGAATGCGAATGCGGTAGAATATTGGGGAAATACCACAAGAGTTGATAATTTCTGCTTCCCGGTAGTCACAAGGCTGATCGGTGAAAACGGCGAGGACGCCGGAAAACATTATGATGTATTTGACAAGATGGTGGGAGATTTGGGCAGCAGAGCCGCGTTGTTTGCGAAGTTTAAGTCCGAAGCTCCGGATGAATTTAAGGATTTGGCGGAGACATACCGTATCATAGCGCCGTGTAAGGGCAGCTTTAACGAGGGCAAAGAAAACGGAGATTATTTCCAGAGCTACATCGATGCGTTCTGGGATAAATATTCCAGAGAGGATTTGCAGTTCGAGTGCGAGGGCGGTAAATTTACAGCCCGCGTAAACGGAGACGTCTTAAACTTCACGGAAGAGAGAAGCAAGCAGACGGGAACCGTGAAAAAGCCGAATACGCAGGAAGTACTCGAAGGAAAGGGAGCTTTTGATTCTGGTTCGTCAATTGAAAAGGTGCTGGAGGCGCAGCTGTGCGCGGCATTTAACAGAGGCGTTGCGCTTCATCCGGAAAATTGGTATAAGCCGGAAATGTATTATCAGGATTCGTCCGTGCCATGTAATTATTATTCCAAATTCTGGCATGAGCACAGTGTCAACGGGCATGCGTACGGGTTCTGCTATGACGATGTATTTGACCAGGCGACGTTGCTGCACTTCACAAATCCAACATCACTTATTATTGATTTACGGTGGTAGTAGAAAATTTTTATAAACGATAGATGTAAAACCGAACCCAAAGAGACGGAAAGGGGCTGTCTCTTTGGGTTTTTTGTATAGGACTTGACATGCCGTGGTAGAATATTTCCAGAGGTGGATAAAGATGGAATGGAAAGAGATCGCATTAGAGGACGGAACATGGATAACGCAGAAAATGAGAGAGGATGACCGCAGGGGATGCGAGTACAGCTTCTGTAATAATTTTATCTGGCGTAATGTCTATAAAGTGCTGGTAACGGAGCTTTGCGGCTGTTGTATTATAAAGTTTGACGCGGGGGGAGAGGAATGTTTTGCGTTTCCGATTGGCGGCGGGGACAAACGGCGGGCGATCGAGCTGCTGATAGAGGAAGCGGACGGGAAGAAGCTTTGTTTGGACAGCCTTTTGACACAGGATAAAGAACTGCTGGAAAAATGGTTTCCGGGGCAGTTTTCTGTCAGCGAGGAGAGGGACGGATTTGATTATCTCTACACCGTGGAAAAGCTGACAAGTCTTGCCGGAAAGAAGCTGCACGGCAAGAGAAATCATATTGCAAGATTTAAAGAGAGTAATGATTGGCGCTACGAGCCGATGACGTCAGAAAATAAGACGGAGTGCCTTGTGATGAACAGACGCTGGTGCGACAGGCAGCAGTGCAAATGGAACCGCTCGATGGAAGACGAATTTTGTGCCGTGCAGGAGGCCATCGAGCATTTTGAGGAGCTTTCCCTCGTGGGCGGCGTGCTGTATTCGGGGGAGGAGATCGTAGCGTTTACAATCGGGGAGCCGTTAAATTCCGATACGTTTGTGGTGCATATTGAAAAGGCGTTTCCCGATATCCAGGGGGCGTATCCGATGATCAACCAGCAGTTTGTGGAACATGAATGCCAGAATTTTACTTATGTAAACAGGGAGGAGGATACGGGGGCGGAGGGACTCCGCCGCGCTAAGCTTTCGTACTATCCGGATATCCTGTTGGAGAAATTTTCTGCAAAATATATTGGAGAGTAGAGCAATGCGGGATGATGTGGAGATTGTATTTGCAGACCGTGAAATGATACCGGACTTAAAAGAGCTTTGGATGGAAGCGTTTGAAGACGACAGAGAGTATGTGGATTTTTATTTTGCAAACAGGTTTGCGCGGAAGAATATGCTGGTGATGGCGGCGCAGGGCCGTCCGCTATCTATGGTAAGCCTGCTGCCGGCATATCTGCACTGCGCGCGGGGGCGCGTGAAGGCGCGCTATATTTACGCGGTTGCCACAAAAAGAGAGTACCGCCGTCTCGGGTATGCCGGGAGGCTTCTGAGAGAGGGGTATGAGAGGATAGGGGAGCCGTTTTTTTTAGAACCGGCGGACGCACGCCTCGCGGCATACTATCGGAAAATCGGATTCTATGACGCTTTTAGAATAGCGGAATATGAGTTAAAAGCGGGCGAAGAGATGGCTGGACTTATCAGAGCGGCGGAGCTTTGCGCATTTTCGGACGAAGACAAAGGAGCGGCGGCCGGGCGTTATGGGGTTCTTTCAGTAACGCCGGAGGAATATAAACGTATTCGCGACGACCGTTTTTGCGGCGGCGGTTATGTGGAGTGGGACAGGGAAGCGATCGCCTATGCGCTGCTTGAGAATGATTTCTGCGGGGGATACGCTTATAAGGTTCTCCATGGCGGCGGGGAAGATCTCATACTGTTTCGCATGGAGGAAGGAACGCTTCGGGTTATTGAGACGACGCTTGGCGACCGGGATTTGACAGGCCTGATTCAGAAACTGCGTCTGAGCCCCGACCGGATATTTGTGCGCCGCCCTGCGTCGGAAAGGGGCGAAGGTTTTGGTATGATTTACGGGAATGATATGGTAGAAAACGGATATTTGAATCTGACATTGGATTAAATCGGACAGGCTGTGAGCTGCGAGCGTAAATTTAGTGGGGCGGATGATTGACAAAATGGATTTTATAAGATAAACTAAAAGAATAGTTTAATGTAAAAAAATTTTCAAAAATGGAACCAATTTGAGGAATAATATGGTATAATGTTGACAGAAAGCCCCGTATTGCTTGATTTTCCGGCAATACGGGGCTTTTTTGTTACTAATTCGTTATTAGTTCAATGTTCATTTTGAGTTCTTCTATATTTTTATGGGTGTAAACCCGTTCACCCGTCCCTTTCGACTTATGCCCCATAATTCGATCAATACACACCTTGTTTGCCCCAGCAGAATCAAGGCGGCTTCTGAATGTGTGGCGGCACTCATGCGGGGTATGTTGCATTTTCAGCTTCCCCATGATTTCAGCCCACAATTCCCTATATTGTGTTTGGTTCAGCTTTTTCCCGTTGTATTCAAACAGATACCCGCTTTTTGATTGTTCAATCCTCTTTTGAACAATACTTTGAATTTTTGAATGAATGGGGACAAGTCGATTTTTCCCGGCAGCGGTTTTTGTTCCCCCGGTGATCGTTCCGGCTTCAAGGTCAACCGTTTCCGTTTTCAGGTCTATCATTTCCGAAATCCTGAATCCGGTGTAAAGGAAGAATAGGATTGAATCAACCCATTCCAATTTCTGGTTGTCCCATATCCGGGCAACTTCTTCATCCGTGAAAATCTCCTTGCTTGTTTCCGGTATTGGTGCAGAGGTAAGCAGATCGGAACAGCACTTTGAAATTATGTCCAGTTCCATAGCGAAACGGTCAAGGTGTCCGAACAAGTTTTTGATTGCCCCTTGTGTGGAATAACCCTTTCCGCAGCTATCAATACAATCTTGCATTTGGTAAGATTTGATTTGCTTATATTTCACCTTTTCCAGCTTCACACAATGTTTGTATGCAGATTTCAGGGAACTTTGATTTGAAGCCCCCAATTTGACAGCCCGCTTTTCCAGCCACAATTTATATAGTTCCTGAAATGTGATTTTGTCCGTCTGTATATCCCACGGATCATTATTGTATTGAGCAAGAAGGATAAGTCCTTCTTCCCGTGTGGCGGTATATCCTATGGGCTTTTGCTTCCCGGATATACCTTCCTTCACAACGTATGGTTTGCGGCGATTCCCTGATAGCTTAGTCACCGTACCATACCCATTTGGTAACTTCATAAAAATCATCCTTTCCTTGATTTTGGAAGGATGAAGTGGTATGATAAGTATGTGAACTGCCTATAATATCACTTCATCCTGAATTATAGGTCACGTCCCGCTGGTGTTGCAGCACTGGCGGGAATTTTTTGTTTCTCATAGTTCGATTTGAACCCCTGAATTTGTATTCAGTTCATGGAATTCTTTAACCAGTTTTGATGCAGAAGGGGGATTATTTTTAATATCGAAACCAATATATTTCAACTCCCCTTGCTCCCCGGTATAGGTAATAATTAAATATTGGGTAGTGGTTTTCACCTTTTTATTTTTTGTCCTTCCCCCGATTATCGCACCCAAAGTCCCAAACATCACGCCTCCAGCGATTGCCCCACCAATACTTGAAACCGCCTGACTTTGAATTTCAGTGTCGGTTTTGATGGACATATCAGTGATTTTCTCTCGTGCCAGCTTGATGCTGGTTGTCCCGGCTTTGAATTCAATTCTATCCGAAAAAGATTTAATTTCACATAAGGTATTTTCTGGAATCTGTAGCCCGTCCACATGATGAAATGCGGTATAAGATAAAATTCCGCTTTGTCGGATAGCTTCTTTGTTAGCTTTTGCCCTTTTCCGGGATTTTCTAATCATTAGCACAATCAGAACCATAACTGGAATTATAATCAATGGCGGCAACCATTCGGGAAAAGTCGCCGAACCGACAGAATTTGTTGTACCTGCAAGTAACATGATAATCTCCTTTCTGATTTTTGAAATAAATTTTTCAAAGTGCAAGTAGTTCAAGATAAACCAGTTATTTATTACTATATTTATTTTTAATTTTCATCATAAATTTATGATGATTTCTTCCTTTTGCTTAGAAGTTGGAAGTAACTTGGTGCATCTTGAATTTTCTTGATTTTATGCGGTTTTTAACTTGAACCGCAACTTGAACCATCTTGGTGCCAACTTGGATTTATCTTCCACCTTCACCTTAACCGCTTGTCTTGACAGCCGAACATATGTTTGGTATAATTTCTGTATCGCTACCATAGAACGTGCGGCTACATAGAGGGTGAGAAGCATGGACTATAAACAACTCATTATTGAGTTGCTTGATAAAGCGTCAGCCAATCAACTTAGACGGCTATATCACTTTATCAGGATGTATTTGGGGCTGGACTGATGTTCAGCCCTCTTTTTCTGTGTCATCAGCGGCAAGTTCTTTCGCTTTCTTTTCTAAAAATTCCCATTCGCTATCAGATAAACCCATGAGCATAGTTACAAACCGCTTTTTAAACTTGGAATCTTGACCGCCTAAAACTTTTCCAGCCCATGCCATTAGTTGATCTTCCATGTCCAATTCTGCAAACATTTCTCCATTCCCATGTCGGAGCCAATTTTCATTGACATTGAATTTGGTGCAGATCAGGGAGATTACAGCATCACTGGGAGCATTTTTGCCAACTTCATATGCTCCAATATTTCCCCTTGATATTCCTATCTTGTCTGCAAATTCCTGCTGTGTTAAATCTAACTCCCTTCTTAGCTTTTTAATCCGATCTTTCAAAATCATCACCACCTTTCTGTTACTAATTATAAAGTCAAAAATGTTGCTTGTCAACAAAATGTTGGTTAATTTCAAAAAAATGCTTGACAAAAGATATTAACCAACATATAATTGCAATATACCAACAAAACAAGTAACAGAAAGGGTACTGGATCATGGCAGAACAGAGTTTGAAACCTATAATTGATAAACTTGAAAATTTATTTTCAAAGTTCAATGAAAAGTTTTACGGCGGTGAACTTCAAAAGCCGATTATCACCGTAAGCCCGGACACCACAAAAGGGGCTTATGGATGGTGTACCGCATGGAAAGCGTGGAGCAACAAAGAGCCGAAAGCGATTTCCGAAATGAAACCGGAAGAAGTGGAAGCTATGAAAAATGAAGGGTTCTATGAAATCAACCTTTGCGCTGAACACCTTGCAAGACCTTTTGAACACGTTGCTGAAACCCTCTTACATGAAATGGTTCATCTTTGGAACTTGCAGCAGGGAGTTCAGGACACTTCCAGAAGCGGGACTTATCACAATAAGAAATACAAGGAAGCTGCTGAACAACATGGTTTGACCGTTGAAAAAGATGCAAAATACGGGTGGACGAGAACAAGCCTGAACCCGGAAGCAAAAGCCTTTGTTGACAGCTTGCAGGACAAGAAATTTCAGCTTTTCAGGAAGCCTGAACTGAAACTTCCGGGAGCGTCCAAAACCAAACAATCAACCCGGAAATATGTCTGTCCCGGATGCGGTTGCATTATCAGAGCAACAAAAGAAGTGAATGTTATTTGTGGCGATTGTGAAATGAAGTTTGAGGAAGCGGAGTAAAACCCGCTTCCCGGAAAGGTGGAGAATATGACATTAAGAAAATTTCTGGAAGTGCTGGCGGTAAGTATGCCGTTCACGGTTGGGACAATAGAAGGTCAGGGCTGGATCGTTTACTATGACGGGGAACACGAAATTGAAGTTCCTGATGATCTGGCAGACAGACCGATCACGAATATTTATCCTAGAAATGAACGGGAAAGAACGGTTGTCTGTGGTGTGGAAACTTGCTGTGAACTGAAAGCTGGACTTGTGATAGTGGTTGAAGGCTGTGAAAACGGCAGTATTTAAAGAAAGGCGGTAACGGATATGACATTGAAGAAAGTGCATGATTTAGGGCTGATTGATGATAACACGGTGGTTTGGGTTCGTGGAGCTGATCTCCATCTGATTACAAGCGGAAACTGGTATCAGGA
>CANDCP010000031.1 GCA_947383215.1 uncultured Roseburia sp.
CGTCCGTCGAGCCCGCGTCCACGCATAAAATCTCGATATCCTCCAGCGTCTGGCAGAGCACGCTCTCGATACACTCCCGGATATAGGGCGCAACATTTAAGGACGGCATAATCACCGATACTTTTATCATAAATTCCCCTCTTTTCTGATTTCCCGGATTGTCTCAAGAACAGAATCATAATGGAGCGCCCTGAAAAAAGCATAAGCGTTCTCATAATTCCGAAAATAAATATAATCCTGCTCGCTTGCAATCATATTTCCATATACGTCAATGTAAATTTCCGGCAGTATATTCTTTTGCACATCCTTCACATGACGGCAAAAATGAATAATTTTGTCAAACTTATTTCCATCTATCTTCTCCTGGTCATTAACACCCTCACTAATTGCCACCTCTATTACCGGACCCATTTTCTGCAGCCTGTCGCAAAGCCTTACCACCTGTTCTTTCGCCAATCCCTGCTGCGGATACACAAGCACGCGCCCGCACCCTGCCAGCTCCTCTTCTACCAAATGATACCCGTCCTTTTGCAACTCATTTATCCTGCGCGCCCCCGCCTTTCCGCGCCTATCGCGGATAAAATCTTCCAGAATATATTTCTCCGTATCAAATATATCCATACGCCCTTTATAATAAGAACCGTACATATAAGAGAATGCATGTGATAATATGTATTCCGTAAATCTTTCAATCTCTTCTTTTGGCATATATTTTGCAAAAAAACGATATCGATTGCGAGTCAGGTAATACCTTGCAAACGTATTTGCCGTTTTCTTTGTCATCCCACTCTTATGCCATGCCTTTGCGCTCCCAAGCGACACGACCTTATAACCGGATATCTTGATCCGATATCCCAGCTCAATATCATCATAATAGATAAAATGCGCCTCATCCATTCCGCCGCATTTTAACAAAACCTCCCGCCGCACCATCGCAGCCGTCGCAGCCGCAAAATCACATTCCCGCGGCACACATGCCTCTTCACTATCTAACTGTCCGCACCACTTTGATGTGTCAGTAAACCTCTTAAAATCAATTATCTTGGCATAATCCATAATCCTCTGCGGATCATCTGACATCATAATCTTAGCCCCGACAATTCCGACGCCTGGATTCTCCTTAAGATATCTATACAGCTTTTTTATAGTATCCGTATCCACATATGCGTCATTGTCAAGCATCATAATATAAGGATACCCCTGTTCCACCGCCATGCGCAGCCCTCTTCCAAATCCCCCGGAGCCGCCGAGATTTTCCGCATTTTGTACGACAATTACAGTTTCTTTAAACTGCCTGCCAATCCGCTCTGCCGATCCGTCTGTCGAGGCATTATCAACCACATAGATATCGCACTGGATATCCTCTGACTTTATTACGGCGTCAATACATTTCACCGTATCCTCGCCACCATTGTAATTACATATAATCACCGCTATCTCGTTTCTGATTAATTCCAGCATCTCTTCTAATGACACCCTATCGCTTACCTTATATATTTTGTCGCCGCTTACGCCCATTTTTTCTAACTGATCCTGAATTTTATCCGAATCGCTCTTATTCGCAATGATAAATGTGTCGCTTTTGTGCTTTTGCACAGCCTCCGAGACACTGATTACGGAATATCCATTCCAGGTTTTTCCCTGAAGCTTAATATTGTTATCGGCTACGGCTTTGATATATTTTATTCCTGACAGTTCCTGTAATAATAACATTTGCTCACCATAGCGCCCTGCGCTGACGATGACAAACGTTTCGCCCCTCTTTGCCCCGGCTAATAATCTGCCCAAATTTCTGCTCTGCTCCTGCCTTTTATCCAGATATTCGTTTAACGCACTTCTGTTTCTTAATAATTCTACCGAATCCTTTTGACTATCCGTCAAATCCGAATACAAAACTCCTCCCTCAGAAAATTCTCTCAATTCCGGCTGAATTTCTGAAAGAAAGTCAGCCCGTCCCTTCTCTGAAAGCCTTAAAACGTTCCACCGATAAGATACAAGCTTTTGCAGGCATACCAGCTTTTGTATTTCCGGAGTATACATTTCCCTTTTTATCAATTCTTGCGCTATGTATTCATATTCATCCATGACGCATCGCCACTTAGCGCTTGATTTTACAGAAGAGTTCTCATTATCCACCCTGTAAAAATAATAATTTCCATTTACATACATTCCTGTATCCGCTAATAAGCCAACCAATATCGAAAAACCGATATCCTGATAAGAAGCCCCCGCTGTCTCATTAAGCCTTATGTTTTTCTCTGAAAAAAAATCTCTTCTGTAAATCCCCGACCATATATGATTGAGATCCAGTATCCCCGCTTCCCTTGCCTCATCAAAAAAAATCAGCCGTTCAGACACATGAGCCAGATGACTGCGGTTGACTTCTGCATATACTTTCTTGTTCCTCACACTTGCAAATTCTGTAAAACCGCCTTTAATAAAATCGGGGAAATAATTGCCCGTATAGGAATAAAGACTTTGATACATTGATTTTTCAATATAATCGTCCGGCTCCACAATTCCGATATACCGCCCTCTCGCTTCCTGAATCCCCATATTCACCTGATAACCATAGCTTTTTTTTTCTGATTTTATAAGCCGGATACGGGAATCTCTTGATAAATACTTTTCTATTATTTGCAGTGTGCCATCCGTTGAACCTGCGTCAATACATAGTATTTCTATTTCCTTTAATGTCTGGCATATCACGCTTTCCAGACATTCCTCCATGTACTTTGCAACATTTAAAGAAGGAATTATCACAGACACATATATGGTTGATTCACTCATAAGCTTATTGCACATCATTTTCTTCAACAAAATATCTCCTTTATGTTTCATCTATTTCATATCTATTTCCCACTCCCACCAATTTGTCTCCGGATACGCGCATACAACCCGGTTTTCCCCAAATTCTTTTCCTAAATTCTCCTTGATCTGCGCCGCAATATCCTGATCTTTTACGGCAATGATGATTTTGTCAAAATCGATCTCTTTTAAAGCTTCCGGAAATTCAATCTCGTACTCATATATTTGTTGTCCGCCTAATTTCCTGTCTACCCACGCAGCAAGCCTGATATTGTTTATGCCTGTCAACTGCCTGTAATAAGATTTTCCGACAATCCCTGCGCCATACAACACGATTTTTCTGTCTATACAATCTGTCAGCGTACAAAACGGTATCCGATACAGACTTCGCACTTCCAATGAAAACAGATCTCCTATCCCCTTTTGTATAAAAGGCACGATATACCTCTGCAACTGCCCGTTCAACCCATATTTTTCGTTATATTCGGAAAAAACGCTCTGCATATATTGCTGAAAATAATACACTTTTTGAACCGTATCGTCTTCCTTTTTACGACACATGGAATTCTCATGTACTCTGTAAAAGTAAAATACTTCATGGGTGATTGCAATTTTCTTCGCCAGCAGCATCGCCTTATATACCGCTGCCGCGTCCTCTCCCATTGTGATTCTGGAATCCTCGCCCTCAATACTTGACCATAAAAGCTCTCTTCTCATCAACTTGGTACACAGAGACTGAATGATACCCGGACATCCGCTTTTAAAATCAAACATCATCTTTTTGTAGACGTCCTGCAGCTGTAAGTGTTCATATATGCCTTCCGGCACCGTATAGGTCCAATCCGAACACCTGGTTCCCACACTTCTCATATTATAATTTACAATATCAACGCTTCCGCTATCCGTCAATGAGAGGGCCGTTTCCAACAAATGGTCCGCAATCCAATCGTCGCTGTCCACAAATATACAATATTCTCCTTTTGACGCTTTTACTCCCGACTTTCTGGCCTCAACCAATCCTCCATGCTCCTGCCGCACAACGATCACTCTCGCATCCGTATTGGCATAGTCCGTACAAATTTCCAGACTCCCGTCTGTCGAGCCGTCGTCCACAAGAATGACTTCGAGCTCTTTATATGTCTGATTCAATATGCTATCCAGACAAACAGATAAATATTGTTTTGTATTATATACCGGAACGATTACTGATATTAACATCCTTTATCCAATTCTCCCGTTTCATCCGTTCGCTCAGCTGCCGCAATAAAATCTAATTCCATCATCTCTAAAAACACATCCTCAATAGACATCACGGGTTTATCGCAAACTTTTTGCAAATCGCTCAAAATATCCTGATTAGAAGCGACTACCGTAACAACAACAGCATCCACACACTTTAATTTCTCTGATAATCCGGGACTATCCATTTTATAGATCGGTATATCATATTCAATACCGTCCGCCCCCTTGTCTATGCCAAATACCGCCTCAACAGAGCTGTTATATAAATCGTCATAAAGACGATTTCCAAGATAGTTCATGCCATATATCGCAATTCTCTTATATTTACAATCCTTAAAATAATGATCGACTCTTTTATTCCTTATATTTAGATACATCCAGTAGTCATACACTTTTGCCATCTTCAAATAACGGCTTGCTTCATCGCCGTTTTCAATCCTTTTTCGAAAATCCTCTAACTCTTCGATTTCCAGAATATCGTTTTTATCTAAAATTGAGAGCATTTCCAGTAATGATTTTTTCATGCCCTCATCCTGACTTGACGTATTGCTCCCATACTCCACATGTGTATAAAGCCGCTGATCATTGATCTCAAAGACGCATCCTTCTTTTCTCATTAATATCCATAATAAATAGTCATCGGCTCCATTCTCACTCATAATTTTCGTCAGCCATAAATCAGGAATCGAATTCTTTTTTATCAATACCTGTCCAGGGGAGCGTATTTCATTTCTTTCTATGAAAAAATTATTTTCATCTTTTATTCTCTGCAGCTGTTTTTCCTGTGTATATATCGCTCTTCTTCCCCGCATCCATAGCCGTTCTCTATATCCGTTACATACAACCGCATCTGACAATCCGACACGATTCCTCTGACTTACTAAGTAATCCTCTGTAATTCTATCATCCTGATCCAAAAAAACCACATAAGTCCCCCTGGCCTTCTGATATCCAAAAACGCGCGCTCCATGTATCCCTCTATTTTCTTTCAGATTATAGACCGTTATATCTGGTTCACAATCCTGCAACTCCACCTTTTCTCCGGGATCGTCATTTACAAAAATTGCCTCGCAACGGGACTTATATTCTCTTTGATACTTTTTAAAATTTGCTGATAAAATCTCCACCCAGTAGGTAAGATACTTTTTCCCTTTGTACAGAGGAATAATTATAGAAATATCAACCATAATCGCATGTACTCCTTTTCAAGCTCCGCACGTCGAAACGTGTGCGACGCCTCTAGTAACTTATAAAACCATCCGCGGGATTACCATCCTTCTTTCGTAAAATCGCAAATTTGCTGCCGCACGCACGTCCATATGTCCTCACGATTGTAAATTGCCGCGTAAAGCGCCGCGGTCCTTTTTACCGTTTCCGCAATTTTCCATCTTGGCTCCCAGCCGAATGTGCTTTTATATTTTGAATTGTCCAATTTCAGAAAATTTGCCTCGTGAAAGGCGTCCTTGCCCGCCCCCTCTACTTGTCTCACATGGCCGCCAAAGATTGCGTTCCACGATTCGCAAAACATATTCGCTAAGGCCCCGGTCGTAAGGCACCCCTCAAGATCAGGCCCGATATTATACGCAGAAGCCAGAGTACCGTCCTCATATTGCTTCGCCGCTATATTTAAATATGCCGTAACCGGCTCGAGTACATGCTGATACGGTCTTGTCGAATACGGATTTCTGACAACAATATTTTGCCCGCCGCTTGCCGCCCGATAACAGTCCGGAATAATCCTGTCCGCCGCAAAGTCGCCTCCCCCGATTACATTCCCCGCTCTGACGGTCGAAACTGCCACCTTCTGCTCCTTAAAATAAGAATTCCTGTAAGAATCCGTTACTAATTCGGCACAGGATTTTGAATTTGAATACGGGTCAAGACCGTTTAACTCCTCGCCCTCCCGGTATCCCCATATCCACTCCTTATTTTTATATACCTTATCTGTTGTCACGATAACCGCCGACTTTACAGACTCCGTACATCTTATCGCCTCCAGTACGTTCACGGTCCCCATCACATTTACTTCGTACGTATAGGCCGGGTTTACGTAGGACTCCCTGACGATCGGCTGGGCGGCCATATGTATCACTATCTCCGGCCCAAATTCTTTGAACGTATCTATCATGCACTGTAAATTTCGAACGTCTCCGGTTCGCGAATCCATCCGCTCTGATATGCGAAGCATTTCAAATAAATTCGGTTCTGTCGGCGGCTTTAGGGCATATCCCAAAACATGCGCCCCGCATTCAGCCAATACCGCGCACATCCATGAACCTTTAAAGCCCGTATGTCCTGTTACAAGCACTCTTTTCCCTCTGTAAAAATCCAGATTCATTTCTACACCTCGTCCAATTACACACACTGATGCAACACATCTGTCATATACTTAATTTTTTCGTCCGTCATCCCCGGATATACGCCGATCCAAAAAGAATTGTTCATGATATAATCCGTATTTTTCAGT
The DNA here is from genome assembly GCA_947383215.1 of uncultured Roseburia sp. Lineage (GTDB taxonomy): Bacteria > Bacillota > Clostridia > Lachnospirales > Lachnospiraceae > Roseburia_C. The sequence goes on from CANDCP010000031.1 coordinate 6,518, forward strand.
TCTCCCGCGACGCGAAATCCCTCCGAACGGTTTCTCATCTCTTGAAAGCAGGGATGCTTTATCAAATTCCCCGCAAACAACATTCTCGTCTGGATTCCCCGTTCTTCTAAAGTATTGATAATTGCAGCCCTCTTCCCCTCTTGTTTACACGTCAAAATAAAGCCGAACCAACTCGGCTCCGAATTCTCGCACGCCTCCGGCAAAAAGAACTTATCGGAAAGATCCTCCAGCCCTGCCCGCAGATTTCTAAAATTCTCTTTTCTGCAATTTACAAAATCAGGCAGCTTGTCTAACTGGGCGCAGCCTATCGCCGCCTGAAGATCTGTCGGCTTGAGATTATATCCGAAATGAGAATATACATATTTGTGGTCGTAGCCCGCCGGAAGCTCCCCGAACTGACCGTCAAACCTGTGTCCGCATGAGTTGTCAACCCCGGAAGAACAGGTACATTCTCTTCCCCAGTCCCGAAGCGATCTTACGATCTTATGTAACAACGGGTGATCCGTATAGACGGCGCCGCCCTCGCCCATCGTCATATGGTGCGGCGGATAAAAACTGGAAGTTCCAATATCTCCCACGGTTCCCGTCAAACGCCGCGCTCCGTTTAATGTATAAACGGAACCCAGCGCATCGCAATTGTCCTCCACCAGCCATAACCCGTGTCTGTCGCAAAATTCCCTGACTGCCTTCAGATTAAATGGATTTCCGAGCGTATGGGCGATCATCACGGCCTTGGTTTTTCCCGACAACGCGGCCTCAAGTTTCTTGACGTCGATGTTATACTGCGGTATGGTAACGTCCGCAAAAACCGGAACCGCGCCGTATTGTACGACCGGCGACACCGTAGTCGGAAAGCCCGCCGCCACCGTAATCACCTCGTCTCCCCTTTTGATTTGCCTGTCGCCTAAAAGAGGGGAGGTTAACGCCATAAACGCCAAAAGATTCGCCGACGATCCTGAATTTACGGCGGAACAGTATCGTATGCCAAGATACTCGCCCAAACGCTTTTCAAATTCAACGGTGTATCTGCCGGACGTAAGCCAGAATTCTAATGCGCTGTCCACCAGATTCACCATTTCATTTTCGTCAAACACCCTTCCCGCGTAAGGAATTTTATCTCCCGGTTCAAACGTCTTTTTTTCATCTACAAAATTTTGATAGTACAGCCTGACCTGTTCCAAAATCTTCTCTTTTGCCAGATTCTTCTCGTCGGCGCTTTTCATTATCTTATTCCTCCTGCCATATTTTCCAAGGAGCGCCCGTAGCCCATAAACGCTCAAGATGCGCCCTGTCGCTAATATTATCCATAGGAGACCAAAACCCCGTATGCCTGTACGACGCCATCTTACGCTCCCGGACCATTTTCTCAAACGGCCCGTCCTCAAGCATATCCGAGCCGTCTCCGAGATAAGCAAATACATCTCGTTTCATAACCATAAACCCGATATTAACAAACGACTGATTTTTCCTCGCCTTTTCTCTAAAGCTTTCGACGGTACCGTCGTCCGAGATCTTTACGGCCCCGAATCTTCCCTCGGGCTGCGCCGTCGAGATTGTCACGATCTTATCCCTTTTGTGATGAAACTCCAGTAAATCGTTCAAATCAATATCTGCAACGCCGTCCCCGTAAGTCAGAAAAAACTCCTCGTCGTCTTTCAAATATTCCCTGACCTTTAATATTCTGCCGGCAGTCCTCGTATCAAGCCCCGTATTGGCAAGGATCACGTCCCAATCTTCCACGGGCGCATCCGCCCGGACAGAAGAAACCGTATTGGCCGCCAGATGAAACGCAATATCATGGTTCGCAATGTTCATATTCATAAAATACTTTTTTATGGACTCCCCCTTATACCCGCAGCAGACAATAAACCGGCGGACGCCAAATGAAGCGTATATTTTCATGATATGCCAAAGAATCGGCCTTCCTCCTACCGTTACCATCGGCTTTGGACGAACGGCGGATTCCTCGCTTATCCGCGTACCTTTTCCCCCTGCAAGAATCACTGCGGTCATATTTTTTATATCCATGGCGCCTCGCCCTTTTCCCAGATCTGCTCTGATGCAACTTTATCCCTTAAGGTTTCAATCGTATTCCAATAGCTTTCATGCCTGTACAAGTGAACGTCGTTTTTTCTCTTATCCCTTAAGATGTCTTCTATCACCCCGTCGCAATTTACCTGCGCAAAAAATTTTTTGTTCGTGGCAAATATCCCCGCGCTCGTCCAGACGTCGTTTTCATGCTTTTGGGAGCCGCCCAATAAGCTATAAGAAATCGGCGTCTTTCTTCCCAGAGGATGTGCGAGAGCAACTGCAAAATCTGTCTTTGACCGGACGAAATCATCCATAAATTTGTCCAGCGGCAGATCGGTAAGGCAGTCTCCGTATGTGATTAAAAACGGCTCGTCTCCAAGATACTTTAAAACCCTTTTCACCCGCTCTATGGGATACGAGGCTGCTCCGGTATCGGCCACAATAACGTTCCAGTCTTCCGAACAGCCCTTCAATAATTCAACGCCGTTTGTTTTTGTATTTACGGCTATGTCGGACTGATATATGTAAAAGTCTCTGAAATACTCCTTAATCTGTTCAATTTTATACCCGCCGCAGATAATAAAATCCCTGACCCCGCATAGAGACGCGTGCTTCATGATATGCCACAGCAATGGTCTTCCGCCGATGTCTATCATAGGCTTTGGTATATTTTCCTCATTTCCGGTTATGGTGCTTTTCTGACCTCCGGCCAAAATAACTAATTTCATATCTGTCCCGCTTTCCTTTTTTCTACTGACGCTTTCCCACGGTCTTATAAAAATCGATCATTTTTCTTATTCCATCCTCAAATGACACTTCCGGACAAAATCCCGTATCCCTTTTTAAATCGTACGTTTCTACGCACGAGCTGAACACGCTCCTGTGATCCGACAGCTCGCCGATTCCAAGCTCAAGCTTCGGATCAATCATGTCACGCACCTTTGTTACATATTCTCTCAGAGGCGCGTAACGGCCGCTGCCAATACCATAAGTCCTGCCCCCGACAGCCTTTTCCCCCAGCATTCTTAACGCTCTTACTACATCTGTAATATATAAAAAATCCCACATCTGCGTAAGCGGACCAAACCGGGGCTTCCTTCCCGCCAACAACTCTTTCACGGTATATACAATGATATTGTTATCCCCGCTGCCCTCCCCATAAACGCTCGAAAGGACCGCCCATATAAACGGCATCTCCATCTGCCTTGCCAATACATCAAGCATATGACGGCTTGCCGCCTTTGCCGCTCCGTAGAAATCGAGCGGGGTCTGCTCCTCGGAACAATTGATCGGATGATCATATAGGCGGTATTCCGCAATGCTTCCCACGCCGACAAACTTTTTACACCCGCACCTTTTGGCCATTTGCATAGCGCTGACTGCAAGAGAAATATTATGCATCTGAAGGCTTAAATCTTTTTTTTGCCGCGCGTCTACCCCGCCCCACGCAAGATGATAACATACGTCGTAGCCGCCGCGCCTTAAATCTGCCCGCTCATAATCCGCAGTCTCCACGATAACAACGCGCCCGTCCGCACAGTCGTCTAGCCCTTTTTTATTCCTGACAACTGCAGTCACTTCCGTTCCCTGCCGCGCCATTTCCCTCACAAGATGTCTTCCAATAAAGCCGTTTGCACCTGTGATCACTACCCGTTCCATTTCTTTTCACCCTCAGTCTCACGCCCTCTGCCTGATACAGGGCTTTTCTTTTTGTTTTTATTTCTGTGAAACGCACCAGTCCGACTTGTCCGCGTTTAACCGATGTCCCTCCCATGGAATCGGCTCTTTCTCTACCGCGCAATATCTGCAGGCATCCACCGGTCTATTGAGCAAATCCCGCAGCATCCCTTTTTTCAACCGGGGACTGTAAAGATCAATCCCGCAACATACCTCCACATTCTCGTCAAAATATTCATTAAAATACTTTACTAACAGCGGAAATGCGCACGCCGACACCTTTCCTTCATATAAGAAATGGCATGATTTAAAATCACAGTCCGCATACGCCCTGCCGATATCGGAATCTCCTTTAAGGTTCATATATTTTAAAAACTCATCCGTCGAAACGGTTGAAATTCTGTACCTCAAATTTTCTGCTTCCAAAATCTCAACTACCTTGTCCCGGTCTACCTCCGGGTAATAGGAAATGTCAACCGTCACGTCATTTTCTCTTATCGCCCGGAAAACGCCGCGATCCGCTTTCTGTAAAAGCATTCCGTTCGACACGACATGAATCATCGACTGCGGAAATATCTCCCTTGTCTTCGCCGCAAAATTTCCCAATTCCGGGTTCAAAAAAGGCTCCCCGCCCATAATTCGTATCGTATAGATATTTTCCACAAGCTCTTTCAGCCGCAGCATATCCTTCTCCCAGGACAGAAAATCCGTATGTTTCCTGCCCGAAACAAGATTGGAAAAATGCGCGCAGCCTTTGCAGTTCAAATTGCAATTGTCCGTGACATGAAATTCCAGATAATCGATCGAATTCGCATAATCCTCTCTGCGAAGAAACAGCTTTTCGCAATCAAACAGATGAAAGTGATGAATATACTTCAGATACGGATGCAAAAATCTGATTTCTACCTCTCTTTTTTTGGCCTCCGCCTCCTTCTTAATCAGGCTTTCATATAAAAAATAGTCTCCCTGATCCGACGCGATTACCAGAAATTCTATATCCGGCGCCGTTATCATTTCATAAATCCGCTCCGTATCTTTGCATCCCTCATCGATCAAAACGCTATGCTCTATCTTATAATCGCTTTCAAAATACGCCAGCGCACGAGCGAGCAGAGCTAACGTTTCTTGTGTCCCGACTACTCCGATTTTTTTCATTTTCCTCTCCATTCCATTCAAACACGCAGGCTCTCCGGGCTAATAAATGCCTAAGCCCCAAATATAATCCTCTAACACTTTAAATCCCTCTTCGTCCAGCCTCCCGGCGCAATCGTTACACCTGTCTTTTGAAGCGATGACGTAATAGGAGTCCCGGGATAGCGCCGCCCTGTCCGACAGTATATCCTCATCCAAAAGAAACCCTCTGAACTCAAATTCAGGCAAAAGCGCCGTGAAAATTTCTCTTGTCTTTTCCCCCAGATCCTCCGCATCGCATTTCGCAGTCACGATATCATATTTTTTCCTGCAACCGCTGAATAACGCTCTTAAATACTGAATTCGCAGCAGGATCTCTATCCGGTTATAGTCGTTCGCGCAAAATCCTCTGCAAAATAGCTTGTCCCTGTATTCCGCCTCAATGTCGTCAAGCTTTCCGTCTGTCTTCTTTAACATAACGCTCTTCAAAGCTGTGCTTTTATGCGCGGCGCCCCGCATGTTGTTCATTTTAAGCTCAAAAGCGTCGCACTCCTCTTTCGGGCAATATTTCCTCAGAAGCGGAACAGACGTCAAAACCGCGTCAAATATGGCGGCGTGATTTGCCGTCGCCTGCACTGTCATTTCTCCCTTTGCGTATACGCGGTGATGATACAATGCCTCCTTTAGTACGGCCAATTTTCCCATCTCATTCAGCTTCATATGCCAGTAGGTATCGCCCTGCAAAGACTCAAACAGATCAAAGAAACTGCAATCTAATTGCTTTAAATAACGATTTCTTATCAGCATCGCCCCCGTTGTAAATTTCACATGGATGCTTCTGGACATATAATTTCTGATAAAGGCGTACCGTTCAAACATAACGTCTTCTTCCCGCGGCGGGAAAAGATAATCGAGCTCTCTCCCGTATCGATCTACAATCTTCGCATTGCAGGAGACCGCCGCTATGTCCGCGTCACGCTCTATCGCTTCCACTTCCTTTTCAAGAAGCCGTTCCTCCCAGAAATCATCATCGAACGTCCACAAAAAATATTCCGTCTCACACGCGTCAAAAATACGCGAGATAAATTCTGTCTTATAAGCGTGATTCTGCTCTTCTTTTATATAGCGAACCCTTTTGTCGTCATATTTGGCAATGATATCCGAAAGATCGATCGTAGACCCGTTGTCCCAGATAATAAGCCGAAAATCCGAAAAAGTCTGACGTAAAATACTGCTCAAAGCTTCTTCCAAAAACTCTCTGCGATTATACGTAGTTAAAATAACCGTCACTTTACACATGAATCTGTTCTCCATTCTCAAATTCGTCCCGCAGCAGAGAAAGCAAATAGGAATCCCACCACTTTCCATTATAAAAATATTGCTTCCTCAACCTTCCGTCTTCGTGAAAACCCAGCTGCTTATACAGGCCGTATTTTTTTTCGTCAAACTCATAAATTTCTGTCCAGATTTTGTTTAAATTCAGTTCGCCGAATCCATACTGAAACAGCAGCCTGCAGCTTTCTTGCGCAATTCCTTCCTCATCAATGTACGCCTCGTCTTTTCCAATATATAAAGATAAATCAGAATGGCGGTGCACCCAATTGATATAACACAGTCCGCAGCATCCCAGCAGCTCGTCGCGCCCCCTTGCGCGAATGGCAAACATTATGGTATTTTTATCGCCGTTTACAGTCTTTTCATACCATTCCTTTTGCATCAGAGAACTGATCTCACGGTATTCTCTAAAATATTTCCGATACTCCGGCAGGTTCCTCCAATACCGGAGGCTCTCCAAATCCTTTTCTTCAATTGGCGACAAATAAATCTTATTTCCTTTTATCACGTTCTATCATCTCCCACGTCAGGCATTGGTCTTCCTCTACATCCCGGTTCAATTTACATCCTATAATTTCCTCTATTTCATAAGGGTATACGCACCCCTCTTTTAGCGGTCTCAACGGATATATGTCCTCTCTTTTCAGCACATAGCCTTTTGGCAGATTGCGCGTTGCGTATACGGCTCTTTGCTGCACAAGAACGGATTCTTTTTCATTCTCTTCGATTTTTTTTATCCCGTCGCCCAGCGCAGCGTACAATTGGGCGGCCGCGTCTGCCATCTCTCTCCATGTTTTCGGATTCATCGCAAACTTATGATCCGGTCCCGGCCGGCTGTTATCATCCGTAAAATGTTTTTCAAACACTCTTGCGCCCAGCGCGAGAGCGCCTAATACGGTCGTATGCCCAAATGTATGATCAGATAAACCCAAAATGCTATCCGGAAATTTCTTTGCATACGTTTTCAGCACATTTAAATTGATATAAGAAAAGTTTGAGGGCTGCGCGGTATAATTTGTATTACACTGCATAAGCACAATCTCTTTCGTATATTGGCCCAGCACTCCCATCGCCCGCTCTACATCCTGTAAGGAAGACGCTCCTGTCGCCAGTAAAATCGGCTTTTTCTTCTTTCCGAAATAATGCAGTATCTCTGTCCATGTTATATCCCCGGAGCCGATTTTATATGCGTTCACATATGCGTCCGCCAGGTCGACGGACGCAAAATCATACGGGCTCGTCATATACTCGATCCCCACTTCGTCGCACTTTTCTTTCAGCTTACAGGTCCAGTCCTCGTCAATACTCGCTTCCTCATATACCTCATAGACCGATTTTTTCCACGCGGCCTGGTGCGACACCTGCGGCATCTCATCAAATCCCCTTTTGCTCACAATCGTTCCCGCCTTAAAATTCTGAAATTTTGCCGCATCCGCCCCAGCTTCCTTTGCCAGTTCGATCAATTTATAGGCGCGCTGCAAATCGCCGTCATGATTGGCCGCGATATCTGCGATAAAATAAGGCTTCTCGCCGGCTGAAATGATACGATTTCCAATTTTAACCTCCAATTTTATACCTCCGATTTTTCCAAATATCGTCTGTGAAATTCAACAACGCTCTCCTTCGGCGTGCGGATATCGATTCCAAGAGCCTTCCTTATTTTTTCATTTGACATTCCCATATTCTTCGGACGTTTCGCCTTAAAATTCATGCTCTGACTTAAAGCCTGACGTATAACGCCGTTCACATAGCCAAACTCTTTTTTTACCTCCATCCCGAATTCGTATTTTGAGACGGAACCCGTTCCGCAGGCATGATATAAACCGGATAACTCCCGCTTAATGCACAGCGAGATAATCTCTGCCAAATCGGAAACTAAAATCGGCGAGAAAAATATATCGTTGAACATAAAAAGTTCTTTTTCTTCCCTTAACGAATCTACGATCCACTCTCCGAAGCTTTTTTTATCCTGCAAATTTATACCGTAAATATTTGTCCTTAAAATCAGACTGTGCGGACAACGCGACACCGCCAATTCCCCATCGTATTTGCTCTTTGCGTAGACATTCAGAGGGTTTACGGCGTCTTCCTCTGTATACATCCCCTTTTTTTCACCGTCAAAGACAGAATCCGTCGAAATATAAATCATTTTTATGTTCTTTTCGGCACAAATCTGCGCAAGCGTCTCTGTCAGCTCCGTATTGACGCGATACGTCTTTTCCGGTTCCGCTTCGCATTGTTCCACGTTTACCATTGCGGCCGTATGTACCAACACCTGCGGTTTCGTCCGCTCTATCCGATCCAAAAGCGCCTGTCTGTCGCACAAATCAAACACATCGTACGCTACGCCTCGCATATCAATTTTTACCAGATCCGCGCCCGTAACCATAAAATCTTTCTGCAAGCTTTCTGCAATGCCGCCGCCCAATAAACCCGCTATTCCGGTTATATAAACTTTTTTCTTCATTCTTCCTCTTCCCATCATCCGGCTGCAAACAGGATCCTCTTTTCCGTCGGCGTCTCAGTTTAATCTTTCAAATCCCGCATGACAGACGGCGCCCTTCAAATAATCCGCAATGTTTCCGCCTTTCCGATTGATTTCCTCAATTTTTCCAAAAACGTTTCCGACCGCCGTTAAATATTTCCCGACGATCTCCTCCGTATGCGCGAAAGACGCATAGAATCCGTTAATTGCAAGAAAGCCCTCCGCGAGCATCTCCTGGATAAAGTACGTCTTATATGCCAAAGGATTCTCATATTCAAACTCAAAATGGCTTAACGGTAAAATTCCTGTAATTTGAATCTTTACGCCGGTCTCCTCTGCAAGCTGCTCCCATCCCTTTTTCACCTTTTCGCCGATCTTCTTTAAATGCCCGTCCACCCGGTACTTTTGAAAACAGCCGACCGACGCCACTGCCGCCGCGAATGCAATTCGCTCCGTCCAGAATGTGCTGCTGATAAAGGTATCCTGCGCCGCCTCCATCACATCTTTTCTGCCGATAACGGCGGATAACGGATATCCGTTTGTCATGGCCTTTCCAAAGACCGCCATGTCGGGCTCTATTCCAAAGACAAGATGGCTTCCCCCCGCGCAAAGCCGGAATCCCGCCGTGATTTCATCAAACGCCAGCACGATTTGTTTCTCTCTCGTTATCGCTCTGATTTTCTCCAGATATCCGGGCTTCGGAGCATGATTGCGAATCGGTTCCATGATTACGGCGGCGATCTCCCCCTCATGCTCCGACACCAGTCTTTCAAACTCTTCTATATCATTGTAGTGGAAGATCAAATTGCTCCCCGCAAGCCCTCTTGGCACCCCCGACGGTTTCAGGCCCTTCAGATGAACATCCGCCAGCGGGTCGCCCTTGACAAGATTCGCCGAAAGATACCAGTCGTGCCATCCATGGTAGCCGCAGACCAGCACAATGTCCTTCCCCGTGTAAGCTCTCGCGATGCGCGCAGCCATAGACATTGCCTCCCCGCCGGCTTTCGCATACCGAACCATATCCGCCCACGGATGAAGCTTTAAAAGCGTTTCGGCAAGCTCTACCTCCTCCGGGGCGTTTAACGTGCACATGCAGGAGCTGTCAACCGCTTTTTTTGCCGCCTGATCTACCTCGTCAAACGCATAGCCTAACACATTCGCGCCTACCCCCATAATGCTCATATCGTAATAATGGTTTTCATCCAAATCCCATACCTCACAGCCTTTTGCCCGGCTGTAATAAGCCGGCCACAAGTCAGGCAGCCACATTTCCGGCCGCTTGCTGAGCAGCTGCGTACCCCCCGGTATCATCTCCTTTGCCCTGTTATAAAGCTCCTGTCCACGTCCCATTTCATTTCTCCTCAAACTGTATAACCCTGTCGTTTGCAAGCGACTTTAATAACCCTTCATTTCTCATATATTTCGCATTCAACTGTTCCAGCTGCGGATGCTCCTTTAGAAACGCAAGAATGTCTTCCGTCACAAAATCCTCCCTGCCCCGGGAAATAAAATGGCGGTAGATCTCGCTGATCAATTCATAATCCTCATCCTCGTCGAGCGTCCACCTTTTGTCCCCGATCCCTTTAATCGGACATTCCAGATTCTGTATCCGAAACTGTTCGGGGTGATTCTTTATGTACATGGTGACGTGCTCTCTCTCGGAAGCAAGCTTTGCTTCCCTCCAGCTTTTTTGCAATACGGAATACTTTACGATCTCGATATCTTCCCCGTCGGGAAAACTCTCCGTCATCTCGGCCATATAGTCTGTATCCTCCCGCATCTGTTCGATCGCCATGTCCAGATACCGCCAGTCAAACAGCGGGCAGTCCGCCGTAATCCTTACTATATATTCGGGCCTTAACAATTTTGCCGCCTGGTAATATCGGTCAAGCACATCTTCTTCCGAACCGACAAAAACCCGCACCCCAAGTTCTGCGCAAAGTTTAATGAGCGGCAGATTGCTCTTTTCGATGGACGTAACCACAATCACCTCCTCAATCAGCCGGCTCCTCCCCACCCGCTCGATCACCCATTCCAAATCCGTCTTCCCCGACAAATCCTTTAACACCTTATTCGGCAGCCTCGAAGAGCCGCACCTTGCCTGAATCATAGCCGCATATTTCATACCGACACCCTCTCCCTCTACTCCGCCTTTCTTCCGTCTGACCACAGACTTGGAAACAGAATGCTCTTTTCCATATCCACAAAAGTCTCTTTTAACTCGCCGATCAATTCCTCCGGAACCGTATTGCGGCGATGCGCGCTTATGTCCTGCAGCAGCTGCTCCCTTGTATCTACGCCGAACACAAGATAGTCAATCCCGCTCTCCCGGCCTGCAAATTGTATCAAGGCGTCCACCCTGCTTACAGCGTACTTGCAGAGAAGCTTTTCAAACTGAACCAGATATGGAATGGCGTGGCTTAAATGTTTCGGAATCCGCGCCCTGTCCATCATAAATAAGCCCTGTAAAAACGCGCTCCGCGTAAATACGGTTACCCCCGCTTTCTTTGCCTTTTGTATAAAGCCCTCCCGCACCCCTCTCTGGTCAAAAACGCTGTACGGCAATTGAATATAGTCGATCCCCTCCGTCTCAAGCGCCGCATACCCTTCCGAAAGCTCATAGACGGACACCCCGATATGCTCTGCAAGCTTTTCTTCCTTCAGCGTCCGCAACGCTTCCGTGATCTTCGGCTGATAAATATATTCCGGCGTATGAAGCAGATAACCGTTTAATTGTTCCACATGAAGCCGGGCTAACGTCTCTTCACACTCTCTCCTGACCGCCCCGCAAATATCTGTCTCATTCTCCTCAATTACATTCGGCCGAAGCTTGGAAATCACCTTCACAGAATCCGAATTTTTCCTGGATGAAAAGTAACGTCCCAGAATCAACTCCGCCGTTCCGTAAGCGCGCGCCGTGTCGATTACGCGGATTCCGTTTTCAATCGCCGTATCCAGCATTTTAAACACATCTTCCTCCGACGGCTGTCCCAGCGTGTTATTTATTCCATACTTCATACCGAACTGGACGGTTCCAAGACAAAGCTCCGCCATACGTCATCCTCTCCTTTTTTCTCACATCCCGCCGAGCAGCGCCCGGATCTCATCCACGCCAAGCCATTCCGAATTATTACCGGAATTATATTCAAACCCTTCTTCCACTTTCTTTCCGCCCGGAATCAGTTTCTCTTCGCCCCACCAGTTATAATGCGGATAGATAATGTAATGTTTTTTATATTCGTACGTTGTCGCGGAATCCTCTCTTGTCACCATCACTTCGTGAAGCTTTTCTCCCTCGCGAATCCCGACCTCCGGCATCTCGCATCCCGGCAGCATTGCCTGCGCCAGGTCCGTAATCTGAAAAGACGGAATTTTGGAAATAAATGTCTCTCCGCCTCTCGCCTCTTCCAGCGCTTTAATGACCAGCTCTACCCCCTGCTCCAGGCTGATCCAGAACCTCGTCATGCGGTAATCCGTAATCGGCAGCTCTTTTCCGCCGTTTTCGATGATCTGTCTGAAAAACGGAATCACGGAACCTCTGCTTCCCGCCACATTTCCATAGCGAACAACCGCAAAGCGGACATCCTTCGCCCCCGAATACGCGTTCGCCGCAATAAAAAGCTTGTCCGATACCAGCTTTGTCCCACCGTACAGATTGATCGGGTTGACCGACTTATCGGTAGACAACGCGACGACTCTCTTTACGCCCGGCGTATCCAAGACGGCGTTTACTACGTTGATCGCGCCGTCTATATTCGTCCTTACCGCCTCGATCGGATTATATTCGCAAGCCGGAACCTGTTTTAACGCCGCCGCATGAATCACATAATCCACGCCGTCTAAAGCGCGGAGCAGCCGCTCTTTATCGCGGACGTCTCCAATAAAAAAACGCATAATGTCTTCCTGCCGTTTAAATTTATTTGCCATGTGAAACTGCTTAAACTCATCCCTGGAATAAATAATGATTTTCTTTGGCCGATAATGCCTTAAGACATATTCCGTAAAGTGGTTCCCAAAGGAACCCGTTCCTCCCGTAATCAGTACTGTTTTTCCGTTCAGCATAATACTTCCTCTCTGCCATAGAAATTGGCTATCCTTCCGATATTGTTTTTTTATAAAATTCCAGATAATTTTCTGCCATTTTCTCCATTGTGAAACGTTTTGCGTAATTTTTTATATATTCGCTGTCCCATTGCTTTTTATACCACTCATGGATTGCCTCCGCCATAGATGCATCGCTATGGGAACCTGCAAGACAAACTACCTTCGGATCATTTAAATCATCCGCACACTCAGAGTCGGCATACATAATGACCGGCAGACCGTAGGCAATCGCCTCTAATGCGGAAATACTCAACCCTTCCGCATAGCTGGGCATAATTAACGCATCTGCGATCGAATAATACCGCTTCATTTCCTCATTCTGCAATACGCCTGCGTACAACATACAATCCGTTAAATTCAGTTTTTCAATTTCATCTGTTATATTGTACGTAGATCGCACCGCCATTTTTCCGCAAAAAATAACATAAACCTTTTCCCTCAGGCACGCGTCCTGCTGAAAAACCCGCAACAACTGAATTTGATTCTTTCTGGCGCCTATGGTTCCCGCACACAATAAAATTTTTTTATTACAAATACCAAGCTCCTTTTTTAAATTGCTATTACGGTACTCGGCCGTAAAATCCGTACCGTTTCGTATAGGCACCAGTCGTTTTTCATCATAATCCTTATAGTCTTCCAGGATTTTTCTTTTCATGCCGTTACTTACCGTAATAATTTTTATATCAGACAGCTCTAACAGCTTTTTTGAAACTCTGTGCACACTTTCATTTTCGCCGTATTCTGCTCTTTTTCCCTCATATAAATGACACGTGATAACATAAGGGATCTTCATTTTAGCGCACACATTCTTGATAATTGATTCTGCCAAATCCCCATAATCATGAAAATTAATGATATCAGGCTGAATTTTTTTTACAGCCTTTTCAAAGATTTCTGTCATATAAGCAATGTATCCTTGATTATCGCCCTTCACATTTTTTTGAGTTATATCGTAATCTGTTTTTACGATTTTTATGTTTCCAATCAGAAGCTCCGGCTCAATCACCTGTCCCAAAAACAAATAGGATTCATGTTGTTTTCCTATGTAATTACACAAATTTCTTACGACCAATCCTCCTCCCGAATAATTTTCATTAAAAGGCTTTAGGTTTGAATCATAGATATACCATGCATACGATAAAACTCTCATCCTCTTCCTCCAAAATACGATAAAAACAATCGCTTATCCCTTACAGAGCTCCTTAAACTCCCTGCTCTTATATAAAATGTCGGGCCTCCAGGCATCCAATTCCTCAAACAAATTTTCCAGAACCGCATAAACAGATCGATGTTTTTCCTCACTCCAGCCCTCCATATACTCTTTATACATCCATATCCCGGCTCGTTTTCCGATTGCCAGTAATTCACATCTTGTAAAATTCAAATAATCCTTTTCAAAAAAAATATCGCTGGTATAAAATTTTTTTGAATCATAGATCAAATAATGCATCGCATAAAATTGTTCCAGCCCCATCTCGTCATTTTTATCTTTTAAATCTTTTAAATGAAATATCAAATCATCATACTCTTCTTTTGTTTTTGGATTCCAGTTAAAATCAAAATTTTCATGCGGATTTTTCCCTGCATTTATAACCTGAATCCCGATCACCGGATATTCATGCCCTATTGTTCCACATACCGTTAACGCAAACTTTGCTCCCTCGTTCTTTAGCTGCACGGGTGAAACGTGATTCTCTATGAGTTTAATACGCGTATATTTTTTTAACAATTTATCTATGATAATAAAATCTCTTTTCGACGCGCACGGATGCATTTTCAAATACCACTCATACTCAGATGTTTTGTCCGACAGTTCCCCCAAATGGCATAGCCATGAGAAATAATTGTCATCAAAAATCTGCTCTCCGGAATGATAACAATCCTCCTCAAATATATGCGGACAAATGATGATCTTTATTTTGTCATTATCATTAAGAACCCTTTCCGCCTTAATCTCCTCACTAAATGAGAATTTATCTCTATCCATTAACGAAACTTCGTCAGAACATCCATTCACTCTCATTTCTATATGCCGTTTTGCCCATTCCAAAGCCACTTCTTTCTCATGTTCGGTAAGCTGATTCCACATTTTTTTATAATAATTGCAGTTTTCAGAATGGCAATAGTTAAATTTCATTTTCGATATCTTCCAGCCATCGACCGAATACGTCGGAATTTTATAACTGACCGCAATATCCCTAATATAACCGTCCCATGAAACTCCGTCCCCCAGCAGCACCGCTTTTACACTGTTCGTCTCAAAATACGCTCTCCAGAAAACAATCGTAGCTACTGATTTTTTTAGAAACTCATACATTTTTATACTTCTAATATCAAAATCGGGAACCTGCGTTCTTAAAAAATCTCTTATTATAGTGGTGCCGAAATGTATTCCATATATTGTGATTTCTCTCCATTCACTCCATGAATTTAAATTTTTCCAGAGATTATTTGTTATTTCCTCCACTTCTATCTGATTCACAAAAGATGGATCCACTAAATCTACCATATTTACTGCCTGATAAATCCTTTTAACTATCGGAGATGCGTTCGAAACATCTGCTCCAAATCTAAAATATCCATAAATTGACGCATTATATTTTTCTGCAAAATAATTCGCACAATAACCGTATTTAATTGCGGCAAGATCGCATCGATTATCAAACGCTATAAGGACCTTATTTTCTCTGTCCAACAATTTATGAGACTTCCATATCTTTTGTAAAAATTCTATGTATTGTTCCACCACGTCATCGCTGTGAAAAAGTCTCCATTCATCCCAAACATAGAATTCCTCGCCGGCTGTATAGCCCAGACTCTCCAGCTGTTTTTCTATCTCTTTATAAAAACGTCCCGCTGCAATCAAAATTATATGGTTATCACTTTTTTGATATTGGTCAATACTGATAATTTCTTTATTTCTAAATTTATTCCCCGCACCAAAACGCTTATTGTCAATAAACGCATTAATGAAGCTGTCTATATTTACAGATTCACAGACCTGCTCCGCGTCTACACCGGTTCCAAATATGTACAGACGTTTTCCATTATGCAATAAGTTCATCAATTCATGATTCGCTATATATTGTTTGCTCAAAAATATCCACCCGCCTATTAAAGATTACTTAACATCAAATCTACCACATTCTCACTTGCATGTCCGTCCTCGAAAATTCCGACTCTCTCAATAAACTCTGACGCCTTTTTTCGATAAAGCTCCTCATCAAAATCCGCAATATTTTTTATCAAATCAGCGCTATTTTGCGCAACTGAAAAGGGAATCTCATCCGGATCAAACATAAGCGTCCCTCTATCTGCTATATAATCATCCAGATCATCCGCATAAATAAACCCCGGCTGTCCAGTGAGGAATCCTTCAAAAATCACCGTAGAATAATCTGTAATGACAGCATCGGTAGCCGCCATAATCTCTGCCATATCCGGTCTGAGGCTTACGTCGATCAGCCGGCCGCTTTTTTCTGATACCGGAAATTCCTTCATAAAATCAGACAGCTGCGGATGCAGACGCAAAAAAACATACCATGTTCCATCAAATTTTTTTTCGAATGCGGCTATCAAACGATTAAAATCTAAATTCACCGTTTCTATACTTACGCTTCTATGTGTACTCTGGCTGCCGCCACGAAATGTAGGCGCATACAGACAAATTTTTGCGTCTGCGGGAATCCCATACTCTTTTCTCAATTGAATATGTTTTTTTTCAACACCGGAAAACAAGATGTCACACCGGGGCGATCCCGTCTCCCTGATTTCCCCATCATAAATCAAACCATCGCGCCACATATTCGTACACCATCGGCTTCCGGACAATGCATAATCTATCATATCCGAGTCCGATTTACTCACAAGATACGCAATTTTCGAAAACTTATCCCCTCTGTATTTTCCAATTGGTTTTAAGGAAATGCTTCCATGCCACGTCTGAAAGTATTTCGTGCCTCTCCTCTTTTTCGTTCCATAAAATGTTCTGGTATTTGCCACCCAACATTTAGCGGTAGAGAGATGATAAGCGCGCGACCACAACGTGTTTTTTACTTTCTTTATCTCAGCCGGAAATTCCTTCTTCAAATCTTCAACCAGCCAGACAATTTCAAAGTTCGTCTCTCCCAATCGATTTCTTCTTAAAATCTCCTCCGCCACATATCTGGGGCTGCACGCGTATCCGCCGCTCCCCTCGAATGTCCACATAACAATCTTTGTCTTTTTTATAGGAAAGACGCGACAGATATAATATGCCAGACTACGTCGAAACGCCTGAAATCTCCGCATACGTATATATTTTTCCTCTGAACTTCTATTTCTGCCCATAACCTTTTATCCAATCAAATTTAAAAAACGCTCCAGACAATATACCAAAAGCTTTTGCTCTCCCGTTAATCCATTCGTACATCCCGCAAGCAGCTCGTCTCTTTTTGGTCCCTCCCATTCCTTCATCCAGTCTTCCGCCGGTCTGGACATGGGAAGTTTCTCCGGGATACGCAAAGACGGATATCTCATTTTAAATAATTCCCGAATCAAATATTTTGGTTCTCCGTTGCGTACCCGCTGCAGATCTAATGGCTCCGCCATTTTCAATTTTTCATATGGATCCACGAAATCGATCCCCGCACATCGAAACGCATTTGTAAGAGCTCCTGCAGCAGACGCAGCATACGGACCGGCAATAAACCGGATAAAATCAATTCCGTCCTCGCCTGTACGGTATAAATCATATACAGACGACATGTCTACGGGATCCCTGACAACTTTTTTGGGATCTACAAAACTATATCGTTCTACCCATTCATCATATGTCCAGTCTCTCGATAAGAGTCGATCCATCCCGCCAAACTCCGTGTCTGCACAATCGCCATATACAATACAGGAGGCCCCATTCTGCTTTGCAAGTTTTGCCAGCTTGTATGCCTGCGGCTCATTCGGAATAATAGGCGACCCATCATGCAACATCAACTCATCCATAGTTGATGTATAATCATCCCAGGAAACGTCAACTACAATATGCTCTAAATTATAGATTTCACAGTACTTCTTAGCCTGCTCTGTCTCATCTACCGCGCCGTTCCCAATGCAGCGCGCCGTATATGCCTTTGTTCCGGCAGGCATATAGGATGCCAGTATCGCCGAATCCATTCCGCCGCTGAGCAAAACTGCCGCATGCTTCAGATCAACGCCGGAAAGAATCCTTTTAATATTTTCATCGATTTCGCCGGCTGTTTTACACGGAATTTTATCCTCGTCATCGACAGACTCATGGTCACGGTGCATCATGCCCTCTTTAAAACATCTGTTTTTATCATACACGTATCGAAATGTAAGATATGAACTCATACAATAGTTTTTATCTACTATCATTTTCCTATTTCCTTTCTTCACTTTCTCACAGCCGCATTACACAATTATCTTTCTCACCGCGAAGAATCGTCGACGATATATTTGGCGTATGCGGAAGATAAATTACTTTCACACCTTTCCCTAATCCTTCCAGATCTTTTTCCGTCTGAATCCATCTTTTATCGCCCTTCCAGTCGTCGCCAATAAATACAGCGTCAAAATGATACTTATGGCAAAGCTCAACTTTATCTAAAGTTGAAACAATTATACACATATCCACACTTTTTAAATTACGGACAATTTCCGCCCGCTCCAGCTCTCCTATAACAGGAGTCTTATTTTTATATTTCATTACAAGATCATCTGAATTCACGCCGACAATCAACGTTTCACACTGCTCCTTTGCACGGTTTATTAATTTCAGATGTCCTATATGAAACATATCAAAAACTCCCTGTGTATACCCTACCTTGTACATACAAGTGCTTCTCCTATCTCTCAATCACAAATATGCCTCCGGCTCATTCAGTATCACATCCGTAATTCCAAGCTTTTCTAATGCGTCCAGATCCAGCCTGGTCCCCGTCGGCTTCTCGGGATATAAATGCCCCGAAAAATATGCGCGCACCGTAAGCCCTTCAAGCTCTTTCCTGGACAGATCCATTCCCCGCCAATACGGATGAAGCGCATCGGCGCCGCAGCCTCCGTTTCTTTTATACAGACAATCCGATACTTTTCCGTCTAAAATCCCAAGCTCAGAAGCAGGCGCCAGCTTTCTGAGCCTTTCCAGTGAAAACGCATAAAACGACGAATACATAACGGACTCCTGCAGGCCTTTCCTGCGCACGAGATCCACGATCGCTTCCTCCATCCCCTCATATGGGACGACGCTGTTTTTCAGCTCTATATTCAGCCTGAGATTTTCTTTTAGTCTTTCCTGCAGCAAATCAAATACCTCTTCCATTGTCGGTATCTGCTCCCACTTCCCATTTCCTGCATCTATTTTTAACCGTTTGAGCTCGGCTAGCGTGAATCCCCTCACTTCACCGATTCCATCCGTCGTCCGATCTACCCGCTCGTCATGACATACAACCACATAACCGTCTTTTGTAAGCTGGATATCCAGCTCAATCCCGGCAAGTCCCTTTAACGCCGCCGCTTTTTCAAATGCCGTGAGGGTATTCTCCGGATATCTCTGACTGCATCCCCTGTGTGCCCATATCTTCATACGTTCCGGTTCTCCATCTCTAAAAATTGTTCCATCAGCTGCGCCATAACGACCGACTCGCTGCGTGTCAATTTAAATTCGCTGCTGCTGTTTCCGTTTATCATCGACAAGAAATCACTGATCTCATAGCGCAGCCCGTCACCCAAAAAACGTTCCGTATATTTTTCTACCTCCAACGGATTTTCATAGTGAACTTCAAAATACGTTGTCTTCCACCACGGCGCTTCCGCGATAATATATCCTTTCGTCCCGGCGATCAAAAGCCTTCCCTCTGATTTCACGCCTAACCCGCAGGTACCGGTTGAGATCCCGTTCGGATAATTCAGAGAAATCCTGGTAAAAAGGTCAATTCCGTTCTCCGCGCGTATCGCGTCAAACCGGACGTCCTTAAAGTTCTCTCCGAACAGTTTTAAAATCGGAAGCATGATATAACTGCCCATCTCGGTGAAGCTGCCGCCATATACCGTATCCGTCAGCTCTCTGCGCTCTGGGTCTTCAATTTTCGTAAAGCAGGCCTCAACGTTTCGTATGCTTCCGATTATACCGCTGCACGCGATCCCGATTAATTTATTGAATCCCGGACAATAGGCGGTCTTAATGCCCTCAAATAAAATCAGTCCTCTTTTTTTCGCTTCGCGAAACACCTCCTCCGCCTGCGCCCGCACAAGCACCATCGGTTTTTCGCACAGAACATGCTTATTGTGCTGAAGGGCCGATTTGATATATGCATAATGCGTTTCATGCGGGGACGCAATATAGACAATGTCGACTGCCGCGTAGAAATCTTCCAAATCCTCATACGCATCGATCTTCCATTTTTCCGCAAACTTTTTTGCGCTCTGTCTATGCGGATTATAAACGCCCTGCGTGCTTACGCCGCTGACAAGCTTTACCTCCGGAACAAACCGTTCCGCAATCCGCCCCGTCCCGATAATGCCGATTCTCTGTATCCGGCTGTTTTTCTCTCTGAGCATCGTGCTTGAAATATTTTTCGTGCGCTCCAGATAGACAACCTCGCAGTAATCTTTCAAATAATCAAACTCCCCCGTCCAATCCGAACCGACGGTAAAAATATCAATCCCATACTTTTTTACGTCGCTAAACTTCTGCCCCCGCGATTCCTCTATAATCACCTCGTCCGCAAATCCTGTCTTTCTGACATTTTCAATGCGCGTCATCAGCGGATCGACTACATTCAATTTTCCCCTTGTCTTGTCGTACGCCTCGGTTGTGACGCCGACAATCAGATAATCTCCGAGCGCCTTTGCCCTTTGAAGCAGCCGGTAATGTCCTTCGTGAAAGAGGTCAAACGTCCCGTATGTAATTACCTTTTTCATAGAACCTTCCCCCTCGCAAATTCATAGACCGCCCTCCCGCATGTTCCGTCCGTATTCGCGTTGATTTTTGCAAACGCGGCAATCTGCTTTTCCCGGTCGAAACGCTTTCCGGTGATCTGCCCGTCCAAAAAATCTTTCAGCGAGTTAAACGCATTTTCATTCAGACAGTACTGCAGCCACTCGGACTCCATATCAAATCCCGGTTCACGCGCTTTTAACTCCTCATAGTCAAATCCCGTTTCGATTTCTCTGTATTCTTTTGTTTCGATGTCGATCTCATAAAGCTTCCGCTCCGGCGCATACCAAATCCGCTTTTTCGCATCTCTACAATTGGGAAACAGCGTGATAAATCCGCCCATGCCGCTCGCTGTGAAATATCCGTTTTTCCCGCGGTTTGCAAACGGAATCGGCGGTTTCCACTCTTTCATTTCCCCTGTCTTTCGGTCAAGAGAGAGATACATATTTCCCCACGTCGGCGAGATCACAATCTTTTCGCTCCCGCCCTCCCCGGAAAATGCTATCGCGCCAAACGGCCGTTCCCGGCACTCTAAGTCATAAGGACCTCTTATCGACTGAAAACCGTCCGGCAGCGCGCCGTCGTACTCTCTGACGCTTTCCGTGGCCGGATTCCAGCGCGTAACTGTCATCCCGTTTAACGGCAGAAGCCACAAATCTTCGCCGTCCCCAACAATTTCCTGCGTCCCAAGATTACATTTTGAATGGCTGCTTTGCTTCCTCGCCTCTAAAGTATCCATGTTAAGAAACAGAAATTCGTTGTCCGACGGAGAGGCGAAAACGAGCTCCTCTCCATACTGCCAGACTCCGCCCGAACGCCACTCTCCCCCGTCATATCTTACGTTAAACGGACAAACGCCGTCTACATAACGGATTTCCTCTGTTTCAACGGTAACCCTGACAAGAAACGGATAGCGGAACGGAAGCAGGAAAAGATATTTCTCGTTATACCAATAGCCGCCGAACGCGCCGCTTTGGGTAGTCTTCTCGATAAACGGTATTTTTTTTATTTTTTTATCGCGGATGACCAAAAGATGCTGTGCGTTTCCGGGAAGCACAAAGATCTTATCCTGAAACTCCAACGCTTTTAAATAATATCTGCCCCCGGAATATTCACATCCCAAATCCATATAGAAACTGTAATGGTAATCATTTTTTTCCGAAAACCACAGCTGATTATTTCTTGCGATAAAATAGCGGTCATTTCCACGCGTATCAAACGTCAGATTCAACTTTTCGCCGCGCCAGTCGTCCTTATCCGGAAGCGTATGAATTCTGTCATTTAAAATAAACAGCGGTTTTCCCGCAACGCCAAACAGCGACGTCACGCTTGAGCCGGCATCGCCGATATAAGCGTCCGCATTTGCAATCGTACTCTCTATTTCCGGCGTGTCGTCATAAATACCCAGATCTTCGTCTATAAACTCATTTTTCAGAGCGTCGTACTCCGACTTATATGAGGCGCGCATAGAATCGAAGGTAGATTCGAGCAGCGGATGCGGACGCCACAAAAGACAAGCGTCCTCCCTTTCACGAAACAGATCGAACACGTACCTCATTTTTTTGAGAAACGCTCCCGTATCCCAGAGCGCTTCGCCGATGGTCGTATTGTAGAAATATACGCGCCTGTCTCTCATTTTCACCGCCCACTCTTTTGGCGGCGCGGGCGGATTTTGACATTTGCGGATTACACTGTCAAATTTCGGCGAACCCATAGCGAGAAACTTCTCGCCCGGTATGCGCGCGTCAAAGTATTTGCGGTATTTTTCCGACTGTATCACTATGTAATCCGCATAGAGATATGCGGGACAAATCGCCTGTCCGTCGCTCATCCCGCCCGAAGTGGCGTAATAGGGAATATATATCAGACATGCCGTATATTTTTTTAAGTTATCCGAGTAAAAAAAGGGATGCACGCTTGTAACATAGTTTGCGGCATCATAAGGATTATGAATAAATATTACGTCCGGCCGATGTTTTCCGAAGTCAAACTCATCATATCTGGTAATCGGTACATAAGACGGGTACAATTCCGCCTCATAATGCATTTTGCGAAAACTCCCGTCAGGATTTTTATCATAATACGGAATCGGAATTACATAGGCGTCGCAATTCGAATCCTCATCCGCCGCCCGCCATACGCTTTCAAGACTATCCCACATAGACGATTTATAAGGCAGAAACACAGCCTCTATTTTCACTTTAATATCATGGCGCACCCTGTTTTCTATTCGTATCAACAGGCTCCGCAGACTCTTATACGCAGCGTTTGCGTTTATGTTTTCGTTATCTGTCAGACGTCGATGTATCTGATAGAGCAGCTCACAGTATTCTTCAATCATAGGAATGGCCGCAAAGTCCGCGCCCTCCGATTCCTCAATCATATTTCCAATCTCAATCGCGCCCTGCTGGCAGTCCTCCAAAATTGCAAGCGCCGCTCTTTTATTCTCCTTTTTCGCAAGAAGCCGTCTCAGCCCTTCATGCGCCTGACCGAGCGTCTTTAAAAAACTCTCTGCCTGCTGTTTCTGCTCTTTTCTCATGATGTTCTCCCATGAACTGTTTTCTTTTTTGTTCTACTCCTTTTTATTATCATAAGGATTATCGAGGCGTTTTCGCCTGTATACTTTTTTAAGAAGCATACTTCGCTCCGCGAAAGCCGCGGTCCTGGCATACCCGAAAGCGATTCCGCTTAGCTAATGCCGACTTTTTGCTTTTATATGTCAATATATCTTCCTGCGATCCGGTTCCCGGTAAAATCATCTGTCGATGATTCATTCTCAGGTCAATATATTCTAACCGTTAACAATTATATTTTTTCTGTATATTTCTCGCCGAGTTAAGCGCCGCCGTGCTTTCCATCCCGCAGCTCTCACAGACAAATAAAAATCCCTTCCGCTTCCCCGTCTCCCCGCAGGAGGAACAGATACTGCCTGTCCCGTTTGCATCGATCTCCAGCAGTTCAATGGAATGGACCCGACATTTATATGCCAGTCGTTCTCTGATATAGTTCTGGAAGCTTCGCGACAGCTTACGGTTAACGGATTTGGAGTATTTTGCCTTATTTTTTGTAATCGGCTTCGTAACAATGATTTTTCCCGGCTTTTCTTCCGCCAACATCCGGTTGATTTCGGAATTGATAAAAACGACGGTCTTTCGTCTCTCTCTTTCTTTCTGCCTGTCATACTTAAGCCTGCCAAGATTATTTGTCTCAATCTTATCCGCCTTTTGGATGTTCCCGTCTTTTACACTCTGATCATATGCGTTATACATTTTGCGGCGTTCGCGATTTTTTGCGGCAAGCCTTTCCGTCTCGGGGCTCACAATATCCTCCAGCGCTTTCCCGTAAACCTTCCCGTCTGACAACGTGAACATATCTTTGTAGCCTATGTGGAGGTAAACCGTATTGGTATAATCGTCGTGCTTCTTTATCTTTGCCTCCACAGGCGCCGCAAGTAAAACAAAATTCTCTTTTATCTGTATCCGTATCTGCCTGTCAAATGTCCGTCCGTCTTTTAACGGAATCGCGATCCTCTTTCTCGGCGTCCTGCATACGATGCGGATGGCACCGTCTTCATACGAATAACCGTTCGGCGAAATCCGAAACGAATCCGCGTTGTCTGTCTTCGGCTGCACCAGATACTTCCTCGTCAACCTGCACAAAAGATTATTCAG
Source organism: uncultured Roseburia sp. (assembly GCA_947383215.1). Classification (GTDB taxonomy): domain Bacteria; phylum Bacillota; class Clostridia; order Lachnospirales; family Lachnospiraceae; genus Roseburia_C. Next base: position 30,885 of record CANDCP010000031.1, read on the forward strand.
ATGTTTTACGTCGAGCGTGAAATCTTTTACATTTTGCGGAAGCTCATACTCCTGATGCGTCAGAACAGACGCATAGACATGATTTAACTTTAATACGGTGCGAAGGTACATTTTATCGCCCGCGCCAAGGCGCTCGTTCGCGGTAACGCGTTCCCCGATCTTTTTTTTCACAATTCCCCATTCGGCCTTGATATCCGCGACCGCATCTGCGATTGCAAGCTCATAATATACCGCCGGTAAATTTAACTGCTCCCTCAATCCACAGTAACGCATTTCATTCAAAATACTGTATACGGGCGTCAGCTTGTCCAGACTTCGTATTCCGGAATATCGCTGATAAACGTAATTCTTTACCTTGCAGTAATCCAATGCGATCCCCTTTAAAATTTCCATGGTATCTTCCGCCAATGGCTTGCTGTACTGCCAGACCGTTTTGGTTATGACGCCGTCTTTTGACATCCTTTTCCCCTTCCAAAATACGCGTATGCAGATATGGAAATTCGTAGATTATTGAAATCTGCGAATTTTGCCGTCAGTCTCTGGACGTACAGATTTTTGAAGTTAATATTGACCCATAATTCGACCATAAACAGTGGACAGGGCGTTCATATGGCTGCGCTTTGTCTCGAATGTCGGATGTACATAGCGGTTCAGCGTAATCTTCACATCCGAATGCCCAAGGATCTCGCTAAGGCTCTTGATATCTGCGCCGCTGCTGATACAATTTGTCGCGAATGTATGGCGGAGCGCGTGAAAGTTCTTCTTTTCCACGCCCGCATCCCGCAGATAGCTTTGAAATTTGTACTGATATGTGCGCGGCTCCATCGGTCGGTTTTTCCCTACCACATATTTTCGGTTTTCGACGCGGTAAATTACCAATAACTTTACAAGCTCATCCGACAACGGGATTTTTCTTTTGGAGGATACGCTTTTGGGCTCGCCCTCTAAAAGCGTCGTCCTGGTGCGCTTTCCCTCTACGGCGATTCGCTGCACGGTTGTATTGACATGAAGCAATTTTTCTTCAAAATTAATATCCGCCCATTTTAAAGAACAAATTTCCCCCAAACGCAATCCGGTAGAAATACAGACGACAATCCCCAATTTGCAAAGATCCATTTCATCATAGAGACAGTGCAGAAGGCGCGCCTGCTCCGACATACTCATAACTTCCACCGGTTTAGGCGCCGTTTTATATCTGCAGTGTGAATAAGTAAACGGGTGACAGTGATACTGTGAAACTGCGTAAGACAAAATTTGATTTAATACACAGGAAATACTTTTTTGCAGGCTGTCAGATAACATTTCCCGGCTCCCGCCTGTGAATACGCGGCTTAAATTTTTGCTGTCTAACTCCGAGACAAACATCTCTCCCACTTTATGCTGAATATGTTTTTCATAAACGCTGCGGTATTTTATGTAAGTAGCATGCTTTTTTTCGCTGCAGACATGACAAAGCCATTCTTCCGCCACCGTTTTAAAGCGAACGTTTGTATTCCTTCCGGCCCTCGCTGCATTTGTTTCCGAAGCAAGCTTTGCCACAAACAATTTTTGTTTTACTTCGCCGTATGTCTTTGCATATACGGAGTGCAAAATACTTTTTCCTGTCTCGATTTCTTTTGTGTAATATCGCCCCTCCCAGCGTCCGTCCTTTCTTTTCCTTATGTTTTCTCCGCGTCTTGGCATTCTTCATTCCTCTCTTTCTGACCACTTTTTTGACCCCTGATAGCGGAAAGTCAACTTTTCGTGTATGATATTTGCTTTCAATCGCCTTAAAACGCAACGTCAAAGCTGCATTTTTTTGGTAGTTGACAAATACTGTTGTCGAAAGTATAATAATCCATATGGAGAAAATAGCCATAAAATAAAAGAATTCGTTGGTTTTTGTGTACCATATTTTTTTCGCAGATTTCAATAATCTGCGAATTTTTGTATTGAATACGTAAAATCAAAAAAGAACAACTTTCTTTTGCATTCTATATAAAAAATAGAGCCGACGAACTGTGATTTCATCTCACAAGTTCATCGGCTCAGCGTCTATGCGTCCGTCTCTTAATCGAAGGCAGCTTCGGACGTCTTCTTTTTTGTTACGGGTATCCATACCTCATATTTTGCGTTCTGTGGATCCGGATTTAAGTAGACCTCAATATCGGGAGCGTTGGCATATTCATATCCCGAGGTCGGAAGCCACTCCGCTATAATCCGCTGCTCCAATTCCTGTATGGACTGGTTTGTACCTGTTCCGGAAAAGATCGCCCACGTAGATGCAGGCACGGTATATTCTTCAAACTCATCACTCGCCTTTTGGCTGGAAACGGCAATGAAATATTTCCATTGTTCCTCATTATTGCAGGCACTCACGCCCAAAAGCCCCATTGGCGGCGTATCCATCATTCCTGCCAATTTTTGTATGGTTCCGTTTACAGACGCCTCCTCCCACATCTTTGGCACAACCGTAAAATTATTTTCGATTTCCTTATCAAGCGGCGCAGATACGCCAATGATGCGAAACGCTTCTTTTGTCTCGATTCTATAATTCATTTCTGTCGCTCCTTTCACAGCAATTTTAAATACAATAGGGGAAAAAGATTTCACCGATACGCTCTCGCCTTTCACGGACGACGGGGCTATCCCGTGAAAAGACTGGAACGCCCTGTTAAATGCAGTCGGGGAACGGTAGCCGTATTTCTCCGCAATATCAATAATCCGTTCCTCCCCGCCCTGTAAGTCTACCGCCGCCAAAGACATTTTTCTTCTTCGGATATACTCTGCCAAAGTGATGCCCGCCATATAAGTAAACATCCTCTGATAATGATAGGTGGAGCAGCAGGCAATCCGCGCAAGCTGGTCATAGTCAATTTCATCTGTCAGATGTTCCTCAATATAATCCATGCTTTGGTTTAATCTGTGAACCCATTCCATGAAATACCTCCTTATCCGCACATACTGTGCTCTGTAAACATAAATGTTCCTTTATTATTATAAGGTTTACTCTTAAATTCTTCCTCTCTATCCCTGCACAAAAAAGAGAGACGGCTACTCAAGACAAAAGGGAAACAACTTCCTTACGAAGTGTCTCCCTTGGGCGTCCTTTTTTGCTTCTAATCTCAGATTTGCAATATAAAATTCTATGAAGCCTCCTCCTGTCTCTGTTCCAGATACAGATTCAATGCCTCTTCTACCTCCTCGCTGCTAAGCCCGGCTGTCTTAACCAGCGAATCGAGCCCTTCCAGATCCTTGAGCTTTTTTTCGTTATAAAACGCCTCAAGCTCCTCCTGCTCGGCTTTGATCCTCCGCTGCAAAGCAGCGATCAGCTCCTCCTTATCCGCTATCTTCTCCTCGATGCTTCTTCGCTTTCCTCTAGCCATACGACACTCTCCCTTATCTGCAATCTTTTATTACAGTATATGGACAAGTAGGAAAATTTATGCAGATAATCTTAAATTTATATTGTTACAATAACCGTTTCCTTACAATCCGTCAGCACCGTCTTATCTTCCGACGACGCGGCGCTCGCCCCCTGCACACCCTTTGCGCATAAATTTATCAGCTCCACTGTAAACGGTTTTTTCGCTTTTGTTGAAATCTCTATGGCAGTTCCGGCTCTCCTGGCCAAAATCGTCAAATCCTCTGACCCGGCCCTATCAAAAACAACAGCCAAGGCTTCGTCCGCCAACTCATATATTCGAAGCGTCACATGGTCGGCATAGTCATACTCCGGCCCGTCGTCCGTAGCTCCCAGCGCCAGAATGGAATTTGGTCTTACAAACAGCGGGATCTCACAATATCCGTATTCGCGGGAATACCATCTGCCTCCCTCCATCCTCTCGCCCGTAAAGAAATCGGTCCAAAGTCCCGGACATACCGAAGAATCCGGAAGATAATACTCTCCGATTCCCTCCTCGTTAAAAATCGGCGCCACAAGCAGCGCATCCCCCAGCATATACTGTCTGTCCAGATAATTGCACATCTTATCCTTCGCAAATTCCAGCACCATCGCGCGCATAGACGGAATCCCCATACGATGCGCCGTCAGCGCCGTATTCCACAAATACGGCATCAATTTCGCCTTTAAACGGGTGAATACGCGCACTACGTCTACCGCCTCCTCATCATACGCCCACGGTACCCGGTACGAAGTGCTCCCGTGCAGCCTGCTGTGCGAAGACAAAAGCCCGAATGCGCACCAGCGCTTATAGACATCCGGCGTCGACGTGCTCTCAAAGCCCCCAATATCATGGCTCCAGAAGCCAAAACCGCACATCTGCAGCGACAGGCCGCCGCGCAGGCTCTGTTCCATAGATTCATAATCTGACCAACAGTCGCCTCCCCAGTGTACCGGAAACTTTTGTCCGCCAACCGTAGCCGAACGCGCAAACAAAACGGCTTCGTTTTTCCCTCTTTTGCGCTCCAGCAATTCAAATACAGTCTTATTATACAGATAGGTATAATAATTATGCATTTTCACCGGATCCATGCCGTTGAAATAGACACAGTCAGTCGGAATCCTCTCACCGAAATCTGTCTTAAAGCAGTCCACGCCCATATCGAGCAAAATTTCTAATTTATCCTGGAACCATTTACACGCCGAGGGATTTGTAAAGTCCACGATCGCCATTCCGGGCTGCCACATATCCCACTGCCAGACAGAGCCGTCCGGCCGCTTCAGAAAATATCCTCGCTCCATGCCCTCGTCAAAAAGGGACGATTCCTGGCCGATGTAGGAATTAATCCAGACACAGACCTTTAATCCTTTCGCCTTGATTCTCTCAATCATACCGCGCGGATCTTCAAACACTCTTGCATCCCAGGAAAAATCCGACCAGTGGAAATCTTTCATCCAAAAACAGTCAAAGTGAAATACTTTTAGCGGAACGTCTCTTTCCAGCATACCGTCGATAAAGCTCATCACCGTTTTTTCGTCATAATCTGTCGTAAACGACGTAGACAGCCACAGACCGAACGTCCAGGGCGGAGGCAGCGACGGCTTTCCGGTTAAATCCGTGTATCTGCGGACAACGTCTTTCATCTCTGACCCGCCGATAAAGAAATAGTCGAGCATTTCCCCCGGAACGGAAAACTGAACCTTATTCACGGTTTCGGAGGCTACTTCAAACGATACTTTTTCGGAATGATTCACAAAAACTCCGTACGCCTTATTTGACAAATAAAACGGTATATTTTTATACGAGAGTTCTGTGGATGTCCCGCCGTCCTCATTCCAGATGTCGATACTCTGTCCGTTTTTTATAAACGGGCCGAATCTCTCTCCCAGTCCGTAAATCAATTCTCCCACCCCAAGCGAGAGCCGCTGACGCATATACGCGTCGTCGTCGCCGCTTGTCACATACGCGTCGCCCTTAAAATCCGTACGCATATAGGCAAGATCGCGCCAGCTGCTTGTACAACACTTTCTCCCGCCGCTGTAATACGTCATGCCCCAGTTTTTCTTTTTTATTCTAAGCTCAGACCTTCCGCTTCTGACGCATAGCTCCTCCCCGTCCTCGTACGCCTCTATCTCCGAAGCTTCGTCCATACATAAATCAAATGCAGGCGCATTTTTCAATGCGCCCTTATAATGATACGTTTTGACTCGAATTACATCGGGCATGGGCGTTGTGATTTCAATCGTCAGGTTCACACCGCCAAGCGTGTCTCCTCTGTGGACAATTTTATGTGTCGGCGCACATAAGACGACCCGATTGCTCTCTATCTTTGTAAAATATACTTCCGCCGGCGAAAAACAGGCTGTTCCCTCTTTTTGCAGCCAGCACCCATTGCCAAATTTCATCGCAAAACATCCCCCTGTCTATTTTCCGCGCTTACAAATCCGCGCCGTGATCTACTACCATTACCTGGCCTGTCATCGCTTTTGACTCGTCGGAAGCAAAAAATAACAGAATATTTGCAACCTCTTCCGCCGTACATGGAGGCAGGGAATTGTCCGCATGTTTTGACATCGCTCCGAACATATCTTTATCCAGCTTTTCTCTGTCCAATCCCATCGTCATCGGAGTAACTACGGTTCCCGGACAGATCGCATTACAGCGCACATTCTCCGACGCGCCGCGCATCGCAATATTCTTTGTCAGGCCGATGATCGCAGCCTTACTCGTCACGTATGCCGCTCCCCCGTTTCCGCAATACCCTGCAACGCTGGAGACGTTCACAATTGAACCGGACTTTTTCTCCATCATATGTTTTGCGCATTCCCGCGTCACATATAAGGTCCCCTTCGTATTGATGTCGATCAGATAATCGATGGTATCATCCGTAATCTTCTCAATCGCATCCAACCCACTGTCAAGTACGCCGGCATTATTTACAAGAACATCCACCGCGCCATACGTTTCCAGCGCTTTCTGAACAAGCGCCGCGCACTGATCTGACTTTGAAATATCGCATGGAACGGCTAATACTTCGCCTCCATTCTCACGGATTGCCGATGCAACTTCCTCTAACTGCTGCACTCTCCTTGCGGAAATCACGACCTTTGCGCCTTCCTTTGCAAACAGTTCGGCGGCTTTCGCGCCGATCCCCGAATTTCCGCCTGTAATTACCGCAACCTTTCCCTCTAATCTGCCCATAAAAAATCCTCCTGTCTCCTTTTTTCATATATCGCTATATAGATTTTGGCGTCAAAAGCTCCTTTTGACACCTTAATCCTATATTACAACATCACAATAAATTATTCCACTAAAAACATTACATATTTTTGGAATTCTTCCACATACTTTTAAAGAACGAATAAAACACAACCCAACGATTGGAGGATTTTAAAATGGACATGGATAAGGTTGTATGCAGCTGCATGAATGTTACTAACGGAATGATTAGAGACGCCGTAAAGTCCGGCGCTAAAACTTTAGAAGAGGTTCAGGACGCCACCGGAGCCGGAACCGTCTGCGGCGCTTGTCTCGACGACGTAAAAAGACTTGTCGAAGAATTTTGCTCAGAATAAGCGCCCGCTTCCGGCGCGCGGTATTTCCGCTGATAGAATTATAATTATTCACACGCTGTTTTTCAGATCTTGACCGATACCAAATAAGGATAAAATTTTTAAATAAAAGCATATTGAATAACTTTTCTGCATATGCCATAATGCCATTAGGCAAAAGAGATGCAAAAGTTCCATGTGAACAAAGAATGAATCCCCGGATTGTGTTGCACCATAGTCCGGGGATTTTTCTCTTTTTGCGTATCCGAGATGATCATCCATTTCTGTCTCCATCATTTCTTTAAGTTACGACATTTACATCTAAATACAAAAAAGCTTTGATTTCTCAAAGCTTTTTAACAGGGGTGGAAGGAATCGAACCCTCCTCTGGAGTTTTGGAGACTCTTATTCTACCGATGAACTACACCCCTACATATAACGATATCTCAATGAATGCCATTGCTCATTGAGAAAAGGATTTTATATACCCTCAAAACTTCATACAGATTTCCGATATTTCTGACTTTCCCTTCTCTCTTGGTCAAGCCCTCGACCGATTAGTGACAGTCAGCTCCATACATTGCTGCACTTCCACCTCTGCCCTATCTACCTGATCGTCTCTCAGGGGTCTTACTTCCTCTTGGGATGGGATATCTCATCTTGGGGGGGGCTTCACGCTTAGATGCCTTCAGCGTTTATCCCTTCCGGACTTGGCTACCCAGCTATGGATTTGGTATCCAACTGGTACACCAGCGGTCCGTCCAGCCCGGTCCTCTCGTACTAAGGCCAGCTCCCCTCAGATATCCTCCGCCCGCGCCGGATAGGGACCGAACTGTCTCACGACGTTCTGAACCCAGC
>CANDCP010000032.1 GCA_947383215.1 uncultured Roseburia sp.
AAGGTTCAGGTATTGCTGGGGGCGGCTGAAAATAATGACATAGGATGGGTTCCGGTAGCCACAGCCTATGCGGGCAATGCGTACGGGGTCTATCTGCTGCCGGAGATCGGTTCTCAGGTTCTGATTGCGTTTCATATGGGGCAGATAAAGAGCCCGTATGTAATCGGCTGTCTGTGGAATCAAAAAAACGTACTTCCGGCGGACGCTGCGAACGAAAAAAATACGGTGAAGACAATCCTGACGAAAGGCGGAAATTGCATTGTGGTGTCCGACGAGGAGGGAAAGGAGCGGGTTACCCTAAAGACAAAGGGAGGGCTTTGCGCAGAGCTGGATGATGAGAAGCAAAAGCTCGCCCTTTTTGATAAGAACTGTGAAAACGCGCTGTATCTGGACAGCAAAGAGGGAACGATAACGCTGGAATCAAAAAAGAAAGCCGTGTTTATGGTTGGAAAAAAAGAGTGGCTTGCGTATGATGCAAACGCTTCAAAGCTTACCGTGAAGGCCGATCATATCCGCGTAGAGGCGGGGCAGAAATTAGAGCTGAAGGGACAGAATACGAACCTTTCAGGCGGAAATACGGCGATAAGCGGCCAGAATGTTAAGATAGAGGCGCAGGCGTCTCTTGCCCTGAAGGGGACGGCTTCTTTAAAAGCAGAGAGCAGCGGATTAACGGAGCTAAAAGGTTCCCTGTTGAAATTGAATTGAGGTGGGGATAAAGGTGGAAGATAAAAGCGCGTCGTCGTTTCTCGGATGCGGGTGGAAATTTCCGCCGGCAGTAAATGCGGTGACGGGAAGGATAGAGCTTTCCAAAGCGGAGGAGGATATCGCAGAGGCGGTCAGGATTATTCTGTTTACCGGAATCGGGGAGCGTGTGATGCGCCCCGGTTTCGGCTGCGGTATCAGGCGGTACGCCTTTTCGGATATGAGCGCGATTGACATCCGGGGGATGGAGCAGGAGCTTTTGGAAGCCCTGATTAAATTTGAGCCGAGGATTACAAAGCCGCAGATAAACGTTCGGAAAAAGCTGGCGGGAGAGGGAGTTCTTGAAATCGGTATTGATTATGTTGTCCGCGCGACAAATAATCCGTATAATCTCGTATTCCCCTATTATCTAAACGAAGGTGGATGAGTTTATGGGTCACGATAAAATTATGCGGTGGACGAAAGAAGATATTATAGAGCAAATTGAAAAACTTGCCGGGTCATATACGCCGGAGTGGAAATTCGACCGGTTAAATCCGGACGCCGGGACGGCGCTTGCGTTCCTTTTTGCGGACATGTTTTACGGAACGGTGGAGCGCTATCAGAGGATACCGCAGAAGCTTCACAGAGATTTTTTTGTGCGCGCAGGGCAAAAAATGCTGCCGTCCGTTCCGGCTGAAGGATATGTAACGTTCGGTCTGTCCACGCGTGAATTCGGAGGCAGCTATATCCCGAAGGGAACGTCTGTTACGGCTTTTGGCGAGGACGGCGAAGAGGCGGTTTATGAGACGGCCGAAACGCTTTACGTTACGCCGGCTGAGCTCTCTTCTCTTATTTACATAGACGGACAGGAAGATTATATAGAGAAAAAAGAGTGGGACAGGCCGTTTTACCCGTTTTTTCCGGAAAAAGAAAACCTGCAGGAGCATGCGTTGTATCTGAGACAAAACGACTTGCTCCGGGCTGCGGGGAGGGCAGAGATCAGGCTGAAATTAGAATGCCCCGAAGCAGACGGGGAGCCGGATTTTCTTTTGGACAACGAGGAAATTTCTGTCGCCTACTCGGCGGAGGAAGGGTTTGAGGAGTTTGATATCAGGCGCAAAGAGCATGGCTGTCTGGCGTTGCGGGCGCGGGAGGGCGCGGGGGCGGCAACGGAAACCGGGCTTTTTGGGAGAAAGGGATATTGGATCAGAATCCTGGCTAAAAAACCGTGGCTGAGGGAGCCATTTTGCATCGAAGATGTCCGTATTTGGGCGAAGAGAGAAAATATAGAGCCGGATTGGATTCAAAACGGGGCGGGCGAGCAGAAAAACGACAACATCCTGCCGTTCGGGGAGCGGCCCGCGCCGTTTGAGGAGTGTTATTTCGCTTCGGAGGAGGCGCTTTCCAAGACGGGAGCGAAAATTTGGCTTACATTTTATCTCGATTTTGAGAAAGTACCGTTTGACAATCATATTCCGGTAGAGCCGAAGCGAAAGATTATAATGAAGCGCGCCGATTTTTTACCCGACCCCGAGTATGATATTACGATAGAACAGGTTGTCTGGGAATATTATAACGGCGCCGGATGGAGCCGGCTTTCTCTCGGGGAGGAGAGCCAGCGTATTTTTAACGGACAGTCCTTTGGAGCGAAAAAAAAGATAGAACTGGAATTTTTGTGTCCGAAGGATGCGGCGCTTCTGGAGTGGCAGTGCGCGCCCACCCGTTATCTTAGAGTGAGGGCGCTTCGGGTAAACAATCTTTTCCGGCTGAAGGGGGCGTATATCACGCCTGTCGTCCACGACGTGCGGTTTCACTATACATATACCGGGGAGGGAGTTCGTCCCGACGATGTAATCGCGCGCAACCGGATGAGCCTGCGGGAATGTCCGGCCGGGCGGCTTGAACGGAAAGGACCTCCTTTTCAGGCGTTTTACGGGCCGGCTCAGAAATATCGCAGACTTTGCCTGGGATTTGACCGTATGCCGGGGGAGGGAATGATAAAGCTGTTTTTTCAGATGAGAGAGGAGACGGAGGAGGAGCTGCCGCGCTTGTCGTTTGAGTATTTCGGGAAATGGGGTTTTTCGCCGCTGACGGTTTTTGACGAGACAAACGGGCTGCAAAAAAGCGGTTGCGTGACATTTTCCGGAAGAAAGGATTTTTCAAAAACCCGTATTTGCGGGGAGAGCGCCTATTGGATTCGGATTACCGATGAGCGCGATTTGTACCGCGGGCGAAAAAAAACGCAGAAAAATCCCAAGGTTGAGCGGATTTATTTAAATACGGTGCGGGTGCGGGCTTTGGAAAGCCATTTGCCGGAGCTGTTTGGTATTCAGGACGGTGAAAAAAATAAAGTCTGTCGACTTTTGCACGGAAATATATACGATCTTTCTGTGTCTGTGCGGGAGGGAGAAGACTGGGTTAAGTGGGAGGAGGTTGAATCCTTTGAGGAGTCGGAGGAAACCGACCGGCATTACGTTCTCGACAGGAATCAGGGGCTTGTATTTTTTTCTGACGGAAAGAACGGCGCCATCCCGCCATGCGGCGTGGGCGAGACAATCCGAATCACCTATCGCGCCGGAGGCGGGGAACGCGCAAATCAGCCCTCCGGCGCGGTATCGGGGATCGGCAGCGCGATCGGATTTGTAAACCGTGCGACAAACCCTCTGCCAATCTGCGGCGGATGCGACAGGGAAACTGTTTCACAGGCGGTGCGGCGCGGGGAGGAGACAATGCGCCATGCGCTCAGGGCGGTGACTGCCGGGGATTACGAGGCGCTTGCGAGGGAAGCGTCGGGACTTGTACAGAGCGTAAAATGTTACGGCGGATATAATTCGCGGGGAAAATACGAGCCGGGGCAGATTACGCTGGTGGTGCTCTGGAAAAATTTTCGCGAGGGCGGAATGTATTTTGAAAAGGTCAGACGGGATATCATTCGTTATCTCGCAGACAGGATGGAGGGGAACCTTGCGGCCCGGAGGGCCCTGAATGTAGTAAAGCCTGATTTTCTTTATATTGACTGCTATGTAAAAGCGGTTGCGGTAAGTCCCGATTGTATTTTTGAAGTGCAGGAGGAGATAAAAAAACGTCTGAATGATTTTTTGGATCCGGTTACGGGCAACTATCACAAAAAGGGTTGGGATATCGGAACGGTTCCGAACGAAAAGCAGATTTTAAACGCTCTTGGCGGGCTGGAGGGAGTTTGCTTTATCAGAGAGCTTCGGACGGCGGGCGTAAGAGGTCGGCAGCTTCGCTTTGCGCTTGCGGTCGGGGGCAGACATACCGTTGTGGTAGAGGCAAAGGCGGACGAGGGAGAGGTGAGATAATGGAGCGGATTACGCTTGACGACGAGACATATGCGCAAATCGTAGAGAGAGCGTTAAAGCAGATCCCCGATCTTTACGCGCAGTGGACGGATTACAATGCGCACGACCCGGGAATTACGATGCTTGAGCTGCTTGCATGGCTGAAAGAAATGCAGCGGTTTCATCTGGATCAGACGGGGGAGGAGCACGAGCGCAAATTTCAAAAGCTGTTTGGTGTGGAGCCGGGGAGAAAGAGATCCGCGAAGGCGGAGGTTCGGATAAGGGGCCTTGTGGAGCCGGCGTATTTTTTGCAGGGCAGCCGTTTTTTTGCGGGGGATCTTTGCTTTGAGACGACGGAGGAGCGCCGGATAGACGCGAATTTTGTCGCGGCGCTGGCCTGTAAAAGCCGGGGAGACGATCCGGAGGTCTGCCGGTGCGAGGCGGAGACATCGGGGAGGAATCTGCGCTTCTTGGCGTTTGGAGAGCGTCCGAAGGCGGGGGACACGTTGTGCGTCGGTTTGAACGCTCCGTTAGAGCCGAATAGAGAACACAGGCTTTTTTTCCGCTTTCACCAGGATGCTTTGATCGGGCGCAATCCGATAGACGACGGTTTTATCCCGCTTGCCGGGTACACGCTGTCGTACCGCGGCAGAGGGGGACGCCGGCCGGCCCGCATTATTGACGATACGACGTATGGGATGCTTGAGGACGGTTTTGTAACTTTTTCGATAGAAGAAGCGATGGAGCGGGAGGAGTATTATTGGCTGTATTTTGAGCTTACGGCGAGCGATTACGACTTGCCGCCGGTTATTGAGGATATCAGCCTTTCTGCGCTGGCGGTCAGACAGAGGCGCACGATCGTCGAGTGTCACGAGGCAAAGCTTGGCCGGGGAGAGAAGCTGACGTTAAATACATATCTGGCATACAGCGGAGAGTATCTTTTGTTTCTTCGGGGGGAGGCGGGGCTTTTTTCGTATGAGGGGCCTGTCGTAAGAGAATGCGGGGAAGCGGGGTGCAGGTTTTCATTTCCCGAGCTTGAGGGGCAAGAGGTATCGTGTTGTCTTCTTGCGTACGAGGCAGAGTATAAGGACCGGATACAAATCGCCGCGGGGGACGGACTGCCACACCGGAAATACCGGGTCGAGATCCCGGATGTATGCGCCAGGGAGCTCTGCGTTTTGGTTGAGACAGAGAAAGGGAGCGGTTGTTTTAAAATTTGGGAAGCGTGCGGGGATTTCGAAGCGCCCTTTGGCCGGGAGCGCAAGTTTCGTTTTGAAGAGAAGACGGGGGAGCTGTCATTCGGGGATTTCGGTCAAAAAACGGCGCCGGAGGGGCGGATATTTTTGGCGCGGGCGCATACCGCCCGCGGAGCGTCGGGAAATGTAAAGGCGGGCAGTATTTGCCGTGCAAAACAAAATGAAAAATATGACGTAACAAACGACAGGGATGCGTCGGGCGGAGAGGATGCGGAAACGATTTCACAGTCCGGAAAAAGAATCCGGGAGCGCTTAAGAGAGCGGAAACGGGCCGTAACGTGCAAAGATTTTGAATATCTGGCAAAACGCACGCCGGGGCTTCGGATCGAGAGTGTGAAAGCGGTTCCCGCAGTGAGAAGAGCGGGGGACGCGAAGGATCAGGAGATGATGTCCGTCGTAGTTAAGCCGTACTCTTTGGAGGAAAAGCCTGTTTTGGGGGAGGCGCGCCGGAAAAATATTTTGCGCGCGCTGGAACCGGCGAGAATGATCGGAACAAAAATCAAAATTCTCTCCCCCGCGTATATCGGCATGACGGTTTTCGTCCAGGTCTCGGCGACGATTCCCGCAAATACGGCGAAAAAGAAAGTGGAACGACTGATGCGGGAATTTTTTGAAGAAATCCGCGCGGATTTTGGACGGACTGTCGAGTACGCAAAGGTGTACGGCAGGATAGACGCGCTGGACTTTGTGTCGGAAATACAGTCGCTTAGCGTGGATGCGCGGGGAAAAAATATCCGGCGCACAAAAAGCGGAGACATTCTTCTGCCGGAGAACGGACTGGCGTATCTGCGGGATTGTATTGTCTGCTGATTTCGAAATTGTATTCGGTAGAGAAGGAGGAGAGAGATGGACAAGGCCGAGGGAGGATGTAGAAAGTATTTTGCTTTGGATCTCGAATACAGAGGGGAAGGCGTTTACTACACGGGACTTCTTGACAGCGGGGAATCCGGCACGGTCTGGCACAGGCTCGTGACGGAGGGGGACGGGGAAAGGAAGGCGGACACGACGGTGGAGGTGTGCGCCGCGGACAGCCCGTGTCAGGTAAACGGGGAGAATACAAAGCGATGCTGCCAGGTGCGGTTTGACAATCCGCAGGACGCGCTGCTTTTTGAGGTGACGGGGAGATATCTCTGGCTGAGGGTTACCGTAAAACGGCAGATATACAGGGAGCCTGTGAACGAAAAAATTCGGATCTTTTTTCCGAAGCATACGTGGCTTAAATATCTTCCGGAAATTTATGAGGACGATCGAAACAGCGCTTCTTTTTTAGAGCGCTATCTTGGGATTTTTCAGTCGCTATATGAAGATATGACGGAAAGGATAGAGCGGATCCCGTCGTTTCTGGAGCCGTCGGAGGAAAACCGGGACATGCTGTATGAGCTGGCGGGGTGGTTTGCGATTGAAAGGCGAGAGCTTTGGAATGACAGACAGCTTTTGTATCTTGTCAGAAACGCATGGCGTATGCGCGGGCAGAGGGGGACCGTGAGCGGCATGAGGGAGCTGGTGAAGCTGTATGTCGGCAGGGAGCCGTATATTGTGGAATACCATCAGATTCAGCCGTATTTTGACACAGAAAAGAAAGAGAGGCTTTTAAGGGGGCTTTACTGTGCGCACAGCCGGGAGTTTGCCGTGCTGATAGCGGAGGAGACGGCCGGGGAGAAAAATCGTTTTTTAGGGTTAAAGCAGCTTGTGGATCTGGCAAAGCCGGCGCATATGGAGAGTAAAATTGTTGTGTTGACGCCGTATATTTTTTTAGACCGGCATTCTTATCTTGGAATAAACAGCGTGTTGGGGCAATATCGAACCTGCTGTCTGAACGGCCTGTGTGCGATTCCGTTTTCTGTGCTGAGGAGGGGATAAAATGAAAAATCTCAATTACTTTCCCTATGAGAGGAATAATTATTTTTACGGAAAGCTTTTAAGCGTCGACGACTTTGAGGCGGAACAGAGGTATATGAACGATAAGAGAAGGCTGATTAACCGTTTCATGCATGGATGCGGCGTGGTCTGCGGATTAAATGTGGTTCCGGTCAGCGAAGATACCATTTCGCTTGAGGCAGGACTGGCGCTTGACTTTGCGGGAAGAGAGATTGTTGTGGATCAGCCGTCTCTCATAAAGCTGAACACGATTGAAGGGTTTTCGGATGAAAAGGAAGAGAATGAAAACAATAGCTATCAGTATCTTTGCATTGAGTATTCCGAATATAAAAAGGAACCTGTCTACGGGGTGACCGGCCTTGGCAGCTCCGGCGGGGAGGCCTGTTATAACAAGACGGCCGAGGGATACCGGATCTATCTCACCGCGCAGGAGCCTCAGGAGGAAAATGAGAGCGGTTTTTATTATGAAAAATCCCAGATTGTCTACTGGGGAAACGGAATACGGATTACACAGGTTTTTCCGCGGTACGTAAAGAGCGGGGAGGAATTTGAGTTTCGGCTGATTGTGGAAAATATGGGGCAGAAGCTGCCGATTTCTTTCGGGTACGAGCTGGTATTCGACTGTCTGTCCAGGGATAAGAAGCGGTGGATGAAAGTGACGTTTGACGAAAAGGAGCGGGAGCGGGCAAGGCGTTATGAGCTTCCGGCTGTAATCAGAGCGTCGGATGTAAACGGGGTAAGAGGAACGGCGTCCTTAAGGGAGGGAAGCTTCTGGCTGAAAATCGGGGATTATCTTATGGAACCCGGGGAAACGGTATCCGTACAAAGCGCGGTGGAAATTGTGACGGAGGACGTCGGGGAGATGATAAGTAAACGGTATTTTGAGAACGCTATGAGGGAGATTGTCGGTCAGACGTACCATCAGAGCATTTATCTTGCGAAAATCAATCTGATTTGGGCCGCGGACGAGATTGTGATTGAGGACGTGGAACCCATGCCGTTTGGACAGTATATTTACAGCGACGTTCTCTCGGCAATTCGGGAGAGGGTCTCCGGAGAGGAACAGAAACGCGCAAAAAGGGAGCTGTCGAAAATACGTGACGGAGCGGGGAAAAAAGAGCGGGAAGAGACGGCGCCGGCCTGCCGGGAGCCGATGATTTCCGGAGGGGTTGTCCGTATAGAGCTTGGGATAGGAGGAACAGCGGGAAAAACGTTTTATTCAACGCCGGTTGTGCACGGGCTTGGCCCGGGAAAGGTTACGGTTGTGACGGGAGTTGCGTGCGGCGGTGATTTCGTATGTTATGGCCCGAAAGGGATATTCAGGGGAGAGGGACTTGTCAGCGCCGAGACGGCGGTTCGCGTAAACGTAAAAGAGGGAACGTTTGTCGTCGGATTAAGACTTGCGGAGGCGACGAAGGAGCAGGCGGTGGACGTCCGGTGGACGGCTTTTTGCGACGGATCAGAGCAAGAGGCGAAGGATGAGCCGGGGGAGCTGTTTATCAAGCCGGATATGGTCTATCTTTCCGTGCGCGAGGATTATTATTTTGAGGCGGTCGTCGGCGGGGTGAGCGACGGGCGTATCATCTGGTCTGTGCGCGAGGCGGCGGGCGGAAGCGTTGACGAGAACGGAATGTATACCGCGCCCAATACGCCGGGCGTATATGAAATCGTGGCGGCAAGCGCGGCCGACCCGAAGCTTACGGCGTCGGCATTTGCCGTCGTCAGGGATATTCGCAGGAAGGACGCGGATGAAGAGATACGGAGGCGGGACGAATGGTGATACGGACAATCGGGGAGGCATACCGCATAATCCGTACTTTAGAGGGCGGCCGGGATATCCTTGCGTATCTTGGGGTGCGCGAAGGCGGCGATGAAGGAGAGCGGTTTCTTCTTCTGAAACCGCTGAACAAAGAAGTGTCCGGAAAAATACTTCCGTATTTTATGGAGCTTATGGAAAGCCAGAGAGTGGAGGCGCTGAGAGTGTGTTTTACAAAAGACGGCGTCGTGTGGGTTGTGTTTCGTTATTTTGAGGGAATCGCATTGGAGGAGGCGGCGCGGATGAAACTTCCGCTGAAAGAGCGGTTGAAGATCGCAAGAGAGCTGACGGAACAGATATTTGCGCAGAATCTTCCGGTATATCTGCAGTACGAGGCGTCCTTATCGTCGAACATTACAGTAAATGCGTCGCGCGGCGCTGTCGTTAACTTTTTATTATCTGAGCCGGATAAAATCGGTCATGATTTATTCCCGGCCGTGCAGCGTCATGTTGCGGCCTGCTTTGAAACGCTGTTTGAGCGGGAATTGAAAATAAAGCGGCAGACACAGCCGTTTCAATTTGTAAACGATCTTAGGGGGGCCGCGTTTACGAGGGACTCGGATCTTTTTTACGCCTACCTTAGGATGGAGGAGGCGCTGTCTGCGGGCTGCGGCGAGGCGGAGCGGCGAAAAAGGGAGCGTTTTGACCGCCTGCGCCGGGGGGCATGGAGATGGTTTCTCGCCGTTTGCCGTGTTTTATATGTTCTTCTCGTCGGAATCCTTATCGCGGTTCTTATCGGTGTCTGCCGGACGGGGGTACGCGCGACGGGGGAGCGAAAGCCGTTTGATTTTATCGGGACGCTCAGGGTCAGGGGAAATGCAGACGGTCCGCAGGGCGGAGAGATGGAGACGGGCGGGGAAGTGTTTGAAATCTGGCCCAGGGGGCGAAAGACGGAGGAACCCGGAATTGTAGACAGGGAGCAAGAGACGCAGAGGGAGGAGGAACAGATCGTACCAAAGGAGACGCAGACGGATACTTCCGCGGAAATGGGGTGACGCGAAGGGATGAAGAGAAAAAAGGGAAAGAAAGGAAATCGGTGGAGCCGAATCTGTTTTAAAAAGCGCAAGAGGGAGACTGTCGTTGTGGACGGCTATGCCGCGGTGGGGCGCTATCTTTTGTCTAAAAAATTTTTGTATTTAGCGCCCGTCGTGTCGCTTCTGTGCGCGATTTTGTTTGCGTATTTCGGTTTTCCGTGGCTCCAGCGGAGATTTTTTGTAAAGGAGATGGAGGTCAATTCGCCTGAAATGTACGGATATAGCGGAAATGTACGGCTTTTGGCGCAAGGGGGCGAGCCGGTTATTTTTGAGGGAAGCCTTGCGGATGGAGAAATTAACGGACAGGGAGTTTTGCGCGACTATGGGGGACGCCTGCTCTATCAGGGAGAATTTGAGACGAACCGGTACGAGGGGCACGGCCGCCTCTATTATGAAAACGGCGCGCTCGCCTATGAAGGGGAGTTTGCCGATGGGAAGAAATCGGGGGAGGGGAAGTTTTTTGACAGGAGCGGAGGATTGATTTGCCAGGGAACGTTTGAGAATGATTTGTTTATACAGGGAAGCGCAAAGGTATATGGAAAGCGGGGGCTACACTATGAGGGAGGCATTGCGGACGGGAAGTATTTTGGAGAGGGAAAGCTATATGAGGATATCAGCGGCATTCTGATTTATCAGGGGGAATTTAAGGACGGCCGCTTTGACGGGACGGGAACGCTTTATATGGGCAGGGACAAGGTTTTCTATGAGGGAGGGTTTTCCGCCGGAAAGAGAAGCGGGGAGGGAAAAGAATATCGGGATAAGGAGCTTTTTTATGAGGGAGGTTTTGCGGACGGTCAGTACGACGGGGAGGGAAGGCTGTACGACGTTCAGACAGGGAATCTGATTTACGAGGGGACGTTTCTTGCCGGCTTAAAGTCGGGGGAAGGTACGGTTTATAATCCGGTCACGAATTTCCCGGTTTACAAAGGCGGATTCAGACTGGATCAGTACGACGGAGAGGGAAAGCTTTACGGAGAGCGGGGCGAGCTTTTGTATGAGGGCGGTTTTTTGCTTAATCTGAAGGAGGGAAGCGGAGTTACATATGACGGGGCTACCGGGGCCGTTTTGGAAGAAGGGACATACCGGAACGGCGTTTTGGTAAGGGAAGAAGAAAAGGAAGAAGATACAGAGATAGAGGAGGAGACGGAGAATGAGGTATACGGCGATTGCGGAAGCGGGGGAGGCGTTCGCGGGGATACTGAGGAGGTATATGGCGCCGGAAGTGGTTAAAAGCCCGCGGCAGATCGGACTGTGTCATCCGGCTGCAAAGGGGGATTACCGCGTCGGAATCTGGCTTTATGACATCCGGGAGTGCGAGGAGTTAAAAAATCACTCTATGATAAGCATAGACAGCGTAAGGCAGAGGTACGCGTCTTGCTATGTCAACCTGTTTTATATGATTACGCCTTATGCGGGCGGCGATGTCCGCTATCAGGCAAAGGAGGAGCAGGGGATGCTGGGGAAGGTGATTCAGATTCTGAATGACCACGCTGTGCCGGAGGAATTTTTGCGGGGGGACGAGAGCGCATGCTGTACCATTACGTTGCAGAATCTGCCGATGGAAGAGAAGCTGCGGATTTTTAACGTTCCGAATATGGAGTATAAAACGTCGCTTTTTTATGAGATGGGTCCGATTGAGATTGAATCCGAGAGAGTAAGGGAGACGTCAAGGGTCGTGGATGTTCGTTTTGGCGTGGAGGAGAGAAAGCGGGGACAAAGGTGAGCGGAAAAATACGTTTGCGGGTATCGCTTGTGATTTTACCGATGGACGCGTTTACGGGGAAACCGATTGCGCAAAAAGAGTTTCTCGTTTGGGCGGAAGGGGAGGCGACGCCTCTGGTAAAGCGGGAGGGTTACCGTGTTTTTTCCGGGATAAGCAAAAGGTATATCACAGTACGGCTTAGCGGGCGTTTTTATCAAAATACGCGGGTGGACATTGATCTTTTGGCCTTGAATCCACAGAGTCCGGTGCAAAAGGTTTATGTGCTTCCGGACCGCACCTACCCGTTTCCGGCGGATACGGCGTATATGCAGGGGAAGATGTCGGGACAATCCGTCCTGCTCGCCGCGGCGATATCCGATATGAATCTGTGCAGGCTGCGCGCAGACTGCGGCGAGGGGGAGCGGACGCTGGCGGTTTACCGGGGAGAGCAAAAAGATTTTTCCGGAAAAATATATTATTTGACGGATCAGACGGGGGAGCGGGCGGAGTGGATACGGCTCGCGTCTTACGTGCAGGATGTTTACGGTTTAGAGGAGCCTCTTCGCTATACGTACCGGAAAGCGGAGGCAAGGATGTATGAGGCGGTGCGTTGCGTTGCGGATGAGCGCCGGGAAGCATATTTTTTACCTGTGCGCACAGCCGGAAAAGCGGATTTGGTGCGCTGCCTCATCTGTAAAGGGCAGGAAACGCAGGAGTTCGACGTATGTCTGAGGGCCGGAGAGACTTTGCATCGGGATATTTAGAGGGAGGGATAAGATATGGCTTTTTGTGTTTGTCTTGGCGCGATGTGCGCCTGCAGTTTCGGGGCCGCGCCCTCGGCGCTTGTGGTTACGCCGGAAAACAGGGTGGTTTTGGGCGGGGCTCCTGTGGCGACAATTATGGATTATGTACCGATGAAAAATATTATGCCGTTTGGCATGTGTTCTTCTCCGGCAAATCCCCAGGTGGCGGCGGCGACTGCCGCGGCGATGGGCGTTTTGACGCCGATGCCCTGTATTCCTGTGATTCCCGCTCCATGGGCGCCGGGATCGCCTGCGGTTCTTGTGTCAAATAAGCCGGCGTTAAATCAAAACTGCAAGGCGGTGTGCGCGTGGGGCGGCTTTGTCTCGATTACAAATCCCGGCAACATGAGCGCGCTGGCGCCGTAGCGCGGCTTTGCGGCAGATTTTGAAGGAGGGGCGGCGGATGAAAATCGGACTTCGGGCAAAATTTGGTGTTTTCTTTTTTATATTCGGCTGCGTTTTTCTGGGCGTAATGTGGGTGATGATTTATCGGTTTGCCGGTGAAATCTTTAATGAGAGCTATACGGATTCTATCGGAAAAATTCTTGACGTGACAGCATACAGCCTGGATTTGACAGCTGAGGAGATTCATCGGTACGGGAAAACGGGGAAAGCAGATGAGCGCTATTTGGCGACTTTAGACAGAATGAAGGCAATCCGCAGGGCGTCGGGGTGCGCGTATCTTTATATTATCTATCCGACAGGAGCCGAAAGCGCCCGCTGGCTTTTCGATGCCGTTGAGAACGGAGAAGAGCTTGGAGCTGTCGTTGCGGATTACGGAGACACAGAGTCGTCGGTCGTCAGAGAGGTTTACCTTACGGGGGAGAAAAATAAGACGCTTGACCTTACGGACACTGCGGATGGAACGGTAGTCTCGATTTACAAGCCGCTAAAAGACGAGATGGACAATACGATTGCCGTAATGGGCGCGGATGTAAGAATAGACGATATGATAGAGCTTTTTATGGACAGTCTTTTAAAGATTACGCTGCAGTCCGCGGTACTGGCGATGCTTGGTATGCTCTTTCTTCTGCTGTTTGTGCAGCTTGGCGTAATTCGTTCCGTCAGAAAGTTGAAACGCGGCGTACAGCGGATGGCGGACGGAGATTTCGGGGTGCAGGTTTTTTTGAGGCGGAGAGACGAGCTTGGCGAGATTACGGACGCATTTAATCGAATGTCCGAAAAGATTCGGGGACATGTGGGCGAGATGGAGAAGCTGACGGAGGCTTACCGAAAGTTTATACCGCCGGAGACGTTTGAGATTCTGCATAAGAAGAGTATCGCGGATATCAGACTTGGAGACCAGGCTCAGACAAAGCTTGCGGTGTTGTCCATCGAACCGCAGGGCTTTCGGAAGAAGATACATGCGATGTCCTCGGAGGAGACGTTTTGCTATATTAACGATGTATTGAAAATTCTCGTCCCGGCTGTTTTTGACGAGGGAGGGACGATCGAGCGGTTTGAGAAGGCGGGTGTGTGCTCGTTTTACAGAAATCACGCGGAATGCGCGTTAAAGACGGCGGTAGCGGCCTGTGAAAAATCGGGGGAACAGAGGATCTGCGCGGGGATTGCGCACGGGACCGTTAGGGTGGGAATCGCGGGGGAGGAGAGGCGGATGGATATTATCAGCGTCTCCGATCAGGTGAAGGCGGCCAAATTTCTCATGGGAATTGCGCCAAAGTATCATGCGTCCGTGTTGATTAGCCAAAGCGCCGCGGTACAGATTGTGGATTTCGCAAAAAAATATCACTGCCGTTTTCTGGGATACATAAAGATTACGGCATCGAAGAAGCTGGAGGGCGTGTTTGAAGTGTTTGACGGCGTTGCGGCGTCGGAGCGCAGATTAAAACAGATAACAAAGGAACGGTTTGAGGAGGGCGTTCGCCTTTTTGGGGGAGCGGATTACAGGGAGGCAAGAGCGGCGTTTCTCGATGTGCTAAAACAGGACCGCGGGGACGAGGCCGCCAGAGTTTATCTCTGTCTTTGCAGCCGGTATCTGCAGGAGGGGGAGGGGGACGTATGGTTTGAGGAGCTTTAGCTCGACGGCGTCAATTTACCCCTTTTTGGACAGCGTCTTTGCGAGGTATAAGGGAGAATTTTATGGAGTTTCTTGAACTTGTAATCTACATGGTAATTCTTAAAACTTACTATTATATGGAAGAAACAGGAAGAAAAAACAGCTTTGAGCGTTTCCCGTATCTGCGCGCGCTGACGGAGCGGATTGACGATCAGGCGCTTGAGCGGCGGGAGGTTGAGGGCTCGGCACAGGCGCATCGTTATCGCAGCCTTGCCGCGAAGCTTGGGGAGGACGACGTGTTGACGACGGCGCTTGATTTATCGCTGGCGGCTATGCATGTGCCGGAGTTTGGGGCGTATCTGAATTACTATACCGGAAACCGTGTGACGATACAGCTTGCATTCGAGCTTCAGGGAGTTTTTTGTCCTGCGTTTGAGGAAATTTCTTACAGGCTGAAGCAGATACAAAAAATCTGCCGCGTGGACCGGAAAAAAGGACTTCT
Organism: uncultured Roseburia sp.; assembly: GCA_947383215.1. Classification (GTDB taxonomy): domain Bacteria; phylum Bacillota; class Clostridia; order Lachnospirales; family Lachnospiraceae; genus Roseburia_C. The sequence continues at coordinate 14,995 of CANDCP010000032.1, forward strand.
TTTGTCTGCAGAACTTGAAGGAGAAAACGAGCTGTACGCCTATTTGACCGGTTCCGATATGCCGCCGCAGTCTACGGGGGCGCTGGAGTATTTTTCGTGGAAAAGCCGGCTGCATAGGCCGTTTATCCGTGAAGAGCTTATAAAAAAGGGGACGGACTGTTTGCGGAAAAAGGGGATATGGCAGATATCCGGCGCGGGGGGAAGACGTTTCCTTGCAAAATGTGCCGCGAAAACCCTGAAAATGAATTTGCTTATTGTGGACCTAAAGAGCGGGAATGAAATTTTTGAGACCGGTGTCTGTGATTTTTTTATGCGGGCTGCGCGCATTGCATTTTTGTGGGAGGCAATCGTGTGCGTCGGCGGGATTACAAAGGAGCTGCTCTCGGATTGGAAAATGACGGAGACACAGTTTTTTAAGCTGATCGCGCTTCCTTTTGTAGAGGCGGATCATCCGCTTATTTTATGTACGGACGGGGAGGTTCGATTTTTAGGGGAAAAGGGCGCTTATATTTTATGCAGCGAATTGGAGGGGACGACGCGAAGAGAGCGGGAGATTCTTTTTGACGGTTTTTCAAAGATGTACGATCTGAATGTGGACTGCGCGCGCTCTTGCGTCTGTTATCCGCTGTCTGCAAGTGAGATTGCGTATGCGGTAGACGCCTGGCGTTCGGGAGCGCAGGAGCCGGAAGCGGAAGATTTTTCGCGTATCTGCCGCGGCGTCCTGCGCCGGGGGGAGCGAAATATTTACGGGGAGGTGCTGTATCCGTCCGTCGGCTTTTCGGATTTGAAGCTGCCGGAGGATATGCACGGCGTTCTTAGGCAGATTTGTACCGGCGCGACGGAGGGGCATGTGATTTTTGAGCAGTGGAATTTAAAGCGCCGGTATCCGTACGGCAGGGCGGTGACGGCGCTGCTTGCGGGCGCGCCGGGAACGGGGAAGACAATGACCGCGCACGCGCTTGCAAAGGAGTTAAGGATGCCGCTCTATCAGGTCGACTTGTCCGCCGTCATGGATAAATATATCGGCGAGACCGAGAAACATTTAGAGCAGGCTTTCTCGTTTGCGCAGAAAACAAACATGTTGCTGTTTTTTGACGAGGCGGATTCCCTGTTTGGAAAGCGGGGGGAGGTCGTAGAGGGGAGGGATCGCTACGCAAATATGGAGGTATCGTATATTTTGCAGAGGATAGAGCGCTTTGAGGGCGTCGTCGTTCTTGCGACAAATTTTTATGACAATATTGATAAAGCGTTTTTGCGGAGAATGAGGTACGTTTTGAAATATCAAATGCCGGATCCGGCGATGCGCCGCCGGATTTGGCAGAGCTGTCTGCCGGATGATGTTAACAGTACCGGACTGGATTTGGATTATCTCGCAGGGCAGTTTGAGTTTAGCGGAGGAATGATTAAGAATGTGACGTTAAACGCCTGTATAGCGGCGCTGTACGAGAAGACGCCGCTTCGCATGGAGCACGTGCTTCGGGCGATTTCGGCGGAGTACGAGAAAATGGAGCAGAACGCGGGAGCGGATATCTGGGGAGAGTACGGATATCTGATAAATTTCTGAGCGCGGGAAGGAGCCAAAATGAGCGGAGTGGAATGGGAAAAAAAACCAAAAGAAAAAAAGGAAACTTTTCTGGATGCGGTAAAGCGGGACGCCAGAGAGCGCTCCGGCGTTCCGTTAGAGGACGTCAGGGTTTATTATGGCTCGTCGGAGCCGGAGAGGTTTGGGGCGCTTGCGTACACGCAGGGAAATGAGATTTATCTTGGACCCGGGCAGGAGAAACATATCGGACATGAGATCTGGCATGCCGTCCAGCAGAAGCAGGGGAGGGTAAAGGCAGAAAACTACGGCGGGATAGCGGCAAATTTTGATGAGAATTTAGAGAGGGAGGCCGAAGCGTTTGACAGAAAATGGAGCGGACTGTACGGGGATTTTGGGGGAGAGATGCAGGAGGGAGAGGCGGCGCAGGAAAAAGAAGGGCCAGTTCAGTGTCTGTTGGGTCAAAGCAGAGCGGTTCGAAATCCCGAAGCGAGGGGAAGTAGGTTGGCGTTTTTTAATCCGGTCATGAAAAATTATGCGCCGCCGTCAACTCTGCGGTCGAGTACGCTGCTGCGCGCGATGCTGAATGGAGAAGACTTGCAGAGTGCGTGGTCGTTTCAAGGAGAACATGCGGAAGGATATCTGTGTGAATTTCTGATACGCATTGAGGGCGCATTGGCTGTGAAAAACAGAAGTTTGTTAAGTAGTGAGAAGGAGCGGCAGGTGTATGATATGTTAGAGAGGGACGAACGAAGAGAGTTGAGTATCGTATTGTCTTCAAGTCCCTGTACGAGTAATCCGGCGCTTGGAGGAACGAAGGACGGAGGGGGAGAAGGATGTCTTGAACGCTTGATCAAGCTGCACAATGATTATAGATATAATATACATATTATAGCAAATAATTGGTACAAACGAAAAGATAATCATGTGGGCTATCCGGATGGAGTTACAATAGAAATACAAAACAGCCCGCAAGACGAGGCTCCAGAGGGTTTTAGCGAAAGTCTATATCAGGAGTTTATAGACTTTGGAGGTAAAACAAGGCAGTTTTAGACCAAAGGTGTCATAAAAATATGACACCTTTTTTAAAAATTATACACTTACACTTTCTTGTACATTTTCTATAATAAAAACATACTTTAAATCACCATTATGGTAAAATTGTGCTTCAATTTGTAAAAAATTCTGAATGGGGAGGTAATTGTAACTAGGAGGAAGTGTATGAAAAGGAAAATTTCTAAAACTGTCATATCTGTTTTATTGGCAGCGGGGATGGTAGTGTCGCCATTGGCGTCGGCGTTTGACGGCGTGGCGGATGTCTATGCGCAGGATCGGACGGTTCCCGTGGGGGCGGGAAGCTATTCGACGGAAGCGAGAGGCTCGTGGTCGTATGTGGCCGACGGGCAGACGATTTACAAGACGAACGCGTCTCTGTTAGAGAAATTGCCGTATCCGAATTCGGCGTATCGCCATACGACGGAAAACTATACGGGTCCGGTTGATACTTCGGACTGGGCGACGTCCTTTTTGTGGGATTTAACCGGAGAGGAGCCGTATTCCCATTCCGTCTTTGCAATTCCGCTTGCGTACAAGGCGAGCCGGGAAGGTATGATGATTACGAATCCTTCTACCGTTGCGGACAGCGAGAACGGAGCGTATTTGATGTTTATGCCCGAGGATGCGACGATGACGGATTTTGTGATTCAACCTGACTTTACGACGAGCGACGCAAAGGTTGACAAGATTACGGACTGGACATATGACGTGGTAATGCAGAACGCTTCCGACGCGTCGCAGTACATGAAGACTACGATGGTGCAGGGAAGCCCGTTTGCGTATTTCCAGTTGGAAAATTCAAATAAGGCGACGATTGTCAGAAAGCGAAACGGCCTTCCGTCGGCGGTAGCGTACTATAACGGAAGCAGCGTTTCGGATTCGAATATTCTGGTTATACGCGTTTTTGACAATGCGGACGGTGCTATCGGCTACGAGGATTATGATTACTATGCAATCTACGCTCCGGAAGGAACGACGTTTACGGTGAACAATGACGGGGCCGGCATCGGAAGTATTGAGGCGAATTTCCCGGCGGGAAGGTCGTACTTTACGTTTGCGGCGTTATGTTCGACATACGGGGTGGACGACGACGAGGCGAAATCTGTCTGCAATCTTTATGAGCCGTACGCGTACAATTTCGTGACGGATACAAGAGCCGATTACACTTACGACGAAAAGACGAGCGTCGTTTCCACAACATATTCGTACCGTGTGGAGAAGAAGGCGGAGTCAGGCGCGGAAGGAACGCTGATGGGCATTCTTCCGCATCAGTATAAAAACATGACCGGCGGGAACTTCCTCTCCAACACTTACCGCACAATCCGCGGGACGATGAAGCTGATGGCGGGAAGCTCTTTTACAACGAAGCTTACATACAGCGGATTTATTCCGAATATGCCGGATGTGTCGGACGAAGATCTGGCGGGGCTTCAGAATTATGTGACACAGTATATGACAAGTTACGGTTCGGACCCGCTTCGGATGGGGAACGGCTCCGGGGATACTTACTGGACGGGCAAGGCGCTTAACCGTGTGGGCAACGTGCTTGCGGCGGCGGAGGTTTGTAATGACACAGAGAGCGCGGATAAGCTGTACGCAGCGTTAAAGGCGGAATTGGAAGACTGGTTTACAACAGACGATACGGAGACGGATAAATATTTTTATTACGATTCCGGAATCGGTTCTCTGTACGGATTTCCTCAGAGCTATAATTCCGTCGACCAGATGAACGATCATCATTTCCATTACGGCTACTATATTTACGCGGCGGCGCAGATTGCGCTGCGCGACCCGCAGTGGGGGACGGACGGGAATTTCGGGGGAATGGTCAAGGAATTAATCGGAGACATCGCCTGCAATGACAGGGATAGCGAAAAATACCCGTATCTCCGCAATTTTGCTCCTTACGAGGGTCATTCCTGGGCGTCGGGCCATCAGGCGTTCGCGGACGGGAATAATCATGAGTCAAGTTCCGAGGCGCTGAATGCGTGGGCGGGAATTATTTTGTTCGGCGAGGCGACAGGGAATAAAGAGCTTAGGGATCTTGGAATTTATCTCTATACGACAGAGATTTCGGCCGTGAATAATTACTGGTTTGACGTGGAAAAGAATGTCTTAGACGACAGGTATCGCTACGGCGTGTCCACGCTGGATAATTTAGACAAAAACAGCGCAAAGGTGGTAAGGAACCAGGCGTCCATGGTGTGGGGCGCCAAGTATATATACGGTACATGGTGGACGGCCGAGCCGCTTCAGGTACAGGGGATTAATCTTCTGCCTATGAACCCGTCGTCGTTTTATCTTGCCGGCGACCAGGATTACATTAAGGAGAATTTAGAGCTGGCGCTCTATCACGAGGGAAATTATACCGGGCCGGATAAGATGGCGGATCCGACTGACCGGTGGAACGATATCTGGAGCGAATATGAGGCGCTTGCGGATCCGGATTACGCGCTGACCTACTGGGATACCACGGCGGCGGAGGAGGGCGGAGAGTCCAGGGCGCACACATTCCATTATATCATGTCGCTTAAAAATTACGGGACGCCGGACACCTCTGTCACATCGGATACAACGTTAAGTACGGTTTTTAATAAGAACGGAGTTAAGACATACGCGGCGTTCAACGCAAAGGATACGCCGGAGACCGTTACGTTCAGCGACGGCGTTCAGATACTGGCGGCCCCGCATCAGCTGACGACGGCCGATTCCTCGAATATGAAGGATATCAGGAGCTATACGGTTGAGTATTATACACAGAAGCCGGACGGCAGCGGTTATGATGTGACGACAGAGACGAAACAGGGGATGGTCGGTACAAAGGTGACGGCGGATATCAAGACAATGGAAGGTTTTTCTTTCGAGTCGTCCAATCCGCAGAATGTGACGGAGGGAAGCCTTACAGAGAGCGGGGCGCTTACGTTAAAGCTTTATTATCAGAGAAATATCTATACCTTACAGTATGAGTTAAACGGAGGAACGCTTTCTGCGGAGAATCCTTCGCAGTACACATACGGGCAGTCGTTTGAGTTTGAAGAGCCGACGAAGAGCGGATATGTGTTTGACGGCTGGTATACCGATGAGGCGTACAGGGATAAAATCACGGGAATTACCGCGACGACGATGGGAAATTTAATCCTTCGCGCCAAATTTAGGGATGCGAGCGGCTACGAGGTGGAATCGGGGAAAAAGGTCGAGTGCAGCGGCGATGAGCTGATATTTTCGGTATCTGGAGTCGACAATGTAGACGTGGCGCTTGTGTTTTTTAAGGCGTTTGAAACGAAGGCCGAGGCCGAGGCGGTTACCGCGGAGGCGGGCGACGGCGGGCTGCCGGGGAGCGCCCTTTCGGACGACGGTACAGGCGTCTGGGTTTATAAGTGCGCGCTCACCGATGAGCTGAAAGGAAAATATATTGCGTTCCGTTACAATGTGGTTGCGAACGGGGCGGGCGTGCTCTCGAAGTGGGGCGTGTTTGAAGTTCCGACCGGGGATTTTACAGAAGTTGTCTATAAAACAGAGCACTATAAAGAAGACGAGTCTGGCAGCTATATACTGGCGGATACCGCGACGGCAAAGGCAAAGCCGGGTACGACCGTGACTGCGGACGAAAAGCTTTATACGGGATATACGCTGGATGAAAGCCATGCGGATACGGTAAAGACGGGGGTGGCGGAGAGCGAAGGAACCCTGGTCTTAAAGCTCTATTATAAGAGAGATACTTACGCGATCCGGTATGAGCTGAACGGAGGAACAAACCATGCGTCGAATCCGGAATCTTATCGGTATGGCGACAATATTCCGTTAGGGGAGCCGGTGCGCGAGGGGAATACGTTCCTCGGCTGGTATACGACGCCGGATTATGTCCCGGGAAGTAAAATCGACGCGATTTCCGGGACGCACACAGGCGATATTACCGTTTATGCAAAATGGTCGGGAAGCGGCGATTCAGAGCGGCAGGCGGATTATACCATAAAATATTATAAACAGAATACGGACAGAACCGGATACGAACTGGCGGATACGCAGATAAAAACGGCCGATATCGGCGAGAGCGTTACGGCGCCGTTAAAGATGTATACCGGGTTTACCTATAATGTATCGGTGGACGGCAGCAGGCCGTCCGGAACAGTGACGGGCGACGGAGCCTTAGAGCTTGCGGTTTATTATGACAGAAATACATATATGATTGCGTATGTGCTGGAGGGCGGAGTTAACAGTTCCGAGAACAAAGAAGAATACGTATACGGGGTGGGCGCGACGCTTGCCGATCCGGTGAAGCAGGGTTATGTGTTTGCCGGCTGGTATGAGGATGAGGCGCACACAAGAAAAATAACGGAGATATCGGCGGAGGATGAAGGCGCAAAAGTATTATTTGCGGCATGGCAGAGCGCGGAAGCGCCGGTCGTTACGCACAGCATCACGTATATGATGAATGGCGGCAAAAATTCTGCGGCCAACCCGGGCGTATACACAGAAGGCGTGGGCGTTGTCCTGTCTGACCCGGAGTATGAGGGATACACATTCCTGGGCTGGTATTTGTCCCCGGAGTTTGAGGAGACTGCAAAGATCACCGAGATTTCGGCGTTTGCCACGGAGAATTATATTCTGTATGCGAGATGGGAAAGAGACGACGGAAAGCCGGTAGTTACACATAAAATTACCTACATATTGTTTGATAAGATGAGCCTGTCGGAAACCTTTGAGGAGGGCAGGAAAACGACGCTTCTGGAAACGCCGGTATACGAAGGGCACACATTTTTGGGCTGGTATCTGTCGCCGGAGTTTGAAGAATGGTCCGCTGTTTCGTTTGTTCCGGAGAGCCAGACACAGGATCTGACGGTCTATGCAAGATGGAAAAAGGATGAGCAGGAGGCAGAGACATACAGCGTTACCTATGTGTTAAACGGCGGGACGAATCATCCGTCCAACCCGTCTTTCTATCAGCGGGGGACGAACGTCACGCTCTATGCTCCGTCCAGAGGAGGATATACATTTGAAGGCTGGTACGCAAACGGCAGTTTTGCCGGCGAGCGGGTGACGTCCATAAGCGCGGCGTCGGCGGGGGATATCGAGTTATATGCCAAATGGAAGCAGATTCCGCCGCGGGCGCCGGTGACCATCCGTCTTGCGAAGAGCACAGTGACGCTAAAGCCGGGCAAGAGCGCGGGAAATATTGCTTCTGTCACAGGAAACAAGGGAGCGGTTTTATACCGCACCGGCGATCCGAAGGTCGCCACGGTAGACGCTTCGGGCACGGTAAAAGCCGTGGGCGCGGGAAAGGCGACGATTACGGTGTCGGCGGACGGCGTAAGTAAATCCTTTATCGTAAAGGTTTCGCCGAAGAAGATGAAGAAGCCGACGGCGGCAAAAAAAGGAGCCGCCGGGATAAGAATTAAATGGAAAAAGGCGGCCGGTGCGGACGGCTATCAGGTCGCGGTCAGAGTAGGGAAAAAAGGAAAATTTAGCATAAAAAATGTAAAAGGAGGTAAAAAAACAAGTTACACGAAAACAAAGTTGAAGGGGGGAAGCGTTTGCTATATAAAAATCAGAGCCTACAAAAAGATTGACGGCGAGATGGTTATAGGCGATTACTCAGCGGTGAAAAAGTATAAATTGTAAGGAGGAGAGACAATAATGTGTTTGAAGAAACTAAGAACAAGAATTATGGCCTGTGTTTGTATGACGACGGTCATTGGAACGTCCGTTCCTATGACGGGGCTTGTACAGGCGGCAAGCCATGACGATCCAAGCGTGAATGTAATGCTTGATGAGGGCGGATATAAGACAGAGGTATTTGGAATCGGAACGGACGATTGGGGACAGACATGGCCGGATCGTAAAGAAAAATTGCCGCCGGCGACGACGTATCTGACCGATCATTACCGCGAGACTGTCGGCACGGTTCCGACCAGCGACTGGGCGAGCTCGGTCGTATTTGATAAGTATTCGGAGTCTTTGTATGCGCATCCTCTGGCATTTCGGGCGGCGAGCAACGGAATGCAGATGGCTTCGCCGGCTGTCGTCGATTCGACTTCGTATGTGGACGGCGAGCCTTCAGTGGAAAGTCTGTTAAATGACGAGACGGTAGAGCTTGTAGTCGGCGCCGACGGATTTAGCGCCGTGGATGCAAGAGTAGATAAGACGACGGACTGGACATATGAGATTGTGATGGCAAATTCGGCGGGAACGAGTTCTATGCGTTCGACGCTGGCAAAGGGTACGCCGTATGCGTACTATACGTTTGACAATCTGTCTCCGACAATTTCATTGGGAGCGGGAGCGACAGATCTGGCGATTTATAAAAATAACGCCAATATTTTGGGCGTAAGCCTTACGAATAAGAAGGACGGAAAGACGCATTATTACGGCGTATACGCGCCGTCAGGAACGACATGGACAAACGCGGGCGGTAAGCTTACGGCAAATCTTCCGTCTGGAAAGTCCTATCTTTCCATTGCGATTCTGCCGGATAATTCCAACGAGGCGTTTTCGCTTTATGAACAGTATGCGTTCAATTTTATCACGGATACGAAGGTAGAGTGGGAGTATTTGGAGAACTCCTCTAAGGTAAATACGCGTTACAGCGTGACCACAACGAATATGGAAGACGGCACAATAGGCGGAGACACAATTATCGCGCTGTATCCGCATCAGTGGCGTTACCTTATGGATGGAACCGGGACGTTCACGCAGTATACATACGACACGATCCGCGGAACGATGAAGACGATTGAGGGAAACAGCTATCTTACAGAGATGACCTTTAACGGAATGCTCACGGGGCTTCCTGTCACAGAGGACGAGACCGATAAGGGGAATATCACAGATCAGCTCGGTTATCTTTGGAATTACCGCAAGGACAAAGAGGATCCGAAGTGGATTGTAAATCTGGAAGGCCAGTACGGCGGATTTGATACATACTGGGTCGGCAAGAATTTAAATACGCTTTCGGAGGCGATCTTTTTGGCCGATCAGCTTTCCGCCGACGAGACGGTAAAGGGATGGAAAAACGATATCGTAGAAGGCGTTGCCAATTATCTCCAGTTCTGGTTTAATCCGGGCGATATGTATGTCAACGGAGATTATGTAGATGATTATTTCTATTATCACGAGGATTACGGAACGCTGATCGGATATCCGGCGTCCTATTCGACCGATAAGGAGGTCAACGATCACCATTTCCATTACGGATACTGGATTAAGGCGGCCGCGGCGGTTGCGATGAATGATCCCGAGTGGGCAAAAAGCTGGGGCGGCATGGTCTACGAGATGATCAGCGATATTGCCAACACAAACCGTGACGGCAGCAGCTACAATGAGAATAGCCCGGCGAAATATCCGTTCCTGCGTAACTTTGATATTTACGAGGGACATTCCTGGGCGTCCGGCGTTGCAAATTACGAGTATGATGAGAATGGAAAGCTGATTGATGAGAAAGGCGGCCTTGCAGGCGGAAATAACCAGGAGTCAAGCTCCGAGGCGGTCAACGCGTGGGCGTCTTTGGTTCTCTGGGGAGAAGCGGTAGGCGATAAGAGAATCCGCGATCTCGGAATCTATCTGTATACGACGGAGGTTGCTGCAGTCGAAGAATATTATTACGACGTGCATGACGAAGTTTTTACAGACAAATATGAGGACAAAGACAATTACAATATCCAGACCGTTACCAGACTGTTTGGCGGGCGCTATGACCATACGGCGTGGTGGACGGAGAATTCAATCGAGGTAACGACGATTACGATGCTTCCGCTTTCCGGCGCGACCTTCTATATGGGACGCCACAAAAATAAGGTAAAGGCGGTTGTAGACAGCATCAGTGAGAACAGCAACCAGTGGAAACATTTTGTCGATACAAAGGATCAGAGCTGTGCGAATTTCGGCAAGACGGATATGTTGACCGATCCGGAAACGAATCAGGATGTCATTGCAATGTACTATGCGTATTACGATGCGGACGCGGCTATGGAGATGTGGGACAGTTCCGATGAAGGCAAGGTGGAAAACGGAGAGTCCAGGGCGCATACCATGGCGTATATCACCAGCTTGAAGAATTACGGAACGCAGAACTTTGATATTACGGGAAGCTCGCCGTTTTCGCTTGTACTGGAAAAAGACGGCAAGAAGACATATGTCGCGGAGAATCACACGGGCGAGGATCAGCGCGTCTACTTCTCGGACGGTACTTATGTAGACGTTCCGGCAAATTCGACGTACGGAGGAGATAAGACGGGCGACGGAGAGAACCCGAATCAGGATGACAGCCAGCTTCTTCCGTCCAAGAAGAAGTTTAATCTTGAGGTATATTGCGAGAAGCTTGAGGGCAGCGGCTACGATATGACCAGCCGTACGGTAAACGTAAGATCCGAGGAGAATACCTATACCTACAAGCCGGCGCAGATCAACGGATTTACGTTCGACTCGGCAAATACAAACAACCACCTGACGGTAAATGTGACAGAGGGAACAGTTGAGACCGTAAAAGTATATTATACGCGTAATTCTTACACGATCAGCTATACGTTAAACGGCGGCTCTGTGAGCGGAACGAATCCGACCAGCTATCGGTACGGACAGACCCTGTCTCTGACGGCGCCGACGCTGGACGGCTATGAGTTTATAGGCTGGTTTACGAGCGAGGACTTCTCGGGCGCGCCGGTAACGGGAATTACGGCGACTACGTCCGGCAACCTGAAACTGTATGCAAAATTCTTAAAAGAGGGCGCGGTAACGGGCGTCAGCCTTGACAAGACGAGCGCAAACCTGAAAGCCGGAGAGACGGTTTCTCTGACCGCGACGGTAGAGCCTGCCGGGGCGAAAGATAAGACTGTAACATGGACCAGCTCAAAGCCGGAGGTGGCGACTGTTTCTCAGGAAGGCCTTGTGAAGGCGGTAGCAGAAGGAAGCACGGTTATCACCGTAAAGACAAAAGACGGGGAATTTATTGCCCAGTGTGATATTTTTGTATCTGCGGCTTCGACCGGACCTGGCTATACACGCGCCGAAAAAGGCGTTGAGATCGACAAGGACGGCAACCTCGTCCTCTATGTAACGAAGACGAGTATGGGAAGCGTAGTTGCGTTTTACGGCATTTACGGCAGCGAGGAGGAGGCGAAAGGCAAAAAGCTTTCCGACCTGCCGGGCTATAATATGACGCAGAGCAGCGACGGCGCGTTCGAATATAAGGCGGTGAAAGCCGACAAGACAAAATATCTTGCCTATGCGTTTAACGGGGGAATCCAGGAAACGCCGATTGTAATCGCAATAAGCGATATTCCTTCGGTAGACGGCGGCAGCAGCGAGCCGGTGACGGCGGGATTTACCGTAAATCATTATTTGCAGAATGAAAAGGGCGAGTATGCGCTGCACACTTCCCTGAAGAGAACCGGAGTGGTTAACGAGACGGTAACCGAAAGTCCGGTAGAGTACAGCGGGTATATGTTCAATTCTTCTAAGAGTAAGGTGAGCGGAACAGTAGTGGCAAACGGCAGTCTTGTGCTTGATTTCTACTACGATCTGGTTGACGACAGGGAAAGCGCATCCTACACGATTAAGCATTACGTACAGAACAGAGAGCAGAACGGATATGACGTATACGACGAAGAGACCAAGACGGCTAAAGTCGGAAATACGGTGAAAGTAGATCCGCTTGTACGTCCTGGAATTAAGTTTAACGCATCCCGCAGCCATACGAGCGGGGAAGTGACGGCGGACGGTAAGCTGGAGCTGACCTGTTACTATGACAGAGAGACATATAATATTACTTATGAATTAAACGGAGGCACGGATAATCCTTCCTCCAACAGACAGACGTACGTATACGGTGTCGGGCTTCCTTCTTTGGAGGGACCAAACAAGGACGGCTATACTTTCGGCGGATGGTATACAAACGCCGACTTTAGCGGCGCACAGGTAACCCAGATAACACGTGACAGTACCGGCGATATCACTTTATATGCAAAATGGGTGGAGCGGACCGGCGATGAGAAGACGGCGCATTATACAGTATTGTTCTATGAGCAGAATACACAGAAGAACGGATACCGCCTGGCGGATCGAAGCGTAAAGACAGGCACGGTTGGAGAGACAGTATCCGCGGCGTCGACGGAACGCACCGGATTTACGCTGAATCCTGACGCAGCCGGCAGCAAAGTAAGCGGAACGGTAACCGAAGATAATAAACTGGAGCTTTCGCTCTACTATGACAGAAATACGTATAACATTATTTATGAACTTGACGGAGGAACAAATAATTCTCTGAATGCGGCGACATATCTGTACGGATTGGCGATGTATCTGGAAGATCCGAGCAAGGACGGCTATATTTTTGCCGGCTGGTTTGAGGATGCGGCGCATACGACGAGAATCCGTTCCATCTATCCGGGCGTATCCGGGGATATTACGGTATATGCGGCATGGCAGTCGGAGGAGAGCCCGGGGGCAGTCAGACATTCTATTACATACGTTGTAAACGGCGGCGTTCGTCCGAGCAGCCTTATTAACTATTATGAGGAGGGCGTCGGAAGAGTTTTGGGAGAGCCGACCTATGAGGGACGTGAGTTCCTTGGCTGGTACACAACGGAGAATTTTGAGGAAGGGACGAAAATTACCGAAATTCCGGCGACGGCGACAGAGAATTATGTCCTGTTTGCAAAATGGTCCGATCCGGATCCGGAAACGGTTATACACAATATCACTTATGTAGTATACGGAGACGTTGTGTGGAATGGAGTTTTTGAGGAAGGAAAAGAGATGCGATTGACACAGCCGAGCCGTGACGGATATACGTTCCTTGGCTGGTATACGACACCGACGTTTATTGAAGGAACCGGAATCAGTAGAATTCTGGCGACGCAGAAAGAGGATATCACGGTTTATGCGAGATGGTCGAGAAATAACGAGCAGGAGCCAGTAAATTATACGGTAACCTTCGACAGCGCAGGCGGTTCGGCCGTAGCGCCACAGACGGTGAGAGAAGGAATGACGGCTGTACAGCCGCTGGCTCCTACAAAAGCGGGCTTTGTATTTAAAGGCTGGATGCTTGGCAATGCGGCATATAACTTTGCATCGCCTGTAAACGGAAACATCACGCTGACAGCGAAGTGGGAGGCAGTAAAGCCGCCGGTTGCGAGCGTGAAGGTAACCGGGATCACGATCAGCGGAATCTCCAAGAAAATCGCGGCGGGCAAGAAAGTGCAGCTGACAGCGGCTGTGCTGCCGGCAAATGCGACAGACGCTTCCGTGACATGGTCGATCAAAGCCGACAAGAATGCGAAATATGCGAGCGTGGACGCTAAGACGGGTCTGGTAAGCACAAAGAAGAACGGAAAGAACAAGACGGTGACGATCGTTGCGACGGCGAACGACGGAAGCGGCGTGACGGCCGAGTATAAGATCAAGCTTATGCAAAAGGCGGTGAAGAAGATCACGCTGAAGGCTTCTGCAACTACGGTGAAAGCCGGAAAGAAAGTAAAGATCAAAGCGACCGTAACCCCGAAGGCTTCGGCAAAGAAGATTAACAGCAAGCTGAAATGGGAGAGCAGCAATCCGAAATACGCGACAGTGACATCAAAGGGTCTGGTAAAGACAAAGAAGGCCGGAAAGAAGAAGACAGTAAAGATCACGGCGCGCGCGACGGACGGATCGAACAAGAAAAAGACAATTAAGATAAAACTTAAGTAAGGGAGAGGAGCCGCTGTGAAGATTTCACAGCGGCTCTAATGTATTTTCATAAAAAATTGCTATTTTTGTAAAAAATAGATACCTTTATAAAAAAAATGAACTGATTTTGAACAAAAAATGAACTATAATTAAGGAAAATGTATGGATTATGGGTAAATTTCACACATAATCCGGGGGAGCAAGGTAACATATGCAGGAAAAGGAGGATGTAAGGTGAAAAAGAAAAGATGCGGCAAATTAAAAAAAGCAGTCGCGTTGCTTTTGACAGGAGCGATGCTCTGCGGAGAGGGGGCAGCGTTTGGTCCATTGGGGGATGGATTCGGGGCGGCTAAGGTATCGGCGGCGGATGAGGAGACGCCGAAGGTGACGGTTACTTCGATGGAATACTATCCGAATGAAGGACCAACCATTACAAGAGACGCCGTGAAGGATGCGACATTCGGATTTGTTGCGCCGAAATTCAACGGTAAGGAATACAAGGATCTCGATCTTGCGGCGGTTTGGGATGACCTTACGATTGAGGAGAAGCAGGAAGACGGTACATGGATGAATATCGACAAAAAATATAATCCGGACAGCCCATATGTGTGGAACGCGGACTGGGCATTTTGTCTCGGGGAGAACTGGGATAACTATGTCTTCTGGTTTAAACTGGAAGAGTCCATGGATCTTCGTATTCGAAGCAAGACAAATGTAAACGTCTCCTTAGAGTATCATCTTGTAGTGAACAAGCTGGAGAAGAAGAAGATTACTTCGATAAGCAGCTCGGAGACGCAGCAGGCGGCGGAACCGACCGGAGAATCGGCGATTCACTTCGATAAGATGACCGTAAACGGAGAGGGGCTGAAAAGTTTTGTAAATTATCAGCAGTATGAGGATGATCTGGAAATGCTGGTTGACAATAAGGACGGCAAAGGATTTGTCGCGCTCTCTGCCAATCCGGATTCTAACTTTATATGGGATCAGAACTTCGGAATGTGGTATGACGGAGCCGGCGGTATCTGGTTCCGGAGCGTTAACTGGTCGTTTACGGTACGGTTCCGTTCAAGGTCGGATAATTCCGTTTATCACGACTTTGAAATGCTCTATGAACCTCCGAAAAGATCCAGTTTCAAATTGTCAACGACAGGATCAGCAGATGCTGTGGAGACAAATGTAACTGCTATAAATGCAGAACACTCGGGAGCGACAGGAATTGTTCTTCCGTATATTGACGGCACCAGACCGTATCAACAAGACTTGGAAAAATTTGTATATCAGATTCAGGTAGACGGGAATTGGGTAGATCTTGCGGATCCGGCTGCCAGCGGTTTTGTTTATCAGGGCAATGGGTACAGTAAGTATTCTCCGAATGATCAGTGGGGATATTTTGTGGATTATGTCTACGGATTATGGTTTCAACAGGTTAAGGTCGATAAAGTGGTTCGTGTCGGATATCCGGAGAACGGCGAAGTAGGAGGCGCAGTTGGCGACAACTGGATTACTTATAATATCACCGGGGATCCGGATGCAAAAGATAGAGATATTGAGGATATGATACCAATTGAAGTGGACGATCCGGAGGGAGAGCCGAAAAATGATGTGCAGGAAAAAGACATTCCGGTTCCGGAAGGCTGGCAGATGATCTGGCACGATGAGTTTAATGGAGGTTCTCTTGATTCGTCGAAGTGGGCAAATCAGACGGGATATATTTTGGATTTGGACGATATTACAACAGCTGGCTGGGGTAATAATGAGGATGAGTGGTATTCGGATTCACCGAAGAATACTTCCGTTCACGACGGTATGTTGAACATAACTATGGTTCCGGAAGAGAAAACGTTTACCGCGAACGACGGTCAGACGGCGACGGCGAAATATTCTTCCGGTAAGATTTTGACGAAGGATAAATTTTCTGTAAAATACGGGCGTGTAGATTTTAGAGCAAAACTTCCGGCAGGAACGGGTATCTGGCCTGCAATGTGGATGATGCCGAACGATGATGTCTATGGTACATGGTCGGCATCAGGCGAAATTGACGTTTTTGAGGGCAAAGGTCGTACCCCGCAGATGGCATATGGAACGCTGCATTACGGCGGAGTATCTCCTGGAAATAAAAATACGGGTGATTTTATAGATATGGTTGCCAACGGAAATAAGAAGACGGAATTTACAGATTGGCACGTATACAGCGTTGTGTGGGAAGAAGGTAATATTAAGGTATATGCCGACGGACTGCCTTATTTTAAATGTACAAGTGAAATATTTTATTCTGTAAACGGTAACGAGAATGCGCCGTTTGACCAGCGTTTTTATCTGATAATCAACCTTGCAGCTGGCGGCTGGTTTGATGGCGGCGTAAAACCTGGACCTGATTTTGAGAGAGCAGATATGTATGTAGACTACGTTCGCGTATTCCAGAAGGAAGTTGCGGAAGGCGAAGACGAGAAGAATGACGACGACAAGTGGGAGAGCAACGGTAAGAACGACGGACTTTACGGAGATTACAAGATGGTCGGCTCATCCTCCTATACCGTCAACTATTATCTGCAGAATGTAGCGAGAAACGGCTACGAGCTGAATGATACAAGAAAAGAGTCCGGCAAGGCGGGCGAGACAGTAAAAGTCAATCCGATAGACCGTACGGGATTCACATACAATGCGTCCCGCAGTACGGCAAGCGGAACGGTAGCCGAGGACGGCAGTCTGACGCTGAATATCTATTATGACAGAAATGTATACAATATAAAATATGAATTGAACGGAGGCAAGGATAATCCGTCCAGCAACAGACTGACATATGTATACGGCGAAGGTATTCCGGAATTGGCGTCGCCGAAGAAAGACGGCTTCGTGTTTGACGGCTGGTATGAGGATGAAGCGTGCACCGACAAGAAGATCACACAGATAACGAGAAGCCGGACCGGCGATATTACGTTATATGCAAAATGGAGGGAACAGTCCAGCGGCGAAAAAACAGCTGAGTACACGATTTTGTTCTACGAGCAAAATACGCAGAAGAACGGATACCGCCTGGCGGATCGAAGCGTAGAAACAGGCACGGTCGGAGAGACGGTGACGGCGAAGCAGACAGAGCGCACCGGATTTACGCTGAATCCTTCCGCAGTCGGCAGTAAATTGAGCGGAACGGTAACGGAAGATAACATGATGGAGCTTTCGCTCTACTATGACAGAAATACGTATAACATTACTTATGAACTGGACGGAGGAACCAATAATTCTCTGAATGCGGCGACATATCTGTACGGATTGATTATGCAGCTGGAAGAACCGAGTAAGGATGGTTATATTTTTGCCGGCTGGTTTGAGGATGCGGCGCATACGACGAGAATCCGTTCCATCTATCCGGGCGTATCCGGAGATATTACGGTATACGCGGCATGGCAGGAGGAGGAAAAGCCTGGGGCAGTCAGACATTCCATTACCTATGTTGTCAACGGCGGCGTTCGTCCGAGCAGCCTTATTAACTATTATGAGGAGGGTGTAGGAAGAGTCTTGGGAGAGCCGACCTATGAGGGGCGTGAGTTCCTTGGCTGGTATACGACGGAAACCTTCGAGGAAGGAACGAAAATTACCGAGATTCCGGCGACGGCAACGACAGACTATGTTTTGTTTGCTAAATGGTCCG
This sequence comes from uncultured Roseburia sp., assembly GCA_947383215.1. GTDB lineage: Bacteria > Bacillota > Clostridia > Lachnospirales > Lachnospiraceae > Roseburia_C. Next base: position 32,898 of record CANDCP010000032.1, read on the forward strand.
ATCCGGAACCGGATGTTATTATGCACAATATTACTTATGTAGTATATGGCGAGACGCAGTGGAAAGGTACCTTTGAAGAGGGAAAAGAGATGCGCCTGATGCAGCCGACCCGTGAGGGATATACGTTCCTCGGCTGGTATACGACGCCGGACTTTATTGCGGGAACCGGAATCAGTAGAATTTCGGCGACGCAGAAAGAGGATATCACGGTTTATGCGAGATGGTCCAAGAATGAGGAGCCGAAGGATCCGGAAAATTATACGGTAACCTTCAACAGCGCGGGCGGTTCGGCAGTACCGTCGCAGACCGTAGAGGAAGGAAAGACTGCGATACAGCCGGCGGCGCCTACGAGAGCGGGCTTTGTATTTAAGGGCTGGATGCTTGGCAATGCGGCGTATAACTTTGCATCGCCTGTAAACGGAAATATCACGCTGACAGCGAAATGGGAGGCGGTAAAACCGCCGGTTGCGAGCGTGAAAGTAACTGGAATCAAAATCAGCGGAATCTCCAAGAAGATCGCGGCGGGCAAGAAAGTGCAGCTGACAGCGGCTGTGCTGCCGGTGAATGCGACGGATCCTTCCGTAACATGGTCGATCAAGGCCGATAAGAACGCGAAGTATGCGAGCGTGGACGCTAAGACAGGTCTGGTAAGGACAAAGAAGAGCGGAAAGAACAAAACGATAACGATCATTGCGACGGCAAACGACGGAAGCGGCGTAAAGGCGGAGTATAAGATTAAGCTTATGCAAAAGGCAGTGAAGAAAATTACGCTGAAGGCCTCCGCAACCACAGTGAAAGCCGGAAAGAAAGTAAGAATCAGGGCGACCGTAACCCCGAAGGCTTCGGCAAAGAAGATTAACAGTAAGCTGAAATGGGAGAGCAGCAACCCGAAATACGCGACAGTGACGTCGAAGGGTCTGGTAAAGACAAAGAAGGCCGGAAAGAAGAAGACAGTAAAGATCACGGCGCGCGCAACGGACGGATCAAACAAGAAAAAGACAATTAAGATAAAACTTAAGTAAGAGTGAAGAACCACTGTGAAATTTTCACAGTGGTTCTTTTTATGCGCGGGTAGCCTCTGATTCATAAGGGGAGAGTTCAAAGCGAATGAAATATCCCTGATCATGATGGCAGACAGGGCAGCTTTCCGGAGCTTTTGTTCCCTCATAAATATAGCCGCAATTCAGACAGAACCATCCTGTTTTTACATCGGAGACAAAAAGCTTGTTCTGTTCCAGGTATTCTGCAAAGCGTCCAAAACGGTCTCCGTGTACTTTTTCGATTTCCGCAATCAGACGAAAAGAAGATTCTACCTGTAAAAATCCTTCTTCTTTCGCTTTGTCCGCAAAATTTTTGTAGACATCATCGTGTTCTTCGTATTCGTTATGCTGAGCCATTCGAAGGAGTTTCGAGATATCTTCGCTAATGTCAATCGGGTAACCGCCGTCGATATGAATTGTGTCGCCGGAGAGCTCCTTTAAATGGCGGTAGAAGATTTCGGCATGTTCCTGCTCCTGATTGGCGGTGTAGGTGAAAATTGCCTCGATAACCGGAAGTTTCTGTTTTTTTGCCTCATCCGCGGCAAACATATAGCGGTTTCGCGCCTGACTTTCCCCGGCAAACGCGCGCATCAGATTGTCTTTTGTTTCGCTGTTTTTGAAGTTTACAGACATAATGTACTCCTCTTTCTTTTTTTGGTAGTATGCGCATTATTTTTTCTATTATGTAAAATTACTTGACTTGTCGTAGTAAATATGATATTTTATTACCACGACAGACATAGTAATTGCGGCCGACCGATAGAGAGGGGGCGCTGACGAGTATCGCCGACTGGCAGGGAAGGAGGAGAATACCGTTGATTGGAAGCGATGTGATTCGGGGGTATAACGATACGATAATTCTATATCTTCTCTTAGAAGCGCCTTCTTATGGGTATGAGATTTCCAGGAAAATCCGCGAATTGTCGGAGGAGAAATATGTGATAAAAGAGACGACGCTTTACTCGGCGTTTACAAGGCTGGAGAGGAAGGGATATGTCGAATCGTTCTACGGGGATGAGACGAATGGAAAGCGACGTACCTATTATAAAATTACAGAGAGCGGACGGGAGTATTATCGCGAAAAGTGTGAGGAATGGAGGGTGACAAGGGAGGTTATAGAGAAATTCATCTGTAAAATTTAGATCTGGGGCATCAGGCAAGGGAAAGGATATCGTATGGATACAATATTAAATTATTTGGATAACATGTTTTTAAATCTTCCGCGCACTGCCGGGGTAATGCGCGCAAAAGCGGAGCTTGCAGCTATGATGGAGGACAAATATCAGGAATTGCTTTCAGAGGGCAAGAGCGACAATGAGGCGGTTGGAATTGTGATTTCGGAATTTGGGAATTTGAGTGAATTGGCCGAGGAGCTGGGGATTGACGAGGCTTACGGCGACGAACAGTTGGAATTAAAAACTAAGCGTATTAGCGATACAGAGGCAAATCAGTATTTGGAGCTGAATCAGCGGGCTTCGAAAGGTTTTGGGGTCGGGACTATGCTGTGCATATTTTCACCGGTTATTTTGATGGTACTGGCAGGCCTGAAAGAGGGGGGATATGCGGTATCGGATGCCGTCTTAGTCTGTGGGGGAGTAATCCCGCTTCTTTGTATTATTGCGGTTGCGGTCGGATTTTTTATCTACTATGGAACCCGTATCGAAAAGTACGAATATATGAAAAAGCAAACGATTTCGATCAGTCCCGAGGTCGAAAAGTATGTCCGTTCCCGCTGGAATGAGGTGGAGCGGTTATTTCTGGTAAAATTGATCGTGGGAGTTATTATGTGTATTTTGAGCGTGATACCGTTACTTATTGTGGGAGGAGTGTTATATGACAACGATATGTATAGTTGTTTTATGGTAGCAATCATGCTTGTAATTATTGGGACAGCCGTGTATTTTATTGTCAGCGGCTCGATGGAAAAAGAGGCCCTTGAGGTATTGCTTCAGGAAGGGGAATTTACATTGGCGAAAAAAGAGGACCAGAAAGTGGGGAGCGTTTATTGGCCGCTTGTTACTTGTATCTACCTGTTATGGAGTTTCTTGACGGGAGACTGGGGAATTACATGGCTGATCTGGCCGATCGCAGGATTATTATTTGCAGTGATTACGCCGATATACCGGGCCGTCGCAAAAAATAGAGAGAAGGTAATTCGGAAAAAATAAATAAAACACTTGACAAATAGAAGTGTGTTTGGTAGACTATAAAAGTGCCTATAACAGGGCGACATAGCCAAGTGGTAAGGCACGGGTCTGCAACACCCTTATCACCAGTTCGAATCTGGTTGTCGCCTTCAGAGAGGAATCCTCACAGATGTTATATCTGTGAGGATTTTCTTTTATGCGCAGGGGCGCGTAAGGAAAGTGGCTGCGTAAGCAGCCCGCGCCCCGCGCGTCGAGCAGAG
>CANDCP010000033.1 GCA_947383215.1 uncultured Roseburia sp.
AATAAAGGATTTCTACGAGGTTTTCTTTTGTATCAACACAATAGTCTCTACATGCGTTGTAACCAGCCCTGTGAGATTTAAATTTACGCCCGCTTCCACCGCGACAAGAACAAAAGCCGCAATTCCCGCCGCCATTCTTATCTCCTTTTTCTGATGCTTATACGTAAGATAAAAGAGGGCGTACAGCACAGACAAAAGCTCCGTCGCAAAAAGCGAGCTTACGGTCACAATCTCTTTGTCCGCAAACAGCTCGCACAGACTTAAAATCAACAATTCCACACAGAGCGCAATCCCCACCTGCCAAACCGTATTTCCTTCCATATGAATCAAAGTCTCATACACCATTGTCAACAACAGAAAAATGAGCAGAAACGACTGTCTTGCCGGCATACCGTTCGGAAAATGAAACCCATGCCAGACAAAGTCCAGATAGTTATTCGCAAAGCTTAACAGGAAAAAGGCCGCCAGCGCAAGCCGCGCCGCTTTCTTCTTCCATGGAATTTTCCTGTTCATCGCATAAAGCGCCACGAAAAGAAAAATTGCCGCGCCGCAGTATATGTTCGGCCAGTGATCCTTCAACGCGACTACCTCAACCCCGGCGCAAAAATGCGCCAGCTCATCCCACAGGTTAAAATACCATGTCATAGCCTGCGGAAATCCGGCCCCGTCATTTACCGTGTAGGAAAGCATTTTGATTTCCGGCAGCAAAAGCACGGCGCCCGTCGCCCCCGCCAGCAGTGAAACGCCAAAAAATCTAAGACAGGCCCCTTTCCTCTCATCTTTTTTCAGCTCGCACAAAAGAATTACGAAATAGAGAACTAGAAACAGGCAGACCATAATAGACAGATAATAATTCGAAAGAACGGATAATGCCAACGCTATGTAATACGTAGCAATTTTCTTTTGCGTCACTAACAGTTCCAGACCGAGAATAATCAACGGGGCAAGCCAGAGCACATCCAGCCACATAATATTCCAGTTGTAAGCGCAGCTAAAACCTCCCAGCGCATAAAAAACTGCCGTCATGGAGAGAATCATATTGTTTTTTCCATAATGCTTTTTCAGATAATACGCAAACGTAAACCCGCAAAGACCCGTTTTTACCGCGATAAAGAGAAACATCGCCTCTATCACAAATCCGCGCGGACACAAAATCAGCAGCCAGTTTATGGGACTGGCCAGATAATAGGCATACAGCGCCACAAAGTCGGAGCCAAGCCCCACATGAAAGCTGTATAAAAGAGAATCCCCGCCCTGCAGCTTACCGATAAATTCCGTCATAAACGGCACATACTGATGATACATATCAGATCGCAGAAAACATCTGTCGCCGAACGGATACCCGCCATGCATGACAAACACGGCGAGCAGGATCAAAACCGGAACGAAAAACGCCGCCGCCAGGGGAATATTTTCCCTGTTAAATAATTTTTTTCTTAATTTCATCATAACATCCCTCCAAAGAATTTATTTTTACTATCACAGTCCTATTTTATCATACACAAAAAGCGCCTGCAATGTAAGATAACAGGCGCTCATTTGCAATCTTATTTTCGGTTTTTCATCAATGATTTCTTATTTCCAACAATTTGTACGGTATATTGTCTGTCATTCGCACATTTATGTCCTCTATTTTCCAATAATATCCTTCGTATTGATAAATTCATACGGCGTCTGCTGATACACATAGTAATTCAGCCAGTTCGCGTAGAGCATATTTCCGTGCGATCTCCACTGAAGATCCGGCTTATTGGCCGGATTGTTATCCGGATAGTAATTGAGCGGCGGTTCAATCAGAAGCCCTTTTTCCACATCGCGCCGGTATTCCTTGTCCAGCGTAATTCTGTCGTACTCCGGATGGCCCATAACAAAAATTTTCTTTCCTTCCCTGTCTATGACAAGAAACACCCCGGCCTCTTCCGACTCCGCAAGGATCGTAAGTTCGCTTACCGCCGCAATGTCCTCCCTGTAAATCTCCGTATGTCTGGAATGCGGCGCCATAAAATAATCGTCAAAACCGCGCACAAGCGGAATTTTGCGATTCATGACCCGGTGCTTATAAATGCCGAATTTTTTCTTTTCCAAAAGATGCTTTTCTATCCCGTAATGGTAATAAAGCCCCGCCTGGGCTCCCCAGCAGAGGTGCAGCGTCGAAGTCACATGCTCCTTCGTCCACTCCATAATTGTCGTTACTTCTTTCCAATAATCCACCTCTTCATAGGCCATCTGCTCTACCGGCGCGCCCGTGATAATCAGTCCGTCAAGATTTTTATCGCACACCTCGTCGAAGCTCTGATAAAACTTATTCAGATGGCTCTGCGATGTGTTTTTCGACTGATGCGACGATACGGCCAGAAACGTGACGTCCACCTGAATCGGCGTATTCGAAAGAGAACGCAACAGCTGAAGCTCCGTCTCCTCTTTTAACGGCATCAGATTTAAAATCCCGATCTGAATCGGACGGATATCCTGATGCGCTGCCCGCCCTTCGTCCATCACAAATATATTTTCCCGCTCTAAAATCTCCTTTGCCGGGAGATCGCTCATAATCTTAATCGGCATATCTTAAGACCCCTTTTCCCATTTTTGCTCATGTCAGGTCCTTTTACTATATCACGACTTTTCCGTTTTGTCCATGCCGCACATATCCTGCAGCTGCTGCTGTGAGATGACCGGCACCCCAAGCTCGTTCGCCTTTGTCAGCTTGCTTCCCGCATTTTCACCGGCAACCAGATAGCTTGTTTTTTTCGAAACAGAACCCGAAACCTTTCCGCCGTACAGCTCGATAAGCTCTGTCGCCTCTTTGCGCCCCATGGAAGGCAGCGTGCCCGTCACCACGAACGTAAGCCCCTCAAACCGCCCGTCCGTTTTGCTCTCTTCTCTCTGCTCCATATTGACGCCCGCGGCCCTAAGCCTTTCTATGATCCTTTTGTTTGTCTCATCCCCAAAGTATTTTAGAATGCAATTTGCACTCACTTCGCCGATATCATTGACCGCAAGCAGCGCTTCCATATCCGCCTCCATCAACGCCTCTATGGAACGAAACTTACGCATTATCCCCTTCGCCGCCGCTTTTCCGACATTCGGTATGCCAAAACCGCAAAGAAGCTGATACGCATCATTCTGCTTCGCCCTCTCGATCGCCTCTAAGAGCTTATCCGTATTCTTTTCTTTTCCGATAATCCCCTGCTCGATCAATTCCTCGCGAAAATCTTTCAGATAAAAAATATCCGATATATCTTTTAAATATTGAAGCCGTACGAGTTCTTCGATATAAACGGTTCCAAACCCCTTGATATCCATCGCGTCTCTGCCCACAAAATTAATAATATGGCGCTCAAGCTGAGCCGGGCAATTCGGCGACGTGCATTTTATATCGGCCGTATCCCTCTCCCGCTCGGTTTTTGCGCCGCAGACCGGACAGACCTGCGGAATCTGAAAAATCTGCGCGCCGCTCGGCCGCTTCTCTTTTACAACGGTTCTTATCTTTGGGATGATCTCTCCGGATTTGTATACGACGACCGTATCGCCGATTCCCACCTCAAGCTCATTGATATAATCCTGATTGTGCAGCGTCGCCCTTGAAACAGTCGTCCCGCACAGACGAACCGGTTCAAAAACGGCTGTGGGCGTAATCCGTCCCGTCCTCCCCACAGACAGCTCGATATCTATAATCTTCGTCTCTTTTTCTTCCGGGGGATATTTGTAAGCAATCGCCCAGCGCGGAACTTTTGACGTCGCCCCAAGTATTTCCCGGTCCGACAGACGGTTAATTTTTACGACGGCCCCGTCAATATCATACGGCAGATTTCCCCTGTTTTCCCCGATTTTCACAATCGCGTCCCAGACTTCTTCGGCCGTGCGGCACACCTTATAATCGTCGATCACCGGCACTCCCTGCCGCTTTAAAAATTCATACCCTTCGGTATGCGTCGACAGCTCCATCCCGCGAACCTGCTGCACATTAAAGATAAACATCGAAAGGCCGCGCTCTCTTGTCACCTTACTGTCCAGCTGGCGCAGCGTTCCGGCCGCGCAGTTCCTCGGATTTGCAAATGTCTTTTTTCCCAAAAGCTCCTGCCGCTCGTTTACCGCCCGAAACGCCTCCTCCGTCATATAAACCTCTCCGCGGATCTCAAGATACGGAACCTTTTCTTTTAATTTCTTTTTTACGTCGCGGATCACCCTTGCGTTCGCCGTCACGTCCTCGCCAAAATTGACGCCGTCTCCCCTCGTCTCCGCCAGCCTCAGTTCCCCCTGCTCATAGCGAAGCGACATCGACAGGCCGTCTATTTTATACTCTACTACAAACTCCGGCTCCGTAAGCTGCTTTCGCATTTCTTCCACAAACGCGTCTACCTCTTCTCTGGAAAATACATCCTGTAAGCTCAACATCGGAACATTGTGACGTACAAGCACCCCGGCCTCTCTCTTTGCCTCGCCTCCGACTCTCTGCGTAGGGGAATCTTTCGTCACAAGATCGGGATGTTTTGCCTCTAATTCCCGCAGTTCTATCATAAGCTTATCGTATTCATAATCGGAAATCTCCGGATCATCGAGATTATAATAGCGGTCACTGTGATATACCAGTGTCTCTCTCAACTGTTCTATTCTTTTTTCTGCTTCCATTCCACCCTCCGCATCCATTTTTATGCTTTCTTTTCCTCTCCGGTACGGCCCGCTCCGAAACGACAGGCCCGCTCGAAGAGTCTGATATCAGACGGTACAGCTCTCTTTTTTCTTCTTCCGTTACACTGCGGTACTTCCCCGTTTCAAGGCTGCCCAGGCAGATATTCATAATCCTTACGCGCTTAAGTTTTTTCACATGGCAGCCGAAATATTCGCACATACGGCGGATTTGGCGGTTCATGCCCTGCGTCAGTATGATCTGAAACTGATTGCGCCCCAGCTTACGGACCGGACATTTTCTTGTCGTCGCGTGAAGCTCCTCCAACGGCACGCCGTTTGCCATTCCGCGAAGAAACGCCGGCGTCACCTCGCGGTCTAGCGTTACGATATATTCTTTTTCATGCAGATTTCCCGAACGCATAATTTTATTTACAATCTCCCCCTGGTTCGTCATGAGAATCAACCCTTCCGAATCCTTGTCCAATCTTCCCACCGGATAGATCCGCTTCGGATAATTTATGAAATCTACAATATTATTTTTTTCCCGTTTTTCCGCCGTACATACAATTCCGACCGGTTTATTTACCGCAAGCAGTATGACTTCTTCCTCTCTGCTTACGCGCTTTCCCCGATAAAAAACTTTTTGTCCCGCTCTCACGCGATCGCCCGCGACGGCGGTCTTTTCGTCTATCCGAACGTTCCCGGCCTCAATCTGCCGGTCTGCCTCCCGCCTCGAGCACACCCCCGCCTCGCTCAAATATTTATTAATCCGTATTCCCGTATCTTCCATCATCTATCCGCCAAAAACGGAGGCCTTTAGACCTCCGCATTTTCTTTCTGTTATTTTAAAAACTCTGTCTTAACAAATCCTGTCTGTCCGTTCCACTCTACCTTGGTCCAGCCTTCCGCATAACTCATAATTACGGTGACTGTCTCGCCGGTAAACGCCGTTCCGATTTTCTGGGCATCCTCTCCCATCGAAGCCCGCACATTCACCGTATTGGAAAGCGTAATCTTCGTTCCCTCCGCAACTCCCGGCGCATCGTTATTCTCCTGCGGCTCTTGCTTTGCCGGCGCCTCTGTCGATACAAATTCGCTTTTTACATAAACTTCCTGACCGTTATATTCCAGCCTGCTCCAGCCGTCCGACGTCGTACCCGTCCTGGTGAGCGCCGTGCCCGCCGGCACCGTATCCACCAACTGGCCGTCCGCGCTGGCCGATGCGCGAATATTCAAGGTATCCAGGGCATACACAATCTCCGACTCGTCAAGCGGCTGCTCTGTGTTTGTCTGCGTTTCCGTCTCCGGTTCCTCCTGCTGCTGCGTTTCCGTCTCCGGTTCTTCCCCGTTGCCCGCCTCCGCAATCTCCTTGGCCCATGCGGCATATGCGTCCGCAATCGTGATATCGATCATCGTGCGCAGCTTCTCGTCCGACGCAAGCGCGTCTTCGTATTTCTTCTGTACGTCTTCGCGCAGTTTCACCACATCTTCTTCCTGCTCAAAACGGTCAATCCGCGTTTTTATCTCATTGTCCAGCTCTTTCTCCTTATTCTGCAGATTGAACTGGCTGTACAGATTGTTAATATAAAGCCCGCCGTCCTCGTCTGTGGATACGTAGAAGAAGTCCAGTCCCGGCGCGAGCGTGTCCACATCCTTAAACTTGATCTCAAGATATACGGATACGAGATAGGAACCTTTTTCAAGTCCCTCTTTTGTGTAACACTTGATATTCTCGTAGCCGTCTACGTTCTCCGAAAACATTTTTATAAAACTTCTCTCATTCTTTGTCACGGGAGAAGCGTAATTCCTGATTTTCTTCGTCTTTCCCGCCGCATAGGCGCTATAATAATTCTGAATCAGCTCATTTAATTCCGGAATGGCGTCCACCTGATATTTTTCCGCGGCAAGTCCCGCCTCGCCCACTGCCTCGGTTCCCTCGCCGCTCCCCCCGGAGTTTGACCCGGTAAAATTGGCCAGTACCAAGATCAATGCCAAAAGCAGCGCGCCTCCCGCAATATAGCGGATATTCTTTTTTACAAACTCCAGTATTTTATCTATCGAAAACCCTTGCGGGGTCTTATCATTCAATTCCGGTGACTTCATTGTGCAATTCCTCCTATTTCTTATTATCCTTACTCAACTGCTATCTATATATACAATCTAATCTTATCATCTCTTTCAAGGGTTAGTTTTCATAATAATACATGGCGCAAGAAAAGTCAAACCTATTTTTAGCCGGGCCGCGCCAAACAAAAAAAGAACCGCTGTACGATACCGCGCAGCAGTTCTTTTCTATGCACCCGGCGGGAATCGAACCCGCATTGCCGGAGTCGGAGTCCGGTGTTCTATCCGTTAGACTACGGCTGCAAATACTTATGTATCATAATACACATTTCGCAAAATGTCAAATCATTCCGTAAATTTCTTCGGCGATCTGTTCCGGCGTTTTTTTCTCGGTAATAACTTCCCCCGTTTTGGCAAGCTCATAAAGGGGCGCACGCTCTTTTATCAAGTCCGCAATGTACTCCACATTCATGCGGCCGTTTAACAGCGGACGGTGTTTCGCATTTTTTACCCTCTCATAAATCGTCTCCGGTTTCGCCGAAAGCAGGATTACCTCCCCGCTTTCTCTCATAAGCCTGCGGTTTTGTTCTCTTAAAATAACCCCGCCGCCGCAGGAAATTACCGCCGCCTTCCCCGCCGCCGCTTCTTTTAAAACCGCGGTCTCCGCATCCCGAAAATAATCTTCCCCCTTCTTTTCAAAGATCTGCGCAATCGGCATCCCCTCTCTGGAGACGATCATCTCATCCGTATCGATCTCGCGAAGTCCGTATTTACCCGCCATTGCTCTTGAAACACAGCTTTTTCCCGCCCCCATAAATCCGATCAGATAAATATTTTTTTCAAGCCGCATGTCCGCTCCTCCTCTCACATCGCCTCGTGCAGATACTCCAGCACGGCGCTTAACTTGTCCATCTGCATCTGCCCCGGCGCCGACGCGCGCGCGTTTGAACCAAACGTAATGCAGGAGCCAAAGACTTCCCCCGCAACGCGGCTTATCACCCCGTATTTGCCCATCGACATCGTTACGACGGGAAGCGACGGATATTTTTCCTTTATCTCACTCGTCGCAGACAACAGCCGCAGCACATCGGACGGCGTCTTTGGCATTACCGCAAGCTTTACGATATCGGCTCCGCCCTCATACATCTTCTCTAAACGCATCCGCATTTCATCGAGAGGCGGCGTCTCCCTGAAATCATGGTGGGAGGCAATCACCCTCGCGCCGCTTTTTTTCAGCTCCCGAATCGTCATATCAGCGTCTTCGTTTTCAAAATACTCAATATCGATCAGATCCGCGCCGCCTTTGGCCGCCGTTTCATAGAGCTTTTTTAAATATTCCCTATCTGCCAAAATCTCTCCGCCCTGGTTCTTTGTCCGGAACGTAAACAGCAATACCGTATGCTCTGCAATCGCCGCAAGCTTCTCCATAACCTTAAAAACCGCGTCCAAAGACATTACATCCGAAAAATAATCCGCGCGCCATTCGATCATGGCCGTTCCCCGGCCGATGAGCGCCTCGGCCTCACTTATAACTTCCCGTGCCCCTCTTTCCACGATCGGAACGCAGATATGCGGCTTTCCGCCGCCAAACCCATATCCTTTAATTTTCAAATCGCACATATATCCGCCTCTTTTTTCTCAAAATCGTATTTTTTACCACTCAAAGACGCCAAGTCCCTGCCGTCCGGCTCTGTTTTAGTATAACGAAAGTATTTCAATCCCGCAAGTCATTGACAGAATTATTATTTTCCATTAAGATATGCATGAAATATTTTTATCTGCGAGGAAGTGATCATAAAATGACATACGAAATCACGGGAACCACAGGGCTGACCGCGCTTTTGGGACGTCCCGTGGCCCACAGCATTTCGCCTCAGATGCACAACGAAGCTTTTCGGCTTTTAAATCTGGACTATCGCTATCTGGCATTTGATGTGGCGCCAAAGGAGCTGCCTTTGGCCGTCGCCGGTCTGAAGGCCGTTCAAATCCGCGGCTTTAACCTGACTATGCCGCACAAAACGGCTATTCTTCCGCTTGTGGACGAGCTGACAGACGCCGCAAGACTTTCCGGCGCCGTCAACACGGTAATAAATGAGCAGGGACGTCTGATCGGACATACCACAGATGGGATCGGCTATATGCAGTCTGCCGCCGACGCAGGATGCGATATCATCGGCAAAACCATGACGCTTCTGGGCGCGGGGGGAGCCGCCACCGCAATCTGCGTGCAGGCCGCACTCGACGGCGTCTCGGCGATTCATATGTTCAAGCGCCGCAATCTTTCCTGGGACGACTGTCAGAAATTTGTCAGACGCATCTCGCGGGAAACCGGATGTCAGGTTGCGCTTTACGACATTGCCGATATCGACGCGCTTAAAAGCTGCATCAGCGAGAGCGCCGTTTTAACGAACGCCACGAACGTCGGCATGGCGCCGGATACAAACCGAAGCATTGTGCCCGAGGAAATATTTTTTCCGGAATTAATTGTCTCCGACATTATCTATAATCCCAGGGAAACGCTGCTCCTAAAGCAGGCAAAATCCCGCGGATGCAAAACTTTTAACGGCTTATATATGCTGCTCTATCAGGGAGCCGCTTCCTTTGAGTGCTGGACGGGACAAAAGATGCCCGTCTCCGCTATCAAAGATAAATATTTTTCATAATTCTACCGAATAGAAAAGGAGTTTTTACAATGAGTTTTAAATTTTTAAACGAACTTCCGTCCCCGGAAGAGATCCGCAGAGAATACCCTTTGGCAAAAAAATTTCAGGAAATCAAAGCCGACAGGGACGCTCAGATCCGCAAAGTTCTGACGGGCGAAGACGACCGGTTTCTTGTTATTATCGGTCCCTGCTCCGCGGACAGCGAGGAACCGGTCGTAGACTATGTAAACCGTCTGACCGACGTCGCAGAAAAAGTTAAGGATCGCGTAATCGTTATCCCGCGCGTCTACACAAACAAACCACGTACCACCGGCGAAGGTTATAAGGGCATCGCCACACAGCCCAATCCGGAAAAAGCGCCGGATATGGTCGCAGGCTTGATTGCCATGCGCAAGATGCAGATTCGCGCAATCGAAGAAAGCGGCCTTACTCCCGCAGACGAAATGCTCTATCCGGAAAACTGGAGCTATGTGGAAGATCTGCTCTCCTATGTCGCCATCGGCGCACGATCCGTTGAGGATCAGCACCACAGGCTTACCGTGAGCGGATTCGATGTCGCTTCCGGCATGAAAAATCCCACCAGCGGAGACTTTTCCGTAATGCTTAATTCGGTTTACGCCGCGCAGCACCCGCACCATTTTACGTTCCGCGGCCACGAGGTTGAGACTACCGGAAACGATCTGACGCACGTCGTCTTAAGGGGCGCCGTCAGCAAACACGGAAACAGCACGCAAAATTATCACTATGAAGACATTATGCGTCTCATTCAAATGTATGATGAGCGTGATTTGAAAAATCCCGCCGCTATTATCGACGCCAACCATTCAAACTCCAACAAACAATATCAGGAGCAGATCCGTATCGTCAAAGAGGTCATGCATAACCGCAAATTGTCGGGCGATATCAAACGAATGGTCAAGGGCGTTATGATTGAAAGCTACATCGAACCGGGATGTCAGAAAATTGGCGACCACGTCTACGGCAAATCTATTACGGACCCATGCCTTGGATGGAAAGATTCCGAAGAACTGATTTACACGATCGCAGAAATGAATCAATAATCAAAATCGGCATTAAAAACCGGATGGAAAATTCCATCCGGTTTTATTATCCTCTTGGGTGCGCCTTCAGATAGACCTCCCGCATTTTTACCTGATTCATCCTGGAATAAATCTGCGTCGTGGAAATATCGGAATGCCCAAGCATCTCCTGCACGCAGCAAAGATCCGCGCCGTTTCCGACCAGATGCGCCGCAAAAGAATGCCGCATTGTATGGGGGGTGATGTCCGCACTTATTCCGGCTCGGCCGCCGTAATACTTGATCAGTTTCCAAAAACCCTGCCGGCTCATGGCCCGCCCATAGCAGTTCGTAAACAACAAGTCATTTTCCTCATCCGCGACAAATTTCGGACGCCCGTTATCCATATAGGCGTCCAGCGCGCGGCCCGCCACGTTTCCAAAAGGAATAATGCGCTCTTTGTGCGCATCTGAGCACACAATGTAATCCATGCCGCGGTTTATATTCGAGAGCTTTAACGTAATCAATTCCGTCACGCGGATACCCGTAGCATACAAAAGCTCCAGCATCGCCCTGTCGCGAAGCCCTTTGGGCGTATCCGGATCCGGCTCGTCTAACAGCCGGTTTATTTCTTCCGTAGTCAATATTCCCGGTATCTTTTTTTCTACCTTCGGAGCCTTCAGCTTCGACGCTACATTGACGGTCAAAAATCCGTTCTTCGTCAGATACGCGAAATATGCCTTAATGGAAGCCGTATTCCTTGAAATCGTGGAAGGCTTCCTGCCCGCCTCCTTCATGGTTCGCAGATAAGCCTCGAGCTCCTCCTTCGTAACCGCTTCTATCCCGCGTATTTTTATATCGTTTAAATATCGCTGCAATTTTCTCAAATCCCGCTCATAGGAGAGCGTCGTATTCTCCGAGGTCTTCTTCACCTCGCGCAGATGGGTCAAGAAACCCTGTATATCCAATGTCATTTTATAATCCGTCCTTATGTATTTTTTCGCCAACTCTTATTATACGGACAGGAGCGCAGAAAATCAAACGGTATTTGTACGGATTTTTAGCCGGGCCGCGCCAATTTGAACTAGAATATCTTCAATATCCCTTTCATAATCCCCGGATTCAGATATGTCTCCGACAAGATACCCAAAATCAGCAGAACCGCCGCCAGCGCGCAGGAGATCAGATATCCGGCCCAACGCCCGTGCCGCCGGTCTGCCAGAGCCCGGCCTCCTTTCGCGTGCAGCCGCTGCTGTGCGAAAAAAAGGATCAGATACAGCATAACGTAAGACAAATACTGCGGAACAAGCGATAAAACAACAAGCAAAATACCCTTGACGCCAAGATTGCTGATGCCTGAGACAAACAGAAAACCGAGCGCTCCCCCGTTCCACATCACGAACAAAACGTGCGCAAGATACCACAATTCAGTAACTCCCAATACGGCAAGAAACAGAAACACCGGCGCGCGCGTCTCTAAAATATAGAGAAACAGATCGGTATAGCTGATACTGGAATACTCAAACTGCTTCAAAAAATATACGTTGAATATTCCATAATCCAAGAGCCGTTTGCTTCCGCTGAGATTCGCCAAAAGTATGCCAATAAAAAAAGAACCGAAGAAAAGATATTTCAGGCAGCCTTCCCCTGTTATCCTCCTTGGTTCCGTTTGAATTCTTTTTTTTCCCATGCACAAACCTTGTCTGAAAACGTTTAATCCAATTTATGCTTTTCCCTGTTGCAATATGCCAGTATCCCCGCAACTGTTTTCGAATCCTGTATCCTGCCCTCATAAATCATTTTACACAATTCCTTTGGCTCGTACGCTTCCACCGCAATATCTTCCGCGTCGTCAAAATGCTGCTTTCCCTCTTTCAGTCTGCGCGCCAGATATACGTCGACAAACTCGTCGCAAAACGCCACGGTTGTGCGCAATGATAAGAGTTTCTCCAGAGAAGCGCTTTGATATCCTGTCTCCTCCTGAAGCTCGCGCATCGCGCAAATGCGCGTATCCTCCGTCACACTGTCCCGCGCTCCCGCAGGAATTTCCAAAGTCTCGCGCTCAAGCGCGTTTCTGTACTGGCGCACCATCAAAATCTTCCCGTCGTCCCGCACCGCCACAACGGCCGCCGCTCCTTTTCTGTGAGAGACAAAATCCCATTTTTCCGTTTTTCCGTTCGGCAATTCCATATAATCAGAATAGATATCAAGGATCGTCCCTCTATGCTCCAACACCCGTTTCACTCTTTTTATTTTTTCTCCCATCTTCTTTTTACCTCTCTTTTCTTTTGCTGTAATCATATCCGTTTTTTTGACCGTATGCAAGCGAAACAAAAAAATAAGATATTTGATGTTTGTGAATTTTTTTTTAAATTTTCTCAAAAATTATTTAAATTTACGCTTTCGCAATAGACACTTTTTATTTTATGTAATATTATTATTTTTGTCGACACACTGAATATTTTTGGTAAATACTGATCATTTTAACAACAGAAAGACGAGGGCTTATGAATTCCAGAAAAAAGAAAAAAAGAATACGAAACGCGGTCTGTATCACAATCTGTCTATTGCTGCTTCTTGTAACACTTTTTATTATCCAGCTACTAACCGGAGCGCTCGGTAAATTTATCAAGGTTCCGGAACCGATCAACAACGCAATTGACAAATTAAAGCAAACCGAAACGCAGAATCCGAATAAAAACGACACCGAAACGCCTTCCGAGGCGGATTCTTCTTTGTTTACCGTCTGCATCGACGCGGGACACGGCGGAAAAGACATCGGCTCCGATTCCGACGGCCGAATCGAAAAGGACGACAACTTAAAGCTTTCATTGGCGGTGGAAGCCTATCTGAAAGAAAAAAACGTCAAAGTTGTTATGACGCGCTCTGACGATACCTTCTTAAAGCTATCCGCACGGTGTAAGGTTGCAAACGATGCAAACGCCGATTACTTTGTATCCCTTCACCGCAATAAGGGGGAAGGCTTCGGCGTGGAAACCTGGATATTAAGCCAGGCGGACGAGGAGACAAAGACGCTCGCCGACAATATTATGAGCGGCCTGGAAACCGCCGGAATACAGCGAAACAGAGGCGTAAAACAGGGAACGCAGGGGAACTCCTCCAAAGATTATTATATCAATTTAAATTCGCAGATGCCGTCCTGCATTATTGAACTTGGCTTTTTAAATGTCCCGGAGGACAATCAGCTTTACGACGAACATCTCGCAGACTACGCAAAAGCGATCGGCGACGCCATTATTAAGACAGCGGAAGCCTACAATGTATCCGGCGTTAAAACAGACGGCAGCGATAAAAACAATATTCCTGACGCGAATACCGAAGACGCAAGCGGCCTGCCTTCTACTTCGCACACGCTTAACAATACGCAGATCGATATTTCCTCACTGGATACTACGATTCTCGACTGGGGTCAGGGTTCTAACGTAGACGATCAGAACCGCCCGGGGGGCTGTCTGCAGTATCAGGAGAAATACGGCAAATACAACGCGCATTTTATCTCTGAAGGAGAAAAAATTATCTATCTGACTTTTGACGAGGGATATGAGTACGGCTGTACGCCTTCTATTCTCGACACGCTGAAAGAAAAGAATGTAAAGGCCGTATTCTTTGTCACCCAGCCTTATGCCAAAGAAGATCCGGATCTGGTGCAGCGCATAATTGACGAGGGACATATGCTCGGGAACCACAGCGTCACACACCCTGCTACCGGCCTTCCTTCCCAGACCGTAGAACAGCAGCAATCCGAGATTATGGACAACCATAATTATATCAAAGAGAACTTTGGCGGCTATGAAATGCATCTGTTCCGCTATCCTGCCGGCAAATTCAGCGAGCAGTCTCTTGCAATTTTAAATAACTGCAATTATAAAAGCGTATTCTGGAGCTTTGCCTATCTGGATTACGACGTAAATAACCAGCCGAATGAAGCGGAAAGCCTGCAAAAACTGATTGACAGATTACATTCCGGCGCGATTTACCTGCTCCACGCGGAGTCAAAGACAAACACCGCGATTCTCGGAGACTTTATTGATCAGGCAAGGGCGCTTGGATTCGAATTTGCCTTATTCGACTAGACGCAAAACAAAAAATCCGGCTCTGCCGGATTCTTTGTTTTGCGGGGGCTGCCCCTGCGGCGTCCTTATACTCCGCCGCAGGGGCATTTCTTTTTACCGGCGTCAGATACGAATATCGATTCCGGCTATCGTTTTTTCTTGCTCTGTCGTATTCCCATTCTCCAATTCTTCTGCGATTGCAGACAATTCCTCCTGCTGCGCGTTCTCCGCCATCTCGCATAATCCGTTCTCTATATCTTCCTCCGTAAGCTCTGCCGCATCGGGCAGTTCCTCAATGACCTCTGACAACAAGCCTTCGCCCTCGTCGATTCCGAGCGCCTCTTTTGCAAGTTCTTCTTTTCTCTCTTCCGGGGTCTTTGGCTCCGCTTCTTTTGCCTGCTCTGCAATTTTCTCGGCAAGCTCCTGCGCTTCATCCATAACATGCCACATCTGTTCGCTGTTATACGCCATCTTTGCGGCGGCAATCTGATCTTCATAGGAATGAAACATCTGAAGTTTTCTCTCGATATCCGCAAGGGATTCGCACTTCATATCCTTCAGACTTTTCTTCTGCTGTTCAAAAAACTCTATCTGGCCGCTGCACTCTGCCTGGCGCTCTAATTTTTGCCGCGTGCTTTTTAAACCAAAGCCGCTGTTTAGAAGCGCCGGCCGGCTGCCCGAAAGAAAAAATCCGCCGCCCTGCGTATTGATATTCATAAACGCCACCTACCTTCCCTGCCACGCCGATATTCTAAATCCGGACGGATACGGTTGGATCCTCGCTCTCTCTGACAATCTTCGCCTCATTTGTGTACGTTTGTCCCACCGTATTTTCATCTTCTTCCTGTTCTTCCTCTGTCTTTTTGTTGAGCGTTTCTTCTTCCCGCTCTGCAGATTCCCTCAGCTTTTCGCCGGCCTCTTTTAGCGTCTCTCCCTGTGACGCCACTGCCGCGGCGGCTTTTTGTTTTATACTCTCTAACTCTTCCTGTTTACTTGTAACCGAACCTCCGCGCGCAGCGTCCAGCTTAATTTCTGTCTCAAGCACGCCTGCCCGTCCTTCCAATTTCGTCGCGACGCTTCCCTGCACGTTTGCCTGGCCAATCGCCGTGTCGGCCGAAATCATCGCTTCCATTCCAGCCTTTGAGATTCCCGTACCTTTGCCTCTCTCTTCGCCTGCCTTTTGAGAACCTGAAAATATATCCTCTTTTGGCTCGCTTTTTTCCTGCTGCGCCTCCCTCCTCAGCTCTATCTGAT
This sequence comes from uncultured Roseburia sp., assembly GCA_947383215.1. GTDB lineage: Bacteria > Bacillota > Clostridia > Lachnospirales > Lachnospiraceae > Roseburia_C. Next base: position 15,702 of record CANDCP010000033.1, read on the forward strand.
GCTGCCTCAACTGATTGTTTAAATCATTGATCTGCTTTTGAATCTCCTGCCGCTTTTTCATCTTCTCTTCCACGCTCAACTTTTCATCGGCGGAAAGCTCCTGCAGCTTTTTTTGTGCATTTGCTATCTGATTCAAAAGATTTTTACTCTGGGCGTCCGTCGCCTGCACACCTCCATACCCTGCCTGTGCATTTACATTTCCCATACCGCTGATTTTCATTCTTTTCGGTCTCCTTTCCCTCTTAACCGCATCCCTGCTCTCCCCATATTTTCTGTATATTTCTTATTTCGGTTTATCTACTGTTAAAATAAGCTTTATGTTGTAAAGCGGCCCTTTTTTGTCATGAATGGTATATCTTTTTCACTTTGTTTTAGAAACCAGCATCATGATGATCAACCGGAAAACATGATTTTGGCATTCAATAGAGACATCGCCATAATATTTTTGCGCCACTTTTTGTATATTGGCAAGCCCAAATCCATGCCGCCCTGCGTCTTTCTTTGACGTCGCCGGAAATCCGCTCTCTTCGTCCCGGACAAGCTCGCCCGTATAACTGTTTTTTACCTCTATCAGACAAACATTTGCCTTTCGACAGGAAGAAATCTCAATAAAGGCCTCCGCCGTTCCCTTTGCGGCCTCTACCGCATTCGCAAGCGCGTTGTTCAATATCACGCTGATATCAAAGACGTCGATGCCCATCTCCCTCTGAAAATAAAAATCACATTTAAAGTTTATGCCGGCTTCTTCCGCTTCCTTTTGCATCTCTGACAGGATTACATCCGTGACCGGATTCCCGCTCTTTATTCCTGACGCCGCCTCCGTAAACTTTTCCCTGAGCCTCGCGGCATAGCAAATGGCAGCTTTATTTTCGTTCCTTATGCAAAGTCCCTCTAAGGTCATGATATGATTCCCCATATCGTGACGCAGGCTCTGCATATCGCTATAAAGCCGCTCTACCTCGCCGATATGTCTTTTCATATCTGCAATCTGTCCAAAAAGAACCTCATTCTGCCGCTCTTCTCTCTGCCTGTTTTTTATCCCCTGAAACAACGCAATCATCGTTAAAATTACGACGAAACAAATTCCATAATATAGAAAACAACGCCAGTTATATGCCAGATTAACGTTGTACGCATCTCTTGCCGTGTCTTGTTCATACACACGAAAACAATAAGACAGAAGCATATTTCCCGCCATACCGGACAGCGACGGAATGCATAAAATCACCATCTCCCTGCCGGTCATTTTTTCCTTTTTATATACGTACGCCTTATGGATAAGCCACACAGGAAACAGCAGAAATCCCATACTCAATATCAAGTCTGTTACACAGCTTATCACATAAATCCAAAACTGCAGCCTAAAGTTTCCGGCAAATCCGGCAATCTTATAAGAATAATGATAGAGAAGCGCATCTATACAATTCTCCATTTGAAGCGAAATCCGGCGCAGAACAAAAAAGGTAACCGAAAGGAACATCTTTTGTTTTCTGTTCTCCGGTTCCATACTTGACATTACAAGAAACGCCGCAATGACCCCAATCCCGTATGCCATATTGTTTTCAATTTTCCACGGTACATAATAAAGAAGCGTCATCACGGCAAAGTAAGCGAGTTCCGTCATCAGAACCGTTTTTTTCTTTGCAAAAAACGGCTTTAAAAAATATCCGAAGCAATATGAGGTCAGCAGCGTAATTCCCAGAAACTGCAGATTACTCACAATTTCGTAATATAAATCATAACTCTTCATACCGTCAAAATACCTCTGTGCCGTGAATATATTTAAGATAACGCTTTACAAACTCCCGATAATTTTTTTGGGCCATAAGCGCGGTCCCTTTTTTTAAGTATATCATAGATTTATCATACTTCACGACATATTTAAAATGAACCAGATACGCCCTGTGCGGCCGAAAAAAATCCTCTCCCGCCATTTCTTCAAGCGCGCGCATCCTTCCGTAATACTCGAGATCGCCGTCAGTTTTATGCAGAATAATTTTACGGTTATATACTTCCGCGGATATAATATCCGCAAGCCTTATCTTGACATATGTCCCGCCGACCTTAATCATCAGGCTTTTTTCTTTTTCCTCCTCTTTTATCGAAGAAACCTCCAGATACTGTTCTACTGCTTCCGCTAACACGGCGGCAAATTTTTCCTCCGTAAACGGCTTCACAAGATATTGAAACGCCCTCACATGAAACGCTTCAAAAACATGCTCTTTTAGAGCCGTCACAAAAATAAGCACCGTCCGTTTGTTTCTTTTGCGCAGTTCTCTCGCCGTCTCCATCCCGTCTCTGCCCCTAAGTCCAATATCCAGCAACAGAATATCCGGCTGACGCTCACATAAAAGCAAATCTTCGCCGGAACAAAAAAGCTCTATCTCAGCCGACGGGTAATATTTATGCACGCCATCCCTCAGCATGTCGCGCACAGCTTTTTCATCGTCGCATATCGCTATCCGCATGACCTATTCTCCTATATTGTTTTCTAACATTTCTGTTGTAATATTTATCGGAATAAGCGCAATATTTCGCCAATGGAATGATGTGGAATCAACATTTTATGTTGTAGAATCTCGCTTTGATGCGCCGAAGGTATGATTCTTTACACCGCAATGCTAGAACTTTTTCATAAAATAAAAAAACTGAATGTATGAAAACCATCTGTTCTCATACATTCAGCGCTTATTTTCTTCGCAACTCAAAATTATTTTGCATAATCAACAACTCTTGACTCACGAATCACATTTACCTTTATCTGTCCCGGATATTCCAGCTCTGCTTCTATCTGTTTTGAAATATCACGCGCAAGCAATACCATATCCGCATCGCTTACCTGCTCTGGAACCACCATAATTCGAATCTCTCTACCTGCCTGAATAGCAAAAGATTTATCTACACCCTTAAATCCATTCGTAATATCTTCCAACTGTTTTAATCTGTTTGAATATGTTTCCATCGTTTCCCGTCTGGCGCCCGGTCTGGCTGCACTGATGGTATCTGCAGCCTGCACGAGACAGGCAATTAAAGTTTCCGGCTCAACATCGCCGTGATGTGCCTCTACCGCATTGATAATCACGGATGATTCCTTATACTTTCTGCACAAATCCACACCAATCTGAATATGTGAGCCTTCAATTTCATGATCCACGGACTTTCCGATATCGTGTAATAGTCCGGCGCGCTTGGCAGTCCTGACATCCACGCCGATCTCAGCCGCCAGCAAACCGGCAAGCTGCGCCACCTCAATAGAATGCTTCAACGCATTCTGACCGTAGCTTGTACGGAATTTCATTCTTCCCAGCAGCTTGATCAATTCCGGATGAATCCCATGTACGCCGACTTCCAACGTGGCCGCTTCCCCTTCCTCGCGGATCATCGTCTCGACTTCTTTTTGCGCCTTTTCGACCATCTCCTCGATTCTGGCAGGATGTATACGTCCATCCACAATCAATTTTTCCAATGCAATGCGCGCAACCTCTCTGCGAATCGGATCAAATCCGGAAAGGATCACCGCCTCCGGCGTGTCGTCAATAATCAAATCCACACCGGTCATCGTCTCCAGGGTTCTTATATTGCGCCCCTCCCGGCCGATGATTCTTCCTTTCATCTCATCATTCGGAAGCTGTACAACAGAAATCGTTGTCTCCGCGACATGGTCCGCAGCGCATTTTTGAATCGCCGTGACCACATATTCTTTCGCCCTTTTCTGTGCTTCTTCTTTTGCCTGACTTTCCAGCTCTTTGATCATTTTAGCCGTGTCAATTTTCACATCATCTTCAACAGTTTTTAATAGATATTCCTTTGCTTGTTCGGAGGTAAGACCTGAGATTCGTTCTAGTTCCCGCACACGCTCTTCGTGGAGCACTGTAACTTCTGCCTTTTGTCTGTTAATTTCTTCTTCCTTTGCTGCAAATCCCGCTTCCCTTTTCTCGATAGCTTCCAATTTCTTGTCGAGATTGGCTTCCTTCTGCTCTATCCTGCGTTCATTACGCTGAATTTCAGTTCTCCGCTCTTTCATCTCTTTGTCAAGCTCATTCTTCGTCCGAATCGACTCTTCTTTCACTTCGAGTAAAGATTCCCTTTTCTTTGTCTCAGCGGTCTTTACTGCCTCATCTATTATTTCTCTCGCCTTTTCCTCCGCGCTGCCGATTTTCGCGGCAGAAACCTTTTTCTGGTATGCGGTCGTTGCAAAATAAGTAATAGGCACAGCAATAATTAACGTGACGATTGCGACAATTACTGGCACAGGAGCACCTCCTTTATTTGATTTTCATTGTACATTTTATAACAAAAATACGGGTTATCTGTCATAAATAACAACATATAAATTTTATACTTAATTATGCATTATGTCAAGTAGTCAGAACATTTCATTGCCTTTAAAATATCCTCGCTCTTAAATCCTCTTCGCATAAGAAACGCATATACCCGGCGCCGCTCCTCCTGCCGCATATTCTCGTCGTAACCCTTTTTTGCCAGTAATTTGCCTATCTTTTCACACTCGTCGGCCTCGTATTCACATTCTAATGCCCGGCTGGCATTGGCCTTTGAAATCCCCTTTGACAACAAATCCGCCATGATACGTCTCTTGCTTCGGGTATTCTGATAGCTTCGCACATAGGCCGCCGCATAGCGCGCATCGTCCAGATAATGATATTTTTTTACGTAGGAAACGGCTTCGTCGATAGCCTCGGCCGGATATTCGTTCTGCTTAAGCTTATCACGAAGCCCCGCCTCCGTGCGGTCCATTCTCTCTAACAGATGCAGCGCGCGCTTCTTTGCCCGCACAAAAATTATCTCTGACAAGATTTCGTCGTACTCCTCTTTCGAAAGATACGTCCCAGGTGCCAGCCCCCTGGAACGTATCTCTCCCCGGTAAAGCGGCCACACGGTGCCGTTATCCAGGAACACCTTATATTTTCCCTTTTTGCATTCTGTTATCTCTTCTACGCAAACCATATTACTCCTCTGCTTTCGCATCCTCCTCCGGCGTCTCCTCCGAAGTCATGCTATAATGCCCGCGAACCTTTGCCTCTACGGTCTCGCAGATATCCGGATGCTCTCTCAAAAATGTCTTGGCATTTTCCCTTCCCTGCCCTATCTTTTCTCCATTATAGGCATACCAGGCGCCCGACTTGTTAATGATGCCAAGATCCGCGGCCAGATCCAAAATATCTCCCTCTTTCGTAATGCCCTTCCCAAACATAATATCAAACTCGGCCTCACGAAACGGCGGCGCTACTTTATTTTTAACGACTTTTACTCTGGTACGGTTTCCCACAACTTCGCCGCTCTGCTTTAACGCTTCGATCCTGCGCACATCCAGACGAACGGAAGAATAAAACTTCAGAGCGCGGCCTCCCGTTGTCGTCTCCGGATTCCCGTACATTACCCCGACCTTCTCGCGAAGCTGGTTGATAAAGATTACAATACAGTTTGACTTGCTGATAACCGCGGTCAGCTTACGCAGCGCCTGCGACATCAGCCTCGCCTGCAGCCCCACATGCGAATCCCCCATATCGCCGTCAATCTCCGCCTTCGGCACAAGCGCCGCCACCGAATCTACAATTACGATGTCAACCGCGCCGGAGCGCACCATGGTCTCTGTAATCTCAAGCGCCTGTTCCCCGTTGTCCGGCTGGGAGATGTACAAATTGTCAATATCTACGCCTATATTCTTCGCATACACAGGATCCAACGCATGTTCGGCGTCAATAAAACCCGCGATGCCTCCTCTCTTTTGCACCTCGGCCACCGCGTGAAGCGCTACGGTTGTCTTACCGCTTGATTCCGGCCCGTATATCTCTATAATTCTGCCTTTCGGAAGCCCTCCAAGCCCAAGCGCCAAATCCAGGCTCAGGGAACCGGTAGGAACCGTCTCCACATTCATCTTCGCACTCTCGTCCCCAAGCTTCATAACGGACCCTTTACCGTACTGCTTCTCAATCTGAGAGATCGCAGCATCCAACGCCTTTAATTTATCATCTTTTAATTCTTTTGCCATTATTATTCTCCTTTTATCGAACTTGTGTTCGTATTTTCTGTTCTAATAATATTACATTTGAGGGGAAAAGTCAATCATTAATTTCCTGATAAAGAGACGGAAGAAGAGAGAAACCGACCTTGACGGATCTTCCTGCGATATAAAAAATAAGAACAGCCGAGACTTCAGCTGTCCTTATTATAGAATGTCTGTTCTGTTTCGTCAAGTGTTTTTTCTCACTGCCGGTCTTCGCCGGACGTATCTTTTTCCTTCTCCGGATCCACATACGAGTATGCGTTGGAAATTTTACAGTTCTCGGTTGTAAGCTCTGTCGGTTCTCTGTAATACGCAATCACCGGCGTCTCCTTTTGTATCATTCCATACAGCTCCAACGCTGCCTCACGCGGTACGTTCACACAACCGTGAGAACCCTGGGTCTTATAATAACTCCCGCCAAATGCGCTTCTCCACGACGCGTCATGGATTCCGACATTATAGGCGAACACAATAAAATACTCTACGTCCGACTCATAATCCTCTCCGACTAACACCGCCGGACTCTGTTTGTACACCACCTTAAAGACTCCGTCCGGCGAACCGTTTCCTTTTGCAATATTGCCGGATACGATATCCGAATCTAATTTCAGCTTTCCCTGCTCGTAATACCACATATGCTGATTCGTATAATCAATCTCTACATATGTATTACCGATGTCCTCAAGCCCTTCTACCTGCGCCCGCTGGGAATAGACCGGCTCCCGGTGCGTCGTCCCCCCCGACAGAATGTTTTCCTTTAAAAGCCCGGCTTCTTTCTCTTTGTCAATCACCCATCCGTAATCGCCGCCGCCGATCTCTATAACATCCCCCTTTGAAGTCGTAAACCTCCGCACATCCGCGTACGTGTTATATTTACTCGCGAGCCTCTGCACAAAACGCTCTATCATATCCTCCTTCAACGTGACGGAAAAGTCCCCGTGAAGCTCTATCATATCAAAAATCTCCGCCCCCTCAAGGCTCTCATCATAATCGGAAATCTCATAAACAATACGGGCGGAAACGTATTTCTCTATCGACGCCATCGCGTCGACAATTTCATGCGACTCTGTTGTCACAACCGGCTTCTCATACATTTCATTCGTCAGATGCAGCTCCCCCTCCCCCAACGAGACTGCCGTCTTTACCGCTTCCACAACTTTTTCAAAAATCAGCAGATTTCCCTGTTCCTCTTCTACCACCTGATAGGCGTCGTCCTGCCGCACAATGCTTGCATCCTCCGGCTTTTTGACGTTTTCCTCCAAAAAACACGGCAGAGACGATACCGCGTCTCTTAACATGTCTTCCTCATATTCCATCGGCGTCGCCACGTCAATCCGATTCCCCGAAAATACCGCGGCAAGCCATCCGTATGGATTCTGCTTTTTTAACGCCTTTTCCACCGAACCGTCCGGCGCGTAATTCCCCCCGATCTGCGCCCCCTCTAAAGGATATAAATTCTTATCCCTGTCCGCAACGATCAACGTATATTCTCCCGCGTCCCCGGCTATTTTCTCCTCCGCTTCCTCCACGCTAAGTCCCCCTACGTTCAGACCGTTTATCTCGGTGCGGAAGAAAAAATGGCTCCGAAAATAAAAAGTCATAAAAAAATAAGCGGCCAAAAGCAAAAAAATTATCGTAAGTACTGCCGTTATCCCTATTCGGATTCTCCTCATTCGCTGTCTCTTTTCCCTGACTCCGTACATCCTGTGTCCTCCAAAGGAATTCATTTTTCTGCCTTATTATATCGCTTCACAGCGTTTTGTACAAGTTTTATTTCATAAACCAAATATCTTGACAAAACAACAACCTTGTCACATAATACGAAAAAGGGCTTTGCCACACGGCCAGCCTTTCCGTCCGCAAAACAGAAAAATAAATTTGCGCAAAGACGCATGATATCTGTATGATTCGGGAACAGAAGAGTTTCATTCTGAAATCAGGGAACTTAAAGTTTTATCCGTATCGTCGAGAATGCTAAAAGCGCCGGATATATCTGATAAATGAAAAGAAATGAATGCGTTTAAGAAAGTGAATTCTGATTTGATTTCTAACATAATTTCATATCTCCAAAATACGCCTGATTTTCTCTATGTATTTGTCCCCTGTCCGCTCGCCGTACATAATATGATTGATATATTGCGGACTTGTTCCTACCAGCCTCGCCAGTTCATCCTGTTTCATTTCTAACTCTACAAGGCGGTGTTTGATGTTTTTCCCGAAAGGTGTCAATTTTCTTTTTGCCATAGTACTCCCTTTCATCAAATTCGGCATTGAGAAATTTCGCCGATTGATGTATAATAAATTTATCATCCGTTAACATAATTAAATTATAATTCACAGAATTAAATATGTCAAATTAAAAATGAACAATCATAAATTTTTTTAGAGCAATTTTTTGTTCTTCGCATGATTAAGGAGAGAAATATGACCATCAGTCAACGCATTTTTGCCCTTATGGAGAGCAGGGGCTTATCTCAAAAAGATCTGGCCAAATACGCGGGAATTTCCCCGGCCGCCATCACGAGCTGGAAAAAGCGCCATACGACTCCCTCGGCCGACAAAATAGCCAAAATCAGTGAATTTCTCGGCGTATCCGAGCGTTACCTGCTGACCGGCTCCGACGAAACTTTTTCAGAAAACGTACTGCTTATGGAAGACATAGCGGAAATTTCCCCGCAGCTTTCCAAATCCGAGCTCCGGCTTCTTAAGCTGTTCCGTGTTCTCCCGGAATTTGAGCAGGGACGTATTCTCGGAATCGTAGAAAGCGCCGTTGACAATTGTAAACTGTAACCGTTTTTTTATTTCAAAATATGATTTACTTTTATATCCGCAGTGTTTTTCTTCACTTGTATCCACATAGAAATTCAGATTGAACAGGCAATTTCGCCTTATGTATAAGGAGATGAATATGACTATCAGCCAGCGTATTTTCGCGCTTTTAGAAAAAAAGAATTTAACTCAGAAACATTTGGCCGAGTACACCGGCATCTCGGAGGCCGCCATCAGCAGCTGGAAAAAAAGGAACACGACCCCCTCGTCCGACAAACTGATTAAAATCAGCGAGTTTCTCGGGGTGTCCGTATATTACCTTCTGACCGGCTCCGAAACCACAATCGGCGATCTACCGGCGGGTTCCGCCGTTTTAATTGACTCGGGCAACGCTTATCTGACAGCGGACGACGAAAAGACAGAAGAAGAGCTGCTAAGGATGTTCCGCTCCCTCTCAGATTTTAACAAAGGACGAATCTTAGGGATTATGGAAGCAATCACTGAGCAGCTGTATCTCGAACAATAATTAAAAAGCAGGCTTACAGATTCAAAAAAGCCAGAAGCTCCTCTTTTGTCTGTACGCCAATCGTTTTTCCTTCAAAAACTCCATGCTTCATCACAATAAACATCGGAATACTCATAACCTGATATTTTAAGGCAAGCGCGGCCTCCTCGTCCACATTTACCTTCCCTACCTTTATTTTTCCTGAGAATTCCCGTTCTATCTCCTCCAAAACAGGCGCCATCATTTTGCACGGCGTACACCAGTCGGCCCGGAAATCAAGCAGCACCGGTATTTCGCTCTTTAATACCTCTTCCTCAAAATTATCGTTCGTAACCGTGATTACCGACATCTTTTTATACCTCCTAATTTTTCCCAAACTCTGATAAGACAAGGCCTTCGTTGCGATCCAGCGTCATTCCCACGCTCCACGCGTTCACAAACAACAATAGCGGTCTGCCCTTTAAATCCATAATTTTTTTCATATCCGAAGTTCCCGCAAGCTTATCTAAATCAATGTTTTCATTTTCAATCCAGCGAATATGCCCGTACGGAAGATTTTCAAGGCGAATGTCCACATTATACTCATTCTCCAGACGATATTTTAACACGTCGAACTGCAAAACGCCGACCACGCCCACAATAATTTCTTCCATACCGCCGTGGTATTCCTGGAAAATCTGAATCGCTCCCTCCTGCGCAATCTGCATAACGCCCTTGACAAACTGCTTCCGCTTCATCGTATCCACCTGGCGCACTCTTGCGAAATGCTCCGGCGCAAAGGTCGGAATGCCCTCAAAGCAAAACTTGTCCTTTGCGGTGGTAATCGTATCCCCGATAGAAAAAATTCCGGGATCAAACACGCCGATAATATCGCCCGCGTAGGCCTCGTCGACCATCTTGCGCTCCTGCGCCATAAGCTGCTGCGGCTGCGAGAGCTTCATCGTCTTTCCCCCCTGGATATGGTTCACCTCCATACCGGCTGTAAATTTCCCGGAACAGATACGCATAAACGCAATTCTGTCCCGGTGATTTTTATTCATATTTGCCTGAATCTTAAAGACAAACGCCGAAAAATTTTCAGAAAAAGGATCGATCACCCCGATATCCGAATTGCGCGGCAGCGGGGAAGTCGTCATCTGCAAAAAATGCCGCAAAAAAGTTTCCACGCCAAAGTTCGTCAAGGCCGAGCCAAAAAATACCGGCGAGAGCTCGCCCTTTGAGACCAGCTCCATATCAAACTCCGCGCTTGCGCCGTCGAGCAGCTCTGTTTCCTCCAGAAGCTGCGTCAAAAAATCTTCCCCGATCTCATCGGCAAGCAAAGGGTCGTCAATCGCAATCTCCTTTTCCGTCCCCTCTTTTGTCCCCTTTAACGTATCGGCGAACGTCATGACTTTTTTCGTATTTCTATCGTATACGCCTTTAAAGTCTTTTCCCGATCCGATCGGCCAGTTAACCGGACAGGTTGCGATACCCAGCTCCTTTTCAATGTCGTCAAGAAGCTCAAACGTATCGTTTGCATCCCTGTCCATCTTATTGATAAATGTAAAAATCGGAATGTGGCGCATCACGCATACCTTAAACAGCTTCCTTGTCTGCGCCTCCACCCCCTTCGACGCGTCGATCACCATAACCGCGGAATCGGCGGCCATCAACGTACGATACGTATCCTCTGAGAAATCCTGATGTCCCGGCGTATCCAAAATATTGATACAGCAGCCTCCGTACTCAAACTGCAGAACGGATGAAGTAACCGAAATTCCCCTCTCCTTTTCAATCTCCATCCAGTCGGAAACCGCATGTCTTGCCGTGGCTTTCCCCTTTACCGAGCCGGCAAGATTGATCGCTCCGCCGTAGAGCAAAAACTTTTCCGTCAGCGTCGTCTTTCCCGCGTCCGGATGTGATATAATCGCAAATGTTCTTCGTTTCTCAATTTCCTTTTTTAAATCAGCCAAAACACGTTCCTCCCAGTCAATGTATCGCCCCTAAAACACAAGCGGCTTCCCGGCGCATGCAGGTTCTATTCCAAAATAATTTAAAATGGTCGCCGCAATATCCGCAAAGCTTTCCCTCGTACCATAATTTGTCCCGGCGGCTACGGACGCCCCGGCCATGACAAGCGGCGTGTACTCTCTGGAATGATCCGTAGACGGTGTGCTCGGGTCGCAGCCGTGATCTGCAGTAATCATTAGTACGTCGTCCCCGCGCAGCTTTTCTAAAATCTGCGGCAGACGCTCGTCAAAGTAGGAAAGAGCCTTCGCATACCCGTCCACGTCATTGCGGTGCCCGTATAACATATCAAAATCTACAAGATTTGTAAAACACAGACCTTCAAAATCTCTGTCCATAAAGGCAAGCGTTTTATCAATGCCGTCCGCATTTGAGACGGTCCGCACATATTCGCTAATTCCCCTCCCGGCAAAAATATCCACGATCTTTCCGACGGAAAGCACTTGGTATCCGGCTTTTTGCAGGCGGTCCAAAAGCGTATCCTCCGGCGGCTCAAGCGAAAAGTCATGACGTCTGTTTGTGCGCGCAAAGCTTCCCGGCGCCCCCTCAAACGGCCTCGCGATCACTCTCCCCACACCGACGTCCCCCGTTAAAATTTCACGGGCCATCCGGCAATATTCGTACAACGTCTCCACCGGCACCACATTCTCATGCGCCGCAATCTGGAATACGGAATCCGCGGACGTATACACAATTAACTTTCCCGTCTCAAGGTGCTCTTTCCCGTAATCTTTGATCACCTCTGTCCCCGAATACGGCCTGTTACACAAAACGCCGCGCCCCGTGCGCCGCTCAAACTCCTCAAGCACCTTCGCCGGAAAACCCTCCGGAAATGTCGGCAGCGGTCTTTTGGAAACCACGCCGGCAATCTCCCAGTGTCCGATTGTCGTATCCTTTCCCTTAGACGTCTCCGTCATCCTTGCAAAAGCTCCCTTCGGATGCCTCTCCCGCTCTCCGGCCTCTACGCCGTCTATATTGAAGAATCCTAATTTTCTCATATTAGGCATGGAAAAATACGGACTGCGCGAGACAGCCTTTATCGTATTACTCCCACTGTCATGATATTCGGCGGCATCCGGCATTTCCCCGATTCCCACACTGTCCAGCACGATCAAAAATACACGCTTCATATATACCTCTTTTCCCCTCTTATGAAGAGGTCTCTTTCCACAAAAATCCAAGTTATATTATAGTGCCTTTTTACGCATTATGCAAGGATATCCGCCAACAAAAAAAGCCGAAAAACGTGAGGATTATTTCCAGGCAGTCGTTTCATCAACATACGGTTCCCCGCCTGCGATAAAATATACCGGCACGCTTTTTGGCCCTTTTTATATCATATCAATCTATTTTTCCCTTCATCTGCCGGAGCGCTATGGCTGAATCGGCGTAATCACAATCTTTTCCGCCGCAACGTTTGTCTTTCGTTTTACAATATCCTCAATCTGCGCCCGCTTTGCGTCGGTAACCTCCCCCATATTTACGACCACATCCGCCGAATCGTCGGTGATACTTACTACCACGTCGGTAAATCCCTTTGCCTCCAAAAGCATCTCCGCGGCTGTCTCTCTCTCCGCAATATTCGTCATCGCAATCATCTGATCGATCGCGCTCTGCTTCTGCGCCTCGTCGATATTTGTGTTATTGATGATCTCAAGCAGAGATTCCTTATTTTTTGCCCGAACCTGCTCGCGGTTTAGCTTCATCTCCGCCGCAAAGTCAACGTTATTCAAAGTATTGCTCGTAAGAACCGCCTCGCCCGGATTGTCTGACGATACGTCGGCCGGCTCCCCGTCTTTTGACGCGTCCGTTTTGTCCGCCACAGCTTCCCCGCTCGTCTCTAAATCCGGATTTTGCTCCTGCGCCTGCGATGATTCTGTCCCCGCCTGCGCTCCTGTCTCTACGCTGTTGTCCTCTGAATCGGTAAAAATATCTCCCTCTAAAATCGTATCCTCATCCGAAATCTCATAGTCATATGTATCCGACACATCGGCATTCGCTTCTTTTGCAACTTTGTCATCTTTTAAATTCCCGTTTGTAAAGCTCAAATACCCTGCAACAGCGATCATAAGCGCCAGCGCAGTAATTATGATTTGATTTTTCTTAAAGATTTTCTTCAATTTCCGCCCCTCCTAATCGTTCATTTTTACTACGACTATTTTATGTGCTTCCACCGGAAATAATGCTAAAACCGCATTAGAAATATTTTGTCTGACCGAGGTTTTATCCCCGCCCTGCGCAACGATGAGAATTCCCTCTATCTCCGGTGTAAGCTCTTTCGCGATAAAGGGTTCCCCTTCTCCTTTGTTGTGATATACGGTCGTCTTTTGTACTTCCTTCTCAGTCACTTCCCGGCTGCCGCCGGACGCATCCTCCTCAAGCGTTTTTCCCTCCGAACTATCGCTGTCCTTTTCAACTACCTGCGTCCCGCTGTCCTTATAAGTAATCATAACGCTTACCCTGCCGACGCCCTCCATATTAGAAAGCGTCGTCTCCAACTGTTTTTCCAGCGTATCGTCCGCTCCCGCAGCCTTCTCCTCAGACGCCCGCTTTTCTCTCGTATCAGGCTGCGCTTCCTTTTCCTTTGACTCTCCGGAGGGAAGCGCAATTACCAGCAAAAGGATCCCCGTCAGAATAAGGATCAGCCACCCTGTCTTATCCGGCTTGTTCTCTCTTATTTTTTCCACTAGACTCTTTCGTTCCATCCGGTTTTCCACCTCCCGTTGCGCTACTTGCAGGTAATGATAATATTCGAATCCTCAAGATGATAAAAATCTTTTAGCCTGCGGCGAATCCGTTGCGCTTCCGCTTCCTGTTCCGCGCTTTTTACAAGCTGCTCTGCGCTCCCGATTTCTTCTACCCGGATATCCCCGCCCTCTTTTCTTTCCTGAACGACAAGCGCAACTTCCTCAAGCTCGTACGTTTCAGAAAGCTTTGCGTCTACCTGACAAATCTCAAATTTATCTCCCTCCGCCATCTGTCTTATATCCTCCCCAATCGCCGCCTCATATTCCTGCCTGTAATAGTCTGACTGCACAAACTCCATCTTCCCCATATCCTTTTGAAGGTTTTCCATCTCCATCCAAAACTGGGAATAACGTATCTTTTCCTCAAAATCCTCGCTGGCATAAATCACCCTAGAGACCGGGCTTATCACCGCAATCACCACAACCAGCTCCAAAAAAAACTGTACATACCGCTTATATCTCTGATTCGGCAGAAGATACAAAAGCGCGGCAAGCACGACAAAAAGAATCACAATTCCTTTCATCCATTCCAAAACAGCCTCCATAATCCCTCCTATCCCGCCACAAAACTCGTAGACGCCGTAATCATGGCTATCGTGACAAAAAACAGAAATAAAGACGTCAGCATTAATTTTCCGGCGAGCACGCTTCCCTTGTAGACTCCGTTGATGCTCCCCGCTATCCGCTTATCGGTAATCGGTTCTAAAACCGCGGCAATTAATTTATACAGAAATGTCAAAACCCCTATTTTTATCAACGGAACGGCAAACAGGACGACAAGGAGCAGCATTGCGGCAACCCCGACGCTGTTTTTGATCACCATGCCCGTGCCGATCAGCATTTCGCCTATGGCGTTTGCCGAATTTCCGATCCCGGGTATCATACTGACGGTCTTCGACCACGAAGTTGTCTTTAATCTGTCCACCGCCGGATAAATAAGTCCCTGAACGACGTTTAACCCCATCACAAGCGTTACCATAATCTTGACTGCCCACCGCATGATATCCTCTAAAAGCTCGCACATACGGGTAAATTTCTCTCCCTCCAGAACGTAATTTAAAAACTGCATCGCAACAAATACCTGCACAAGCGGCGCCAGGAAATATAGCATCACATACTGTACCAGATATATCACCAGAAACGCCATTTCGTAGAAGGCCGCCGCACTGTTTGTCCCATTTGAAAATACCATCGTCATACAAAATACGGGCAACAGCATTTTCATAAATTCGACAACCTTGTCTAACGTCGTCCCCAAAAGCTCTCCTACCACCAGAAAGGATTTCATTAAAAGCATCATCAGCTCTACGTAAACCATGACAAAGCAGAGATTGGAGATATAGGAGTTACGGAAAATGCCGCTGAAGTTCCGAAGCAGCGCAAACGACGCCGCAAGCGCCGCGATCAAAAACAGAAGCCTTTTATTTTCGCGAATTTCTTCAAACAAAAGTCCCGTCACATAATCCGTTAACGCCTGCAAATTCCATTCTTCTCCGCCTGCCGTCAGATTTTTGACCATCTCAATAAAACTGATATCTTTTGTCTGTTCATTGTCCTCAAGATAATCCTCAAGCTGCCCCATATTTAGCTCATCCATCATTCCGTCAAGCAGCGACGCGTCGCCATACTCTTTCGCGCTCAATTCCCCATCCGGGCATACGAAGCATAGCATAAAAACGAATGCAAGAAAAAAAACGCTTTTTTTTCTCATAAAAATTCTCCTATTGTCTCTACAAACGACATAAGCACCGGCATACTGATTAACAGTATCGACATCTTTGCAAACATTTCAATCTGTCCCGCAATCGCCTGATACCCCGCGTCCTTACAGATATCGACCGAAAATTCGGCAATATAGGTAATTCCTATCATTTTAACAACCGTGGCTACATATCTGCTGTCCACCGCAATCAAAGACTGCAGGGAATCTACGTAGGTCAAAATAATCTCCAGCTTCGACATCAGGTAAATAAAAATGCAGATACAAACAGCCATGCTTACAAACAAGCTGTATTCCGCTTTGTAGGAACGAACAAACAGCGCGAGAAAGACGCCCGCAATACCCATCAACGCAATTTTTACAATATCCATAGCTCCTCCTAAAGTGCAAACAGATCCTGCATTGTCTGAAACAAATCATAAATATAGGGCACAATCCAAAAAAGGACAATTAACAATCCCGCAAGACTTGTCAAAAATGCATGCTCCTCCCTGCCGCTGTGTTTTAATACCTGACTGATCACGGTCACCAAAATTCCAACCGCCGCTATTTTAAAAATTAAGTTTACGCTCATCGCTCTAACCGTCCTTACATCTTTTTCCCTATACCAGAATCAGAATGAGAAACAGCCCTCCCGCACCGCAGAGATAGCGGCATAACCTCTGTTTTGTTTCAAGCTCCTCTCTGGCATGCACTATTCTGAAATTTACCTGCTCCGCATAAAGCTTTACCTCCTCCCCCTGCATATACCCGTTTCCCTGCTCGATCACGGCGCCGGCGTCAAGAAAAATCTGAAATTCCTCCTCTGACAACAGATACGCTTCTCTTGCGTCCTTTAAGATCTCCTGCCAGACCTTACACGGACTTGCCTCTTCGTAAGAAGACAAAGCCTCGGAAATTTTTCTGTAAGTGCTTCCAAACGGCTCTTCCAGTCTGGTTGAAATTCTCTTTAACGCCAGCGGAAGCGGCGCCTTCAGATATTGAAGCTCGTTTCCCGTCAAAATCAAAAGCTCCTTCAGACGGATAAGCTGCTTATAATGCTGCTTTATTCTTCTGTTGATACTGCCCGAAACTCCCGCCGCTCCAATCAGAATAAGCGCGGCTCCGACCGCCTTTAACATACGCGCTCCCGCCTTGCATTGTAGACCTCAAAAAACCGCGCTCCCGCGCCCCCCTTTTTCAACAGGACATAGCGTTTGAAAATTCCGCTTTTTTTCCACAGGATAAATTCTTCTTTTTCCCACAGCTCGCTTATCGTTCCGGCATGTACGGTCCCCAGTATCCTGCACCCGCAGTACAGAGCCTGCGTCAGCGCACGGTAATCCGCTTCCCCTCCCAGCTCGTCTACGGCAAGAACCTTCGGCGCCATCGACCTTATCATCATCTGCATTCCCTTTTGCTTGCTGACTCCGTCTAAGACGTCGGTTCTCATACCCACATTATTCTGCGGAATCCCCAAATGGCACGCCGCAATTTCGGAGCGCTCATCGATCAGGCTGACAGATAACCCTTCTTCATCCGACAACAGCCGGATACAGTCCCTTAAATAAGTCGTTTTGCCGACGCCCGGGGCGGAAAAGAACAGCGTATTACAGATTGCGTCCCCGTCCCTGAGATACGGGATAAGTCCTCTGGCACATCCGACTCTCTCTCTCGCAATTCGAATGTTCAAAAAACGTATGTATGAAATATCGGCGACCTCTCCCCGCTCCATCCGCACCTGCCCCGCCACGCCTACGCGATGTCCTCCCTCTAAGGTCACGAATCCGTTTTTCATCTCCTCCTCAAAAGCATATCTGGAATATCTGCTCAAAAAGGTCACCGTCTCCGAGAGGTCCTCCTCTCCCATCCGGTAGGCGCCCTTCGTTTCTTCCGTCAATACCTCGTCCGAATTTTCACCGCTCAAATACAGTTCCCGATCTCCGCCCGAAAAAATGACAGGCTGTCCGATCCGAATTCGTATCTCCTCCAACGCTCCATGTTCCCTTATCGCTTTCTCCACCCGTCCTCTAAGATGTACCGGAAAAATTTTCTGCACGCCGTTCATCCCGCCGGCCTCCCTTCGTGTTTTTAAAGGATTGTCCCCACGGCTAATATATATGGCGTCAGCCTGCTCTTTATGCATAATCGGGCAGGAAAGATTTATCTTCTCCCATTCGCCGCGCGCCCGTGCGCCACTCCGGCGGCATCTTTCATCTGCGCGGGGCTGTGCATAAAAAAAGAAAGCCGCCACTTCCGTGACAGCTTCCCCTTTTATTAGTTGTACTTACGTTTTCTTGCAGCTTCCGACTTTTTCTTACGTCTAACACTAGGTTTTTCGTAATGCTCTCTTTTCCGGATCTCCTGCTGGATACCCGCTTTTGCGCAGTTTCTTTTGAATCTGCGTAAAGCGCTATCTAACGTCTCGTTCTCTTTAACGATCACATTTGACATAGTCTCACACCTAACCTCCCTCCAGTTGCGTATTGTGCATATTC
>CANDCP010000034.1 GCA_947383215.1 uncultured Roseburia sp.
TTGGCAATCCGCGTCACAAGGTTGTCGTCCTCGTCATACCATCCCGCAAACGCGTATCCGTCCTTCGTCGTCGTTCCAAGCGGCTGAAGCCCGACGCCGTACACATACCGCGTCTTTTCCTCCGACGGCTGTGTCCCTCCGTCTGTCTCGTATGTAACGGTGTAAACATTTCTGTCATAATAAAGCTCTAATACCAGAGAACCGTCTGCCAGAATCTTACCGCTCGCCGTACTCTTAGAACTGTTAAGCGTAAACCCGCCAATCTCTCTTGGCGTCACCGCTACCGTTTTTCCGACCTCATCCTCCCCCTGTGTGGTGTCCGCCTCCGAGAGCACATATTTGTCCTTTGTCGTATTTTCACGATAATATTTCACCGTATACCCGGCCTTCTTTACCTGCCAGTGCGCGGTAAGCCTGATATTTGCCTCGATTTCCTGTGCAAAGTTATATTTCTCGCTTCCATGGTACCAGCCCAAAAATTCATATCCCTCTCTCACCGGAGTCTTCGGTTCTTCAACCGAATCCCCCTCTGTCACATCCCGGCTTATGACATCTGTCCCGTCCGCATAATCGAATGTCACCGTAAATGTTTTCTTTTCGCCCGGTTTCGGCATTTCTGTCTCGTGAATGCCGCTCCCGTTTTGATTCACAGTGAAGCTGTCCGCCTCGTTTTTCAGCAATTCCCCGCCGTACTCCGCCACTCCAAGATTCTCGATCGTCGCCGTACCGCTTGAATTTCCGCGTATATAAACGCCGTCCGTACCTGCGCCGTAGATATTGTTATCCTTGATATTTAAGCCGGAAACCGTATTCCAGTTATCGATCAAAACGCCCTCATACGAGCAGTCGTATAACGTATTGTTTTTGATATCAAAAACCGCCGTCATAGGCTTCTTTGTCGCCCATATCCAAATCGCCCCGACCTGATAGTTGTAATCGCAATGGTAGGAACCGCATCTCACAAGCACATTATTGCTCACTGTCGTTGTTCCCGTAAATCCGTTCGGCGTATCGTAATCCGTTCCGATACAGATCCCGGAACCGTTGTTAATCGAATCCGACACATGATTGTATTCCACTTTATTGCCCGCGCCTCCGTACACCGCGATTCCGTTTGCGAGCGTCGGACACTGTACCGTATTATAAGCGATTGTGTTATTGCAGCTGTCGCCCTGCCACGGCCAGATTGCAATGCAATCGTCCCCGGTGTTGCGCAGGCTGTTGTTGCGAACCATGGCATTGTTCGTCGCCGAACACAGATTGATTCCGTCCGCGTAGGTATTGCGAATACGGCATCCCTGCACGATAAGATTTGTCGTATTATAACTCCAGATTCCGACCTTTATATGCTCCATCCAGATATTCTGAACGGTAACGTTCGCCGCGTAACCCGTCCCCTCAAAGCCTGCGAGATCCCCCGCATCGTCGCGCACGGTGGACACGCCTGTCATCGCAAAATCATAAAATTTGCACGTCCCCTGATAGTGGAAGGAAGCTCCGGCGCCGACAAGATTAGCGTACCACATCCCGGCTCCCCTTATCGTCACATCACTGACATCAAACGATTTTTTGACGGGAAGATGGAAGGTGCCCTCCGGGATCCAGACCTCTTTCCCCTGACTCTTCGCCGCTTCTATACATTTATTTATCGCTTCCGAATCGTCTTTTCCATCGTTTGCCACCGCGCCGTAGTCGACGATCGACAAGCTGTCCGCCGGTTTCGCAAGCGCCGCGTCCACCGCCTCGCACTCGATAAAATCTATCGTATAATAAGACGCCGTATCTGCCGCGTCCTTTTGCAGCCTAATTTTTGTCCCAGCAGGAAGCGTGCCCTCGGAAAAGAATGCGCGCGTCTCGTCAAAAAAGCGGTGCCCTTTGCCCTGTCCCGGCTGATTCGTATACGGATAAGAACCGTAAATCCATGCATATTTGGATGTCAGGGCCAGATCCTGCGAATCTTTTCCGTTTACATACAGGCTCAGGCTCGCGTCGACGCCCTCTCCGTCTGCACTGTCCGGCATATTGTAGCGCACAACAAAGGCATTCGCCGGTTTCGTAAGCGTAAATTCCACGTAATCTCCCGTATTTGCAAGCTTTACCGCCTGCCGGCCGCTTGCCTCCGACTGAATGTCGTTCAGATATTTCGTACTTTTTGGAAGGACCTGCGCGTTGGTCGCCGCAGTCTCCGCCTCATAAGTTACATATGGCAAAACCGCGCCCGCCCCGCTTAAATCTACGTCGTAATCCAGATCCGGATTTCCCCCGACGTCTCCGCCGCCCCCGCCGCCGACATCGCCCGCCGTGGCGTTATCCGCGTCTTCGGTGTTTTCGTATTTCTCTCCCGCCGGCGTTACATAGACGCTTTTATCATCTGAAATTGACACCTCCGCTTTATTTGCATTTCCGTCGTTAAAGATAACGTTAAACGGGGAGGAAGAAGCCTCCTTCGGCACAATAATTTTCCACCAGTTTTCCCCCTTCTCCTGCGCTTCGGCCGCCTTTGTCCCCGGCCATGAGGAGCCGATCGGCGTATCATTGGCATAGACATAGCCGTATACGTTCAGCCACCCCTTACTGTTTTTAAAATATACCGTTGTGGCTTTACTCATATCTCCGATTCCCTCAGAAATCTCCGCCTCGTTTACGCTCTCGTAAGCGCCTCCCGAAGCCGTAATATGCGTATTATTTTTATTGCTTACGGAGAGTTCTATCTTGTTCGCCGCAGTCCCGTCATGGAAAATAACGCCAAACGCCTGATCCGTTTCTATGTCGACTTTCCACCAGTTTTCACCTTTTTCCGGAGCCGCGACGGCTTCTATCCCCGGCCAGGCTGCGCCGACATCCGCGCCGTTCGCGTAAGCGTACGCATAAATTTTATCAAAGCCCTTGCTGTTTAGAAAATACAAGGTCGTCTTCCCCTGCGTTTCCCCGCCTCCGACACCGGCCGCATTCTGAGCCGCCTGGGCGGTTGAAAATTTTTCTCCGTCGGCAGTGATATATACATTGCTTGTATCCGTAATATACGCGTCCGCCTGGTTGTCGTCTCCTCCGTCGTTAAAAATCACATTAAAAAATCCGTCGGACACATTCATCGGAACCGTAATTTTCCACCAGTTCTCC
The DNA here is from genome assembly GCA_947383215.1 of uncultured Roseburia sp. GTDB lineage: Bacteria > Bacillota > Clostridia > Lachnospirales > Lachnospiraceae > Roseburia_C. Next base: position 3,121 of record CANDCP010000034.1, read on the forward strand.
CCTTTCTCCGGCGCTTTGGCCGCCGGCGTCCCCGGATATGCCTCTCCAACCGGCGAACCGTCTTTATACAGATATCCGTATATCCCGCTCCAGCCCTCGCTGTTTAAAAAGTACAGGGTCGTCGTATCGCCCGATCCCTGCGCTCCCACCGCGGCTTCCGCCATAGCGGCCGAAGAATAGCTTTTATCATTTTCCGTCGTCAGATACACATTATTTTTATTATCAATATAAGTCGTCATTCTGCTTGTCTCGGAGCCGTTGTCCGTAAACATAATGTTAAATCCCTGCACCGACGCATCGCACGGCACATCAATTTTCCACCAGTTACTCCCCACCTCGCCTGCCGCTGTCGCCGAAGCTCCCGGCCAGTCTCCGAACAGATTGGAGTTTCCCCCCTCAATCCATCCGTGAACCTTAATATTGGTCCATCCGTCCGTGTTCAAAAAATACACGGTCGTCGTCTCCTGCGCATACACTCTGCTCTCCTCTGTCACAAACAGACACGATACCGCCATGCAGAACGAAAGAACATATGCAATTGCTTTCTTTAACCACCCGTTCCTCTTCATGTTCAAATACCTCGCTCTCTACCTTTTCTATGTAGTTAACCGGTTAACTACATATTTAATATATTCCAAAACGAAGAGAATGTCAATGCGTTTTCCGGTCAAAAATAATTATCTCTTTTCTGCACAAAGTTACTCCCGTTTTTTCGTGTAAAATTACAGAACAAAGCGGGCAGGCCCACTTCAACTCCCCCGCCCCTCAATCTTAGGGGGACCGCACACTTTCATGTCTCCTATAAAACAAAAAAAGGAGCCGTCACAGCTCCTTTTTTTATTTATTCGTCGGCGCGAAGCACCGCTTTTATCACGCGCATCGCACATTCCTGAAGATTCCTTAAGGTCACTACCCCGGCAAACTCTTCATCCTTTTTGTAGTAGGAATTCAAAATGCACGCAACGTCTTCGTCCACCCCCGGCATAATAAGGTCATTGCCGGCGTAAATGCACATCGCGGGCGACGAGGAAGGATAGATGATATCTTTACAGAAAAGCTTTCCGAAATCGCCCGTCGTACCCCAATCGGTCATCACAACGCCCTCAAATCCCCACTCATCTCTCGCAATCGCCATAAGCAAATCACGGCTGTTCGCCGTATGCGTGCCGTTCGCCAAATTATATGAGGTCATAATAGCCATCGGCTGCGACTCTTTTACCGCAATCTCGAATCCCTTCAGATAAATCTCCCGCAGCGCGCGCTCGGATACATGTACATTCGCATACATCCGGTTATCTTCCTGATTATTCACCGCAAAATGTTTGATCGTCGTACCCGCCCCCGGATAGGACTGTACGCCGCGCGTATCGGCCGCAGCGCATTTTCCGGATAACAGCGGATCTTCCGAATAATACTCGAAATTTCTGCCGCAGAGCGGATTCCTGTGAATATTCATTCCCGGAGCCAGCCACAGGGTAACTCCAAGCTCTTTCATCTCTTCCCCGACGATCTTTCCGGCCTCCTCTATCAATTCCAAATCCCAGGTCTGCGCCAGAGACGTCGCAATCGGAATCGCCGTACAATACTGATAGTAATCGATAACTTCTTTATCCTTCGGCGTCTCATAAGGCCGGCTTGCAAGATTTCCCCAGCCGCCCAGATATCGGCCTTCTCTATCTGTCTGAAAGTGCGGCTCTAAGCGAAGGCCGGCCGGCCCGTCCGCCAGCACGATATTACGGATTCCCCTGCTCTCAAGCAAATCCGCCGTCGTCTCTCCCGCCGCTCCCGGAACGGTTGTGGAAGCCGCCCCGATTATAGATTTGCCCCTCTCGTCGCGGATAATCCTTCCGACGCAAAGCTTCGCCATCTCTTCCGGCGTCAGCTGGGCGACAAGCTCCTTCAGAGAATATCTGCCTGCTCTGACGTCCTCAAGCATAATGCGGCCGCTCTCTGACGTCGTATACGGCTCGGTCTCGATTTCGCCGTAAGTTACGGTCCTTGTCTCAATCTCATCGGCCGAAAACGTCAGGATACGGTCTGTTTGAACTGTCTGCGGCACGACGGCGGGCCTTACAAGCTCCTCAACCTTTTTCACCGGCTGCATCCGGTTTGTCAGCCGCTCCGTCACAATTTCCTCTGTCAGCCTGAGCAGTCCCTCCGCTTTCGTATTTCTTGAGCTGTTTCCAACGCGGACGATATAGTCGCCCGGCTCTAAAATCCACGCCGCCCGCTCCTCGTCATAGGAAGCGAGGGAACCGACCGCAAATGTCACGCTGACAGTCTCTTCTTCTTTTGGCAGAAGCTTCTTTGTCTTCTTAAATCCCGCAAGCTCCTGATACGGTTTTTGCAGCTTTCCGTCCGGCGCCGATACATAAACCTGCACCACTTCTTTCCCGGCGTAATCCGCTCCCGTATTTTTTACTCTGACCGCAATACGGACCGTACCGCCCTCCTTTTCCACAGACAGCGTTTCCATCTCAAAATCCGTGTAGGATCTGCCGTACCCGAAGCAATACGCCGGCTCCACGCCGAATGTGTCAAAATAGCGATACCCCACGAAAATGCCGTCCGTGTAATCATCGTCATTGACATCGCCGTTATTATGACTAAACGTCTCAGAAGACGGGTAATCTTCGTAATGTTTCGCCCAGGTATCGCTCAGCTTTCCCGAAGGCGTCTCCTTCCCAAGCAGTACGTCAGAAAGAGCCTCTCCTCCGATATTGCCGAGCTGCCCCATCAGAAGAACGCTGCCGATGCCGCCGATTTCCGTAATTTCTTTGATATCAATGATCCCGCCGATATTCAGGACAACGATCACATGCGCATAGTTTTTCGCCAGTATCTCTATCGCCGACCTCTCCGAATCCCAAAGGCGGTAATCTCCTTTCCGGTTGTACCGGTCCTTTCCCTCTCCAGAATCCCTCGACAGCACATAAACTGCCGTATCGGTATCGGACGCCTCGATATCCTCTTTTGTGATTTCCGGCACGTCCGGCTCCTCAAACACATACGTAAACGTGTGTATCATCGCCGGAAGCCCCGTCTCTTTCTCGAGGCGGTCAAGCGTCTTTCGGTACTCCCTCTTCGCCTTATCCAGCAGGCCTTCATAGCGGTCCAGCCACGCCGCGGTCGAAACAGTAAATCCTGCTGATTTTAACCCCTCCTCTACGCAGACGTTCTTTCTGGTATTGACCTCGCCGGAACCGGTTCCCCCCTGCACGGTAGCTCTCGCCCCGTTTCCGTACAGTGCGATCTTCCCCGTCTGCTTTAAAGGAAGCGTCCCGTCATTTTCCAGAAGCACCGTACACTGGGAAGCAATCTCTCTTGCACGATTTGTATTTCTCTTCTCTCTCTCACTGATCCCGCCGTCTAAAGATGCGCTGTATGGTATCAATTTCCCTCCTCCTTTCACTTACTTTTTCGAACAATGCTCCTTTAACTGTTCCGCCAGCTTCACGGAACTTTGAATCGTCGCCGTAAGCTGCTCCATCGCCGCCGACTGATCTTCCGTAATCTCTAAAGTGTGGCTGGAGTTCTGAAGCGTCGCGGAAATCTTCTCGTCGATCTGCTTATTCAGCACAGTCACCTGCTTCGTCGTCATTTTCGTATTCTCCGACAATTCCTGAATCGAATTTGCGACTACCGCAAATCCCCTTCCCTCATTTCCAAGGCGCGCAGCTTCAATGGAGGCATTCAGGCCGATCAGCTTTGTCTTATCCGCAACCTTGGCAATGGCCTCCAGAATGGAACCGATCTCACGCGTAAGATCATTAATTCCCTCTATCTCTCCGCCAAGCTTCTGCTGACTGTCCGTGATCGTCTGCGCCGACTCCGCAAGCATTTCAATGGTACTGGAAATCTGCAGAAAGTTTTCTGCAAGCGCCGATGAAAAATATTCCGTCTCCAGTTTGCTATAACCGCTCTCCGCCATAGAGTTGACGACAATGAAAATAATCCGCGCTAACGCGTCCGCATTGTGATCCGTATCCTCCTGCAGCGCCAGGCCGCCGATTACCGCGCCGATATTGCGCCCCTCTACTATAACGGGCGCCGCAAATTCCACCATCCCCGCATGGTCGCTTCCTATATACGGCTTGCCCGCCCGCGCCGCCTGATTCAGAAGAGAGGAGGCATTGAGCGAATCCATCAGATCGTGATGGCGAACCGGCCTTGTCACCTCTCTGGCGCTTCTGTCTACCGCCACCGCAGCGCAGTCCATCACGAGCGTGACATTATCTAAAAATTCCTGCAGCACCTTAATATCTATAATATCGGATAGTTCTAATGCCTCTAAGTCTATAGTTCCCGTTGAATAATCTACCATCTGTTCCACCTTTCCTCTCTCTGCCCACCGCATGGCTATAAAATTTCGCAATAAATATACATACAGTATAATATATGTTTTGTTTATTGTCAATTTTTGTGCACTTTTGCCAGAATATTTTTCCTGCAAAACAAAAAAACGTCATGGCCTCCTTAACCCTTTCGGGTAATGATTTTTCATCACGCCGCCCGCAAGCTTGCCCCAGCCGACGGAATAGCCGTCTACCGTTATCAGATGCCAGCCCTTCCCGCCTTCCCACGGGAATGTCTGACCGCCTAAATACCATTTGATCTCGCTTCCCTGCGCCTCTAAATTACAGCAAAAACGCGCCTCCTCCTTACAAAGCGCAAGCGCGAGCGCGTGCGAAGGCTCAAAGCGGTTTTTCTTTAACGTCCCTAAGTGCAGCCCCGGACGCAGTACCTTAAGACCGCGCAGCAGGGGCGTCGCCTCCGGTATCAGATAGAGCTGCTCTCCAAACGATAAGAACTTTCCTTCTATCTTTTTCCGCAGATACTCTCTCTCAAATTCGAGGTAGCTTTTATACTCCTCTTTCCTCCCCCCTATCTCCTCCCCGCCCGGTGTGTGAGCGCGCGCGCCTCTCTCCTTTTCCCCCGTCTTCCTTAAAACCGCCGCAAAATGCCCCTCGCCCTTTACCCGATGCGGCCAGAGGCGGACGGCCTTTCTCGTCTCATCCGTGGTCAGGGAAAACCCGCGGGACATTCCGTCCAAAAGCGGAATACTCTCCGCTTCAAACTCCGGATGACGCTGTAAAAAACGCCCGACGCTTCCCTCATTCTCTTCCGGCGCGAAGGTACAGGTCGAATACACCATACGCCCGCCTAAGCGAAGCATTCCAGCGGCGCAGTCTAAAATTTCATCCTGCCGCTTTGCGCACAGCCTCACATTTTCGAGACTCCACTCCTTTACGGCGTCCTCGTTCTTTCGAAACATTCCCTCCCCGGAACACGGAGCATCCACAAGAATTTTGTCAAAATAATCTCCGAAAACCTCCGCGAGCCTCTGCGGCGTCTCGTTTAGCACAAGCGCGTTCCCAATGCCCATCCGCTCAATATTTTCGGATAACACCTTTGCCCGCGCCGGATGAATCTCATTGCTGACAAGAAGGCCCGCGCCGTCCAAAGCCGCGCCAAGCTGCGTGCTTTTCCCGCCCGGAGCCGCGCAAAGGTCAAGCACGCGCTCCCCCTTAGCGACGTCGAGCAGTCTCGCGGGGAGCATGGCGCTCGGCTCCTGGATATAATACAGTCCGGCGTCATGGTAGGGATGTCGCCCCGGATGGTCGCCGCTCCCGTAATAAAATCCGTCCGGCTCCCACAAAACCTTTGTCAGATGAAACGGCAGCCGCGCCTGATCGCCGCCCACTTTCCGCGGATTGACGCGCAGCGCCTGATATCGCTCTCTCTGATAGCTCTCTTCAAACGCCGCATATTCCCCGCCCAACATATCCCGCATTCTCTCGGTAAATTGCTTCGGAATCATATCCTTTCCTTTCCCGGGCGCCGCTTAACGCTTTAAACGGTAACAGAGATTCCCCATACCGCCCGTCGTCTCCAGGATCCCCTCTGACACCATCCGCGCAAGCAAATGCTTTGCCCTCGCATGTTCCATATCTAAAAGTTCCTCAATCTCCGCCGTCCTCGCCTTTTGCGCAACCGTCACATAATCAATCACCTGCTGCCTGCGCAGCTCGTAAATCGTCTGCCTCGCCGCCTCCTTTTGACTTTTTGTCAGCTTAGACATCGCGTTTTTCGACACTGCGGGCGCGCTTTTAATCCTGGGCGGAACGGATTTCCTTTTTGAAACCGAAATCGAAATCTGCGTTCGCTTCGGCTCTATCTGCTCGCTGATCTTCGGAAGCGCGAATCCGCAGTCTCTCCAGTGCTCGTAAATTTTCGATATTCCCCGTCCGTCCCCGTTTCCGACCCGGATCAAATGAAACATCTGTGTTAAAACCGGATGAATTGCATTTGCCGGACACCCCCGCTTGGCCGCCTCCGGATCCACTCCAAAGCAGCCCGGATTTTCAAAAGTAACCCGGCTGCCCGATTTCAGCACAAGCACGCCCTGCTTTTCTCTGTAATCCGCATGGACAAGGCAATTTACAAGCAGCTCTTTCATCCCCCTGTGTATCGGGGTCTCGTCTGACGGGCAGTCCTTTTTATACGCTTCCGGAACGCGTATATCGCTTTTTAATCTGCGATACACGAGCAGATAAAAATCAAACAGATTCCCGCTCCAGTCCCCGGTGTCCGAGGCAATCACGGTTTTTTCAATTCCATGCTTTCCCATCTCCTGATAAAACAGGGCGTAGCACGGATACCGCTTCACAATCTCTTTTTCTTTTCCAAACATCAAAAGCCCGGCCGCCGTCGGGCGATAGACCCCGTCGTCGCTAAGACACAGCGCGCGTATCCGCTCAAGAAAGGGCAAATCTTCCAGCTCCTGCCAAACATGTCCGGGGCGCTTTTTTTGCATCCGACGCCGGAAACGCCCAACGCTCTCCATGCATAACGCGCTTATATCGAACCCGCTTAAGACCGTCTCATCCTCGTTTTCCTGCCGCGCCTCCTCCCGCATGGCGTCTATTTCCGCCCGGCTGCAGTGATAGTCTCCCTCCCCGTCGCGCCGGTACGTCCCCCCGTACATATCTTCGCCGATATAAATCGGCCGCCTGTCCTTAGACGCCTTCGGCACATAAATTGCAATGATTCGCTTTTGGTCAAGCTCGACGATCTGTACGTGCTCCTTCTGCAAAATGTTATCGCTGACATAGCGCTTATCCGCAACAATACTCCAGAATTCCCTGACATAGCGTTCGGGATCCGGCAGATTATGTATCAAAAACGATTTATCTTTTTTCTCCTCCACGCCAAGCAGCAAAATCCCGCCGAATGTGTTGGCAAACGCGGAATACGTCTCCCACAGGCTGCGCGGAAGGCCGCCTAACGCTTTCTTTGCCTCAATCCGGTTGTTTTCCCTGTAAGATTCCAGTCTTTCCAAATCAATAATATGATGCATAGCCCCCCCTCACTCCCGCTCTTTACGAAGCCGTTCTATCTGCTCTCTCGTCTCCCCCGAAAGCGCGTCGAACAGATAGCTTTTCCCTGACGGCTGAATCGTCCCGTACGAAACGCCCGCATTTTCATTTGCCGCGCGAATTTCCTCCTCCAGCTCTCTCGCCGAAATTAACGCGCACCCCGCGCCGCGAATTATAATCTGCTCCAGGCCGTCTGAGGTCGCCACCGTGACGTTGTATTTTTTCCCGTTTTCATGCGCAAATTTTTCGATATACTGATCCGCCGTCTCCGCTTCTTTCGTAAAGACCACATGAATATTGTGGTAATCGTAAATTTCCGTCTGATGCCCCTGCACGCGGTAAGCGTCGAACACCGCAATCAAACTGCAGCCCTTCAGCCCCTGATAATTGCAAAGAAGATCGAGAAGCCTGCCCCTGGCCCCGTCAATATTAACTTTTGCAAGCTCCTTAAGCTCCTCCCACGCAAATATGATATTGTAGCCGTCGACCAGCAGATATTCTCCCTCTTTCTTTTTGGGCTGGTACGTCCGGGAAACGGGAGAAAAAGAAGGTTTTTGCCTCTTAAGAACACCGTTTTTTGCGCGCGGCTTGTCCTTGCTGTTTGCCTGAAACGTCCGCTCTAAGATCGCGTCGATCTCCTCTGTCCCGATCGCCTCGCCGCATTTTTCGCGATTCTCTCTCTGCCATAAATTCTCCCGGTTTTCTTCCTTTTTTGGCGCATACGCCGCCTCCACATGCATATAATCGAAGACCTTGTCAAAGCTCACCACAACCCCTGCTCCGTGCGCGCAAAATACGGAATCCGCCGTATGCTCCACGTCCCGCAGCGCGTCATACCCAATCTGCTGCGCAACCTCTTCCGTATTATGGCACGGCGCATATCCGCCAAACTCCATATCAAGCTGCCCCTCCCCTTTCGCGTAGGCTACGACCTCCTTCGCATAATTTCTGATACAGGCAACCGGCGCGTTCCCCGTTAAAACGGCATACGCCCCCTCGATATGGGGCGCGCCGACATTTCCATGCATCCTCTCCATATCTGTCATTGCCCGTCCGACAAACTGCTTCGGAAGGCGCAGACAAAACCTGTAATAAGGTTCCAAAAGCATCGTATCTGCCTGCATCAGCCCCTGCCTTACGGCGCGGTAAGTCGCCTGGCGAAAATCTCCGCCCTCGGTATGCTTGCGGTGCGCGCGGCCTGCGATCAGCGTAATTTTCATATCGGTAATGGCGGCCCCCGTCAGTACGCCTTTATGCTCTCTCTCCCTTAAATGCGTCAAAACAAGCCGCTGCCAGTTCTTTTCCAGCAGATCCTCGCTGCACTTTGTCTCAAACACGAGACCGCTTCCGGCTTCCAGCGGTTCCATTAAAAGATGCACTTCCGCATAATGGCGCAGCGGCTCAAAGTGCCCTACTCCCTCGACGGTATTGCGGATGGTCTCTTTATAGACGATCTTTCCCTCGTCAAACTCCGCTTCCAGCCCGAAACGCTCCGCAAGCAGACGTTTTAAAATTTCAATCTGAACCTCCCCCATAAGTCTTGCTAAAAGCTCCCCCGTCGCCTCGTTATATACAATATGCAGCTCCGGCTCTTCCTCCTCAAGCTGCCTCAGCTTCGGCAGCGCCAGCGCCGCGTCGCATCCGTCGGGCAGGCGTATCTGATACGTCAAAACGGGCTCCAAAACGGGGACCGCGATCCCCCGCTGCGCGCCAAGCCCGTCTCCGGCCGACACGCCGGAAAGCCCCGTCACCGCGCAGACGCTTCCCGCCCCCACTGCATTGACCGAATCATATTTCTCGCCGGAATATATTCGTATCTGATTCACCTTGTCCGAACCGATCACCTGCCTGACCGAAAGTTCGCCGCCGGTCACCTTTATATGGGCGAGCCGGTTTCCCTGGCCATCCCTCGATATCTTAAACACCCTTGCGGCAAACTTTTGCCCATACTCCGGCATAACCGTGTAGGCGCACAGCCCGCCTAAAAACTCCTCTACGCCGTCAAGCTTTAACGCCGAACCAAAAAAGCAGGGAAATACGCTTCTGTCCGCAATCAGCCGGCATATCTCACGCTCCGATACGACTCCGCAATCGAGAAAGCGATCCAACAGCTCTTCCTCGCCGCAGACGGCGATGTTTTCGAAAAAGCGCTCCTTACGCGTATCCGAAAAATCCACGCAGCCCTGAGAAAGGGCGTTCTTTAGCTCTCCAAGGATCGCTTCCCTGTCCGTCCCGTCCTGATCCATCTTATTAATAAACAAAAAAACCGGGATTTCGTATTTTTCCAAAAGCCGCCAGAGCGTTCTCGTGTGTCCCTGCACGCCGTCGACGCCGCTTACAACCAGCACCGCGTAATCTAAAACGCTGAGCGTACGCTCCATCTCCGCCGAAAAATCCACATGACCCGGCGTGTCAAGCAACGTCACTGTCTTCTCTCCCAGGGGAAATACCGCCTGCTTGGAAAAAATCGTAATTCCCCGTTCCCTCTCTATCTCATCCGTATCCAGATACGCGTCCCTTTTATCAACTCTGCCCAGTCTGCGGATTACTCCGCTCTGATAAAGAATCGCCTCCGAGAGCGTCGTCTTCCCCGCGTCCACATGGGCTAACAGCGCAATGCACAGATGTTCTTCTGGCTTATTTTCAGATGCCCCCATCGAAAATGCCCCTTTCCCTTTACTTATTGATCTGTCTCATGAACCGCGTCTCAATCTGATACCCCATATCTTCCCCGAAGAGCGCGGCCTGGGTGTTTACAATAAATCCCCCCGCCATTTCCTTGTGCCCGCCTCCGCTGCCGATATCCTTCAGGGCGCTTTTTACAAGACTGCCCGCGTCCACATCTTTCCTCTCGCTGCGCACCGAAAATTTAATTCCGTCCAATCTCACGGCGTAGACGACCGCAACCGTCACGACGTCAAGAGAAAGAATAAAGTCCGATATGATAGCGACCAGCGCGTCGGGGCAGTCAAACGGAATTGCGGCAAATCCTACGCCGTCGTAGACGTGAATATTGTCAATCGCCGCGCCGTAAGCCTTTAAATCCGCAAACTCCATAACGTTTGTGTACATGATGCGGACCAAATCTTTATCGGCTTTTTTGTAGATATAGGCAAACATATCAATATCCAGCTCCGTCACTCCCCGGATAAAATCCGCCGTATCCATCTTGATCCCGTAGGCAAGCGCGGCCGCGGCCCTGTCGCTGATCGGCGTATCGGTCTCTTTAAAATAAGACGCGATGATCGCCGAACAGGAGCCCACCATTCGCACATCCTTGTAGGCATAGCTGCACTCCGTGTATGTCGGATGGTGATCGATGCAGGCCACCTCGTTCCCCACAAAATCGGTAAGATTTGCGTTATACTTCTGCGAATCCACGGTGACAATATAGTCTGTCGCCGTCATATCCGAAATCTCGTCCGCCGAGAGAATCTCGATTCCGAACACATCGAACATCTTTCTCGTACTAAACTTCTCTACCTTGCCGTCATAGCAAATCTGCGCCGGCACACCGTGCTGTTTCAAAAAATACTGCAGTCCGAACGCGCTCGCAATCGCATCCGGATCCGGGAAATTATGAGTCTGTATATAATTTTTATGGTTTCTTAACAAGTCGACAAGTTCTAACGGATTCATAACGGTTCTCCTCTATCTTTCCAGCTCGGCCAAAAGACCGGCCCTCTTCGTTCCAATTAAAAGCTCTTCGTTATATTTGAAATAGCGCTCGCAAATATGCTCCGCGAGAAACGAGGCGGCCGCCGTATCGAGCGTCAGCCCGGTCACAAACACAACCATCTCCTGACCGTTTAAAAAGGCCTGCTCCATAAATGTGAACGCATATTCCAGGGCTTCTTTTGCCTCCCGCTCCTTTTCTTCCAGCCTTTCTACCTGACGCTCAAACGAATCTTTTTCCCGCAAAAAAAGCTCCTGCGCGCCTTCCTCCGCACTTTTCTCACTCCGCTTCGCTTTTAAAGCCTCATACTGCTCGTCTGTCTTATATTTTTCCTGTAATACCTTCAAAAAATACGCGCCCAGGCCATCCAGAAGCAAATTGACCACGCTGAGACGCTCGTCGAACGGCGCCCGCTCCAGCTTAGCGTAAACCCACGGCTTCACACGTCCCTTTAAAATCTCGCCGATTCCGTAGTCATCCTGATATTTTCGATATAAATCAAAATAAGCCGCCGCGTCCGCCGCCACTTCGTCATGATGCAGAAATTCGGCCGCCAGCTCTTTTGTCACGGGAATGCCCTCCGCTTCATACGCCTTCATCAGCTCGCTTAAATCCTCCCATCCTCTCGCCGTCACAAAATGTATCCCGTCCACATCCGTCTCAACGACGTAGAAGTTCCTGCGCCGAAGCTCCAGATAACTTAAAATCGCCCCATGAATTCTCTTTGCTCTCGCATACTCCTGCCAAACGCCGAAATCGGCCTCGATCTTCATATACCGCACCCGGTCTAAGGTTACCATATCAAAATCTCTGACCGATTTATTATATTCCGGCGGATTCCCAGCCGCCACAATCACCCAGCCGGAGGGTACCGCCTGATTGCCGAACGTCTTGCACTGCAAAAACTGCAGCATCGTCGGCGCGAGCGTCTCGGAGACACAGTTGATCTCGTCGATAAACAAAATCCCCTCGCGCTTCCCGCTCTCTATGCTCTTATAAACGCTCGCTATAATCTCGCTCATCGTATATTCCGTCACGGAATACGTCTCGCCGCCAAAGCGCTCTTCCCGGATAAACGGAAGCCCCACCGCGCTCTGCCTTGTATGGTGCGTAATTGTATACGAGACCAGCCCCACGTTACACTCCTTTGCAATCTGCTCCATAATCTGCGTCTTCCCGATTCCTGGCGGTCCCATCAAAAGAATCGGACGCTGCCTGATGGGGGAAATCCGGTATTCCCCCGCCTCATTTTTGCTTAAATACGCCGCTATCGTACGTTTTATCTCTTCCTTTGCCTGTTTAATATTCACCAATAAACTCCTCCGGTTCCAGTTTTATACGCATCGCCCAGGGCGGTACGGCCTGCTCGTCATAATCGCTCAGAAACAAAAACGCCGTCTTATATTCGGGCCTCCTTTTCGGATAGCTCCCCTTTCCGTCGGTAAAATAAAGAAGGCCGTTTAAATTCTGCAGCTCGCCCTTTGCGATCAAATCGTTGACATACGCAAAGACCGGACGAAAATCCGTCCCGCCTCCCCCCGCCGGCGTAAAATCGCGAAGCCACGATTCGAGCTGCTCCCTTCCCATAATCTTACTGTCGCGCCGTACCTGATTATCGCACTGTATCAGCCGAACCTGCGCACGATGAAAAAAGCTGTCGCGCTCGCTTAAGATCGCAAACGTCTCCCGCAGGAAATTCCCGATCAACTCTCCGCTCGTCGAATAGCTGGTGTCCACCGCTATCACAAATTCCTGTATCTTTCGTTCCTCTCTGCTCTCAAGCGGCTCGATCAGCGGGAGGTTCCCGTACATCCTTAAGCCGTATGTGTAATAATTCAAATCAAATTCCTCGGGGTTCACGCGCACCTCCTCGCGGTAAACTGAAAATTTTCGCAAAAAATCTTTATAGCTCCTCCTCGAACGCGCGGCAATGAGGCCCGCCTCAAGCAAGTCCGCCTCCCTGTCCGCTTTCTGACCGCGAAGCTTTTGCGCAAACGCCGTCTGCCTTGCAATTTTGTCCCACTTCTCTTTCGCGCAGTCCGCCGCCCGCTTCCTCTTTTCCGCGTCCTCCTCCCTCGGCCAGCGCCCGTGGTCGTCCGTATAAAACTCCTCCGAAAGCGCTTTTATTTTCTCCGGCTGTTTTTGATAAAGCTTTGCGAGCTTCCGGTAAAAAACGGCGGCCGAGATCCCCTGGTTATCCGACTCGATTTCCCGGTATACTTCCTTTCGCAGATAACTGAGAATCCGGCGCGTGCACGGCTTGTCCATCTGATCGATGGTATATTCCACCATAATGTCGCACGCCAATCCCCAAAGCCTTCGCTCTCTCCCCGCGCGAATCCACAGATGGGAGAAGACGCAGTGCAAAACCACATGCAGATACGCACGGTCCAAAAATTTCGGGTTGCTCTGAAATACCCGCATTACCTGTTTGGGAGAGTAATACAGATACGCGCCGTCGGTCGCAAACGCCATCCGCCCGTCTTCCTTCTTACCCGCGAGTTCAAAAAGGGCCGTCTCAAGGTAGCGCAGGTCAAGGTAAATTTCATCCCGGATAAAATTCAAAATTTTCTGTGAGATTTCCTCCTCCCACTCCCCCTGGGTCTGTACATGCATTGCGTCCGCTCCTCCCTGAATCATCATTCCAACGAATATCGCCTGCGCGCCGTTTCCTCCGCGTCTTTGTGCTTCAGACGCAAAAGCGCGGCCGCTCCCTCGCCCCAGCCTCCGGCGGACGCAAGACGGATCAGCCCGTCCATCTCTCTCCCGGAGATAAGCTTTTGTTCCGCGAGAAACGAGAGCTTCGAGAGCTCTCTCTGCCGAATAAGCGCGTTTCCGATCCCGGCCGCGTGCTCCCTGACGTACCCTTCATACTCTCTTCTCTTTTCCACGCTCAGGGCCCACGGATACCGTAAACGGTTCATGGCGATCCTTGCAAGCGTCTCCTCCGTCTCCCCGGCGCATGCTTTGTGAAATATTATATCATACGACGCAAGGTCCGCGCTACCTTCTTTGAAACATTGTCTGGCGCGAAATCCCTCCCCCACTATATTTCTTCCGAAAATATGCGCGGGCGCAATCTCGTCATAGCTCTCATAATATTCCGGATACAAAACCTTCGCCTCCGTCTGTCCTCCGTTTAAAAATACAACCTCCACATCCGCCACAATCTGGGAAAGTATCTTTTGAATCCCGCTTTTTTCATCTACGCCGCCTCTTAACCGTATCAGATGAAGGCGCATACAATTCATAAAGACGTCGCTCCCGACCTCGCGCAGCCTTGTTCCAATCTCAAGCTCTCTTAAATTCCGGCAGTTGTAAAACGCAAGCTTTTCAATTTTCGTCACGGAATCCGCAACATTTATCTCCTCCAAAAAATTCCCGCAAATCCTTGCCATACCGCGCGCTTCAAAGAAACGGTCCTCACGCGTGTTCTTTTGCCTTGCGTCCTCCCAGAAACAATATTCCCCGATGCTTCGCACAGGCAGGCCGCCGATGGCGTCCGGTACGGATACCACCGGAAGCCGCCCGTACGCCTTAAGAACACAGACGCCGTCTTCCGTCTCTTTACACACGAAACCATTTGATTCGGTTACTTCCAACACTTCTGATGCCATGCCCTCTTATCCTTTTTCCGCCCGGCTTGCGCCGGACTATATCTGCGTCATTCCTCCGAGCAGAATGCGCTTATTGTCCTCATAAATCCGGTCAAATTGCGACATCGGCAGAGGGCTTACGCCCCTCCCCGCCTCAATCGTATAACCGGGCCTGTCGTACGTCATGATAAACCAGTCCTTATAGCCGGCATAGCCGGACGCCGACGGCGTCTCCTCGACCTCGTAGCCGCTGACCTCCCTGAAATACCTGGCAATCGCGTAAGATCCGGCCGGGTTGTAGTCGAGATATTTCCAGTAAATCACTTCCCCCTGCGTGTGATAGGCAAGGATCAGCGAAAAATCATGCGCCCGCGTAAACTCATAGACCGCCTTGCTCTCCGGAGCCGTAAGCGGCGCTTCCCCCACATAATCTCTCGGCGCAGGCGTCGTATAGCCCTGCGCAAACTTAATTTCCCTCGCATTTTCCCAGCCCGCCGGGTACTGCAGATTTAAATCAATTCCTTCAATGTTGGCCTTCCAGCCAAACGGAAACGGAATATTCGGATACCCCGCCGCAATCTCTACGGCCCGATCATAATATTCCCCTTCACGTAAGAAACCGTTTACCAAATCCACGCCGTCAGGATTTACCATCGGAACGAGGTATAAGGTATAATCCCCAAACAGCTGCAGAGCGTATGCTCCGTACAGATAGCCGCCCTGCGCGTACGCGTTTGCATATTCCTCCGCAAATTTCAGCAGGACGGGCGTCGTTATGTTCTCATTGGCATGAAAGGAAGCGTTATAAAAAACCTGCTTCTTTCCGTTTCCGATTTTTAAGTACGGAATATCTTTTCCCATTACGCTTTTGCCGATGCTCCCCGATTCCAGAAACGGATAGCGGACGGTAAGCCCCTCTATAATCGATTCGTTCCAGGCAGAAGAATACAAAACGTCCCCCGTTACAAGCGGAAGGTTATACGGCACATTGATAACCTCCCCCACCTGCAAATTCCACGGATTTACTCCTGGATTTGCGCGCATAACGGCTTCCGCCGTCGTCTGATATTCCCCGGCAATCTTAAAAAACGTATCTCCCTCTTTTACCACATACCTGACATACCCTTTTAAATCCTCCGCCGGCCTTCCCTCTTCTTCTCCAAGATTCCCTTCCATACACTCACCTTTTCGCACGATTATTCTATCATATGAACAACCGCCAAAAAGGTTCGCTATGTATCCGCCAGCTTTTTTATCACTCCGCACGCTCTGTAATTGCGAAGCGGGTAGGCGCGTACCGGCACATTCTTTTCCTCCGCCAGACGGATAATATGACGCAGCGAATCGTCCCCCTCGCCGCCGCTTTGAATTAACACCATATCCGGCACGCGGCGCAAAAGCACCCTCGTCGTCTCCCCGATGCCCGGCTTAATCAGATTTATATCGTCAATCCCGTATTCCCCGGCAATCCGTTCTACCTCCTCAAGCCCCGGGCCCTCCGGCGCTTCTTGCTCCCGCGGCGTCTCCATGTCAAACTCTCTCTCTATTGAATGAATAAATTCGTAAGATAGATCCGCGTCTTTTAACTCCCCGTAATATACCGCTCCGTGAAAGTCGTCCTCCCCGATGATATCGCCCCGCAAAAATGTCCTGCTGATAAGCCCCGACACCGTAGCGTTTAAACAGGAACTCGGAATTAAAATATCTCTGTGCGTCCCGCAAAGCGGCGTGATATTCGCCGGATCCGCAAGAACCGCAAGCTCGCATCCGACTCCCGGATAGCCGCGGAGCGCTTCTTTGAGCTCCGTTTGAATCGCGCCCTTTCCGATCCACCCGTCGACAAATAACAGCTGCTCCGCTCTGTGGCGCGCCAGCAGGTATTTCATCGCATTTTTATCAATTCCCCTGCCTCTTATGATGGAAATGGAATAGTGCATCACGTCGATCGAATATTTTTTGCGGATATAGCGCTTCAACAAAATGCCGGCAGGGATCCCGGCTCTCGCGAGAGACACCAGCACAACGTCTTTTCCGCGCGTTTTTACAATCTGATCCGCAAGCCGCCCCACTGCCTGCGCCGTCGGCCCGGAATAATTCTTGAGCGCGTCCCGGTACGCCTGCATATATTTTTCACTCGGGACATACTCAATCGGCAGCATCTCGCAGTAATGCCTGCCGGCCTGAATCAGGCGTTCCCTCTCCTTTGTCGGCTGCGGACTCACCATCCCCGTGATATCTTTCAGCAGCAAAATCACATCTTCTTCTTTATACGAGCTTCTCAAACCGGCACCACCTTATCAGCGTTATATTTGTATTCCCCTCCGAAGAGAGCGCATGGAGCAGAGAGCGAACCCCCTCTTCTTCTCCGTTATCCGCGTCCGTTATTACAAAAACTTTATCGTATCTTGCGATATCATACAGATACGTCGTCCTCGTTCTGTCATACAGGCTGGCAAGCTCATAGCGCGCATGCAGCGGATACTCCTGCTCCGAGCTGACCACAATCGGACTTCTCGTTGTCGAGTGGCAGCGGACAAAGTACCCTTCCTTCTCCATCTGCGCAGCCGCAAAGAGCGCCGGATACATACATTCTTCGGTTCCGATCACCAAAATTTTTTGTCCGCTATCCTCTGGCATATACGCTTTTACCCTGTCCCACAAACCCGCGCACGCCCCGGAATATTCGTCGCCCGAAGTAAGCCTTCTGGCGTCTACGCATCCCGGAATCCTCACGCTCTGACAGCCGGCAACCCTGCTTGTATCCTTTGCGTGATAAATTCCATCGCCCCTGTAACGCTGTGCATACGCCGTAAAGCCGTCATGATTTGTCTTTACAAGGTAATGCGTTTTTATCCCTCTTTTCCGATACTCGTTTGCGGCCGCTTCGTCCATGCCGTTTAACAGGGAGGCCGCAGAAAACTGCAGTCTCCCTCCGTATTCCTCTCTCAATCTGTCTATAATATTTAGAATCGTGTTGCCGGTCGTCACCTCATCCTCCACAAAAAGGATGCGGTCGATCTGATTTACCGCAAGGTCTAAATCGGACTTCACCAGCTTCTGCTGCGTCGCGTGACTGTGCGATTCCGAAAAGAAGATGTATTCCACTCCCTCAATCTCTTCTCTTGTCGTCTGTATGTATGCGGTGTGAAGCGAGACGGCAAGCGCGGCGCCAATCGCCGTCGCCGTCTCCGCAAAGCCGACCAGCAAAAGCCGCTCCTCCTTATATTCCGTCTCCACTGTGCGCGCCAATGCCTCAAACATCAAAAACGCGTCGGAAGCCGAAACCGGAACATGCTTTCCCTGAAACCGGTTTACCACCAGATATTTCCGTTTCTTGTTATTCTCCCGCCTGGCAATTCCCACAAGACGACGAATATCCGGGGCGTTTCCTTCTATTACCGTATCCGTTACTGTATCGTGTACCATGGACCGTTCCCTTTCCTCTGTTTTCCGCCGAAATTTCGGCGTTCATTTTTTCAGGTGTAAACCCCAATGTCATTATATACAGTTTTGGACAAAATAGCAATGCCAGCCGGGCGCGCCATCGAGCTAACAGACGCACCGCTCAAGTCTCTCTCCGAGACGGCTTAGGATTTCATTCGTTATCGTCCCCGCAAATCCGGCAAACTCCTCGGCCGATATGGACAGTTCTCCCGATTCCCCGATTAAAACGGCTTCATCATACGGCCCGATCTGCTCCGACAAATGCAGCTCCGTGACGTCCACAAACATCTGGTCCATACAGATTTTTCCGACAATCGGCGCTCTCTCGCCGCGCAAAAGAACGCTCCCCGCTCCCGCTATTTCCCTCGGTATTCCGTCCGCGTATCCCACGGAAAGCACCGCGATTCTGCTTTTCTTCTTCGCCGTGAATGCAAGCCCGTACCCCGCCGTCTCCCCCTCCTCCAGCTCCTTTACGCACTGCACGCGCGCCTTTAGCGAGAGCACCGGTTTCCCCTCAAAGGGCGTTTTCGTGTCGTCGTCCGCCCTGCTTTTCACACCGTAGATCGCGATTCCCGGCCGCGCAAAATCATAGCTGCACTCCGGATAATTTAAAATCCCGTAGCTGCCCTGCAGGTGCGTCTTAAATCCCGATATGCCCCTTTTGCGAATCCCGGCCGTTATCTCGTCAAAACGGCGGATCTGCTCCTTCGTAAACGCAACTTCCTCCGGCGTATTCCCGTCCGGCGCACTCAAATGGGAAAACACACCGGTCACCGTCAGATTCTTCTTCTCCCAGATTGCCGCGATGCGATCGAGGTTCTTCCATGTCTCCCCCAGCCTGTGCATCCCGGTATCCACTCCCACATGCACCAGAATCCTTCTTTTGCTCTTTGCCAGAATTTCTCCGTAAGACGCGTCCACAACAGTCTGCGTCAGCCTGTAATCCCAAAGCTCCCTGAAACGTTCCTCCGCGGTATAGCCGAGAATCAGAATTTCTCCTTTCACGCCGTGCCGGCGCAATTCTATGCCTTCGGAGACGGACGCGACGCAGAAATGCGAAACGCCGCTTTCCAAAAGGGCGTCCGCCACGGGAAGAACCCCGTGTCCGTACGCGTTTGCCTTCACGGCCGGCATTAACGCGCAGGAGGACGGCAGGATCTTTTTTAAAAAGGCCGCGTTTCCCTTTAAGCGCTCGATATCCAACTCAATCCACGCCCTGCTTCTTTTCGTATCCCTCACTTTAATCGCCTCCCGATATCCGCTTCACAGAAAGCTTTTTTCCGGCATTTTTCAAGAGTACATCCAGCAAAAACGCAAATACAAATGAAACGGCACAGACGAACAGATAATACAAAAATGTATACGTTGTTATCACCCGCCCCAGGCGGACCGCCTTCAAAAGCGCGCGCACAAACAGAATGCAAATCGGATGCAAAAGATAAATCCACATGGAAATCCGGCGCAGTCCGCTCTTGCCCGAAACTCTCACGCGCAGCAGCGCCTCAAACAAAAAGAAGACTGTCAGCGGCAAAAACAGATACATACTGTCGTGTCTCTGCCAGCCTAAGCTTTCCGTCATAACGCCCTCAAACATCATCGCCGAAAGCGCCGCGAAAAATCCCAAAAACGCGCCCGGCGCAGTCAGGCTTGTCTCGTATTTCGCAACAGACGCGCCCAGGATCAAAAACAGCGGAACAAAAAATATGCCGTTCCTTGTGTAGGCGCTGACCGAAAATATACACTCGTAAAACGTCTTTACCGGCTGCGCCATGCTTGCCGCCCCGTAATAGCTGTCGCCAAAAAGGCCGATCAGATAAAGCAGCGACGCAATTATTCCCGCCGTCTGCATCTTTACCTTTTTTAAGAGAACATAGGCGAGGAGCATCCCAAGGACCGCCCCCGGCAGATACCACAGATGATAGAAGCTCCCGTCAAATACAAACCATTTAAAAATTCCGGAAATCTTCGGAAGTCTGCCGGAATAAAAACTGACCGGAAGATAAAAAACCGTCGCCGCAACATAGAGCACGGACAGCTTTTTTACCGTACGAAAAATCCGCCTTCTCCCGTCCTCACAGTCGAACCCCGACAACACAAAATAACCGCTCACCATCAGAAAAAACGGTACGGCGATCCTGCACGCCCCATATGTAAAGCATTGCTCGGCCGTCTCGCTGACCCCGGCAAACGGCCCCGTATGAATCGCCACAATCAAAAACGCCGCAATCAGACGAAAAATATCAAGCGCCCCGTACTCCATCGCTCCTATATCTCCTCCTCTCCGACTCCCATCGCAAGCAGACGGTTGACAATCTGTGAAAACGGATACCCCGCCGCTTTCATCATCCCCGGATAGCGGCTGTGCTCGGTAAATCCCGGAATCGTGTTTACCTCATTGAAATAAATTTCTCCGTCCGGCGTCAGAAACATATCCACCCTCGCAAAATGAGCGCACCCGAGGCTTTTATATATCACTTTTGCGGTTTCCTTAATTTCCGCCGCTTTCCCGGCGTCAATTCTGGCCGGAACATGAATTTTCGAGCTTTTTAGCGTATATTTTTCCGTAAAGTCAAAAAATCCCTCCGACAGCTCAATTTCATCTATCTCGCCGACAATCGGCTCGTTCGTCCCAAGCAGCGCGCAGCCGACCTCAAATCCCTGAATCATCTCCTCCATCACGACAACCGTATCGTAAGAAAACGCGCGTTCAAGCGCTTCCATCAACTGCCCCTCCCACAAAACCTTTGTAATTCCAAAGGAAGACCCCGCCCGAAGCGGCTTGACAAAAAGCGGATAGGAGAGCTCGTCCGCCGCCTTGCGCGCCCTGCTCTTACAGTCCGCGGTCAACACTCTCGAGCGCGGCGTTTTTACCCCCGCCGCCGCCACAACCCGGTGCGCCATGTCTTTGTCCATGCACAGCGCGGAAGAAAGCGTATGACAGCCAATCACGGGAATACCGGCAAGCGCCAAAACTCCCTGTACCGTTCCGTCCTCTCCGTTTTTCCCATGCAGAATCGGAAACGCCGCGTCTACGCGAATATTCTTTGGTCCGTTTTCCCTTCCGTTTTGAAACGCCAAAAACCCGTGCAGCTCTCTGTCCGGTGAAATCACCGCGGGATAGCATTCCTTTTCTTCCCACCATCGGTCCTCCGGTATCGTCTCTACGTCTCCCTCAAACAGGTACCAGTACCCCTTCCAGTCGATCCCGATTAAGACCGGCTCATATTTTGTCCGGTCCATATGGCGGATAACCGCATAAGCCGATTGTAAAGACACTTCGTATTCACTGGAGCACCCCCCGAATAATACCGCTATTCTTTTCATCTTCGCAAAACCTCCAAATTTTTCCCGGCTCCCCGCAACAACTTTAAGTTATCACAGAAAACCGGGAAAAACATTAATCCCAACCTTATAATCGCCTAAGGGAGACTAAAAAAATTCGAAAGATTTTATTAAGAAGCAAACGGAATTTTCACTGTAAACGTCGTCATTCCCTGCTCGCTTTCTACTCCAATCGTACCTCCATGCAGCTCTACCAGCTCTTTTGCAATCGCGAGTCCAAGCCCCGCGCCCCCGCTGTTGCTCGATCTCGCCTCGTCTCTGCGGTAAAATTTATCAAATATCCGTTCCCGCTCCGCGCCCGAAATGGTCTGTCCTCTGTTTCTGAAACAGATAACCGTCTCCCGCTCCCGCTCAAAGGCCTCTATCTCGATTTCACTTCCCGCCTCGCTGTATGAGATTGCATTTTTTAATATGTTATTAAACACCCGCGCCAGCTTATCGGCGTCGCCGTATACTTTGCAGCTCTCATCCGCTTTTACAACGACGCTTTTTTTCTGCGGCGTAAGCAGCGGATACACCTCGTCCGAGAGTTGAAGAAGCATGTAATACAGATCTACCTCCACCCGGGAAATCTGGATATCCTGCCTGTTAAATCTCGTAATATCGAAAAACTCATCGACCAGCTCCTCTAACCGCCGGGCCTTGTTGAGCGTCACATGAATAAATTTCTCCTGCTGCTCCCTCGTCAAATCGGGCATCTCCTCAAGCAGCGTCAGGTATCCGATTACCGAAGTCAGCGGCGTTCTGATGTCGTGGGCAAGATAGAGCACGATCTCGTCTTTCTTCCTCTCGGCCGTCTGAATATCCGCAAACTGCCGTTCCAGCGTTTCTCTGACGCCGTTTAGCTTATTCTCCATCGCGGCCATCTCTTTTGACATCCGTATTTTACTCCCGTCCCGCCTGACGAGAATATTAATGCTGTCGTCAATCTCCTGGAAATACCTGGTAAACCAGTTGAGGAAAAAATAAAACATTACAAAAAAAGCGAGCGCCATCGCCCCCAGCATAATCTCCTCAAAATGATTGCGGATTGTATGCCAGTAGAAATCCAGCGCCTCTTCATATGTCATTCTGGTAAAATGCTGAAAAAACCACACCAGAAAATTGGCAAAACGTCCCTGCAAAACGACGGCGTACAACGCCCATACGCCGAATATCGCCCCGCACATCATCAAGATCGTCTGCCAGAATATTTTTTGCCTAAGCGGCGCATAATCCGCTTTTTTTCTTCTGTTAAACATCGATCTTATACCCCACTCCCCAAACGGTTTTGATATATTTTGGCTTTTCCCCCGTATCTTTTAGCTTCTCCCGAAGGTGGCGGATATGCACCGTTATTGTGTTATTGCTCTTGCTGTAATACTCGTCCTTCCAGATCGCGTGAAACAGCTCCTCCGCACTCACGACAATCCCTCTCTTGCGGCACAGTATCTCCAGAATCCCAAACTCCGTGGGAGTAAGCAAAACCTCATCCCCGTTCAGAAAGCATTGATGCGCCTGCTCGTTCAATACGATTCCGCCGCAGACAAGCACGCCGTCCCCGTCCTTTGCTCCGTCTTTCGTCTTTGCGTTTTCGGTCTCATCCGCCGCGCAGGTCGCGTCCCCTTCTTTTTTCTCTTTCGCCCCGTAGCGCTCATACCGTCTAAGCTGCGCCTTTACTCTGGCTAACAGCTCCAGCGGGAGAAACGGCTTCGTCACATAATCGTCGGCTCCGATTGTCAGCCCTGTAATTTTGTCGATCTCCGAATCTTTCGCCGTCAACATAATCACCGGATAATTCCGCTTCTCCCGAATCTGTTTACAAAGCTCCAGGCCCCCGACTCCCGGAAGCATCAGATCCAATATGGCAAGGTCAACGGCCTCTTTGTCAATGACCGCCGACGCTTCTTCGCCGTCGTAACACTTTATTACCTCATAATCTTCGCTCTTTAAATATATTTCCAGTAAATCCGCAATCTCCTTCTCATCATCCACGACTAATATACAGCTTTTCATGGCAACCTCCCAGTATTAATGTCTAATGTCAAACCCTTCCGCCCACAGCATGTTTTTTATTATATCACATTTCGACATATATTCTGTTCACGGTTTCATGAGATTTTATTAAGATTTTTGGAATAAAGCCAGCCGGGCGGCTATTCTGACGGAATGCGCTTTTTCTCCGGACGATACGTTGGAAAATTCCACATTCCCGGCGCAAACAAAACAAGCATCGGGAACAATTCCAGACGCCCCACCAGCATATCAAACATCAACACAATTTTAGACAGCAGACTAAACGCGCCGAAATTGCCCGTCGGGCCCACTACATTCAGTCCCGGACCGATATTGTTTAACGTCGCCATAACGGCCGTAAAATTTGTCGTCATGTCGAACCCGTTTAAGCTTAAAAGCAGGAGAGATACGAGCACTACCATTACATATGCCGCAAGATAACAAAGGGCCGCCTTTACAATTCCGTCGGAAACCTGCCGCCCGTTCATATGTACCTTGCGCACACTGCGCGGATGCACTATGGAGACAATCTCATTTTTTACGGAACGAATTAAAATCATCAGCCGCGAAACCTTAAAGCCGCCGCCCGTACTGCCCGCACATGCGCCTACAAACATCAGAAGAACCAGGATTGTCTTGGAAAATTCCGGCCACAAATTAAAATCCGCCGTCGCAAACCCCGTCGTCGTGATCACGGAAGCGACCTGAAACAGCGCCGTATGGAACGCCTCAAAAAGGCTGGAAAAGCCGTCTTTGATATTGAACATGATGAGCAGCGCAGAGCCAAACACGATCAGCAGAAAATACCGCATCTCCTCATACAAAAGCCCTTCTTTTACTTTCTTTATCAGAAGCAGATAATATACGTTAAAATTAACCGCGCACAGCAGCATAAAGACAATGATAATAACCTGCACCGCTATGCTGTATGAAGCAATACTGTCGTTCACCAATCCGAATCCGCCCGTTCCCACCGTAGAAAAGGAGAGCGTCACGGCTTCGAACAACGGCATTCGCGCGATCAGAAGCGCGATTATTTCCATCGCCGTGATTACTACATAAATCCCATAGAGAATCATCGCCGTCCTCTTGATCTTTGGCACCAGCTTGCCGACAGACGGCCCCGGACTTTCCGCGCGCATCAGGTGCATATTGGAGCTCCCCGACAGGGGCAGTACCGCCATAATAAATACCAGCACGCCCATTCCCCCGATCCAGTGCGTAAAGAGCCGCCAGAATGCCGTACAGCGCGAGAGCTCTTCCACAGACGAAAGAATACTCGCCCCTGTCGTCGTAAAACCGGAAATCGTCTCAAACAGCGCGTCCGCATACGAAGGAAATTCACCGGTTAAAAACATTGGGAGCGCGCCGACAAAGCTTAAAAGAAGCCAGCTTAAGGACACCGACGCAAACCCCTCGCGCGAATAAAACACTTTGCTTTTTGGCTTTTTGATTCTCCCGATCAGCCCGACTGCCAGGCTGGCAAGCGCTACCGCAAAATATAAAAAACCTTTCTGTTCTCTGTATATTAACGCAACGGCCGACGGAAGAAGTAAAAATATTCCCTCAAATCCCAGAACGCTCGCCAAAATATACCGTATCATGGAATAATTCATAGTCAGTCCGCCTCCTACCTCACCGCATCCCGTATGTCATGCAGCCCGGTCGTGGTAGTTATCACAATAACCGTATCCCCCACGTCGATAACGCTTTGTCCGTTCGGAATGGTCACGGTTCCCCTGTGGGTGATGCATCCAATCAGCATATTCGGCTTCAGCCGCAGGTTGTGAAGCGGTATCCCTACCACCGGGGAATCTTCTTTTATTAAAAATTCCAGCGCTTCGACGCGGTTGTCATTCAGACGGAACAGCGTCTCTATATTGCTTCCCATCGAATTTTTCATCGCTCGGACATATTTTATGATGGTCTCCGCCGTAATATATTTCGGATAAATAATACTCCCCACGTCAAGGCTGTCAATGATCTCATCATAGGTGACCCTGTGCACTTTTGTGATCAGCTTCGCCCGCGAAAGGCTTTTGGCAAACAGCGCCAGCATAATATTCTCTTCATCAAAGTTCGTCGTCGCCACAAACGCCTCTGTCTGCCTCATCCCCTCTTCCATCAGCAAATCTCTGTCCGTCGCGTCTCCGCAGATAATCATTGCCCGCGGAAGCAGCTCCGTCAACTCCTCACATCGTTTCTCATCCTGCTCGATTATCTTAACCTTAATTCCCATCTCAAGAAGCTGTTTCGCAAGGTAAATCGCGGTCTTTCCGCCCCCCACAATCATTGCGTCCTTTGCGGCCGCGGTCGGAACCCCGAGCTTTTTGAAAAATTCTATCGTTTTTTCCTGCGTTCCGACGATGGTTATCTCGTCTTTCGCTCTCAGTTCAAAATTACCGTCCGGGATAATAACCTGCTCTCCCCGCTCCACAACTGAAATAAGCACATCGCAGTGCAGTTTTCCCGGCATGTCCCTAAGATGCATATTACAGAGCGGATTTTTCTCCTCAATCCTGTAATTGACCATCTCTACACGGCTCTTTGCAAAGGAATCCACCTTTAAAGCCGACGGAAATTTCAATAGTCTCGCCATCTCTCTCGCCGCGGCCAGCTGCGGATTTATAATCATCGAAAGCCCCAGCTCTTCTTTGATAAATCCAATCTCTCTGCTGTACACCGGATTGCTGACCCGCGCAATCGTATGACAGCTTCCCGCTTTTTTCGCAATCAGGCAGCATAGGAGATTCAGCTCATCAAATCCCGTAACTGCAATCAAAAGATCCGCCTCGCTGACTCCCGCCTCCGTCAGAACATTGTAGCTGGCCCCGTTTCCTACAAGGCCTAACACATCATTGGCATTGGAGACATTTTCAATCAATTGTTCTCTGGTGTCAACCACCGTAATATCGTGTCCTTCTTTACTGAGCTGTTCTGCAAGCGTGGCTCCGACATTGCCACAGCCCACAATAATAATCTTCATAGTTTCTCCTGTTCGTATCTAATTTTTATTTTCCCGGCCGTGCGGGCACGGCAGATTCCCGTCGCGTAACTCAACGGCTTTTGCCTTTCCTCTTGCTTTTCGCAGTGCCCGCTCGACTCCGCTTCGCTTCCTCTCGCTTTCGGCTTTCGCCTTTCCTCCTGCTTTTCGCAGCGCCCGCTCGACTCCGCTTCGCTTCCTCTCGCTTTCGGCTTTCGCCCTTCCTCCTGCTTTTCGCAGTGCTCGCTCGACTCCGCTTCGCTTCCTCTCGCTTTCGGCTTTCGCCTTTCCTCCTGCTTTTCGCAGTGCCCGCTCGACTCCGCTTCGCTTCCTCTCGCTTTCGGCTTTCGCCTTTCCTCCTGCTTTTCGCAGTGCCCGCTCGACTCCGCTTCGCTTCCTCT
>CANDCP010000035.1 GCA_947383215.1 uncultured Roseburia sp.
GTAGAGCGCTGCGTTCGGGACGCAGAGGTCGCAGGTTCAAATCCTGTCGCATCGACTCCTTGGCAGGGGCACCGTTAATCCGTTTTTAATGGGTTAGCGGTTTTTTTATTTTTCAGCAATTTTCCCCAAATCTTTTCCATACGCTTTCACTCTTGCCATCTGATCTGATTCCTGAATATTTTCTATCTTATATCTTTCTGAATATATTTTTATAATATCTTCTGCAAAAGTATCAAACGACAACTCTGCATATTCGATTGCAAAATCTTTTGATATAATGCCCGCATTTTTTAGCTGCGTACTACTTCGAAACAAAACCGGGGGGCTGATATCCGCACTCCACTGACTGACCTTGCGCCAAATTTCCCGACAAATATAAGACGCAATATATTTTGGCGTAAAAACAATTCCATGTTCTACTACGTTATGATCCTCCAGCAACGCTTCGAATATATATATCAAAGTCTCAATATCTAAATTTATATGTAATTCTTCAAGAATGCCTTGTATAAACGCATCTTCGTTTGTCCGAATCTGTTGATCCGATATAAAAAGGTTTACAAGTGCATCCTCAAGCTCCAGATCACCCAGGCCATTTACTCTCTCCATAAATTTAGGAATCGCCGTCTCCTTTAAATACGCTCTCATACACTTTCTGCTTCCTTACCCTTTTTGCTAAGCCCTTTTGTATTTTTTTCAACCAGCTTCCTCGCTATCATGATCTGATGATCGCATCCCATACATTTCAGACGAAAATCCGCGCCTACTCTCAAGATTTCCCACTCTTTGCTTCCACAGGGATGCTGTTTTTTCAACGTTACAATATCGCCCACTTCATATTGGTATCCCATGCTTCCTCCTACAAATCCGTCTCAATATATCCAAAGGCTTCGCCCAGTCCTCCCTGTATCAATATATCGGCGTTTTTATCCATCGGCGTAGCCGATTTATTAATAAGAACTAGCTTTCCCCCGCGGAAATACTGAACCAATCCCGCCGCCGGATAAACGGCGAGCGACGTACCTCCAATAATCAGCATATCCGCATGACTGATAAAATACACCGCCTCGTCTAATATCCCCTGGTCCAATCCTTCCTCATACAGCACGACATCCGGCTTAATCTCACCGCCGCATTCATCGCAGCGCGGAACGCCCTCCGAATCAAAAATATAACGGGCATCAAACATTTTTCCGCAGCGTCTGCAATAATTTCTGTGCACGCTCCCATGGAGCTCCAAAACTTTTTTGCTGCCCGCAGCCTGATGAAGCCCGTCTATATTCTGCGTCACAACGGCTTTTAATTTTCCGGCCCGCTCCAGCCGCGCTAACGCTCTGTGTACGGTATTCGGCTCAGCGTCCAGACAAAGCATTTTCTTACGGTAAAAGCGATAAAATTCCTCCGTCTTTGTCATATAGAACGAATGACTTAAAATGGTCTCCGGAGGATAATCATACTCCTGATGATACAGCCCGTCTACGCTGCGGAAATCCGGTATACCGCTCTCGGTCGAAACTCCCGCACCGCCAAAAAATACGATATTTTCCGATTCGCTTATCCCCTTTACAAACGCTCTGATTTCCTCTTTCATTCCGTCTTCCCCTCCAAATATATTTCCTTATTCCGTAACAATTACATAGGAAGCCCTTCCATAAAAACCGTTTATATCAAGCTTCTCTTTGCTCCAATCCGCAGAAATTTCATAAACCCTGTCCGGCTTTAAATCAAGCAATAACGTCTCCTGATACTCTGTCTGAGAAAGCGCTTCCGCATTCGTATTCCCCACATCTTTCACATCCCACTCGCATATCTTTATCGTATCCGGAGCCACTGCGCAGGATAAGCGATAGGGAACAGAATCCATACCCTGATACTCTGCAATCTTTAATTTCTCCCCCACAATTCCGTCCAACGGATGTATCCCGCAGGCAATCTGACCGGCCATCTCCTCTCCCACCGGGTAATTCCATTCATAGCTTCCCGCGCTTACCGAAAACTCCTCCCATTGACTGGAAAGGCTGTCAGACAACGCAAGCGCAGGCGCCTCGGTCAGACATCTCGTATGCCCGCCCGGACTGTGTTCTTCCCAAGTATGACACGCGCCAAATAAAACTGCGGCCGCCGCAAAAATGAAACACGTAAAACATTTTCTCTTCATAATAAATACCCCCTTTTCCAAAGATCTTCCCTTTATTATAGAAGTGTCGCATTACGTCCCTTCTGTTGCAGCCAGTCCGTACCAATTTACTCCGCATACTTTTTTATAAATTATAACATCTTCACGCCTCATTTTCCACCAAAATTACAGCTGTCCAAAAGCGATCGTCCGATCTAACGGGTTCAAATCGGCGCCGCCCGGCCGATCGCATGTACCAAAAACCGATAACGATGACCGGCTCTGTTACATGTCATAAGCGTAACCATTTTCTCCCCACTCTGCGCCTCTATCCCGGTATCATACAAAGAACGCTCTTCAACGAGTTTCACATATTCCATATAATCGCCCTTAGAATCAAACGAAATGGAAAAAGAATCGTCCTGCGCTACCACATCGGCCCTGTAACAGGAAAAAATAGAGAAATACATTGTTTTTTCCGGCGTATAAATATAAAACCCGGGATTTTGCCGATAAAATTCTTCGCTCTCATATTGATCCAACAGGCCAAACATCGAATCATCCTTCATATTATGCCCGTAAATAAATGTATTGTCATCTGAAAAATCACTCTTATTGACCGCATCCATAAAAATGCTTGCCGCGCCGGAACGCTCTCCCGAAAACGTATGGCGCAAGTAATACTCGTTGTCTTCCCCCTGCAAAACCGGATAGCTGATGCTTAGATCCGGAAAATGTATCCAGGCAATACAATCCGGATTCTCACTCTGCAATTTCCCGAAATCAACCGCAAATGAAGAATCATCGCTTTTTAAATCCTCTTTGTCCTCTGTCGGCCCATCCGACTGAACATACTTTTCCAAATTCTTATACTCTGTCTTCACGGAATTATTATCCCGGCTAATCTCAAATAACTGATACAGTGCAAATATACCCACGATAATTGAAAGACAGAATATAACTTTCAAACCGATCTTTCGTCCGGCATATCGTCCTTGGCTCATTCCCGTCCCCCTTTAAAACAAAAAGCATTATCGCAAAACTATTTCTACGATAATGCCTCTCTCAATTGCGGGGACAGGATTTGAACCTGTGACCTTCGGGTTATGAGCCCGACGAGCTTCCAGACTGCTCCACCCCGCGATATCTAACTGCAAAGCCTATTATAAACCTTTGACACTCATTTGTCAAATCTTATACTTTCCAATTTTCCCGCAATTATTCTCCCTCAAACAGCGGCGTGGAAAAATAACGCTCGGCAGTATCCGGCAGCACGGTTACCACGGTCTTCCCGGCGCCCAGTTTTTCTGCCAGTTTCAAAGCCGCGGCCACATTCGTACCGCTCGAAATCCCGCACATGATACCCTCCAGCCTCGCAAGATCTTTTGCCGTCTGTATTGCCTCGTCATCCGTAACAATATAGATCTGATTATAAATATCCTGATTCAGAATTTTAGGTATCAAACCGTCTCCAATTCCCATCTGAAGATGTGTGCCGATTGTCCCGCCCGCCAAAATTGCCGCATGTTCCGGCTCCACAGCCCATATCTCAATATCCGGATTCTGCGCCTTTAATACCTCGCCGATTCCGGTTATAGTTCCCCCGGTCCCGATTCCGGAACAAAATCCGTCAATCGGGCCCGCCACCTGCTCTAAAATTTCAAGTCCGGTGTGGTGCTTATGTACCAACGGGTTTGCCGGATTCTCAAACTGCTGCGGCACAAAAATATTCGGATTTTCTTCCTTCATTCTCAACGCCGTCCTCAAACACTCATCAATACATTCCCCAATATTACCGGCGTCGTGTATTAAAATTACTTCCGCTCCGTAGTGTCGGACAAGCTTTCTCCTCTCCTCACTTACGGAATCCGGCATAATAATAATCGTCCTATAACCGCGCACCGCGCCAATCAGCGCAAGTCCAATCCCCTGATTACCGCTTGTAGGCTCCACAATAACGGTATCCTTATGAATTATCCCTTTTTCTTCGGCGTCCCTTATCATATTATATGCCGTTCTCGTCTTAATAGAACCGCCCACATTCAGCCCCTCAAACTTTACAAGCACCCTCGCGCTTCCCGGCTTGTTCATATGATTCAATCGCACAATCGGAGTATGCCCGATCGCCTCTAAAACATCATGATATACCATATTTTTCCGCTCCTCTTTTCGCTCGCATCAACCTTATTTCCCTGAATACGCTTTAAGCATTCTAGCACAATTTACGTCAGATAACAAGAGAAAGCATGCGCTTTACACGCTTTCAGCCGTGACTTTACATCATTCCCGCAAGCAAAATACTGACCGCCATTCCTCCCACGGTCGCCAAAAGCGCGCCGGCTAACGTATAACGGGTCTTCGTTACCCTGGCTGTCATAAAATAGATGGACATCGTGTAAAAAATTGTCTCCGTAGAACTTAAAATCAGCGAAGACGCCAGGCCAAGAAAAGAATCTGTTCCGTATTGTTTGTAGATATCCAAAAGCAGTCCTGTCGCCGCGGACGACGAAAACATCTTCACCACGGACACCGGAAGCAGCTCTGCAGGAAATCCGATTTTTTCAGTTACGACTGCAAGGCCTCCCGAAATAAATTCTAAAAATCCGGACGCCCGCAAAACCCCGACGGCTACCATAAGTCCTATCAGCGTCGGCATAATATCGATAACGGTATGAAATCCGTCTTTTGCTCCCTCGATAAAATCATCATATACCTTCTGCTTTTGCATAATCCCATAACCGACAATACTAAAAATCAGAAGCGGTATCATTGCATCCGACAAAAACAACAGAACTTTCATCAACCGCTCCTCCTTTTGCAATACATAATTTTACAGAATATAACTGCTATCAATGTACTGACACAAGTTGCAAGAATTGCCGGTCCAATTATAACGGAAGGATTTACACTGCCATACTGCCCCCGATAAGCAATGATATTGACGGGAATTAACTGCAGAGATGAAATATTAATAATTAAAAACGTACACATCTCCTTGGTTGCTATATGCGCGTGTCTCTGGCCGTTCCTTTCGATATTCAGCTTCCCGAGTTCCTCCATGGCCTTTAAACCGGCAGGCGTCGCCGCCCACCCCAGCCCAAAAATATTGGCAATCATATTGGTTGCTATATAACGGTTTGCCGGATGGCGCCTCGGAATTTCCGGAAACAAAAAGGAAAGACAGGGCGCCATTTTTTTTGCCGCCCCGTCTATAATTCCGGCTTTTTCTGCAATTTTCATAATTCCAACCCAAAACGACATGACGCCCATCATTGTGATGCAAAGCGTCACCGCCTCCTTTGCCGAATCCAGGGCCGCTTCCGTCACTGCAGGCAACGTACCGTTCAATCCCGCAAACACGATACCGATTAAAATCATGCCCCCCCATAAATAATTCATATTATCATCCCGGTCGTTTTTCTAAATTTTATGTGACAACGGCCGCGATTATTACAGAAGCTTCGCCACTACTACAAACCTGCCGTCGTCGGCATAATAATCGCAGGTAGACAGCGTAAGAAACGTATCTCCATACTCCGCGGTAACGCCCGTATCGTACAACGCCATTTCCTTTACGTTTTCATAAAAACAGGAAAATTCTTCTTCCGTATCCGCCTGGTAAAATCGGTAATACTTAAACTCCTTATCCTCTTCCTTTATCTGCGTCCGAAATACCGCCATCACTTCATATGTCCGCTCATCATAAAGCGTGTCAAACGAAATCAGCGGATGGCTCGTGCAAAAATCTTCTTCCCCATACCGATCCAGGGTTCCGAACATAGAACCGTCTTTCATATTATGCCCGTAAATAATGAAATTCGTACCGGGGGTGTTGACATCGGCGACCTTCTTTACATACAGACATCCGTACCGGTCTTCTCTCCCATAGAAATCATGGGAGAGATAGTATTCATCATCCCCGCACTGCATCACCGGGTAATCAATATTCGTCCCCTCAATAAAAATCCAGCCGATCAAATCGCGGTTAATTTCATAAAGATCCGCAAATTTACCGCGCACCTGCCTCGGGGGAACCGTCTCCTCCTGCTGAAAATCCTCCGTCGCCTTTTCTTCCCTTAATCCGCCGCGCAGTTTCTCCCGCTCCCTTTTGTGTCCGGCAGACTCGATATACGCCCGCCCGATCTGAACCGCGCATATCGCCAAAACAAGAAGAAGTATTCCCCTCAAAACCTTGAATCCTCTGTTACCGCGCATATACTTTTTTCCACTCTACCGCACCGCACTTGCCAATGCTGTGATAATAGGATAACAACAGGAAAATTGCCGCGAACGCCGCCATCCTTCTAAACTTTCCGCCGCTCAAAGCCCAACGGATGAGGACCGCAATTTTTCCTTTTATCTCCTCCTGCGTGAGTCCTCCCTCTCCGGAGACAAAGTATAAAAGCAGATAAGCAAACCCGGCCACCATTGCAAGCGTCGCATAAATCTCCACATGCATCGTATCCGCCGTCTTTGGCTCCGAACTTTTCTTTGGCAATATCCCCCGAATATTCACATCTATATGCTTTGTATTCGTATTTCCCGCATTGTCGATCGCCGTCACGCTCAGACTGTGCCCGCCCGCTCCCGACAATTTCACATGGAAATTATATTCTGTCACAATGCTTTTACCAAAACTTTTTTCAATAACTTTCGTTTCCTTCCCGTCGTCAATCCGATACGTCACTCCGGCAATACCTCCGGCAACCTTCCCGTCTGTAACTTTATCTTTTATATCTACGCAGATATCTGCCGGATCCTCTAAAACCTCCTCAAACTTCCCGTCTTTGGAAGAAAAGTAAATATCGGGCGCATTATCTTCTACGATAACGCCTTTTCCGTCTGATGTGACAGATTTTTGAGCGGAGATATTTCCCGCCTTATCGGTACACGTAAGCGTGATCGTCCCCTTAAAATCTTCTGTCACGGCAATTCTCGCCGTATCCTTTCCGTCTTCGTGTACGATCCTCGCCGAGCTCTTTGTAACGGCGCCCTTCCGCGGCTTTCTTGTAACCGCGGCGCGCTTTATGCCGCTCCCCTCTTCTGTAACCGGAATGGTAATAATCAAATTCTTTTTACGAATAATCCAGCCCGCCAGATTGGCGTACCCCTTATTAAAAGAAACCTTGCCCAGCACCGGCGCAATATCATCCACCCATTTTGCATAAAGCGTCGCTTTCCGCTCCGATGTGTTTCTCTCAACAGGCAGGGCAAAGTCCCATTGGCTCTGGGACGTCCCTTCCGCACTCATACACCAGCCCTTAAAACTGTACCCTCTCCTTACAGGGGAATCTACCGTCTGCAACAGACATCCATAGCGCACTGTCTGTGTCGAAGGCGCCTCCCCTTCCCCGCCGTTCAAATCAAAGCTTACCTCATATACGTTTCTGTCATAATAACACTTCAAAATTAAAGTATCATCCTCCCCTACAATACCGGAAATTTTTCTTTCCGCATGGGAAGTATTTTCGAAAATCCTGCATAGGATTTTATCCCGGCAGTCGCTTCACTTCCGACCGCTCCGCTTAAAAGTTCAACATCCGCCAGCGTATAGCCGTCTCCCTGCGCCTCCTGTTTATAGTGCTCTACCCGATAGACAGCTTCCTTCGCCCGAATAACGACAGGAATCTGCCTTTCCGTCACATTTCCGGCATTATCTGTCGCCGTTACGGTAAGCGTATGGTCCTGTGCGCCCTGTATTTCCACATCAAAACTGTGAAAGAACACTGCCTCCTCTGCGTAATCCGTATCATCGGCCGGTCTGTCCTCCCCGCCGTCTATCCGATATGTCACATCGGCCAGTCCGCCGCTTATTACCTCTCTGTCTTTTACTTTATCATCCCGCACGTCCACATGGATAAGCGCGCGATCCACAAATATCTGCGAAGGATCCCCGTCCGGAGAAGAAAATAAAATTTCCGGCGCATTATCCTCCACAATAATCCGCCCGTCCTCCGCCGTCATAGATTTCGACAGGGAAACATTGCCCGCATGGTCGGTACAGGTCAGATATACCTTGCCCGAAAAGTCCTCTGAGATGGCAAATCTGACAATCGTACCCCCTTCTGTTTTATCAATCTGCGCCTCCTTCGCCGAAGCGCTACGGCGCTTTCCCGCCCTGATATCCGCCTGCCTTGGCGCATCTGCCTCTTCATCCGGAAGCAGGACATAATCCGCCTGCTTAACCCCGCTTCCTTCCTCTGTCACAGGGACCGTCAAAATCAAATCTTTTTTTCTTATTATCCAGCCGAAAATATCCTTATAGCCGCTGTTATAGGACGCCTCCCCAAGAACAGGGGCAATATCGTCCACCCACTTTGCGCAAAGCTTTGTCTTCTTTTCCGCCGTATTTTCTTCCACCGGCAGCGCAAAATCCCAGCGGGTATCCGTTCCCTCAAAACACCAGCCTTTAAAGCTGTATCCCGCCCTCGCAGGCTCCTTTACGTCCTGCAACAATCCGCCGTAACGGATCGTCTGCGTTTTCGGAACATCTCCTTTCGCTCCGTTCAAATCAAAATCTATTTCATAGAGCTCGCGGTCATAGTACAGCTTTAAAACCAAAGTTCCTTCCTCTGCCGCCGTGCCGGAAGCTTTCCTGTCTTCATAAACTGTATTTTCGACAAACCCCTCCCGTAAAACCGGCTCAGCCGTAATCTCATCCCCGACATACGCGTTTCCGTTAACCGTATCCTCGTCCGACAAGGTATACCCCTCCCCGTCGACATCCTGCCAGTAATGTTCCACCCGGTAAGCGGCCGGCACTCTCTCATAAACGGCATAGAGCGTAGTATCTTCCGTCAGCGCAATCTCATCCCCGACCTGGTACAATGTCCCTTCCCCGTCTGCCTTCGTGTTCCACCCGATAAATCTACATCCCCCGGAAGCAGCGTCAGCCGTAATCTTAAACACCGCGTCCTGATATGTTGTCTCCTTGTGAACATTGGCACGCAGCTGCTTTGTTTCACTCTCCGCCGCGCTCTGTCCTCCCTGCGCGTCATAGAAAAGCGTAACATCTTTTTCATAGACTCCGTAAAAAAACGTGCTGCGCTGTAAGGTAAGCTTGGCGCCATTTGCAATCTCTCCTTCATATCCGGTTATCTCCCGATTCCATCCCAACGGCGTAAAACCACTCATCTCTTCCAGATCCGGAGTCGTTATTTCCGCATTTACTTCAAGATCTTCCATCGTTTTTATCTCATTTCGTTCGCCGGAATAAAACATTGCGTCAATCGTATCTTTATGCACCGCATACAAAGAGATATCCTCGGTAATCGTAAGCGTATCCTCCGCTTCATAAAATGTGCCGCTCCCGTCCGGCTTCGTATTCCATCTGTCAAACGAACCGCTGTCATAAGTAAGTTCTTTTCCCGATTTTACCGTGACCGTATCGCCGCTTGCATACCTGTTGTCGTCGGACACCCTTCCGTGCGCGCCATTATTGACGTATGTCACATAGAGACCGTACTGCGGGTCGGTCGCGGAAATATAAATCTGATTCTTCTCTTTATTCAACACGGCGTACCAAGTCTTGTTCAAAGAAGCTATATCATGAAACGTAATCTTTTTCATATCCCGCTCGGTCAGAATATAATCTTCACTTCCCTGCGCAATCACATAGCCCTCCGAAGGCATCAAAAATATATTCAACGGATAACACAACGGCGAACTGACAAGCGCCTTTCGTTCGTTTTTCTGGCCGGCATTCTGTCTGAAATCCAGATATATGCCGTCAGCTTTCGGATTATTAGTACCAAAGCCGCCAAACTGCGCGTTACCGGAAAGAGTCAGGCTGTCTTCATAACTGATAAGGCCGGGATTGACGCTGCTTTGCGAATTATAATAGATCGCCCCCGAGCCCTCAGTTCCGCTAGACGTATTTCCCTGAAAATACCCTCCATACAAATACGTTTCACAGCCGGTTCCCCCGGTATGGTATATGCACCCGCCCTTCAAACTTGTATTATTTTTCAGGAAATTTCCGCCATAGATATAAAGCTTAGCGCATGCATTATATATACATCCGCCTCCCCATCCGTGCGGGTGTCCCTGCGTTGTGTAATTCCCCTGATATGTCCCTCCGTAAATCGTTACATTACTCTCATACAAAAACATCGCGCCGCCATAATACGGAGCCGCGCAATCCTCGATCGTCGCCCCGGGATTTAATATGACAGTCGAATAATCTACATAAAGCGCAGCGCCGCCGCCGTACCTATTCGAAACAAAAGAATTTGTATCGCTCGCTTTACGGCATCCCGAAATTTTACTTCCGTCATTCATCGTAAGCTTTCCCATATGTACTTCTACCATGGAATAAGTCGCGTCTATTTTGCCTCCGTCTATTGTAATATCATCCAGAACCAGTTCGCCGCCTTCATTCACCAGGAAATTTCCGCCTCCCGTGCCTCTCGCGATCGTTCCGCCCCCATTAATTGTCACTTTTTCACTAATCACCACGCGCCCCGTAAGAGTAAGCGTAACGCCCGGTAAAACCGTAAGCGTCCCGCCGCTTAAATTGCCGCTCCTCCATGTCGTATCGGCGTCTATCACGCCACAGGCAACCGCGCTAAAGCCATTCGCCCCCAACATAACCTTGCTCTCTTCCAGCTGCTGTATATCTTCCGGCGAACCGGAAATTTCCTGTGTTTCACGGACATTTGTCCCGGAAGAGGAAAGACCGTTCTCGTCCGCCGTCCTTTTCCGCCTCTCCTCTTCCGCTTTTTCCGGCAAAATCTTTTTTTCTCTCGCAATCTCTTCCATAAGAGGCAGATCTGTCCCTTCCTGCGCCTCCTCAATCATCTCCGCTTCCGTCGAACACCCGGCAGACTCCGATTCGCTCTCCGTCGCAGGCTCTAGCCACTCATTTTCTGTGTCCAAAGCGATAAGCTCACCTGTCATCTCCGTGCCGCTTATCTCCGCGGCAGACAGCAAAAACTCACTCTGCTCCACAGAGAATGACGCGATTGTCAGACAAACACAAAGTATTCCTGCAACAAGTCTTTTAAATATTTTCTTCCCCATTTCAACCTCCTCAAAAATTTCAATGAGTCATTGTGCGCTTTTGCCATAATTATACACCTTTTTTAATGTTTCGTGTACTGTTTTTACCAAAAATATACTCTTGAAACGCGGTGCGTCTCACGCATTCTCCTTAGTCCAAAACCGCCGGATTAAAATAGCAGGCATCCGCTAACCGCTCCTTTAACATCGCATTTCTCCTAGTAACCGTCACATTATGTACGGCATAGGATAAGGCCTTTTTCGTCCCTACCATCACCAGAACTTTCTTTGCTCTGGTGATCCCAGTATAGATCAGATTTCTCTGCAGCATAACATAATGATTCATCAGGATCGGCATGACAACAATCGGATACTCCGAACCCTGCGCCTTATGAATGGTGGTCGCATAAGCATGTGACAGCTCGTCCAATTCCGTCACATCGTATTCAACCATACGGCCGTCAAAGTTTACCTTTAACGTCCTGTCCTCCGCGCTTACCGACGCAATAATCCCGATGTCCCCGTTAAATACTTCCTTGTCATAATTATTTCTAATCTGCATGACCTTATCATCTGCCCGAAAGGCAAAGCCGCTCCTGCGCAAAACTTCTTTGGGCACGCTCACCGCTCCCCCGCCGCGCACGAAAATCTTTTGCTCTACGGGATTCAGGGCCTCCTGCAACGCAAGATTAAGATTTGTAGCGCCTACCGCCCCCCGCTGCATCGGCGTCAATACCTGAATCTGCGCGGGGTCTACCTTATAATAACCGGGAAGCTTCGTCCCGACCAGCTCCACAATCTGGGAAACTACGCTTTCGGCATCCTCATTTTCCATAAAAAAGAAATCGGTATTCTTTCCATTGGATATATCCGGCATCTTCCCCTCGTTAATCCGGTGGGCATTCATAATAATCCGGCTTGTCTGCGCCTGCCGGAAGATTCTTGTCAGTCTGACGACCGGAAAGCTTCCGGAATCGATCA
The DNA here is from genome assembly GCA_947383215.1 of uncultured Roseburia sp. Lineage (GTDB taxonomy): Bacteria > Bacillota > Clostridia > Lachnospirales > Lachnospiraceae > Roseburia_C. Next base: position 12,098 of record CANDCP010000035.1, read on the forward strand.
TGTCACGCAATACATTCCCCGCCCCCACAGAGGGAAGCTGATCAATATCCCCCACTAAAATGAGCCGCATTGCAGGCGGTATCGCTTTTAGCAGAGAATTCATAAGAATAATGTCTATCATGGAACACTCGTCCACAATCAGGACATCGCCCTCCAATGGATTTTCTTCATTCTTCTGATATCCTTCCGACGGCTTACATTCCAGCAGACGATGAATGGTTTTTGCCTCAAGACCGGTCGCCTCCGTCATTCTTTTCGCCGCACGCCCTGTCGGAGCCGCCAAAAGAATTTTCAGACCATATGACTTGTATACAGAGATAATGCCATGCGTCGTCGTTGTTTTTCCGGTTCCCGGTCCCCCGGTCAGCACCATAACCTTTGCCGTCGCCGCCTGCCGAATGGCGTCTGCCTGTATTTCGTCGTAGGTCATGCCTGTTTTTTTCTGTATGGCTTCTATATCGACAGAAAGTTTTTGATTTCCCGTACGATTTCTTGCCTCCAAAAGCTTCATATAAAGCTTATCTCCTGCCGGCAATGAAACAAGCTTTTTCAGCTTTCCGGCCGCGCCAACCTCGGCGTAATAAAACGGCGGCAGATAGATCGCGACGATGGAATTGCCATCACCGTCCTCCTTTGTTATCTTCTTCTCTCTGATCAGGTCTTCTTGCTTAAGCATTTCATCCATTGTCATGATAACGGTCTCCGGCGACGCTTCCAAAAGCTCGGACGCCTTTTCAATTAACTGAGGCTTCCCGGCATACACATGCCCTTCATTGGAAAGCTCCGAAAGCGTGTACATCAGGCCGCTTCGCAGTCTCACATAAGATTCTTTTTCAAACCCGAGTTTCCCGGCAATCTGATCCGCGGTCCGAAAACCGATTCCCCAGATATCGTCCGCCAGCCGATACGGATTTTCTTTCATAACGGCGATACTTTCATTCCCATACTGCTTATAAATCTTTGCGGCAAAAGAGGAGCTTACCTGATGCTCCTGTAAGAACAGCATTATATTTTTTACTTCCTTCTGACGCTCCCAAGACCGGGCAATCATCTGTACCCGCTTTTTTCCGATCCCTTCTACCTCATTGAGAAGCTCCACATTGTCCTCAATGACTGCAAAAGTGTCCGCCCCATACTTCTGCACGATGCGCCTTGCAAACTTCGGCCCCACTCCCTTAATCAGGCCGGAACCAAGATACTTTTCCATTCCGTACACAGTAGCCGGTAGCGTTTCTTCCCAATTCTCTGCAACAAACTGTCTTCCGTATTTCGCATCTATTTTCCAGTTCCCTTCCGCCAGAAGGACTGATCCGACATTGGCATCCAGCAGATTCCCGACAACCGGAATAAGGTCATTATATCCCTTCACTCTGCATTTCAATACGGAATACCCATTCTCCGGATTCTGATATGTAATTCGCTCCACAACACATCGAATTTTGACCACCGTGACCACCACCTTGCTTATATTATATTTTGTCTGCCCGAAGAATACAAGCATCGTAATCTAAATCGGGGACAAACGGCAATAGATGCGGCTGCCATGAAATAGCCTATGACAGGCCAAGCCGTTTTAAACGTTGTTTTCGCTGTACAGGCATAAAAAATTTACAAAAAAATAAACCCTGACAAAACACGTCAGGATATACGTGATATACTAAATACCATAGCAATCGGGCTATACATAAACTTGAAACGCACTCGAAAGGAGTAAAAACATGAATGAAATGAATCAGAAATTTTGTCAATGCTGCGGTATGCCGATGGGAGATACGGATGAACTGTACGGAACAAATGCCGATGGCCGAAAAAATGAGGAGTATTGTAAATATTGTTTTGAAAACGGTAAGTTTACTTTTAACGGAACAATGGATGAATTAATTGAATTCTGCGTACCGAAAATGACGGCGGCTCACCCCAATATGAGCGAAGAAGAGGCAAGAAAAGCCATGACCGAATGGTTTCCATCACTGAAACGCTGGAAAAACGAAACAGAATAATCCATCCGTGCTTTTTAAGGGGGAGAGCGCATTCTCCCCCCAGTTACCGCCTTCTTTCATGACCTCATATGCTCTCTGTTCCAAAAATTGAAAAATATCAATATCTGCCTACATATATCTGCTTCGCTTTTTCCGTATATGTTTCAACAAATTCTGTTTTCCCGTCTGTGTATCCGTCCCTGTTATATTCATATTTTTTCCATAACTTAAACTTTATTTCCTCATATTGCTTTGCGGCATCCGGATGCTCAATAAGATAATCTCTAAAATACAATTCATCATTTTCCCCCAGATACCTTAAATGCAGATGAAATACTCTTTCGGCAAATCCGTTTTCCGTATACCCCTTGTTAAAAGAAATTCTGTCTGAACTTTGAGACATACAGATATAGCCATTTTGTTCCATTAAATTTTTATAATTCGATAAATCACATTCTTTCGAAACCTCCACGAGAATATCTATAATCGGTTTCGCCCAAATAGACGCAATAGCCGTACTGCCTACATGGTTTATCCTGCCAATCTGCGGCAATGTTGTTTTTAAAACATCTTCCTCATCAGAATACCATTCTTTCCAGTAAGGTTTATGCTCTGTCAAAAAGATAGGAAACAACCGCCACAATTCCTCCAAAGTCATTTCTGATAATTTTTTTCCCATTGTTCGCTCCCACAACTGTCGATCTCTCTTTTTATCTTACCCCACAAAAAACCGTAAAACCATAGAAAAACAGTGTCAAAAATGGTGTCCGTTTATAAGCCGTGTGTCAAAAATTTAATAAAGATAATTCCGCCGGATTCCCCAAAATAAAGTTGATTTTCAGATTCAGAAATGTTATATTATAGAAAAGGAGTAGCCGCCCACAAAGTGGTTGGCCTCCATGAATAAGCCTAAAGCCTACCTAGACCGCCAAGTACAAGGTAGGCTTATTTATTTTCGCTTGTTGTTCCTATCTATGTAGGCAAGCAATGAAATGAGAAACGTTCCGAAAAGAATTAACAATGTCAAAACTTCGTATGTACCCATGTTCATCACCTCCCATCTTCCGTGAAGTTTGGGAGGCCCACCACCTCGTATCACGACTGCTCCTATGGAAAATTATAGCACACCAGCCATTATCCGGCAATTTGTTTTTCCAGCCCAGCCAGACACAGAAAAGTCAATGAGCCTGCGGGCTCCTTTACCGGATGGCACTTGCAGGACAAGTGGGGGATTACAGGGCGGATTCCCGGCAGTAAGAACCTAAATCATGGGAAAAGGGATATCCCAATGCATTTTTATTGAATTTACTTCTCGCAAGCCTTTTTTATCATGCCCACATCTAACCCGTTACCCATAAATTGGACAACGTCATGGTGGTTCTCTGTAATAAGCCAGTCAAATTTTTTGTTCGTAATATAATAATCCGTCGGATATATTGCGTCATTAATAATAAGGTGGGCAATAACGGATTACTTCAAGCCGCAGCCCGTCCCATCTCTTGAACGCCTGCATTCCCCCTCGCCTCCCAGTTCGTAAACCGATCAGATTTTTTTATTTAATGTCCTATCTCGTATCAGAAAATGATGCGGCAATGAGAGGCGGCTTCTGTACGGTAAAACGCAGAATGCCGCCCCAAATCGTTACTATAAGCAGCCTTTCAGACCGTGAATCGTAACACCAGTTCAGACTTTGGCTTCACTGTCACTTAACCGCGCCCTGATACCCGGAACTCCGGAGCTTTGCCGCATAGGCCTTCTTCCGCTTTTTGGAGACGCGAACCGCCGCTTTTTTTGAAATCCCCGAAAAAGCGCCTTTCCCAATCTTCTTCAACGAAGCGCCCTTGATTTTCACTGTCCTCAATGAGCTGCAGCCAAAAAACGCGTTCTTCTCAATGACGGATACATTTTTCCCAATCACAGCCCGCTTCAGCGCCTTTGTTTTTGCAAACGCTCCCTTCGCAATCTTCGTTACGCGGAATGTATAGCCGTCAATCTGAATTTTGGCGGGGATAGTGACGGTTTTTGACGCCTTTCCCGCAAATCCGACGCATGCCACTGTCCCGTTCTTTGCGGAAGACTTCGTGACCCGATAGCACAAGCCCTTGACATCCCGCGTCTCATTTTTGGACGGAACCTGCGCCTTCACCACCGTTACCTTGCAGTATGCCTTGACCGTCCCGCGATCCGCGGCCGTTGCCGTAATCGTCGCCACCGTCCCCGGCTTCGCCGTTTTTTTAACCGTCACGTTCCCATTTGCGTCTACAGTCACCGCAGCCGGGCTGTCAGACGACCAGAGGATCGCCGCGTTCTCCGCTGTTTCCGGAAAAATGTAGGCCGTCAGCTCATATGTCTGCCCAGGCGAAAGTTCCGCCGCCTCATCCGTCTCAAGCGACGCGACATATGCCCCAAACCGCGCAGCCACCGTCACCTTGCTCCCCGCCGTATTTACAGTAACACGCTTTCGGTATCTGCCGTCCGCCCCTTTAGGGACGGCGGCCCCATTAACTGTAAAGGACTTCACAAAATAGTCCTCATCCGGCTCCGCCGTAAGCGTCACGATATCCCCCGGCATATAAAACCCGATGCCGTTCACGCATCCGCCTTCCAAAATGCCGTTTACTCCATTTGTAAGGGTGGCCTCTATGCAGGGGCTTTCTATTGGCATTGCAAACAGACGCACCGGCCCCGTCTCCACCAGCCCGCCGTCGGAGTCGCTCACACGCTTCAGCTCTTCCGTCAGCAGATAGCACTTGCCCTTCACGCTGGCGGCGCAAATGCCTCTCCCTTCCAGCCCTTCCGTATTTAAAGCGGAATAGCCCGACGGGACGAAGCGGTCTGAGGATGCCTGATAAAAAAAGACGTCGCCAAGATCCTCGGCTAAGACATTCGCATACAAAATCCCTCCATTGACCACGCCGACAAGCCCATCGTAATAAGCGGCCTCGCATTTTTCCATTTCCCCATTCAGGTAAAAATATGAGCCGTTTGGAGCGCCCGTCTTTATAGAACTGCCCGACAGCTTCCACGCCGCCCCGTCAAATACCAGGTTTTTAGGGAAATCTGTCGTATCGTTCCGACCCAGCGTCACCACAAGCCGCTCCCCTATAGAGACCGCCTTGGCAAACGCACGCCCCTCGGGAAGCTCCGGTGCCTTCCCCCATTGGCCCGTCGTCGGGTTAAAGCGCGACGCGCAGGATGCGGCCTTCTCTGTCGCCATATCAAATCCTCCCATCAGATAGAGCTCCCCACGGAAAGCTGCAATGGCGATCCCCTCTAAGCCTACGAATTCTTCTGGGAGCCCCGCGGCCTTCCTCCAGCCTTTCCCTTCCTCATAACAGGCCAAAATCTGCTCCTGCGTATAGCCCAGATCCAATTTCAGAACCGTCCACAACCTTTGATCCAGAAACGCTATGCCGGAGGAATTAGAAATTGTGTAATTCATGATCAGTTCCTCGTCCTCCCCAAACAATTCCGGCCTATAAGAATCCTCCCCTGTCTCACACATCACGTTGCCTGTCTCATCCTTTTCTTCCGGCAAATAAAAGGATACCGAGCCATCTGCGTCAACAAAATATATCCGCCCGCCATCGGATCCGGCGTATCCGCCGGACAGGCTTCCCCAGGCATTCCCTACATCCACAAATCCCTTTCCGGAGGAAAAAAAGTAACTCGCACGCATCTCCTTCTCCTCCGCCGAAACCAGAATGTCAAGCGAATGGTTCAAAAGCCCCGAAGAATCAATAATGATCTTATCCTCTGACTGCCCTATGACCTTGGCCGCCTCACCGTTCACCGTTACGGCTGCCGCGCCTAAACTTTTTCCCTCAATGCAGATCTCCTGCCGCCCGTTGAGTGAAACTCTCTTTATATAGCAATTGGGCTTCGTGACGCCAGACAGATCCAGCGATCCTCCCGTCGCCACAAGGCCATCCAAGCCAGCGCTTTTCCTCACGCACCCAAGCAGATGTGACACGCGGCCGAGCGCGTCCTCTTTTGGGTATGCGCAGGCAATGGCCGCAGCAGCTCCCGACACGCAAGGCGCAGCCATGGAGGTGCCGTTGTAATACTCATATTTGCCAAATTCTTCGGACGGGACATTCTCCCTGCTGATCGCCAGGTCATCCAGATACATCTCATAGTCTCCGTCAACCACCACCTGAAGCGTCACAGCAATTGCGTGCTTCTGCCGCTGTCCCATATCCACCTGTCCCTCCACAAAGCCGATGCCAGACAAATGGCTCCAATAATTTCCAGCGTTCACAAAAGCGCCATCCAAATTGTTAAACAGAATATCCGACACACTAGGCGGAATCACATTCCCGTCCTCATCCACGTCCAAATCCATCAAAAGGACTGATGAGGCAGCTATATTGCCCTCGTTGTCCAGATACCCATCCGGCCCCTTTGCCTTCACCATAACGCTGTCATACATATCTGTCTCCGACGAGCCAGCCTCATAGGGGAAGTAAATCGTATAGCTATCCCCGGCCCTCGCGCCGTGAATGCTCCATTTCAAGGACTGCTCCTCTTTCCCCTCCTGCACGGGGCCAAACCACTCTTCCCCAGACAGCTCTACGGACACCTTCGCGTACCCGTCCTCACACAGCCCGTACAAGAGGTCTCCGGCGCCGCCCTCCGACTCTGTCGAAAGTTTTTTATCCGAAAAATCTTCAAACATGTTGCAAATGGCCTCTTTATTTTCAGAAATTCCAGGATTGAAGCAGTCATAGGACACACTGGAGAGGATGTCCGTCCCCGGCGCCGCCAGATCCACGCTTTTCGCCCCATAATTAGAAAACGCCGCCAGCTCGTCTCGTTCATTGGAAGCGGCCACCGATACGACATAAGGGCTGTCTATGCAGGCCGGAAATGTTTCCACGGCATCGTTATCCATCGAGTCATTTCCCGCCGAGCAAACAGAGACGGCCCCATTTTCACCGACAAGCTCTATCAGCTTCCCTAATATCTTAGCCTCTTCATCCGCCGCGCCTCCCCAGGAGTTATTTACCGCCACAACATTTACCCCAAGCTGCTGCGCCCTATAAATATAATGGTACGCGCCCACTGTCTCCATCTCGTAGCCGTTTCCCTCATTGTCCAAAACCTTAAGCGCCATAATCCTCACATTCTTGCCCTTTGCCACGCCTTCTATCCCGACGCTGTTTTTTGACGCTGCGATTATTCCGGAACAATGGCTTCCATGCCCGTTGTCGTCCATCGGATCCGTGCCGTTGTCAATGAAGTTATAGCCATGAGCGCCCCGCAGCACACTGAACGGAAACGGGTTTTCCCAAACGACGTCCTTTAAGTCCTCATGCGTATAGTCAATACCCGTATCGACGACCGCGACGACACATTCATTCGCCCCTCCGGCTGCCAAAAGCGCGTCCTGATCCTGATGAATGCCAAGGCCTGCCGTTCCATTGTTCTGCCCCTGGCTATCAAGCGGCCATTGATACTTTACAAGGGGATCTCCACCGCCAAACGCATGGATTCGATAGTTCGGCTCTGCGAAAACAACGCCTGGCTGCTTACTCAGGCGACGAATCAACTCTTCCGTAGAATAGCGTTCGGATTTTACAAGGGACACCTGTATCGCGTCCGAGTCGCCGTTCGCCGTCTGAGCCGCCGCCTTTTTCTGCGCCCCGTCAAAGGCATATGTCTTTACAAGCTCCATGCCGCCGTCGGGCCCGCCCGCCTTTTCTAACGTCTTGCTCAGGCTCCCTCGCCCCTCATGCAAAATCAAAGCCTCCCCCTTGGCGTATTCCAGAGATCCCTTTGCCTCTTCCCTTTTCAAGGCCGTCCCTGTAGCGCCAACGGAATGCGGAAACGCCATGCAGAATACAAACAACAGAACAAGCCCTATCTTAGCCAACTTCCTCATATCATATCCTCCTTTTTTCAAAAAATCTTTCGTCACAAAACTACATTAAAAGGGCGAACTCCAGCGCGTACTAATGCCGCTCTGCACGAACCGCCCGTAATAGGACTGCATCAGCAAAAAGACGATCTTCTTGTCCGGTGTCACGGCCCGACAAACGTAAAATACAGCGCAAAGGCAATGACAGACATCCGGTTGAACAACATACTTACTATGCGTTTCTTCTTTCCTCGTCTCATCCTATCTGTGTGACGCCTTATAATTTTACAAAAAATTAATCTAAGTATGTAATTTAGTAAATATTTCCTGTCCCGGCTTACTATGGCATGTCTGCACACCAGTCTCGCAGATCCTCATATATCAAAAATTTGCTGTCCTCATCGATTATTCCCTTGTCCAATATCTGTTCATGCAGTTCCTCATATACAAACTCTAAATATTTTTCTCTGTCATAATCCTGATTTACTGCATCATACCCGCTCTGTTCTTTAGAAAGCGCTATCTTTTCATCCGCATTGATATCTGTATCCTTGCATACTTTGATAATAAAAGTCTCAGCCCGGCTGCCCTCAATTCTCTGTGTCAACATTGGAACCAGCCAGCTGACAGAATAGCATATAATAACAATCAACAACAAAATTACTTGAAAACCGTGCTCTATGGCAAATACCCAGCCCCTTAACAGCTTAAGCGTTTTGCCATATTTGCCTTCTTCCATCTCTTCACGCTTTCCTATAAAAATCATTTTATACCGATAAAATATGAGACCTGCATAAATCAGCGACTGTATTACAATAAAAATCCATTGAACACACCGCATTTTAATGCTCATTGTAAACCATGACATCCAGTATACACTGGAAACCAAAATCACAGGAACCATAACCACAAATACCATATAGACATGTTGGTGGAAATGCTGTGACAACGAATAAAAAAACAGAAGCGCCAGCGAAAGAAAAACAAAATAATTCGGTTTTATTGTCAATGACAGATTATGTATATAGCAATATATAGAATAACACACAATTGAGACTACTGAAATAACGGACAAAAAAAATGCATGAAATAAATGGAGCATATTCAATTTCTGATTCAGCCATTTTGTGTCCGCTTCATGATCAGGCAATTCTTTATGCTGCTCTATACTTTGATAGGCGAGCACAAGCCCGACACATGCAGATATCAAAATAGGAACAATTCCCTCTATGTGAAATTCTCTTAAATAGGAAAAATCTCCAACGATATTACGGGCAATCCCAAACATTGCACAGGCGCTAAGCGCCCCCAATACATTATAAATCAGATTTCCCTTGACATATGATCGTTCCATCCGGACATCCTTGGTTTTTCGTTCCCACGACGCAACAGCAGGCGGAACCAGGGCAAAGAAGAAAATATAACAACATATGCCTATCCAGTTTCTCTGCGAAAAGCTTAGAAGCTCCATTACAAAATAATCTGCCAACGTCAGAGCGTCGAGTGCCAAAAAGAATACAGAAAATACGGCTAAGCTTCTTGAAATAACCTTACAAAGCTTTTCAGAATCCAAATCAATTTTTCCACAAAGCCACGAGACAGTCAAAGCAATAAGTTCTAAGATATTTGATAAATCCAGTTCAACACGCATCTTCAGTTCTTCTCCTAATGATTATTGAAACATAATGCCCTGCTGCAACACTTCATTCACAACACTGTCATTAACGCTCAAGTAGTATACGCACATGACGTCAAATAGCACACATACAACGAGCAGAACATAAAAAATTATTTTATGCCACTTTTTAAACTCAGAAGAAGTAACTTTATGACCAAAATAAGCCGACAGGCGAAAGCCAATTACCAGGGACAATATTACAAATATCCCCATAACGGCAGGTCCCCATCCATTCACAGGGAAACTTTTGGCTCCTAAAAATTGCGTTACCAAATCCTGGTCAAAAGACGTGACAGGGCAATCTGCCATGCTATTCCGCAGGTTTTCCAGATATCCCAGGTATCCCCGAAACATTGCCACTTTTCGCATATTCATCGCAAAAGTATACAGATAAAGCGTCGTAATAACAGGCGGCAAAAGACACAGCGCTGAAACCGCTTTATCATATATCTCTTGCGCAGACTCTTTTTGCCGCCGCACCAAAAGACAGATAATAAAAAGCGCGGTGGCCCAAATCCCGCCTAAACAGATGGCCGAATAGTATGTGCTTACATTTTCATACTTTTCAACCTGTCTTGTATATTCAATAATTAATTGGACAATTTCACTTACTTCCGTATTCATCCGTTCAGCCTCCTAGCTTTTCCAATTCCTTTCTCGTCACGTTCAATAGCACGCCTTTTGTTATCATCATTTGTGAGCGTTTCCCTTCTCCCTATTACTATACATCTTTTGACTTATGTTTTATTATATCGCCAAAGCATATGAATCTCAAGACGTGTTACGGACTTTCACCGTTTTTATGCCTAAAATAAGAAAGCGGGCTTCGAAGAACCCACCGTCTGTGGTATAATAAAATATAACAAGCAAATTAAAATAACATAAAAATTATACCGAATTCGGCGAGCCTTATCAAAGCGAGGATAGCGTTATGCACTTTGTAAATGCGAAAAGTATCTTGTCACCCAAAAACGGAATGAATTTATATCGCGGCTGCTCTCATGGTTGTATATACTGCGACTCACGAAGTAAATGTTATCACATCGAACATGATTTTGAGGATATTGAAATTAAGGCAAATGCTATCGAACTGCTGGAAAATTCCCTGAAACGGAAACGGACAAAATGTATGCTGGGTACAGGCTCTATGACAGACCCGTATATCCCGCTTGAAAGTAAAATCGGACATGTCCGCAAAGCACTGGCTTTAGCAGATCAATATGGTTTTGGCTTCACCCTGATAACAAAATCTGACCGGGTATTGCGTGATTTGGATTTATTGAAAGCAATCAACGACAAAACAAAATGTGTCGTACAAATGACGCTGACCACCTATGATGAAGATTTGTGCCAAAAAATTGAACCAAACGTAAGTACAACAAAAGAACGGGCCAACGCTCTGAAAAAGCTGAACGAAGCGGGGATTCCAACGGTTGTCTGGCTTTGCCCTATTCTTCCCTTCATCAACGATACGGAAGAAAACATCCGAGGAATTTTAGAATATTGCGTGGAAGCAAGGGTTTATGGCGTGATCTGCTTTGGGATGGGTTTGACGCTTCGCGAGGGAAACAGAGAATATTTTTATAATCGGCTAGATCGGTTGTTTCCACACATGAAGGAAAAATACATGCATACTTATGGTACGCAATATCAAATCAACAGCCCAAAGAACAACGAACTTATGAAATTATTTCATCAAATATGCGGGGATAATGGTATCCTGCATGATAACTCAAAAATATTTGAGTACCTATGCCGCTTTGAAGAAAAGAACAGCCCTATCCAATTAAACCTGTTTGATTAATTTTCAGACAAAATGCAGCCATTTCTGTCGGCCAATGAAATATAAGAGGTAAAACCGCCAACGGAAAATGTAAAAACGTAAAAAGCAACCAAAACAGACCAAAGGAGATTACTTATAATGAATGAATATAAAATTATGGTCGTGGACGATGAGCCGGATATTCTGGATCTGCTTGAAAAGGCTTTAAATATTGAAGGCTTTCCTGCCGTCATAAAAGTCGATACAGGGAGAAAGGCAGTAAATGCCTGTAAAGAAATGATGCCGGACATGATTATTTTAGATGTTATGCTGCCGGATATTGACGGCTATGAAGTGTGCAAGCAGATCCGGCAGTTTTCCCACTGTCCCATCCTGTTTCTTTCTTCCAAAAATGATGAGTTAGATAAAATACTCGGCCTTGCCGTAGGCGGTGACGATTATGTTACCAAGCCTTTCAGCCCCAGGGAAATTGTTTACAGAGTGAAAGCGCAACTGCGCCGCATGGAATACAGGCAAAGTCCCTGCGGCAGTCAAACAATGAAAATCGGCGCCTTGACAATTGATACGGACGGCTGCAGGGCGCTCAAAGACGGCAGGGATCTGCAACTGACTGCCAGGGAGTTTGAGATACTGCAGTACTTAGCGGAGAATAAAGGACGGGTTATCAGCCGCGAGCGCTTATATGAATCGGTCTGGAACGAAGACAGCTTCGGCTGCGACAATACGGTCATGGTCCATATCCGGCACCTGCGCGAGAAAATGGAGAACGATCCTACCGCGCCCAGGTATCTTATCACCATGAAAGGCTTGGGCTATAAGCTGGTAAATCCTTATGAAAAGTAAAAAGAATTACAACCCTTTCTTTCGGATGGTTCTGCTCCTTTCCATAACGCTATTGGTCGGCATTGCCACGGCCATCGGCCTGTTCTATTATATGTTCTCAATCCCGGAACCGGAAGGAATGAGTCTCGCCCATTGGCCGCAGACCTTTACAAACAATTTTTCTTCCTGGACGACCTATAAGGACGGGGAACTCTCTATAGAACAAATTGGACTTGACCGATTAGACGAATATGGTCTGTGGATTCAGTTTTTGGATGAATCCGGGCAGGAGATTTTCTCCTATCACAAGCCTGCCGGTTATCCTGAAAAATATTCCGCTTCCGAACTGCTGACCCTTGGCTTTCGCGATTATCAAAACGGATATACGGTATTTGTAAACACTCTGAAAGACTCCAAAGAAGCCTGCAGCTATGCGATCGGATTTCCTTATGACATCGGGAAATATATGCTTCATTACAACGGCAGCAGGGTTTCAAGGCTTTCCCCGGTGGCAAGGGGAATCATTCTTGCCGCTTTGAGCGTCCTTATGGTCATCGTGCTTATTTACGGTTTCTGGCTCTCACGGAAATTGTCAGCCATTACAACGGGCATCAAAAACATCTCTCTCCGCGCCTACCGGCCGTTGCAGGAAAACGGGATGTTTGGCGAAATTTACAGCGCCCTGAATAAAATGGACAGGGACATATGCCGCGCCGACCAAATAAGAAACGAAACAGAAACCATGCGCCGGGAATGGATTGCAAATATTACCCATGACCTGAAGACACCCCTGTCCCCGATCAAGGGCTACGCAGAACTGCTGGCAGACAGTTCAGATAAGGAGAAACAGACCGTACGGGAATATGGCTCTATTATCCTGAAGAATATCAACCATACCGAAAGCTTAATCAATGATTTAAAACTGACTTATCAGCTCGATTCCGGTTTCATGCCTTTTCACCCGAAAAAAGTCCGTATTACACGCTATATAAAAGAATGGATCATAGATATTGTTAACGATCCCACTTTTCAAGACCGCGATATTACATTTGAAAGCATGATTCCGGAACAGAGTGTCGAAATTGATCCCGCGCTGCTTCGTCGTGCCGTAACAAACCTTGTTATAAACGCCCTTCTACACAATTCTGCGGATACAAAGGTCAGCGTTCTGCTTGATACGGATAAGAGCGGCGGTATTTTACTCTCAATCCGGGATAATGGAAAAGGACTCGACGAATCCGAGCAGGAAAGACTGTTTGAACGGTATTACAGAGGGACAAATACAAAAGAAAAACCGGAAGGCAGCGGCCTCGGGCTTGCCATCGCTGACCAGATCGTAGCGCTTCACGGCGGTAAAATCACAGTGAAAAGCCAGCTGGGTATCGGAACCGAATTTGTCATCCACGTCCCTTGTGAAAATGGAGAAGCTGCAAATTAAAGTTAAATTAAGATAGAGAAAAGTTCAGACTAAGACGGGTGGTTTATGCTATTAAGCATAGGCCACCTTTTTTATGCCTATGTAAAATATACCAGGAGGATTATTATATGCAGTTGCAACTAAAAAATTTATGTAAGCAGTACGGAACAAAGTGTGCTGTGAATCACATAAACGCAAAACTTTCACCAGGAGTATATGGACTGCTCGGAGCAAACGGCGCCGGGAAAACAACACTAATGAGAATGATATGCGGCGTTTTAAAGCCATCTTCCGGCAGCATCCGCCTGAACGGAAAAAGCATTGAAGAATTAGGAGAACGGTACTATTCCCATTTAGGGTACATGCCGCAGGATTTCGGCTTTTATCCCGACTTTACAGCCCGCGAATTTATGCTTTATATGGCTGCGGTAAAAGGGCTTGACGCCAAAACGGCGAAACAAAGGACAGAACAGCTGCTTCGTATGGTAAACTTGCAGGAGGTAGCAAATAAAAAAGTCAAATCCTATTCCGGCGGTATGAAGCAGCAGCTGGGAATCGCCCAGGCAGAGCTGAACCATCCCTCGATCCTGATACTGGATGAGCCCACTGCCGGACTTGATCCCAAAGAGCGGGTACGTTTCCGTAACCTCATATCGGAATTTGCAAAAGAGAAAATTGTCATCCTGTCCACGCATATCGTATCGGACGTTTCCT
>CANDCP010000036.1 GCA_947383215.1 uncultured Roseburia sp.
TTTTTTAGGACAAAATATTTTTTATTTTTCTATTGACATTTATTAGCTGGACTTTAACTCGTCCACAGAAAAATGATACGCCGAATTGCAAAACTGGCACTTTACCTCTATCGGTTCATTCTCCTCTATCATATCGTCGAGATCTTTTATATTAAGCGTAGATATCGCGCGGCGCACACGCTCCTTTGAGCATTCGCATCGAAACCCCGTCTCCGCCGTATCCAAAATTTCAAGTTCGAACTCCCCCAAAATCTCTTCAAGCATCTTTTCCGGCGTCATCCCGCTTTCCTGCATATCCGTCACAGACGGGATCCGCGTAATTTTTTCCTCCAGCTTATCGATAATTTCCTCGCCGGTATCCGGCATAAGCTGAAGGATAAAACCTCCCGCCTGACGCACCGTATTATCCTTGTTCATCAAAACGCCGAGCCCCACAGCCGACGGCGTCTGCTCGCTCGTCGCAAAATAATACGTCAGATCTTCCGCGATCTCGCCTGTCTGTAATACAGTCTGTCCCACATACGGCTCTTTTAATCCCAAATCCTTGATCACACTGATAAACCCCGATCCGACAGCGCCCCCTACATCCAGCTTGCCGTTTTCATTTGCGGGAAGCATCACCTGCGCGTTTACGGCATATCCTTTTACAAATCCCCTGGAATCCGCCGTGACCGTAAGCCCCTTCGCGGGACCGTCTCCCTTTATCTGAATCGTAAGAAGATCCTTATCGCCTTTCATCATCACGCCCATCATCGCTCCCGCGCTAAGAAGCCTGCCCAAAGCCGCCGTCATTACCGGGCTCAGATCATGCGCGCGCCTCGCCGCCTCAACCGTTTCCTTTGACGTCACGGCAAACGCCCGAATCTGCCCCTTTGCGGCCGTCGCCCGTACAATATAATCTGACATTTCATTTCTCTCCTTTTTGACATTCTTTTGCTATAATATAAATCCTCGTACTGTCCGCCCTCACCGCTCCCCCGTCCTCGGCGTCGCAGGCTCCGGCAAACATCAGCCCCGCCTCCCCGATCAGACGCTTTACTGTATCCAGGCCGTACGCTCTCTGAAAATGCGTTTCCTCATACTTTCTGTACAGTCCGCCGTCCCCGCGGCGGGAATCCTCCTCCCTGATAAAAAGCGTCAGGTCGTATTCATTTACCCTCTCCTCTTTCTCATAATAATTTTCCCAGATAAAGCTTCCCTCTTCCCTGTTCTCACAAATCGTCCGGTCCGCAAGCAAATGCTCGTACTTGTAGATCGTATTCAAATCAAAAATAAAGATCCCCCCCGGATCAAGATAATTGTTAACAAGAGAAAATACGGCCTTTAAATCTTCCTCTTCCATCAGATAATTCATCGAATCGCAGACGCTGACTGCGGCGCGTACGGTCCCGTAGAGCTCAAACCTGCGCATATCCTGAAGCAAATACAAAATACCGCCCGTTCCCATAGAACCATCCGCTTCCCTCGCGAGCATCAGCATTTCCTCCGACGCGTCCACGCCGATCATGTCATAGCCGCTTTGGGCCAAAAGCCTTGTCATGCGCCCCGTTCCGCACCCCAGATCAAGGACAAGCCCTTCCTCTATTCCCGCCTTTTTCAGCTCTTTTACAAGATAATCCCGCCACGCCTCGTAGGGAACGTTGTCCATAAACAGATCGTACACCTGCGCAAATCCCCGATATATCCCAAACTCCTGCATTTTTACCACCTTTTACCAAATTTACTTACTGTTATACTAACAACTTCCCGATTAAAAAGCAAGCTTGATTATTTCCCGGGAAACCTTTATACTAATAGAGCATTACTGTTCGAACCCGGCAGGCGTTCCAGCTGAAATACAGAGCATGGCATATGCCGGATACTTGATTACGGAGGCTCTATGAACGGCAATCTTGAACATTATATTACACGAAACATTAAAAGCGTATACAAGCGCAGGCTTTTCGCGCCGGTCCTTTATCTTTTCCTTTTAGCGGCGCTGTGGTTTTCCCTTCCGATTGATTCGATTTTATTTCCGTTTCAGGCAAAAACGTCGGATTCGTTAGAAACGCTTTACAATGAAAATAACCAGTATATACAGACTACGCTTACGGATTTAAAATTTACCGGCTATACGGAGTCCTCATTTGGACGCACAAACGGCTATTATTATTATACGATGCGGGACAATGTGTGCACCGTTGTGCTGCTGACCCCGAAGACGAGCGAGGAGGGCCTTCCCGCCATCGACACGCTCTGTGTCAACGCCGCCGTCAAAAAGAACGACCCCGCTCTCCATACGCTGTTATCAAACATTGCGGAGGATTTATCCTGGACAACGGACGGGATCACAAAAAAAGTCAGCTCTTACTATATCAGCGAACCTGCCTTCCGCCGAAATATCAGCGCCGCCGTTATTTTTATCTTCGCGTTAACCGGCCTTCATGCGCTGATTACAATTATTTTATCTATTATTTATATTCTTATTCCGGTTCTCTCGCCGCCCTGCCGCGCCCTCTCCCGGTTCGGAAGGCCCTCGGAGCTTTTATCTCAGGCGGAGGAAGAGCTTGCGACGCTGCCGCAGCTTGCGACCGAAGATATGTTTATCACGGAACACTTTTTCCTCGCAATTGCGAAAGAGGGGATTTTTATTATTCCGATACAGGAGATTATCTGGATTTACAAGCACTCCACGCTGCACAAGTTTTTCTGGTACCACTTCAGTATCTCCTACACGCTGCACATCACCGCCAACAGGCATCTGTATGTACAGCTTCCGAAAAATCTGAAATCGGATATCGACGGCATCATCGACTACCTCTCCGAGGCCAACCACAATATCTTAGTCGGCTTCAATGAGAAAAACCGTCTGAAAATACAGCAGATACAGGGAAAGCCGTTTCGGTTTGAGACGCTTATCACGTTACTGAAAAAACGGATATAATCAGAATTGATTATATCCGTTTTCTATCGTTTATCAGGAAAACAAACCGGAAAAGAAATCTTTAATCGCATCCACGATGCCGGAGAAAAAATCACCGATTTTTGCGATCAGCCCATCCCCTGAGGAAACGTCAAACCCCATATTGGACAGCTTATCATAGATTGATTTCGCCTGGTCGAGCAGACTGTCCACATCCAAATCCAAATCCTTAATCTTTAACATCAACTCGATCAACTGACTTTTTTCTTCGTCGGAGAGCGAAACGCTAAAATCATCGCACGCCTCCTCAATCGCCTTGCCGATACTCTTTTCGTCCTTCAGCGCTCCCTCGGCTACCTTCTGCTTCAGATAGGCGACCATGGACTCTACGTCCTCCGACTCCACGCCCTCGATATCCGAAAGCTTTCCGGTCAAAACCAGCTCATTTAAAGCCGTATCTATGCTTTCTTTTGACAGGCTGCTTCCCGTCATATCCGTATAGGCCTTAAAGATTCCAACCAGGGCGGCCGTCCCCGATATCGGCCGCGGCCCCGCCACAATGATGTCCGCATCCTTGATTCCCGCCGTCACAAGCGCATTTTTGTACATACCGATCGTACAGTAATTGATATTCTTTGTGGAAATATTAATTCCGCTTCCCTTCTCACGCTTTACAATAACGACAGACGACCAGGATTTCGATCCGATTTCACTCTTTGAAATATACGCGTCAAGATACGTATGCTCCTCGGTATTCGTCACATAAGAAACGTCGTAATTTCCGAGGTCCCCGGACGCAATTCCCATAAGAGAGAGCACTGTCGCCTGCTGCTCGGGCGAAAGGTCCGCTCCAAGCGCAAGGTACGGCTTATCGTCCTCTTCAATCACAACGTTGTCGTCCGCCTCATCCTTTGTCTGGCTTACCTCCGTGCTCTGCATTCCCGTGTCCGCCCCCGCGCCCTCGTCCGTTTCGCTTTCCGGCTCTACGGACGGCGTCGCGGTAATTCCGTCCACGTCTGATTCTTCGGGCGCCTGCGCAAAGGCCGTCCCGGGCGTTAACAGCACGAACCAGGCCAGAATCAGCCCCATAAGTCTTTTTCTATGCCTTTTTATCATAATCCTTCCCTCTTTCATTTATAAGCTGTTTCCATTTTATTTTCGCTTTCATTCTGCCATACGTTTTTTAGTTTGTCCGTATCATATTTCGAAAGATTTTCTTAAGATTCCCCTCCTATATGCGCCTGCAGCCATGACAGGATATCCCTGTAAACCGTATCGCGGTCCGTCTCATTTAAAATCTCATGTCTGTCGTTCTCATACAGCTTGCAAGTAACGTCCAAAATGCCCGCCTCTAAATAGCCTTTGTACACCCGCCTTACTCCTTCTCCCAGATCCCCCACCGGATCGTCGGCGCCCGATACAAGAAACAGAGGAAGCTCCTTAGGAATCGCGTCTATGTTTTTCGGCTGGTTATCAAAAAGCACCGCCTCGAACAAGCCCAGATAACCGTTTAAAGTAAACGTAAACATACATTTCGGTTCATGATAATAAAAATCAACAATCTGCCGGTCCTTTGTAAGCCAGCTGTTTGCCGTATCCTTCCCCTCCCGGTCAAACTTCTTGTAAGCGCCGCCAAACGACAGCTTCTGTACAAGCCGGCTTCTGTGGCGCCATCCAAACAGCTTCGCTAAAAGCTTGACCGCAAGCAGCCCTGATTTTGTCGCCTTATCCGGCACACTTCCGGTACCCATAATAATCGCGCCCGACAATCCCACGCCGTGCAGCGCAAGATATTTCCGCAGCATATAAGAGCCCATGCTGTGCCCCAGCATAAAATATGGAAGCCCCGGATATCTCTCCTGCGTCGTTACCCTGAGCTTATGCATATCCGCGACGAGAACGTCGCTTGGATGATCCGGCGCAAAATATCCCCAGTCTTCTTTTGAAACTACCGACTCTCCATGCCCGAGATGATCATGTCCGACTACCAGAAACCCGTTGCCGCATAGAAATTCCGCAAATTCATTGTAACGCTCAATAAACTCTACCATTCCGTGCGTGATCTGCAAAATGGCGCTGCAAGCCCCGTCTTCCGGTATCCACTTTACCGCGTGGATACGCGTCTTTTTATCTTCTGACAAAAAATCAAAGCTCTCTCTCTTCATGATATTCCCCTCTCTTTTCTCTGTGGATATCCGATTCGCTCTAACTGACGCGGCGCTAACGATACCGTCTTATCAGAACCTGCGGATCATACGCCCCGTTATAATCGTCTACGGACATTTCATATACGATGGAGACCGTCACCGAATTGCCCGCTCCCCGAAGCATCGCGTCCACTTCGCTTTTTCCGAAGCGTTTTGCAAGATACTCCAAAAACGCGTCCCCGTCTCCAAAGTAAACGCCTTTCTTCTGCGTACAATCCCCGCCCGCCAAAACGAGCTTTACCACATTTCGATTTTTCCCCAAGATCCGGGCGCTTCGAATATGAACGTCCCGATCCGCAAACAAAGGCCTTGCGTTCCCTTTCCCAAACGGAGCCAGAATATTCAGCTGCTCTGTCAGAGGAAGCTGCACGTAAGAGATGGGAAGCGCGGCGTCGATCCTTACCTTTTCCGTCAAATCCTCCTCCGTAAGGCTGGCGCATTCATTGATCCTGCGCCGGAACTCTTTTAAATTCTCTTCCGGCATTGACAATCCGGCCGCCATCGGATGCCCTCCGAATTTTGTAAATAAATCCGCCGTCTTATTCATTTCTTCAAACATGGAATATTCTTCAATTGAACGCCCCGATCCTTTTAATCCCTCCTCCCCCTTCGTCAGCACAAACACCGGACGATAGTAGCGTTCTCTGATACGCCCCGCTATGATTCCGGCGAGGCTTTCATGACATTCGGGCAGATAGACAACCATAACCTTGTCGCGAAAACGCCCATTCTCCTCTATTTCCCGTATCGCTTCTTCCAGCTGTCTCTGGGTCATCGCTTTTCTGCTTTCATTCAACGAGATGAGACGCCCCGCCGCCTCCGCCGCCTGCGGCTCACTCTCTGCGAGCAGCAATTCCAGCGCATATACCGCCGTGTCAAGCCTGCCGCTGGCGTTCATACACGGGCCCAATACAAAACCGATATGATATGTACCGATATCCTCCGGCTTCAGTTTATTTTGCCGAATCAAAGCCTGCATACCGAGATTTCTCGTATGCGCAAGTGATTTTAACCCCTCCTTTACAAAAATCCGGTTCTCCCCCGTCAAGTTCATTACATCTCCCACTGTGGCAAACGCCACGTTTTCAAGGAAATCATACGCTTCTTCCCTGCCGAGCCCCGCTTCCTCATACAAGATCTGCACCAGCTTAAAGGCTACCGCCGCCCCGCACAGCTCCTTGTACGGATACGGACAGTCCGACTGCTTCGGATTCATCACAGCGTCTGCCGGATTTTTTTTATATTCCCGGATCCCGCCGCGCTCCGTATACGGAATATCATGATGATCGGTCACAATAACCGTCATATTTCGTTCCTTTCCGTACGCGATGGCGGAGATTGCGGCGATTCCGTTATCACAGGTTAAAATCGTATCTATATTTCCGTCCGCCGCCCGCTCGATCAAATGCTCATTTATCCCGTATCCGTCCTTTAAACGGTCCGGTATCGCGTAATCCACGTCTGCTCCGAGCCTGTTTAACGCTTTCCACAATATATATGTCGCATGGATCCCGTCGATATCATAATCTCCGATAATGCGGATTTTTTTCTTTTCCCTGATCTTTTGCCCGAGAATGGCAGCCGCCCGGTCCCCGTCTTTCATTTTATGAGGGTCGTGCATATCCTTAATATCCCCATACAGATATTCTTTTATTCCCTCGTCCCCGGTCACGTCCCGGTTGCGCAGCAGTCTCGCTATCACAGGGCTTAGCTCGAAACGCTCCCCGACCGCGGCAAAATCCCCGCCTTTTCTGATCTCTATCCACTTTTCCATTTCCGTTTTTCCTGATCTTTTGTTTTTTCCTCCCCGTATTCCACTGACATAAGACAAAGCCCCTTTGCCGGAAGTATCCTCCCTGCAAGATCTCTGTCTTTTTTCATAAGGGCGTCCCGTATCTGCGCGGGCTCTCTCTCCCCCAACCCCACCTCTACAAGCGTGCCCGTCAGAATCCGAACCATATTCTGAAGAAACCCGTCTCCGGTTATGTCGACCAAAAGCTCTTTTTCGGTCTCTGTCAGTTCTATTTTATAAATCGTGCGCACACCCGACTTCTTAAATCTGCGGTTCCCGCAGAAGCTCGTAAAATCATGCGTTCCGATCAGATACGACGCTGCCTCTTGCATGGCGCGCACATTTAACGTTTCCCTTACCTCCGTCACATATCTCCTTGCAAACACGTCCCGCACCGCAGCGGTCCATATCCGGTAACGATACGTTTTTCGCGTCGCCGACAGTCTGGCATGAAAACGCTCCGGAACTTCTTCCACAGACAGCGCCGCGATATCCTCCGGCAGATATGCGTTCAGATACTCCAAAATCTCGTTCGGCCCTCTATGCTCTTTCAGCTTAAAATTGGCCGTCTGCCCGCGCGCATGCACGCCCGCGTCCGTTCTTCCGGAACCGTTTATCTCCACCACATAGCCGCACATTTTAGAAAGCGCCGCCTGAAGCTTGCCCTGTACCGTCATGTCCGTATTGCCCTGCGCCTGCCAGCCCCTGTAACGCGTTCCCTCATATGCGATTGTCAATTTATAATTTATCATAGCGTCTCCATAAGAATCGACGGCCGCGGTACCGCCGCCAGTCGATTCTGCCATGCTGCATTTTTCCTTCATTTTACCGAAATTCAGGCAGGAAAGCCTCCTTGGATTATACTAGCTCCCCGCGCTTTCGTCAATGCCATGAAAAAACAAAGCTAAAAATTAGATGGACATAGCCTGGTAAATATTGTATAATAGACGCGATGATAAGTGTTGATTCCATGCAGCGGCGCTTATTTCAATCGGGGAGGAGGTAATAGAATAACGTATACTGATATCCCGATTTTCTACTTTCGTAGGAATCGGGATTTTTTATGTACAGAAAAGACCCTGTTACTGTAACGTAATAACGTACGTTTTGTGCCCGGAATGAGGCGAAAGGAAGGAATATGATAATGAAACACCAAAAACTACTGATACTTTTATGTTTATCTGGATTTTTAGCGGCCGGCTGCCAAAAAGCGGATACCTCTTCTCAAAAAGAATCCGAAACTTTGTCAGAACAAACTATGCAGACGGATTTCATTCTGGGCGACCTGTCTAATCTTGACTGCTCCGTTATCGAAAGCGAAATCCCCCTCCCCGATCAGCTCTATAAAATGGAAAGCCGGGGCGAAGGTGAATGGAACGACGACAAAATCTATAAAGAATTCCCAAAACTGATCGCCGCCTACGGCGGACCGAAAGAGGACGAGCTTGACGCCGGCAAAGACATTTTGATTGAAACATGGAAGGATGCTAATCGCTCATTTGTTTCGCTTGACGAATGGAACCAGGAAGAAATTTTTGATATCATGTACTGCTCTGACTCTCTCTATTTCAGTATGAATTCTATCAGACAAATTTTTACCTTTCAACCAGACATAGTAACACAGATTACGGATGAAGACTGGGAACGTCCTTATGTATGGCTTATCAACGAGCATGCAGAACCGATTCAGACTTACGAAATCGGAAAAGACGACATAACCGGCATTTCCTATCGACTGGATGGCCAGGAGGTATCGCTGGAGGAAGCGATTATATTTGCCGAAAAGACAATGACAGAGAACAAGGACCTCCCGCTGATCTCCACACCCGGCTTCGAATACCGCGTCGAATCCGTGCAGATTTATCAATTTGGAAAAAACAATGCCCTTCATTTTACTATGAACCTTTATTATCAGGGAATAAAACTGGCCCCGGAGCTAAACGGAGCTCCCGAAAACGCGAACGCATCCGACGTATCCTACATTCCAACGCTCAATAAATGTACGATGTTTCAAAAAGACAAGCTTGGCGGCATCTATATATTCGATTTTTTGAATGAAAAACAGGATTCCACCGCGATAGCAAAGCCAACTATAAATTACAAAAAAGCTCTGCAGATCCTGAGCGGTTATCTGAGCAATGAGCATGTATTTAAGATTTTGGATGCGGAACTGGTATACAGTTTCTATGTAAAAGGAAACGGTGACACAGCAGACGGCGTCAATCATATTTCTCCCGTCTGGCAATTCGAGGTATCAACAGAAATGATGCAGCAGTACAGTAAACTTTTTATTCTGATCGATGTTGAATCCGGAGAGATAATCGAAGTATGTTAGCATCCCTAATTGCATGGTTTTTATATAATTAGTATTGACATCATATTGATTATTTATTATAATTAATTTCGAGAAGTTATATTAATAATAGTACAGCAATACATATTCAGTTCGGGGAGGAGGAAAGCGGGAGTATTCCATTTTAGGGCGCGTGGATTGTTGCACTATAGCACACTAACCCAGGAGGTAATGATATGAAAGCAATGAAAAAATTAGCGGCAGTAGCACTCGGTCTGACACTGACAACTGTCAGTTCTCTATCCGCATATGCGGCAAATTCGTATACCTGGAGTTTTGCGGCAACGCCAAAATACTCTGAAGTTCCAAGAACCACCTCTTTAGATTACAGCTCAAACGGATACACGGCAAAAACAACCAGCAAATCCGGCGACTCCGCGACAAACCGCGTGGAAATACAGGGAAACGCCTACGGCACTTCAAACGGTGCATATGGCGTAATCGCAGATATTACAGAGGCAAATATTGCATACGATATTGCTAAGCCAAAATTCCAAAGAGCCACGGTTACTTTCAAGTTGACCTTAAGGTGGCAGGCAGGAAAAACCGCAAATAACAGGGGAACCATCGCCAGAAAATAATTTGGGCGTCAAAACGGCGTCCTGAACCGACCGAGCACAAAACCACATATTGTGTCGGTATTTCCCCGGAGAAGTTCTGACGCCCAGATTCAAAAATATAAAAAACGGATTATATATAACAGCGACGACCAATCTACGACACTTACAATATGAATGGAGAAACAAACATGAGTTATAAAAAAATATTTATTTTATTCTGCCTCGCCGGAATGTTCTTATCCGGCTGCAGTAAAAAGGATCCCTTATCCCGAGAAGAACAGACCTTATCGACCGAACAGACCCCGGAAAATCTGACGCTGGGCGACCTGTCTAATCTTGACTGCTCCGTTATCGAAAGCGAAATTCCCCTCCCCGATCAGCTCTATAAAATGGAAAGCCGGGGCGAAGGCGGATGGAACGACGACAAAATTTATAAAGAATTTCCAAAACTGATCGCCGCCTACGGCGGGCCGAAAGAGGACGAGCTTGACGCCGGCAAAGAGATCATGATTGAAACGTGGGAAACCAATGAGGGAATTTTTATTCCGCTTGAGGAGCGGCGCGGCGAAAAAATCTGGAATATCAAATACTGTTCTGACACTCTATATCTGGATATGGATTCTATCCGGCAGCTTAACACCTTCCAGCCGGATGTCATAGAACGGATCACAGGAGAAACATGGAACCGCCAGTCGACTTGGCTTATCAACGAGCACGCGGAACCGATTGCGACTTATAAAATCGGAAAAGACGACACGGCCGGCATTTCCTATCAGCTGGATGGCCAGGAGGTATCGCTGGAGGAAGCGATTGCATTTGCCGAAAAGACAATGACAGAGAACAAGGAGCTTCCGCTGATCTCCACACCCGGCTTCGAATACCGCGCCGAATCCGTTCAGGTCTATCAATTTGAGGAAAACTATGCGTATTTCTTTATTATGAGCCTCTATTACCGTGGCGTGAAGCTGTCCTCAGACCCTGCTGGATATACAAACATTGAAGGCAGGATATATGTTGAGACTCTCGACAAATGCACTATGTTCCAAAAAGATAAACTGAATGGCATTTATACGTTTGACTGGCTAAATGAGACGCAGGATTCCGTCGAAGAACTAAGACCTGTCGTAAATTATGAAACGGCGCTGCAGATCCTGAGCGGTTATCTGAGCAATGAACACGTATTTAAGATTTTAAATGCCCAGCTGGTATATAATTTTTACGTGGAGGCGGAAAGCAATGAAGAAGATGGCGTCAATCATATTACTCCCAACTGGATGTTTGAGATTTCAACGGAACAGATGCAGCAATACAGCTGTCTTTACATTTTAATTGACGTAGTATCCGGAGAGGTGGTGGAAGTATATGCGTAGCCTTCTTAAGATTACAGGAACACAGTTTCTTCACAATATACGGAATTTGCGCTTTGCCATCTCCGTCGTTTTATGCGTTATCACATGTATGCTGCCCACAATTTCTTACTATGAAAAAAACGACTATAAACGCGCTTCGGTCCTAAGCCTGTTTTTTACCGGAGGGTTTGAAAAAATTGCCGAAAACATGCCGGAATTTTCGTCGCCGGCAATTATCTCCGGCTTTCTCAATGCGGACTGGTTTCCCATGCTATTTATGGCCGTCTGCGCATTCCCCGCGGTATCGCTGTTTGCGGATGAATATTACGGCGGAATGTTCTATTTTTCACTTCCCGGATCGTCCGTGAACCGTTACAGCGCCGCAAAATTTATTGCGGCCGGACTGACCGGAGCATCCGTTTTTGTAACCGGGTTCACCGTCTATGCGGTACTCATTTTGCTGCGCTTTCCAAACGCCTGCGAATATCCGCCCGAAATGCTTGAACTTTATCCGACCGACGTCAAATATTTCGCGCTTCTGGCGTTACATACCACAGTTGTCGCCATGCTCTGCGCCTCTGTGATGATGATGCTTGCGGTATTTGTGCGCGACCGCTATTTTTTGTTTGGCCTGCCGATGCTCGCCGTTTTTGCACTCAACCGCACGTGGATTTACATCGGAATCCGTTGTCCACAAATATACGACGAAAAGAATGGCTGGTGGACGATGTTGGATCCATCCTGCTATCCGAATTTTTATTCAAATTTCCAGTGGTATACGGGATTTCCATACGGATGCTTTCTTTTGTTTGCACTGGCGGAGCTTCTGCTCTTCTACGTCATATTTCGAAAGCAAATTGAAAGGCGGGTGAGAAAAAATGCTTAAAGCAATCGGAAAAGTCGCATGGGAAGAGACGAAATGCTTTTTCCTGAATTCGCGGCTGATTATTGTTGTATTCGAACTGATCCTTTTTTGCCAAACTCTGCTTGTACAGGTAAAGGAGCTGTGCCAGACGTCGGGAATGAAAATCTCCTTCTTTGAGCCGTACCTGTTAATATGTACCGGTGATATGTATTTTCTGGCGATTCCTCTTGTCTTTATCATCCTGTTGTCCGCGTTTCCTTCAAAGCGGAGCTACAATTATTTCTCACTGATACGGATTTCGAGACTTGAGTGGCTTCTCGGGGAGCTGTTATTTTTATTCTTATCGGCAGTCGGCTACACGCTGTTTCTCGGCGTTCCCCTCACCGCATATGTGGGAAGATATATACGGCTCGATAACCAATGGAGCTCTTATATGTTAACATTCCACAGGGATTTCCCAGATTTGTATGAGCTAAACACCAACTGCTTTCTAAATACCGAAATGATGACGCACGGAAGTCCGATGTCCGTATTTATGCATTCCGTACTGCTCATGCTGCTTATGCTGCTTGTCGTAGCCTTGATCCAGATGACTTTCGCACTGCTGAAAAAAAGATACTTCGGTATGCTGCTGTCCGTCGGACTGACGCTTGCTTCCGCTTTCTCTGCTTATAAATCCAGTCCGCTCAAATGGCTTTTCCCAATGCCGCACGCAAATTTCGGCGCGCACTTCGATGGATTCCGGGCGGCAAAGCATATGGCGCTCGGGGCGTCGTATCTCTATTTCGGCGCGCTGTTTATAATATTACTTGTGATCGATTTTATTTTAGTGAAAAAAACAAATATGGAGGCGTAACATGGAACATATGGTAGAAGTGTGCAATGTATCGCTCGTAATAAAGGGCCATACAATTTTAGATGAGATTCATTTAAACTTAAAGCCGGGAAAGATTTACGGCCTGATCGGAAGAAACGGGAGCGGAAAAACCGTACTGATGAAATGTATCTGCGGCTTTATGCACCCCTCCTTCGGGAGTATTTTCGTCGCCGGCAAACAGATCGGAAAAGACTGCGATTTCCCGGCCGACACGGGAATCATTATCGAATCGCCGGAATTTCTCCCGTATCACAGCGGCTATCAGAACCTGAAACATCTTGCCGATTTGCGCGGAAAACTCAGCGCGCCGCAAATCAAGGATACCATCCGGGCAGTCGGCTTAAACCCCGATTTAAAACTCCCGGTCCGAAAATACAGCCTCGGCATGCGCCAGAGGCTCGGACTTGCGCAGGCGATTATGGAAGACCCTTCTCTTCTGATTCTTGACGAACCGATGAATGGGCTGGACGAGGACGGCGTGCGGGATATGCGGACGTACCTCCTGAAATTGAAGGAGCAGGGAAAAACGATCCTGATCGCCTCGCACTCCGCGGAAGATATCGCCATCCTCTGCGACAAAACCTTTAAACTGGAAAAGGGCAGAATTGTCAAGGAGACAGGCGCGGCGTAGATGTCATATTCACAGACACTCTTCCTCTGCCGCCCAGTTTTTCATCCATTTTTTTCTATGGTAGAAGAAAACGGCAAAAAAGCTTCCGACGCACCAGCCGATCGGCCACGCCCACCAGATTCCTCCGCTGCCAAAGAGCGGCGAGAGAATGTAGGCGAACGCCACGCGGAAAATCAGATCCGAAAATGTCGTCACCATAAAGGCCCCCATATCGGCCGAAGCCTTTAAAATGTTATCGCAGATAAACTTCATCATCAAAATCAAATAAAACGGCGAGAGGATTCTAAGATACGCAATCCCCGTCGAAACGGCTTCCGTGTCCGCATCCTGCAAAAACAGACGCACCAGGAACTCGGCGCCGAAAAAGCAGACCAGCACACAGGGGATAATATATATGTATATCATGCGGCGCGCCGCGCGAAAACCTTCGAAGACACGGTCCAGTTTCCCCGCCCCAAGATTCTGGGCCGCGAAGCTTCCCAGACCGTTTCCGAACGCAAACGAACAGGTAATGATAAACATGCTGATCTTTAGTCCCACATTATACCCCGCAATCACACTCGAGCCGTACGAATTGATCACCGACTGTACAAACAGGTTTCCGACAGAGACAAAGCTCTGCTGACAGATCCCGGGCAGCGCAATGGTCGATATTTTCCCGAGCATTTCCCAGGAAAACATCTGCCCCTCCCCCTCGAGCTTCATCTTTTTTATGTACGCAAGCAGCAGCGACAGCGACACAACCGCAGATACGCCCTGCGCCAGAAACGTAGCCCAACCGACGCCCGCAACTCCCATATCAAAGCCGACGACAAACAAAATATCCAATATAATATTTCCCACGGAGGACGCAATCAGTAAAAACAGCGGGATTTTCGAGTTGCCGAGCGCCTGAAAAATACCGGTCACCACATTGTACAGAAACAAAAATACCAGCCCGTAAATATAAATATCCAGATAAACTGTGGAATCCTTCATGATATTTTCCGGCGTCTTTAAAAGCAGCAACATCTGCCTGCTAAACAGCTTCCCGACTACCGTCATTACCGCGCTCAACGCCAACGCCGTACAGATCGCAGTCGACACGGCGGTTTTCAGCCTTCCATAGGCGCGCGCGCCGAATAACTGCGAGATTACGACGGACGCCCCCATGCTGCTCCCGATTGCGACAGCGATAAAAATCATCGTAATCGGATAAGAGGCGCCGACTGCCGCAAGCGCGTCCGTATTGATGGCGCGCCCCGCAATCACGCTGTCAAACACCGAATACAACTGCTGAAACACCGCGCTGATAAAAAGCGGAAGGATAAACCAAAAAAGAAGTTTCCGCGGCTCTCCGCTTGTCATATCATTCTTCATTTATTTCATCTCATTTCTTATCGGCAAGCAATTTTTCCACGCTTGCAAGCTTCACACAGATTATAAAAATTTCAGTCGCCTTTTCTAACTCATCCAACGTCGGGAACGTCGGCGCAATTCGAATAACCGAATCCTTCGGATCCTTTCCGTAAGGATACGGCGCTCCCGCCGATGTCAGCGTCACGCCCGCCTCCTTTGCCCTGGACACAATATTCTTCGCGCAGCCCTCCAACGCCTCGAACGTAATAAAGTAGCCTCCCTTCGGAGACAGCCAGCTTCCGATTTCCAGACCGCTAAGCTCTTCGTCAAACATTTTGAGTATCATCTCAAACTTCGGGCGAATCGCCGCCGACTGTTTTTTCATATGCGCGCGGATGCCGTCCATATCTTTAAAATAGTGTACATGGCGCAGCTGATTAATTTTGTCATGCCCGATCGTCTGAACGGAAAGCTGTTTTCGGATTTCCTCCAAATTCGCAGGCGAAGCGGCCATCGCCCCGACTCCGGCTCCCGAAAAACTGATCTTGGAGGTAGAGCAGAATTCATAGACCAGATCCGGATTTCCCGCCTTCTCGCACTCGCCGATGATATCCAAAATCTCTGCCTGATCGTCGTCATATAAGTGATGCACCGCATACGCGTTATCCCAGTAAATTCGAAAATCCTTTGCCGCAGGTTTTAATCTGGCAAAACGACGGACCGTCTCGTCGGAATACACGATTCCCTGCGGATTGGAGTATTTTGGAATACACCAGATTCCCTTTACGCTCTCGTCGCCGTTTACCAGCTCTTCTACGAGATCCATATCCGGCCCAGTCTCCGTCATCGGCACATTTATCATCTCAATGCCGAAAAACTCCGTAATACTGAAATGTCTGTCGTATCCCGGCGTCGGACATAAAAATTTTACTTTTTCCAATTTACACCACGGTGTGTTTCCCATTACGCCGTGCGTATAGGAACGCGACACCGTATCGTACATGATGCTTAAACTGGAATTTCCATATACAATTACATTTTCCGGCTTTGTGTCGATCATATCCGCGATCAGCCTCTTCGCCTCCGGCAGTCCGTCCAAAAGACCGTAATTTCTGCAATCCTCCCCCGTCTCGCATATAAGGTCGCTGCCGCTGTGAAAAATTTCAAGCATTGGCATGGAAATATCGAGCTGTTCTGTGGAAGGCTTTCCCCTTGCCATGTTTAATGATAACCCCATGCCTTTAAATCTGGCATATTCTTTTTCCAATCCCTCTTTCACTTTCAGTAATTCTTCTGCTGACATCTGTTGATAAGACTGCATCGTTTGCTCCTCCTGTACCTTCTATTCTATGCTTTTATGTAAATAATTGAGCCATTCCCCGATCCGCTTCTCATAGCCGTTTTCGGTCGGCTCATAGAAATGACTGTTTTCCATACCGTCCGGCAGATACTGCTGCCCGACATAATGATTGGGGTAATCGTGCGCATACCGGTACCCCTGGCCATGCCCCAGGTTTGCGGCCGACTTATAATGCGAGTCCTGTAAATGAACCGGAATCGGCATCGTCATTGTATCCTTTAACGCCTTCTCCGCCCGAAACACCGCATTGCAGGACGCGTTGCTCTTTGGCGCGCATGCCACATAGGTCACGGCCTGCGACAATATGATCTTTGCCTCCGGCAAACCGATGCGCTCCACCGCCTGCGCCGCCGAGACCGCAACCGTCAGCGCGTTCGGATCCGCATTTCCGACATCCTCCGCGGCGCAAATCATGATTCTTCTCGCAATAAACCGGATATCCTCTCCCGCGTAGAGCATTCGCGCCAGATAATATACCGCCGCATCCGGGTCGGAACCGCGCATGCTTTTTATAAACGCCGAAACCGTATCGTAATGATTATCCCCTGATTTATCATAACGCACTGCGCGCTTTTGTATACATTCCTGCGCAACCGCAAGCGTGATACGGATAAACCCGTCCTCCGCCCTCGGCGTCGTCAAAACCCCAAGCTCCACGGCCGTAAGCGCCGCCCGCGCGTCGCCGTTTGAGACATCCGCAAGAAATTCCAGCGCGTCCTCCTCTATCACGGCGTCGTACGCGCCCATCCCTTTCTCTTTATCTTCAACGGCTCTAAGCAGCAGCGTCTTGATCTCTTCTTTCTCCAACGCCTTTAACTCAAAAATAACCGAACGCGATAACAGCGCCCCGTTCACCTCAAAATACGGATTTTCCGTCGTTGCGCCGATCAAAATAATCGTCCCATCCTCCACAAACGGCAAGAGATAGTCCTGCTGTCCTTTATGAAAGCGATGTATCTCGTCGATAAAGAGAATCGTCTTCTTCCCGTACATTCCCTGACGGTCCCTCGCCCTTGCTACAACCTCTTCCATCTCTTTTTTCCCGGAAGAAGTCGCGTTGAGCTGCTCAAATTCCGCGCTCGTCGTATTTGCGATCACTTTCGCAAGACTTGTCTTTCCCGTCCCCGGAGGTCCGTAAAAGATGAGAGAGCTAAGCTTATCCGCCAGAATCGCGCGATATAACAGCTTGTCCTTTCCAAGGATATGCCGCTGCCCGACTACCTCATCCAGCGTCGTCGGGCGAAGCCTCGACGCCAGCGGAGATTCCTTCTCTCCGTTCTGCTGCCGCATGTATTCAAATAAATCCATCTCCTATCTCCTCCGCCATGTGTCTCCATCGCTTTGTTATTTGCATGATTCGAATTTCAATCCTGCATTTTTGAACTTATTTGCGGATATTTTACCTGTTTTTCCTGTATTTATGACGTATCTTCTGCTTAATTATTCATTTTCTTATAATAAGATACATGAAAACACCGGATTTTGCAAGCCTTTCTAAAAAATTCGTAATGATTCCGCGCCTTACTCGAAAATCAATTCGTCTACCGTCACAAATTCATATCCCTGGCTCTTAAGAATATCTATAATTTCCATTGCCGCGGCAACGCTTGTCGCATACTCGTCGTGCAGTAAAATAATATCTCCATCCTGCACATTCGTCACTACCCTGTTTACAACCTTCCCCGTATTCTTGACCGACCAATCGCGCGGGTCAATATCCCAGAGTACCTCGATCATATTCATATCGCTGTCAAGATTCTTCTTAAAGCTTCCAAACGGCGGTCTCAGATATTCCGGGAGCGTTCCGGTTACCTTCTTAATCTCCTCATTCGTTTTCTTAATCTGCTCGCAGGCCGCTTCTTTAGACATTTCATTTAAATTGACATGGTCGTAGGAATGATTTCCGATCAGATGCCCTTCCTGGAAAATTCGTTCTACGATTTCCGGACTTTCAACCACCTTTTTCCCGATCAAAAAAAATGTGGCCTTCACGCCTTTGGCGGCAAGTCCGTCTAAAAGCTCTTCGGTATAACATTCATTCGGTCCGTCGTCAAACGTAAGCGCAACCTTTTTCGCTTCCCCCTGCTCCATTTCTTTTCCCTCTGCCGACACAGGCACGGTCCTTTCGTCTTCTTTAAAATATTCTGCCGTTACATGGGTCAGCTTATCCATCAGCCTATCTTCCATATAACGGCAGACAATCACAAACAACAAAAAAATTTCGATTGGAATGAAAAATTTATGCAGCTTTTTCATAGTTAAATACGACGGCTCCCGGCATTTTACAATCTCTATCCCAATATATGCGGCATGGCCTGTCTTATTGCTTTTTTTTGCGTATGGCCAAAAGCGCCGTCAAAAGCCTGTCGGCGGCGTCCTCCTTGCTCATCAGCGGCAAATCCTGCGTCTCCTGCGCCGTTATCAGCGTCAGATGATTTGTATCCGCGCCAAACCCGGCCCCCTCTTCTCTAAGGCTGTTTGCGGCTATCATATCCGCTTTCTTTTTCAGAAGCTTTTCTCTTGCGTTTTCTATCACCCGCTCCGTCTCCATTGCAAACCCGCACAACGTCTGATGCGGCCGCTTCTTCTCCCCCAGATACGCCAGAATATCGTCCGTCCGCTTTAACTTAAGCTCCATAGCTCCGTCTTTTTTCTTTATCTTATGATCCGCGGTTTCCTCCGGCGTATAATCCGCCACGGCAGCCGCCATAATCACGATATCCATATCTCCGCTTCTCTTTGTCACCTCGCGAAACATATCCCCCGCGCTCTCAATCGGTACATATTCTACAAACGGAGGAGGCTCTACCTGTGAAACGCCGCTCACAAGCGTCACATCGGCCCCGCGCAGCATGGCGAGCCTTGCTATGGCATATCCCATCTTTCCGGTAGAATGGTTGGTAATATAGCGCACCGGGTCAATGGCTTCCCGCGTGGCTCCGGCCGTAACAAGCACTTTCCTGCCCGCCAGATCCTTCTCCTTTGCAATCTCGCGCAGAAGATAATCGATCAGCACCTCCTCCCGCGGCATTTTCCCGGCCCCCACATCGCGGCAGGCTAGAAATCCCACGTCCGGTTGTATGACAATTACACCAAATTGTCGCAATTTTGACAGGTTGTCCTGCACAATTTTATTTTCATACATGTTCGTATTCATTGCAGGGGCCACAAGAACCGGACATGTGCATGCGAGAAGCGTCGTCGTCAACATATCGTCCGCAATCCCGTTTGCAAGCTTTCCGATTACATTCGCGCTCGCCGGCGCAACGAGAACCGCATCCGCCTGCTTTGCAAGAGAAACGTGCGCCACATGAAACTGGAAATTGCGATCGAACGTATCGACCAGGCATTTATGCCCCGTCAGCGTCTCAAAGGTGATCGGATGAATAAAATTTGTCGCATTTTCGGTCATAATTACATGCACATCGGCTCCGAGCTTTACAAGCATGGAAGCGGCGTTTGCCATCTTATAAGCGGCAATGGAACCTGTCACGCCCAGGATGAGCGTCTTTCCCTCTAATATATTCTTCGGCATGTTCTTCCCTCTCACTCTAAATCTTCCAGTCTTCCGTGCTTTTCATACCTTGTGACGCGTGTCGGCGCGTTTGTCTCGTCCACAAACACCACGCGCGGCGGATTCTCTTTCAGTTCCTCCGGCGTCATCAGCGCGTAAGACATAATGATAATTTTATCGCCGACAGAAACCATGCGCGCCGCCGCCCCGTTTAGGCAGATCATTCCGCTCTCTCTCGCCCCGCTTATCACATACGTCTCAAAGCGGTTTCCATTATTGATGTCGACAATCTGCACTTTCTCATACTCCGCAATCTGCGCCTGCTCTAACAGCGCCTCGTCGACCGTAATGCTTCCGATATAATTCAATTCCGCCTGCACTACGGTCGCACGGTGAATTTTACTTTTTAACGCCTGTATCTGCATACCGTTCCCCCTATACAATAAAATTATCAATCAAACGCGTCGTCCCGATAAAAACAGCCATCGCGACCAGCACATTCTTCTCAATTGTCTCAACCTTTTCTACCGTCTCCATGCTGACGGCCTCCACATAATCGATTCTGGCTAACGGCTCTTTTTCAATCTCCGCCTTCATTGCCGTTATCAGCGCTTCGGCGCTTGTCGCGCCCTCCCCGACCAGCCTTTGTCCCAAAAAGACCGCTCTACTTAAAACCAGAGCCGCTCTGCGCTCTTCTTCATTTAAATATGTGTTTCTCGAGCTCTTCGCAAGTCCGTCCGCCTCCCGCACAATCGGACAACCCACAATCTCGATATCCATATTCAAATCCTTTGTCATACGGCGGATCACCGCAAGCTGCTGCGCGTCCTTCTGCCCGAAAAACGCGCAGTCCGGCGTCACAATGTGAAACAGCTTACAAACCACGGTACACACGCCCCTGAAATGAACCGGTCTTGATTTTCCGCACAGCTCCTTGGTTAACCCGTTCATATCTACGAAGGAGCAAAAGCCGTCCTCGTACATTTCCCCCGGTTCCGGATGAAAAATCAAATCCACGCCGATCTCTTCGCACAATTTTGCGTCGGCGTCCAAATCTCTCGGATAGCTGTCGAGATCCTCATTCTCTCCGAACTGCATCGGATTGACGAAAATACTTGCCACCACCTTATCGCATCTTTCCCTTGCGCACTTCATTAAACTTGCATGTCCCTCGTGAAGATACCCCATGGTAGGCACAAATCCGATCGTCAGCCCCTCTCTCTTCCACGCCTTTACCTGTGTTCTAACCTCTGCCACTGTCGATACTATCTGCATATTCTCTCCTTTTCCTAATACAGCTTCTCTAAAATATCGTCGCTGATTCCGTATTCATGCTCCTTCGCCGGAAAGGTTCCCGCCTGCACTTCCCTGCAATAATTGCCAAACGCCTCTCTCATCACCTCGCCTGCATTTGCAAACCTTTTGACAAATTTCGGCGTAAAATCGGAAAACATTCCAAGCATATCCTGGTAGACGAGCACCTGCCCGTCGCAGGCATTTCCGGCGCCGATTCCAATCGTCGGTATCCCGACCGTCTCCGTGACAAGCTTCGCCAGCTTTGCCGGCACGCACTCTAAGACTACGCTAAACGCTCCCGCCGCCTCAACTGCCTTGGCGTCCTCAATCAGCGCCCTCGCCGCCGCCTCGCTCTTGCCCTGTACCTTAAATCCTCCAAACGCGTTGATCGACTGCGGCGTCAGACCAAGATGCGCCATAACCGGAATCCCGGCCCCCGCGATCGCTTTTATCTGCGGGCAGACGCCGGCTCCTCCTTCCAATTTTACGGCGTCCGCTCTCCCCTCTTTCATCAGACGGCCCGCGTTTACAACCGCATCATAGACGCTTGTCTGATACGACATAAACGGCATATCGACTACCACAAGCGCGTTCTTTACGCCCCTTGCAACCGCAGCCCCATGGTGTATCATATCTTCCATTGTAACGGATATCGTATCCTCATAGCCTAAAACCACATTTCCAAGCGAATCGCCTACCAGTATCGCGTTGACGCCCGACTCGTCGATCAGCTTTGCCGTCGAATAATCGTACGCCGTCAGCATCGATAGCTTCTCTCCCTTTTCCTTTGCCTCCCGAAATGTCACTGCCGTATTTTTCACATTCATCACCTTTCCTTCCGTCAAAAAGACTTTTCCCGCAGCGCCTGTACAAATCCGCCGTAATCCCGGTCCGGATTTTTCCGCTCTGCAATTTTTAAAAGACGCTTAGAGAGCAGACGGTAAATCTCTCTCTCTTCTCCACCGAGCGCGCCAAGATGGCTTTGCACCGTCTCCAGATCCGCGCGCTCCACCGGCCCTGTCAGCGCCGCCTCCACGCCAAAATCCGCAATGTTTTTCGCGCCGTCCAAAAACAGGGAACGCAGCGCGTTCTCTGCAAACCCGGCGCTCAATCCGCAGGAGAGCAACAGCTCCTTTGCACAGTCGTAAATGCCCGCCACAAAATTACTGGCAAACACCGCCGCCCCGTGGTAACGCGCCTTTGCCTCCGGCCTGATTATTTCGACCGGATTCCCCAAAGACGCAATCATATCTTTTAGTTCCTGCAAACGCCTTTCGTCGCCCTCAATTGTAAAATATGCCCTGGAAAAACCCTGATAGCTTGTCAGCCTGTCGCTGACCGCATATATTGGATGGACGGAGTAGCCAAAGGCCCCCCTCTCTCTGATACCGGAAAAGACTTCCGAGGATAACATACCGCTGCAATGGCAGAGTATTTTCCCCTCTATGTCCGATTCTATGACTTTCAAATAAACCTCACGGATGCTCCCGTCCGGGACCGTAAGAATCAGAGTATCACTGACTTTTACTAATTCCTCTATTGTCTCGTAATACTTTGTTTTGGTAAATGCCGCCGCTTCTTTTGAAGAGTTTCGATTGCGGCTATAATAGCCGGATACGCACATGTCACGCTCCACAAGGTACTTTCCAAACGTAAATCCTACCCTGCCTGCTCCTATAAACCCAATTCTCATCCTACCACCTGCTTTCACTTTTGCCGCGCTGTCCGCGCATACATTGTCTATCAGGCGATACTCTCTTTCTTCTTCCGAAGGTTCTCATCATCTTTTGGTACAGTTTCTTTCGAATACCATCCAACAGAAAGTGTATCATAAAAAAAGCGAAATGTCATGGTTTTTTCTTCATACAAAGTTTGGCGGGCGCCGGCCCTTGGGCCGGCCGCCTTTTAAAACGGAGAACGCACAATCGGCTGAATCTGCCTGCCCTCTAAGGCCGCCTCGACCGTTTCCGCGATCAACTCTACATGCGCAATCATGGAATTGGGCTTTTTCTGATAATTATCCTGGCCGAACGGCACAAAATAAATATTTTTCATATTCATCAGCATCCCGATATTTTTCAGGTTCATCCCTAACGCATCGTTACTCGACATGGAAATGATCAGAGGCTTTTCATTTCTTAAATGGGCCTTTGCCGCCATCAACACCGGCGTATCCGTAATCCCGTTACACAGCTTTGCCATCGTATTTCCGGTACACGGCGCAATCACAAGCGCGTCAAGATATCCCTTCGGTCCAATCGGCTCGGCATCCGGAATGGTCAAAATTGCCTCATGTCCCGTTATTTTTTCAATCTGTTTTACAAATTCATCCGCCTGGCCGAACCTTGTATTCAGCGTCTTCGCATGGTCGGAGAAAATCGGTATGACATGCACGCCATCCTCCACAAGCGTCTCTATTACTGTTGTAATTTTATCAAAAGTACAAAACGAGCCGGTAATTGCTATGCCGACCGTAATATCATACTTTTTCATGACATTTCCCTTTCATTTTCAATAATCACATCCGCAAGAATCTCCCCCGCCGTTTTCGGCGCGTATTTTCCCGGCAGACCGAGACAAAGCTTCGCCGTTATCCCAAGCTTTTCTGCGGCTCGGTAATCCACGCCGCCCGGCGCGGAGGCAATATCAACGATAACGACATCTCTGCCGCATTTCAGCAAAAACGCCTCGTCTATCACTAACGCCGGAACCGTATTAAAAATATATTCAAACGTCCCCGGCTCTGCTTTTTCCGTCTCAAAACCGGCGGCGCTAAGCCCGTATGTCTGCGCCCTCGCTCTCAAAGTTTTTTTCCGCTCCATCACCGTCACGTTCGCCCCGAACCGCTTCAGCTTATCCGCAAGCACCTCCCCGCACCTTCCGTAGCCCAAAACGAGACAGTTACTCCCCGTAAGCTGCGACTTCCCAAGCATACACGCTTCCGCTATACTGCCTTCCGCCGTTGAAACCGCATTCAGCCATGCCACATGCTCGGACTTCATAAAATCTCTGCACTGTCCCTGTTTCATCTCGCAGCCGCAGCGCAAAATCTCGGGCAAATTCCCCCCGTACAAAATATCTTTTTCTTTCATATGGGGACATACCTCTTCCAGATAAATCCCGCTTCCCTTTACCGTTTTTTTGTCGACCGTCACCGGAACCGGAAGCACAACGCTTACTTTCTCGCGCTCCATCACCGCGAAGGCCTCTTCTTTTGTCCGAAGATAATTTTTACTTTCTTTTTTATCTTCAAACACCGTACCGTAAACCCACACGGTAAATCCCGCTTTTCTCAAATGCTGTGTCATATAATACTGGCGGTCGTCTCCGCCTATCACTAAAATTTCATTTTTACACATAACACGCCTCCCGCATACATTAAAATATGCAAGAGGCGGCTTTGGTGTGATGCAAAATATGAAAACGTAGCCTGGCACAGAGCCGCAAAATTCGTTCTTCGCGATTTCGAATGCATGAGTGGACAAAAACACAAAAAGAGATTATGATGAAACTAACAGAGTTGAACGGCATAACAAAAACACGCGATTTATCTCAAACGCAGCGAAATTAAGAGGAGGTATTTACTATGGTCTACAAATGCAGTATCTGCGGATACGTATATGACGAAGAAAAAGAGGGCAAATCTTTTTCCGAACTAAAAGAATGCCCTATCTGCAAACAACCGCCGGAAAAATTTCAAGCGGTAGAACCGCAAAGTCCGCCCGCGTTTTCGACGGACGAAAACTTGGATTTAGATTATCCGAGGGAAACCCGCAAGACAGACAGCGATTACCGATATATGAAGGAAATCCACGAGATGGCCGTCACCGGAAAACCGGTCATCGAAGCAATGGGCACGCAGATGAAGATGCCGGACTGGGACGATGTGCTTGTGCTCGGCGCTCAGCTAAATCCAACGCCCTTAGATGAACATGCGGAAGTATCGTTAAAAACCGTTATCGGAAAACATGCCAAAAAACCGATGACGCTCGACATGCCGGTCTATATCTCACATATGTCTTTCGGCGCTCTCTCCAAAGAGACGAAGATTTCACTGGCAAAGGGAAGCGCAGCGGCCGGTACGGCGATGTGCAGCGGCGAAGGCGGGATTCTCCCGGAAGAAAAAGAGGCGGCGTATAAATATATCTTTGAATATGTTCCAAATCTGTACAGCGTTACGGATGAAAATCTGAAAACCTCCGACGCGATTGAGATTAAAATCGGTCAGGGAACGAAGCCAGGCATGGGCGGGCACCTGCCTGGCAGCAAGGTAACTGCCGAAATTGCAAAGATACGAAACAAACCGCTTGGCGAGGACGTTATCAGCCCTTCCAAATTTCCCGGAATCAACAGTGCGGACGATCTAAAAAAATTAGTAAGCAAACTGCGAACGCAAAGCGAAGGCCGGCCGATCGGCATCAAGATTGCCGCCGGACATATCGAGAGAGATCTGGAATTCTGCGTCTTTGCCAAACCCGATTTCATCACGATAGACGGGCGCGGCGGGGCGACGGGAGCCTCGCCTTCGATTATACGGGACTCCACCAGCGTTCCGACAATCTATGCGCTTTCCCGCGCAAGAAAATATCTCAACTCCGTCAACTCGGATATCGATCTGGTAATTACCGGAGGACTTCGGGTATCTTCTGATTTTGCAAAAGCAATCGCCCTGGGAGCAGACGCCGTTGCGATCGCCTCCGCGGCGATGGTGGCCGCAGCCTGCCAGCAGTACCGCATCTGCGGTACCGGAATGTGTCCGGTCGGAGTGGCCACGCAGGATCAGAAGCTGCGCGAGAGGCTGCGTATTGACGCCGCCGCAAAACGGGTGGCAAATTATTTAAACTGTTCCGCAGCGGAATTAAGAACATTCGCAAGAATCACAGGCCACTCGGATATCCACGATTTATCCGTCTCTGACCTTTGCACGATCAACCGGGAAATCTCAGAACATACAGACGTCGCACATGCAGGCGATACGTGTACGCCGTAGCATACCCTCGAAACATCCCGGCATTTATGTGGGTTTGCGGACCTTGGAAAGGTCTTTTGATAACAGTCGTTTGAGTGTGATTATTCTTGCTGTCAAGCGTTTTGTTGGTGGGAGAATGATTTGCAAGAGGCCGGCTAGTGTTCAGAGCCATACTCGAAAATATTACATATTAGAAACGCCCTTAGCTGTGGATAGGAACTCATGGCTAAGGGTGTTTTTTGTCGTGTCACTCAATTCCTTAGAGGGAAGTGTGTGTGTAGACGTCACAGATGATACAAGGATATTGAATTGCACCATGATTCTACA